>JAVKEP010000020.1:0-60254 GCA_040221375.1 Cryomorphaceae bacterium
GTAGATGAGTCTGGATTTAAGCACCACTACTACACGATGCTCTCTGAGGAGGAGCCGGGAATACCATATGAGCTTCACTCGATCGTGTTTACTTCGGGGTCGAGTGAATTGTCTGGCAGCAATGATGAACTGGATCAGTTGGCAAGAGAACTGCTAGAGAGTCCAGAAATTCAAATCAAGATTGATGGGCATACCGACGACGTAGGCGACGCGGAAAGGAATCAACGACTATCACTGAAGCGCGCCGAAACGATCAAGGCGTACTTGGTTACGCGCGGAGTTCCATCCCAGCGCGTCTCGTGCGAGGGCTTTGGATCCACGAAGCCGATTGCTCCGAATACGACAGAAAAAGGTAGAAACGTAAACCGCAGGGTAGAGTTCTCCATTTTGGAATAAAAAAAGCCGGTCCCTTTTAGAAACCGGCTCTCTCAACATCCGAAAGAATGCCAATGCTTATTGGGCCGCAGCCACCTCTTCTGAATTAGGCTCTACGGTTCTTCCACCGATGTGTTCGCTTAAAAATTGCTCCATCGCATTGTAGAAGTCAAACTTATTCTCTTGGTTTCGAAAGCCGTGGCCCTCGTTGTCCTTGACCATGTATTGTACATGTACTCCTCGCGCCTTCATCGCATCCACCATTTGATCCGATTCTGACTTCACTACGCGCGGATCGTTCGCACCTTGTGCTACGAATAATGGCGCAACAATTTTGTCGGCATTGAGGGCGGGCGAAGTCGCAGCCATGCGTAGGCTGTCTTCTTCGATAGATGGATCCCCCACCATTTCATACATCATGGCTAAATATGGCTTCCAGTACTCTGGAATGCCGCTCATGAATGTGAAGAGGTTGGACACACCCACGTAGTCCACACCACAAGCGTAGAAATCAGGGTCTTTGACCAAGCCTTGAAGGGTGGCATAACCACCGTAGCTTCCGCCATAAATTGCGATCCGCTCTGGGTCTGCGATGCCTTGGTCAATCAGCCATTGAGCTCCATCTTGTACATCTTCTTGCATGCTGAGGCCCCATTGATCAAAAGAGGCTTCCCAAAACGCGCGACCATAGGAAGTAGAACCGCGAAAATTCATTTGAAGCACGGCATAGCCACGATTGGCGAGGAACTGAACCTCAGGGTTAAATCCCCAATGGTCTCTGGCCCAAGGGCCACCATGAACGTTTACTACTACCGGAAGGTTCTTGGCGTTTTCCATCCCTGGGGGAATGGTCAAGTAGCCGTGAATCGTCAGCCCATCCCGGGATTGATATTGAATGGCCTGCATTTCCGCCATGTTGTTTTCGTCGATCCAAGGACTGACATCGGCGAGTTTGGTCAATTTGTCGCTGGCTTCGTTATAGAGGTAGTACGAACCCAAGGAACGATCGCTGTACGTTCGAACGATCAGCATGTCTTCTTCCTTTGTCTGCGACGTGATCGCCACTTCGTAGCCTTCGAGCTCCTTTTGGAGGCGCTCATACGTCGCTTTGGCGTCCGCATCAAAGAAGTGCCGTTTTGTTTTTTCAGCGGTGTAGACCGCGCTGATCAGCTTCTTGTCTTTTCGGGAGTATGACAAGCCGCTAACGTCGTTCGTTTCACTTACAAACAATTCTTCTAACTCCTTGCCTGTAGTAGGATCTATAATTACAACGGCTTCCTTATCACGACCGATGTTGGACGTCGCATATACGTTCTTATTGTCGAACGTAAAAAATCTAGGGGATAGACTTTCTTTGAAATTAGTGGTGAGTACTGAAGTCCATTCATCCTTCTCCGTTGCGCGATAGAGCAGCGAAGTGTTGACACCATCCGTCGTGATCGCAATTCTAAGTTTGCCGGCGTGGTCGGTCATCCATCCGGTTATGTTGCCCGGATTCTTGGCTACCATGGTTAACGCTCCAGTTTCTAAATTGAGACGGTATGGGTCAAAAATCCTGGGATCCCGCTTGTTGAGGCCAACGATCATTTCATTTGGAATGTCTTCCAAGTCGTCGATGATTTCAGATCGTACGCCATCCATTTTTGTCAACGCGCGCTCTTCGCCCGTCTCTACGTCTGCTGCTACGAGGTACCAATTCTCATCTCCGCCATCGTCTCGCATGAATACCAGCGTCTTGTTGTTTGGCCAGAAATACCCAGCGATGTCACGGTCAGACTGTGATGTGACGCGTTTCGTCTCGCCGGTTCCGATGTGCTCAACGAAAATGTTTTTTCGGTCTTTCCAAGGGGCCAAATAGGAATAATAGGACCCATCGGGCGAAATTTGATAAGAAGTTCTTTCGGGGTTCTTGAAGAAATCTTCTAGTGGAATCAGCGGTGCGGTAAGTTCTGCCATTGATTGCTCTTCTTGTTTTTCCTCGGATCCTCCGCCACAGGATGCCAACATAACGGCCGACAGTGCGAGAGCGGAAAAGGAGATGCTTTTCATTTTCATGGAATGTGAATTATTTGTGAAGGACAAATCTCGTCTAATTGATGGAAATACTTAACGCTCTGTGTTGAATGGTTGATACGGTTGTTTTTCGGTATGGCTCAGGCGAAGCCTAGGTGTACATTTGCCGAATGCGTGACGAAAGAAACCCAGAACAAAAGGCGGCCAAGCAAATGAGATACGATCAGGCCTACCTGCGCCTGGCTCGTGAATGGGCGAAATTGAGCCATTGCCACCGGAAACAAGTAGGCGCCATCATAGTAAAGGATGCTACCATCATTGCCGATGGCTACAACGGAACGCCAACCGGCTTTGAAAACGATTGTGAAGACGAGACCGGCGCTACCAAATGGTACGTGCTCCATGCAGAGGCCAACGCAATTCTGAAGGTCGCTCGTACCACCAACAATGCAGCTGGAGCGACGCTTTATCTAACCCACTCTCCGTGCAAGGATTGCAGTAAGCTCATTCTACAAGCGGGTATAAAGAGGCTCGTGTTTCAACATGCTTACAAGGATCCCAGCGGGGTTCAATTTTTAGAAAAGGCAGGATTAAAGGTGAAGCAATTGCTAGATGAGGAAAGATGACAGCTCGGAAAACAGAAAGGCTTGATTCATGAAACGGCGCTCACACATACCTCTTCTCATGGCGGTCAGTATGGCCATCGGCCTCTGGCTGGGAAGCGGATTGCGCAATCCGTTTTTGAATGGGAAACCGACAGCGGGGTGGCAAAAGATCGAGCAAATTTTGCACTACGTTGAAAACGACTACGTGGACACCATCTCGAAGGCGCGGCTTGAAGATGAAGTAGTCGCATACTTACTTCAGCGACTCGACCCCCATAGCTATTACATTCCAGAAGAGGATCTTTCAACGATGAATGAACCGCTCGACGGTGGATTTGAGGGGATTGGTGTACAATTCAATCTTCGGAACGATTCGATTTATGTCGTAAACACAATTGCGGGAGGGCCTTCCGAAAGAGCGGGCGTCCTGCCAGGAGATCGGATTGTAGAAGTGGATTCTGTCGTGATCGCCGGAACTGGGCTCGATAACCGGACGGTAATGGGACTCTTAAAGGGCCCTGAAGGAAGTGAAGTCCGCGTTGGCGTGCAGAGAAAGGGCGCGAAAAATATCGTTAGGTATACGATCGTGCGAGACGCGATTCCAATCAGCAGTTTCGACGCCATTTATCTAATCAACGATTCTACCATTTACGTGAAATTGGCGCGGTTCTCTAAAACGACCTATTCTGAGTTCCAAGAACGCGTCTATCCGCTTTTAACAAAGAAGACAAGAGGGTTCATTCTCGACCTTAGGGGAAATGGAGGAGGGTATTTAGATGCGGCTGTGAACCTGGCAGATGAATTCCTAGAAGAAGGGGACGTGATTACCTATACCCAAGGGAAAAGTCGACCGAGGCGAGATTACCTCGCTACCTCAAACGGCGCTTTTAAAGACATCGGACTTGTGGTTGTGATCGATGCCTACAGCGCGAGCGCTTCTGAAATCTTCGCAGGGGCCATGCAAGACTTGGGCCGAGGAACCGTCGTGGGGAAACGCTCATTCGGGAAAGGTCTGGTTCAGGAGCAAAACGAATGGAACGATGGAAGCGCAACGCGGTTAACCGTGGCCCGCTACTACACGCCAAATGGAAGAAGCATCCAACGTCCCTACCTGAGCTTATCTGCCAAAGGCGAGGTGCTCCCAGACAGCTTGATCGGTGGTATTGTTCCCGATGTGATTGTCAAAAGGGATACTACCGGAGTGACATGGTTTTTTGCAGAGTTGGTGCACAGCGGGATGCTCACACAGTTCGCCTATAAGTTGAGGGATGAATACTACGATGTACTCAAAACAAACGATGAAGAAAATCTCGGAAACACACTAACCTCAGCGTTGATCGCTACTTCTTTGAGGAAGTTCCTTGCCCAGACCGAGATCGAAATCAATGAAAAAGAATGGAAGCGTTCCATCGACCGGATTTCGCTCCGCGTGCAGGCCTTGACTGCAAGAAGCTTACACGGAGATCAAGCCTATTTCAGGGTGCTGAATGAAATCGACCCCTTTGTTTTACAAGCGTTAGAAGCACTGAAGCAGCAACGCAATTCCGCCCAAGAGATTTAATACTATTCCGTCTCAGCGGAAGTTGAATCGGTGCTCATCGTGTCGTTTTCTACTGCCGGCGCTGCGGTATCTGCAGACATGCTTT
This sequence comes from Cryomorphaceae bacterium, assembly GCA_040221375.1. Lineage (GTDB taxonomy): Bacteria > Bacteroidota > Bacteroidia > Flavobacteriales_G > Salibacteraceae > SHAN690. The sequence goes on from JAVKEP010000020.1 coordinate 4,640, forward strand.
TGAGCAAAGCGTCTACCTTTTCGTTCACCGCTTTTTCATTCTCTGCTTGGGCCTTCGCACGTTCTTCTTCGCTCGGGCCACACGCCACTGCAATAAAAGCGATGGCGCTTATCGTCAGTAACAGTTTTTTCATGCTTTCGTTTGGGTTAACTCGTTTAGTTTTAAAACCTTTGGACGAAGTTAAATGAATTCAAAGCATGGCCGGATGGAACATTGAGAAGGATCCTGTGTTGAATTCTATGAAGTCAAATCATTAAACAACTAAGTAAAATGGCATTTGAATTACCATCATTAGACTATGCGTATGACGCACTGGCACCTCATGTAGACGCGAGGACTATGGAAATCCACCACAGTAAGCACCATGCGGGCTACACATCTAAGTTAAACGACGCGATCGCCGGAACAGCTCTCGAAGGCAAGTCGATCGACGACATCATCAAAAACCTCGACATGAATAATGGAGCGGTCCGAAACAATGGAGGTGGCTTTTGGAACCACAGCTTGTTTTGGAAGGTGATGTCGCCAAGCGGAGGCGGTGACCCATCGGGAGATTTGGCCGCGGCAATCGATGCCGCGTTCGGGTCATTTGACGCGTTCAAAGAAGCGTTCTCCAAAGCTGCGGCAACGCAGTTCGGCTCAGGCTGGGCATGGCTTTGCGTGCACCCTGGGGGCAAGGTTGAGGTGTGTTCTACGCCGAATCAAGACAATCCTATGATGCCTGGAGTTGGCTGCAACGGCACTCCAATCCTTGGGTTGGATGTGTGGGAACACGCGTACTACCTCAATTATCAAAACCGCAGACCAGACTACATCGCGGCATTTTGGAACGTTGTGAATTGGAATGAGGTGGCATCACGCTACGCTGCCAATAAGTAATTGAGCTCACCTTACAGAAAATGAAAGGCCTCCGAAAGGGGGCCTTTTTTATGCGTTAACCTGCAGGAATTTTCAAGCCAAGTTGAACTTGAGAGAGTGCCTTATTCGACCGTAACGCTCTTCGCCAAATTCCTCGGTTGATCTACGTTACACCCACGCATCACGGCGATGTGATAGGAAAGGAGTTGGAGCGGAATGGAAGCAATCAGCGGCGAGAAAATCTCATCCACTTCCGGGATTTCAATCGTGAAATCGGCCATGTCTTTAACCTGGGTGTCGCCTTCGGTTACGATTGCTATGACCACGCCTTTGCGTGCTTTTACTTCCTGAATGTTGCTCACGACCTTCTCGTACGAAGGACCTTTGGTTGCGATCACTACAACCGGCATCTCTTCATCGATTAAAGCGATGGGGCCGTGCTTCATCTCCGCCGCAGGATACCCTTCGGCGTGGATGTAAGAGATTTCTTTGAGCTTGAGCGCACCTTCCAGTGCAACCGGAAAGCAATACCCTCGCCCGAGGTATAAAAAATTCCGAGCGTCTTTGAATTTTTCCGAGATCTCTTCTACCAACTGATCTGTTTTCAAAGCCCGTTCGATTTTCTCAGGGATTGCTTCGAGGCCGAAGAGCAGTCGTTGGTATCGACTGCGTTCAATGGTGCCTTTTTTGCTTCCTAGCATCAATGCCAACAACGTGAGTACAGTCACCTGAGAAGTAAAAGCCTTGGTGCTTGCGACCCCAATTTCGGGTCCAGCATGCGTGTAAGAACCGCCGTGAGTGGTTCTGGCAATCGATGAACCCACTACATTGCACACCCCCAGAATCGTGGCTCCTTTGGATTTTGCCAATTCAAGAGCGGCCAAGGTGTCAGCGGTTTCTCCGGACTGTGAAATGGCAATGACCACGTCTCGTTCCGAAATGATGGGATTTCGGTAACGAAATTCGGAAGCATACTCTACTTCAACCGGAATACGTGCGAGGTCTTCGATCAGGTATTCACCCACCAATCCAGCGTGCCAAGAGGTGCCACACGCAACGATAATGATGCGTTGGGCATTGATCATTTTTTGCTCGTAATCGGCAACGCCGCCTAGGTGCACCAATCCTTGTTGAACGTTTAGCCGGCCCCGCATGCTGTCATGCACGCTGCGCGGTTGTTCGTAGATTTCCTTCAACATGAAATGCTCATACCCGCTTTTTTCGAGCTGTTCGAGGTGCATTTCTAGTTCTTGAATGTAGGGTGTTACATTAGCATTCTTGGTGGTAAAAAGCTTCAGCTCCTTCCCTGGAATGATTTCGGCAATTTCTCCGTCTTCGAGGTATACGACATTTTTGGTGTATTCTACAATGGGCGTCGCGTCCGATGCAAGGTAGTAGTCGCCCTCAGCTCCGATGCCAATAACCAATGGACTGCTCTTTCGAGCCGCAACTAAAGTGTTGGGCTCAGACTTGGACATGACGACGATTGCGTAAGCCCCAATTACTTCATTCAGCGCCTTTCTCACTGCTTCGCTCAAAGAAACATCCTCATTTTTTTTGATCTCCTCGATCAAGTTGACCAACACTTCGGTATCGGTGTCCGATTGAAAGGTATAGCCGCGTACAACGAGCTCCTTCTTGATGCTGTCGTAGTTTTCGATGATGCCGTTGTGAATCAAGACTAAATCGCCCGACATTGACACGTGCGGATGAGCGTTTTCATCGTTTGGCTCTCCGTGTGTGGCCCAACGCGTGTGTCCGATTCCGGATTGTCCGGTCACATTACCTGTTCCAATATGGGCCTGTAGGTCAGCTACTTTCCCTTTGCATTTATGCACGGTGATACCACCGTTGGTCAACGCAACTCCAGCGCTGTCGTAGCCTCGGTATTCGAGCCTTTGGAGCCCTTTGATGAGGATGTCATAAGCTTCTTTTTTTCCTGTATAGCCGACAATTCCGCACATAGTTATTCGCTTATATCCGTGTAGTAGATTTTCAAAGCAATATTATCTGATCCTTTCAAAACATTCTGAGCGCGCACATTTCCATTGAGAAGCGGGACCTGTGCATTGAGCGTAAAACCAAGGTAATACGGTTCATCATTCTGCGCAAGTTCGATGATTTTTTGAAGCTGACGGGTAACATCAAACGTGTACGTACCTGTAGCGGCGTCGTAAACACCCCCGTACCGGGTTTCATTGTACGCATAATCCAGGGTCAAGCTCTCAATTGTATCACCCAAAGTGGGGATCTCATAGTCTAGCAAAAACAAGCGCGTTGCAAAATCCAAGCCTTCGGGCTGAGAGTCGTCCGTCTGAAAAACCAATTCAGCCATACTGATCGCAGCGTCAGTCTTGTCGATGAAGTGCTGGAAGTAAGGAATTTCAACGGAGGTTTTCACTCCTGACATGCCTTGGACATATACCTTCTCGCTTTGGGTTTTCGCAGCTATGGCTGCTTCGACCTCCGAGCCAGAATAATCCAAGTCGAACTTATTGAAACGGGTATTCGATGCGGCCACTCGATAGACCAATGTTTGGTAAATGGTGGAATCGGGATCGTCAGGGAAGGGATAGCTGTAGGTAAGCGTGAGTCCGGTGGAAGCGCTCATCACGTCAAAGTTATACAGGGCTCCATCAGCCGCGGCATCGGCATAGGACGGCACGATGGCCAAGCCTCCGAAGAATTCAACGAAATCAGATGAAGTGGAGTATGAACTCCCAATTCCATGCAACAAGTACGATCCTAGGTCCTTGGACAATGAAAACTGCAGGCCTTCGTACGCAACATCCGTAGAATCTTCTGGATCGAGCACGTAGAGCGCGGCGAGCTCTTCATCGGAGGCAAAGCCGATGGTTTTAGCCCCAACAGGTAGGTCATCCAACTTAAATTCCGCATTTGACTTGTACGAACTATCGATGACCATGGGTTCTTCGATTTGGTACACAGAAAGCGTAAGGCTGTCAGAAAGATCGCCATACGCATTCATTGGAAACATGGTCAAGGTGAGGTCTTCAACCGTGTATTCAGAAGAAGGAAACTCAAGAAAAATGTTTTCTGTCGACAGCGAGAAATTGAGATAAAGACTCGCCTTGGCCGTTCCGAAGGACTCATTTTGTACTTGGCCTACGAAGTTTTGAAGCCGGGTTGATCGCTGGGGATCCGAAAGGATGGTTTTTGCTTCTACGCTCAATGTGTCGACCAAGGTCAACGCATCCAAGTATCCGTCGGGTTGAATTTCAGAACCGATGAGCCGATCCTTCTTGCAACTCATTGCAACCCATATCAGACCGAAAAAAACAACGGCTCGCCATGGGGCAAACCGTTGAATACTGTTACGTAGTGGTATATTTTTCACTCCCTATTCTGCGATGACAGAGTTCTCCTCCATGACCCGTGTGTAAAAGTCATCGAAGACGCTCATCAAGTTTTCTTCTGGCTGCGCATCGAGCACAGGCTTTCCTAACGTCTCTATGTAGGCCTTTATTTCATCGTTGACGTATTCCGAACCGTAGACAATGGCATCGGCGTACTTGGCGGCCAATTTGACCCAGTTTGCATACGTCGGATCTTTTATGATTTCGATGTCCTCTCCTTCGATTCCGTCGTACTTCAATTTCTCGATGAATCGAGGATCAAGCGTTTCATCGAAGTCCTCATCGTAGATGGAAAACACAACTTTGGCATCTCCAAATAAGGGATCATCTGCATAGAACGTCTTCTGATATATCGCCATCAACGCGCTGAACCAACCGTGGCAGTGTATGATTTCGGGCATCCAACCTAATTTCTTTACCGTTTCGAATACGCCACGGCAGAAGAAGATGGATCGCTCATCATTGTCGTCATGAAAATTGTCGTCGTCATCAAAGAAAGTAGACTTCCGCTTGAAGTACTCTTCGTTATCGATGAAGTAAACCTGCATCCGGGTAGGTTGGATAGAGGCTACTTTGATGATCAAGGGGTGGTCCGTGTCATCCACGATCAAATTCATTCCTGAAAGCCTGATCACCTCGTGCAACTGGTGGCGGCGCTCATTTACACATCCAAAACGCGGCATAAAAAGACGAATCTCTTTGCCAAAGTCTTGTGCCTCCTGCGGTAGCTGGCGGCCCATGTAAGACATGTAGTTTTCAGGAAGGTAAGGGTTGATTTCGTGGGAAACGTAAAGAACGCGGTCGTAATTGCTCATAAATTCATCCTTGGTTTTAAGAAAAGAACTCTTCTCCTAGAAAAAGTCTTGCAAATTTACGCAAATTGCGGCTTCGGTCAACCTGAAACTGCGAATGTCGAATGCATAGAGCCACGACCAAACAACAGATAGCGCAATTGTTGCCTTCGAATCGTAAGCTCGGATTCGTGCCTACCATGGGCGCGTTGCACGACGGTCACATCTCATTGATCGCCGCATCTAAAAACCGCGGCCTCTTCACCGTCGCGAGTATTTTCGTCAATCCCACACAATTCAATAACTCAAAAGACTTCGAAAAGTATCCGATCGATACGGAAAAGGATTGCGAATTACTGGCCAATGCTGGATGCGACTTGGTGTTTCTTCCACCTAGGGATGAGATTTACCCCGATAAGGAAGAAGCCTCAAAGTACATCCATGATTTTGGACCTTTAGAAAGCCGACTAGAAGGAGCTTTCCGCCCAGGTCATTTCCGAGGAGTGGGTCAAGTCGTGCACATATTATTCGACATTGTGCGCCCTGATTATGCCTTTTTTGGTGAGAAGGATTTTCAGCAACTGCAAATCATTCGTGCACTCGAATCCATGCTTGATCAACGCATCGAGGTGGTGGGAATGCCCACGATCAGGGAGAATGACGGATTGGCGATGAGTTCACGAAATCGACGCCTTAATCCCGATCAACGGCGGGCTGGCGGATTGATTTATAAAGCACTCTGCCTCGCCAAATCTCAACTAAAGTCACTGTCCCTTGACGTCATTCGCCGCGAAGTGGCAGACTTGTTCGAGCATGAGCCTTTGATGCAACTGGAGTATTTCGACATCGTGGATCCAACAACGTTTGAGTCGAGAAAGTCAGGCGACCAAGGGCCTTTTCATGCGGTCATTGCCGCCTATGCCGGAGAGGTGCGACTGATCGACAACATGCGGCTTGATTAAATCGGCATTGAAGCTTAACCTTTGTAGACACATCCAAAGAAAAAGGTTAGAATGGAATTGAATTCCGCCATAGAAGATAAGATCACTCGGATCAAAGACCACGTGCAAGAGTTTAGAAACGAGGGGCGAACATTTTTTGCGAGCTCTTCATTCCAGACGCATAGCCTACCTATGCTGCATGTACTCAGTCAGATAGCTCCAGAAATGCCCGTTTTCTTTATTCAGACTGGATTTCATTTTCCCGAGACCCTCCGCTTCAGGGATGAAGTGGCGAAGGCCTTTGGATTGAATGTGATCAATGTTGAGAGCCATGTTCCTAAAGTGCAGCAGCGCGATGCGAAAGGAAACTTTTTCTTTACCTCGGATCCCGACTACTGTTGCTTCCTGAACAAAACCCAACCGATGCAGCCGCTGCTCGAACGATTTGACATTTGGGTAAATGGCGTTAGAGCAGATCAGAATGCAAATCGAAAAAAGCTGCAGGCCTTTGAAAACACGCCTCAAGGAGGCGCCCGATACCATCCCATGTTGGATTGGACGAAACAAGAAATTTGGAATTACATTTCTGTAAAGAATCTGCCACGACACCCACTGGATGCACAGGGTTTTGTAAGTGTAGGTTGTGAACCATGCACGGTAAAGCCTAGCATGGGCGATGAACGTGGCGGAAGGTGGTTGGGTCAGAGTAAGAATGAGTGCGGACTTCACACTGAGCTCGTAAGTAAGTAACGATTGTATGAGGGTATTGATAACAGGAGGAGCAGGATATATCGGCACGGCACTGTGCCATGAATTACTGCACAATAAAGAAGTTCAGCGCGTAACTATTTACGACAACCTGAGCAGGCACAATTACAACGCCTTCATCGGGGTGCTGAAAATGGACACGCGCTTTCGTTTCATCGAAGGCGATATACTTGACAGTCGAAGTTTGCGCAGGGCCGTCAACGATGCGGATGTAGTTTTTCATCTGGCCGCGAAGGTGACCACACCATTTGCTGACCAAGATGCCCATCTTTTTGAACAAGTAAATCATTGGGGAACGGCGGAGGTCACGTACGCCGTGGAAGAAAGTGACGTGCAACGATTGGTTTACCTGAGCTCGGTATCTGTTTACGGTTCCGGAGAAGAACGCAAGGGACTCGATATTCAACTGAACCCGAAGACCTTCTATGGCATCTCGAAGATGCGTGGAGAAGAACACGTTCGCAGGCTAGAGAACAAGACCCAGACGCACATCATTCGATGCGGCAATGTTTACGGATACAATAAAAGCATGCGTTTTGACGCCGTGATCAACAAGCTGTTGTTCGAAGCCAACTTTCATGGGAAAATCAACATCCATGGCAGCGGAGAGCAGCATCGGCCGTTCATTTTCATCGATAGCGTAAGCCGACATTTGAGCGACGTGTTGAACGGGAAGGTGGAAACGGGGACGGCCAACTTGGTAGAGCACAACTACAGCATCAATGACATTGTGGAAGTGCTGAAGGAACTCTACCCAGCGCTGGAAATGATCTTCATCAACAACAACATGAAACTTCGAGAATTGAAGGTAGATACCGAGGAGGGTAACTTAGCGCAAGCAGCTGAAGACCTCGGTACGCTCCGATCTCGTTTGGCATCTTTCAAGCAGGAGTTTACGTTCTAATCACCACTTCACTACCACCTTTCCGATCGATCCCCTGCCTTCAAGGCGGCCGTGAGCCTCAGCTATGTTCGAGGCATCAAACACAGAATCTACCGTCGGTTTTAATATGCCCTGTTGATAGTGGTCGTAAACGTCCTGAATACACGCACTCAGGTATTCTGGCTTGCTTTCTCCTATGCGGAGCATGTTGACGCCGATTACTCCTTTTGACTTCATCATCAAAGGGATGGGATGCATGAATCCAAAACCGAAGGCCAGCTTGATTTTATCGAGCAAGCCCCCTTTTGAAGAACTCCATTCACTCGCCCCGAAAGGAACGATCCTTCCACCGGAATTGAGTAGGCCCATGCTCCGCTTGAAATTGGACCCCCCAATGGGGTCAAAGGCGACGTCGATGCACCTTTTCCCCGCTATTTTTTCGATTTCTTCAACAAAATCATGCGTTCGGTAATTGATCGGGTGATCTACACCCTGTTCCTTCATGTAGACCAATTTCTCGGCCTTGCTCGCGGTCCCAAAAACTTCGCAGCCCTTCCATTTTGCAATCTGGACGAGCGCTGTACCCACACCCCCAGCAGCCGCATGCACCAAAACGCGGTCGCCCTGTTTTAAGTTAATCATGTGGCATGCCGCAAACCAAGCGGTACAATACTGGGTCGCCAGTGCGGTTGCAACGGCCGCATCTGTGCCGGGCGCAATTCTCACAACCCCCTCCGCGCTTGATTTTGCATGTTCTGCATATCCGCCGAATTGTGTGAAGGCCACTACTGTATCGCCCAAGGCTACATTTCTTACCCCTTCTCCTAGTTCAGCTATTTCTCCAACCACTTCGTAGCCGAGAACACACGGCAATGCCGGGCGATCATTGTAGAGGCCTTTGCGAGCCATGATGTCTGCATAGTTCAACCCAAAATGACTGACCTTGATCACGACCTCGCCGGCATTGGCGGTTGGTTTTGCGACCTCCTGAAGCACAAAGGATTCCTGAGGGTCACCGTCCTTGACAAGTACAATGGCTTTCATCATTTGTTTCTTTTTGCCGCCTGTTGGCCGCCTTCAATGACCAGTACAATCTCACCCTTGTAACCCTCTGATTCGCCCAATGCTAACAACTCGCCCAAGGTTCCTCGATGAAATGATTCGTACATTTTGGATAATTCGCGCACCACACACGCCCGACGATCCGCTCCAAACGTTCCAATGGCCTCTTTCAATGCTTTTATAATGCGGTGAGGGGATTCGTACATCACCAACGTGTGCGGAGCGTCGGCTATTTCCATCCAGAAGGTCTGCCGACCCTTTTTCTGTGGGGGGAAACCTAGATAGAGGTAGCGGTCACAAGACAACCCCGAGCCCACCACTGCCGGAATGATGGCTGTGGCGCCTGGAAGCACTTCTACGGGAATGTCATTGGCAATGCACGCCCGTACCAATAGGTATCCAGGGTCGCTGATGCCGGGAGTACCGGCGTCGGTGACCAAGGCTAAATGCGACCCGCTCGATAGTTGCTCCACAAGTCGGTCCGTTACTTTGTGTTCGTTGTGTTGGTGAAAGGGACTGAGTTTATTTTCAATTCCGTGATGCTGTAGCAGTTTTCCGGAATGGCGCGTGTCTTCGCATAGAATGACATCTGCCTTTTTCAACACCTCAATGCCGCGTAGGGTAATGTCGTCCAAATTCCCGATGGGCGTTGGTACCAGCGTCAACTTACCGCTCATAGCACATCGTTCAATTGAGGAAAACATCGTATGAACTCGCGTACGCATCCATGGCCACCTTTTGCTTTAAGTACGAAGCTTGCCGCCTTCTTGATCGGAACCGTGGCATCCGATGGACACGCTGCTATCAACGATTTATCGAACATGCTTAAGTCATTAATGTCGTCACCAATGTAGCCGATTTGAGACCATTCTAGACCCATTTCGCGCAACCAGCGTTGGGCAATTTCGAGCTTAGGAGCGGTTCCTACGTAAACGCGATCGATGCCAAACATATCAGCTCGGCGTCTGATGATCGCTTCATTGACACCCGACGAGATAATTCCGAATTGAATGCCGTGTTGAATGGCGTGTTTGATCGCCATTCCATCCTTGGTGTCGAAACGCTTGAATTCATCGCCGCTTTCGGTGTAGAACATCCCGCCCTCCGTGAGCACGCCGTCTACATCTAGGAAAACAAAGCGCAACTGTTCCCAAGGCAGGGAACTCGGAACCATGTTGAAGAGCAACAATGCATCTATTGGAAGTTCGAGTTGTTCTGCAAGGCGTTCCAGTTCAGATAACGTAGGGTCTGGAGCCACCTCGATGCCAGCACCCCGGCTTGTCAGATACGATATGTTTTCTCTGAGGAAATTCATACGAGCGATCGGCCAACGGCTGCAGCTACAGGCTTGATGGCTTTGAGAAGTTGTCTGAATTGGTCGTGATAGAGTTGCTGCGCGGCATCGCTCTTAGCTACAGAAGGATCTGGATGAACCTCGACGAGGAGGCCGTCGATGCCCATGGCAACGCATGCCTTGCTCAAATCCTCGATGCCATAGCGGTAACCAAGCGCATGCGAAGGATCCAATACAATCGGCAAATTCGTGTGTTCCTTTAACCAAGCCACACCGCACAGGTCGAGCGTAAAGCGCGTTTTGGTTTCAAACGTTCGAATGCCCCGTTCGCAAAGCATGACGTTGGAATTTCCTCCTGAAAGCACAAACTCGGCGGCTTGAACGAATTCTTGAAGGGTGGTGCCGAAACCTCGTTTGATCAATACGGCTTTGTCGGTCTTCGCACAAGCCTTTAAGATGCCGTGGTCATACATGCTTTTTGCGCCAATCTGGATCACATCAGCATGCTCGATAACGTCGTCAACATGCGTTGCATCACGGACTTCGCTTACAATGACAAAACCGTGTTCTTCGCGCATTTTGGATAATAGCTTCAAGCCTTCGAGACCCAAGCCTTGAAAAGAGTACGGCGATGTCCGCGGTTTGTAGCACCCACCTCGCAAGCCGTGAATGCCGAGCTCCTTCATCAACGCCGAGCTCTCTCGTATTTGTGCTTCTGATTCCACGGAACAGGGCCCGGCGATCACCATCGTGTTTTGTGTGTCGCCGCCGATGGTGTTTTTTCCCAACCGAATGGTCCTGGTTTTGGGAAGGTAGCTTTTGCTAGCGAGCTGAATGTCTGAATCCATCGGCCAGTGCGCTTCCACGCTAGTCGCCAGATTTGCGGGAACGTCTTTCAGTTTCGATGGCGTAACCAAAACGAAGCGAACGCCGTCGTGAAAAATCGCCGAGGTGGTCTCGGCCGCGAATTGATGTGCAGTCGATTCAGAAATTTCAGGATTCAAATGAATGATCATAGTTCGCCTTTTACCAGATTGAGGAAGGAAACGACTCCCTTCACTTTGTTATCGTTGTCTACCACGGGAAGGTAGTTAATCGGAAAATCAAATTCTTTCAAATAGAGAAGCATGGAACTCACGGTCATGTGGTCTTTTACTGCGATGGGTGACCGGTTAATCATCGGCTCAACCTTCATGCGTTCGGGGTGGTCTACATTTCTGAGCACCTCCCTTCTCAAGTCTGCATTGCTCACGATGCCCTCGATTTTATGCTCGGCGTCTTCCAATACGGTAAACCCAAGTTTGTAGTCTTCGATCGTTTGGAGTACTGTGCGCAACGATCGTTCTGTGGGGCCGACAATCGGCGTCTCTTCCCTGCTGCGCATGAAATCAGTTACTGTATAGTGGCTTTCGATATCGTGCAGTTTCAAGTTGAGTAAAGCCGCACCGATGGGCATGTTCTTGAAGAGATAGGACCCGACGACAGACGAGTGCACTCCCATGTTTCGGAGAATGAAACTCACCTCTGCATTTACTCCGCCATCTACGTGGATGCCCTTTTCAGGAAAGCGCCGTTTAAACTGTCGGATTTTTCGAAAGTTTATTTTATCGAATCGCCCTCCGCTTTCTCCAGGAATGGTGGCCATCATGAGAACGAAATCATAGTGTTCGGGATCGAAGACTTCAATTTCTGTATCTGAAACAATGCTCAACCCCATGCGGGCGTTGCAGCCTCCTCGGTAGTGGTATTCCTTGAGGTCTTCGTACTGTAGGGTTACCAACTCAATGTTTAACGCGTTGATGCGATCGAAATATTTCTCGGGGTCATCCGTAATCAGATGCAAGTCAATCGGCGTTTCACTGTACGTGCGAATCTCCTCGATGTCTCTGAATACTTCTGGGTTGTCTTGACAGTCGATGTGGAAGTAGTCGATACCGTGCTGGTCGAGGTCCTTGATCAATTGTTCAAGCGAGGTTTCCTTGCTGGAATATACCGAAGCGGAGATCTTCATGGGTGAATATCAAACGAAGGTAGTAACCCGCGTTGGAAATGGGGACTAAGCTAGACAACACTGTGGAGCATTCGGTTTAATTTTAATTCAAGGACAACTTTTTTATCTCAAATCGCATCTTATTCTCAGTTTTGGCCGGATGATGACAGACAATGAGCTTATTGAGCAGTGTTTGAAAAACGATCAGAAGGCGCAGAAAGCGTTATTTGACAAGTTTTCGAGAAAGATGATGTCTGTGTGCACTAGGTACGCCGGCGATGTCGAGCTCGCGGAGGATTGGCTTCAGGATGGATTCATAAAAGTGTTTTTAAACTTGGGCAAATTCAAACGTGAAGGCAGCTTTGAAGGGTGGATTCGCAGGACGATGGTAAATACCTGCTTGGACCATATCCGAAAAGCCAACAGAATGTTGATCGATGCAGATATTTCTGAAGCCGAATATTTAGCTGGCGACGCAGAAAAGTCGGTGGGAAAGTTGAGGGTAGAAGAGTTGATGAATTTGATCGATGACATGCCAACGGGTTACCGGACTGTATTCAACATGTTTGCGATTGAAGGGTATTCACACCAAGAAATTGCAGAACAGCTAGGCGTGACAGAGAGCACCTCGAAAACACAATTTCGCAAAGCGCGAACGTATCTGATGAACATCATTGGCGAACGAGAAAATATATAATGGCGAACAACGAACATAACATTGAAGACATCTTCCGCGAGGCTTTTAGCGCGCATGAGATGGATGTCAGTCCTAAGGTTTGGGCAGGGATCGAAGCATCCCTTGCTGAGCTGGGAGGGGCCAGCACCGCCGCGGCGGGAGGCGCGAGTTTTATCGCCAAGGCTGCGGCTGTCGTAGGGTTTGCAGGGTTAATTACCGCCGCTACAATTGCGGAAATCAACTATCAAACTACTCCAGATCCAAGCATTTCAAAGGAAATTACGGTAGATCATTCACCCGTTTCTCACGCCAAGTCGGCAACTTCTTCTCAAGCGAGCAGTGAAAGGATCGGTCAGCCAACAACAGAAACAACGGCTGCCGAGGCAGTAATGGCAGAATCCAATGTCGTGAAAAGCGATCGAGAAGTCGGTCCAAGTCCAGTCGAAACAACCGCGTCTCAGGACAAAGAAACTGGCCAAACAGAGGTGCATGCTAACCAGGTAGACGCAGGTGGCGCCGATCTTCCCGTTGCGGACGGAGCGGTCGCTGATAAGCAAGCCGAGAAAGATGAACGGGTCCAAAGAGCCGATGATTCTTCGAACGAAGAGAAGGCCAAGAAAGAAGTACAATCGAATAACGAAACTGCACAAGTAGACGGGCAGGCAGAGACGCCAAGCGCTTCGACCACCGCCTACTTTACGCACGAGGCGCGCCAGATGATTACGCCGAACGGTGACCCGTTCAATGAATACCTGGCAATTGAAGGATTTGGCGTCAAGGAGTTCTTCATTCAGATTGCTACCCAAAGCGGTACCATCGTGTTTGAATCCAATGACATCAACGTGAGGTGGAACGGCATTGACCGCTTCGGGAATGCACTTCCAAACGGGGTGTACTTCTACGAAATCCGCGCCATCGGCGAAGACGATTTGCCCTATACCGCACAGAATGCGAGGGGAAGCGTCACGATAAAGCGTTGATTGATCACCAACTTATTTTAGACCGCGCGCTACGTATGCGGTCAACAACCTGAACACCTGATTGTAATTGGTCAGCGGAATGTTTTCAGGCACATCATGAATATCATGGTAGTGCTTGTAGTCCCCCATGGTGTAGATGAAAAAGCATGGAACCCCCTTTTTATAGAACGGATAGTGATCGCTGTTTGCCGTAGCCCCGCGTGCCTTCACAGAAGATAAATGTGCGACCTCCTCATTGATTCGCACCAATCTTTTAAATCGCTCGGAGTAAATCTTGCCATTTACTGCTGTGATACCCGTCTTTGCATCGGCCATGAGGTCCAGATTCAAAAGGAATTTGATTTTTTCCAAGTCGATCGGACTGTGATCGACGAAATAGGTAGAACCAACCAATCCCGCCTCTTCCCCGGCAAACCAAATAAAAACCATGGTGTACTCTGGCGGATGTTTTTTGTAGTGCTGAGCGAGGTCCAGGAGCATCGCCGAACCACTTGCATTATCACTTGCGCCTGCAATGTAAGTGTCCGCACCCATTCGGCCTAGGTGGTCGTAATGTGCGGTAAACACGACCATAGAGTCCTTCTTGCCTTGAATGTATGCCGTAACGTTTTTGGTTTTGTACTCGCTCTCCCATTCTTGATCCATTTGCAATGAGATCGATTTCGCCTTCTTCCCAATGGCGGCGGGCGTTACTTCTAAAATGGGCACTTTGAAAAGCCTTCTCCCGACTGACCAAGTCAGTTTGTTGTCGGTCAGCACCAAATACCCTTTAGCGTTGATAGGGTTTTCGCCAAGCCTTGCAATGTACGCCTGGTTGGAAGGAGAATCATCCCTATCATCCACTACCACGATGCTCTGCTTGACTTTATCCTTGAGGGAAAGCTTGAAGAGCTTTTCCCTATTTCCCGTCCATTTGGGTTTGAGATAAAATGCGTTGAACGACCCGCTCAATCCAGACGAAGACGGATTGGGAATGAAATCCTCACCCGTACGCAACGACTCACCGTTGACTTCCAGTTTCATGGTGCCAGGAAAGGTATTGACGCCTAGTTCGAACGACTGTGTGAATGAGCCGTTTAATGGCACTAAGCCTATCTTTTTGCATTGCCTGACCAGAAAATCAGCCGCTTTCACGTCGCCCTGTGCCACATATCCACGCCCGTGATAGCGAGGAGCGCATAGGGAATCAATCATTTCACGGACGTAGGCGCTGTCTTGCGCATGAATAAAACTGGATACGAGGAGAAAAAAAACGAGTAGCAGGATTCGCATCACACAAATCTCCGAGAAACGGTCGACCTAAAAGAAATGACGGCATCACTTTCGTCGTCCCATTTGTATTTCTGAGCTAGATTGTCGTCCAATAAGCGCTCGGCATCACCCAAGCTTTCTAAATGGTTGAGTTCTTCAAGGGCTTTTGTAAATGCCGACATATCGCCGTTGAATAACTCGTTCGCGTATAAAAACCGCTCATTGATCCCAAATGCCTTCTTGAGGTCTTTAAGCCGCGATTTACCTACGCGATCTCCTAGGGTTCCACCTTTTTGGACGACAGGAACAGCCTTTGACTTTGGAACGTTGGTCATCGAAAACTCCTCGATCGTTCGCATGATGGCCTCGTGCTGTTGTTCTTCGCTTACCGGTTCTTCCTTCGCTTCTTCTTGCACCTCCTCAGTTGGAGCTACTGCCTCTTCGGGTTCAGGTGGGGTGATGGCGGTTTCAATTTCTGTGGAACCGAGTTGCGTTTGTTGATCTTCCAACGCCGTTTCAAGGGCAGCCCGTATGGCTTCCAGGTCTTCTTTGAGCAGCTGCAGTTCGTTTTCTTTTTCCTGGATCTGTCTTTCCAGTTGATTTATCTTACTAAGGAGGTCATTCATGTACATGCAAATCTAACGCAGATCAAAGATCGCAATTGTGTCGAGCAAAAATCTTGGCAATAAGAAGTTTTCAGAAACTTTGGACGGTAAATCGCAGCGTATCGAGCGCGATTCAAACAATTCAGATAGATTCGTATTATCTGAACGAACCCAATAACAGGCGCAATGTTCCTAGAGTTTACTGGCAAGACTAAGCACAAATATGGATGGATAGAAGTGGTCTGTGGATCCATGTTTTCGGGCAAGACCGAAGAGCTGATTCGTCGCCTTAAGCGTGCAAAGTTCGCGGGACAGAAGGTCGAAATATTCAAGCCTGAGATGGATGTTCGCTACGATGAAGAGGCCGTGGTATCGCATGATGAGAATAGCATCCCGTCAACCCCAGTGGAAAGTTCGGGCAACATATTAATCCTTTCGAATGAGGCGCATGTGGTTGGCATCGATGAAGCGCAATTCTTTGATCCTGAATTGGTGAGCGTATGCAATCAATTGGCCAACATGGGCAAACGGGTGATCGTTGCGGGTTTGGATATGGATTACAAAGGCAGGCCTTTCGGCCCCATGCCCGGACTGATGGCTATTGCCGAATACGTGACCAAGGTCCATGCGATTTGCGTTAATTGTGGCTCGTTGGCCAATCATTCACACCGAACAGACCCAAGTCAGAAGCTTGTTGAATTGGGAGAGGTCACGAAATATCGCCCCTTGTGCAGGGCCTGTTTTAATACGAATACCACGGGTAGATGAACTACACCATCGAGAGCATAGCCGATTTTTGTGGCGGGAAGTCGTACATCGCCTTTCCGGGCTCGAAAGTGGGACGGATAAACACCGACCATCGCATACTGAAGCGCGATGACGCATTGTTTGCCGCGTTGATCGGGTCCCGGTTTGATGGCCACGATTTTATTCCTGAATTGCTCGACTATCGAGGCCACCATTTCTTGGTGAGCGACGAACAAATTGCCTTGCGATATGAAGGGAGGGCCAATTTCATCGTCGTTGAGGACGTAGTCAGTGCGTTGCAACGGATCGCTGCGGAGCACCGTGACAATTTTGAACTTCCCGTCTTGGCAATCACAGGGAGCAATGGTAAAACCATCGTCAAAGAATGGTTGAACGCCTTGCTTGAAAGTGAGTTTCATATCTGTCGAAGCCCGAAAAGTTATAATTCTCAGCTCGGCGTTCCGCTTTCTGTGTTTGAACTGGGGAGCAACGATAACCTTGCAATTTTTGAAGCGGGAATCTCAAAACCAGGTGAGATGGATCGCCTCGAGAAGATATTGCGACCGAGTTTAGGAATCCTGACGAATTTAGGAGACGCGCATTCGGCACATTTTGCATCGGACAAGGACAAATTGAGAGAAAAGTGGCGACTGTTTGAGCGAACAGATACCGTTATAGCGTGCGCCGACCACAAGTGGGTGAAGTGGTTGACGGATGAAGAAAAGAAGACATGTTTGTTCTGGTCTCTGAAGGGGAACGACGCGCCCATCCAAATTCGGGTGATCGAACAATCCGAGGAAGGCACGCGCATCCAAGCCAAATTCGAGGATAAGGCCTATAAGTTCTTTTTGCCCTTCACCGATCGCGTGAGCCTTGAAAATGCGGCGCATTGCTTCGGTGTGATGGTTGCGTTGGAACGGACGAAAAGCAGGGTGCTGAAAAGGTTTGAAGACCTTTCTCCTATTGCCATGCGCATGGAGGTGAAACAGGGCATTGAAGACTCGCTCATCATCGACGACACCTACAATTCGGATGTACACTCGTTACGCGCTTCGGTAGACCAACTCATGACCTATTCAGACCGCGATAAATGGGTTGTGTTGAGCGATTTGAAAGAGATGAGAAGCTTTGGTAGTACCTACAAGGAGATTGCGCAAATGTTGTTGGAGGCAGAAGTCACACGAGTCATCGCCCTAGGCACTGAAATAGCCATGTATAAAGACCTCTTCCATCCCATCAAGGTACAGTGTTTCGACACAATGGAAGACTTTTGGGACCAGCTGGACGTCAAAACTCTCAAACGAAAAGCGATACTGGTAAAAGGAGCACGCCAATTCAAACTTGAAAAACTGGTGAATCGGCTGCAGGCAAAACAGCGCATTACCACCCTGGAAATCGACCTTCAAAAGCTTGGAGAGAACTTGAATTATTTCCGTTCGAAACTGAAATCGGAGACCAAGGTGATGGTAATGGTAAAGGCCTTCGCGTACGGCAGCGGAAGTTTTGAAGTGGCCCACTTCTTTCAGGCTCAGAGAAAAGTTGATTACCTCGTTGTAGCCTATGCCGATGAGGGAATTTTGCTGCGTGAGAAGGGAATCAGTTTGAGAATCATGGTCTTAAGTCCGAGTAAGACGTCGTACGAAAGCATGATACAACACGAGTTAGAGCCTGAGATATATTCGCTAAACGCCTTGCGAGAGTTCATTCGAGCTGCGAGGAGCATGCGTCATTTTTTCGAACGGTTTCCGATCCATCTGAAACTGAATTCTGGAATGCATCGCTTGGGCTTTGATGAAGGAGATCTCGCTGCTGCCCTGGAAGAGATTACCGCAACTCCATTTATCATCGTCGCAAGTGTATTTACGCACCTCGCTGCGAGTGACGATCAAGCGCAAGACACGTTTACCCGGCAACAAGTAGCACGATTCGAAGCGATGAACGCACGCGTAGTGGAGGCGCTGGGGTATCAACCCGATAGGCACGTTGTGAACTCTACAGGAGCGCTTCGTTTTTCGGAATTTCATTTTGAGATGGTACGCTTAGGAATCGGATTGTACGGGTTCAGTGGCAATGACGAGGATCGTTTCCTCAACGCATTAGGATCCCTGAAGAGTTACATCGTCCAAATTAGGGAAGTCGAAGCGGGAGAATCGGTGGGTTATGCGCGCAAGGGACAAGCGGATAGCAAACGCAGAATAGCCACCGTAGCATTAGGTTATGCCGACGGACTCGACAGACGATTGAGCGATGGCAACTGGAATGTTTCGTGGCAAGGAATGCCTTGCCCTATCGTCGGAAACATCTGCATGGATATGACCATGATCGACGTATCTCATACCAACGCTAAGGAAGGCGATGAAGTGGTGATTTTTGAAGGAAATTCGGCGATACTCGAAATGTCAGAAAAGCTAGGAACCATCCCTTATGAAATCCTAACCAAGATCCCCGAGCGCGTACGGCGGGTATACCTTCACGAATGATGCAGGAGCTTTCCGTAGTCATCATCACCCTCAACGAAGAGCGAAACATCGCTCGGTGCATTGAAAGCGTAAAAGGTTTGGCAAGCGAAGTAGTCGTGGTTGATTCACTATCCACCGACCGCACAAAAGCCATCGCCGAATCGATGGGTGCCAGGGTGGTTGAGCAGGCATTTCTCGGGCACATCGAACAGAAGAACTTTGCGTTGAAACAAGCAAGACATAGCATCACCTTGTCCTTGGACGCGGATGAGGCACTCGAGGATGAATTGCGCAGCGCAGTCCGCGCCGTTTTGGCCCGATTTGACAAGGATGGTTACGTGATGAATCGACGGACGAATTTTTGCGGAAAGTGGATTCGCCATGGAGGTTGGTATCCCGATGCGAAATTGCGCTTGTTTAGAAAAGGCGCGGGAGAATGGACGGGAACCAACCCGCACGATCGGTTTGAACTGCACGCAGGACGGAAGCAAGGAAAATTGAAGGGTGACATCCTGCACTATTCATTCTACTCCGTTGAAGAACACTTGGCGCAAATAGAGAAATTCAGCGGAATTTCGGCCCGGGCAAAGTTTGAAGAGGGCGTTCGATCCACGTGGCTAAAAATAGGGGTGAAGACAGCGGCTAAGTTCATCAAAGGATACATCTTCAAGCTTGGTATCTTAGATGGGTACTACGGGTGGGTGATTGCTAAAAATTCTGCCTACGCAACCTACCTTCGTTATTATAAACTCCTCCAATTGCAGTCTGAAAAGGAATGAAAATCTTGCACATCACATCGCCAAAAACGTGGCGTGGAGGAGAGCAACAGCTCATATATTTGGCAGAAGAGCTGAAAGCAAAAGGGGTAGAGCAAGAAATCATGTGTCCGTTCAACTCTTCGGTGCACAAGTACTGTTTGAAGCATCATTTCCCACACGTTACCTATTTCAAGGGGTTTTCAGCAAATCCGATGGTGGCCTTTCGCGTTACGCACGTAAGTCGGCGCACCCATGCAGACCTGATCCATGTGCACGATTCACATGCCCATAATTTTGCCGTTTTGAGTTCTGTCCTGACAAACAACCCCCTTCCGATCATTGTATCCCGTAGGGTAGACTTCGCCATACAGGGAACTTCCATGTCGTTGTTTAAATACAATCATCCGAACATCAAGAAGATCCTTTGCGTTTCACGCGCAATTCATGACATCATGCTCAAATCCATCGAAGACGTCAGCAAATTGTCGGTGGTTCACTCAGGCGTAGATCTCCAACGCTTCGAAGGCGTTGCAAAAGGCAATGCGTTGCGAAAAGAGTTTCGAATCCCAGATGACTATTCCTTAGTCGGAAATGTCGCGGCCCTTGCACCGCATAAAGACTATCCTACTTTTTTACGCGTAGCCAAACGGATGATCGACGATGGTGAAAAAGTGAAGTTTGTAGCCATCGGGGAAGGTCCAGACCGACAGGAAATTGAGGATGCCATTGCCGACGCAGGCTTGATAGATCATGTTTATCTCGCGGGCTTCAGAAACAACGTTCCTCAGCTCTTGAAAGAATTGGATGCCTTTCTTATCACTTCGAAAACGGAAGGGCTCGGAACGTCGATCTTGGATGCGATTGCGAGCGGTACGCCTGTGATTGCCACTTCCGCAGGAGGCATTGTTGAGATCATAGAGGATGGCGAGAATGGGTTGTTGTGTGATGTAGGGGACGATGGGCAATTGGCTGCGGCAGTGAAACGAATGTTGTCCGATGCGGCACTCATGAAAGCGTGCGTTCAAGCGGGCCTTCAGACTGTCAAAAATTTTAGCAAGGAGGAAACGGCACGGAAGACGTTGGAGCTCTATCGTGAGGTATTGGAAAGCGCATCCGATAGCGAGCGCGATGCGTAGAGGAACAGGAAACTGAAATAGGCATAGAGGGTAACTCCCACTTGCGTCTCAAGCGTGTCTTCATTGAGCATGCTGGCATACAGGACGATGGAAAAGCCGATGTACAGAAAGCTGTTCGCATTCGTAAGCAAAAGAAATGGCGCGAGAAGCGACAAAGCGAACAGCAACATTCCTACTGCACCTATCAAAATCCCGACGCTCAAGTACTGATTATGGGCTCGGAGCCGATTTTGTTCGCTGAGATTGGAATCGGAAGCGTCGTACATCTGCTCAAACGCTTGAGGAGCCCCACCCGTGCCAACACCTATCAGCCAATGCTTTTTAAAAATATCCCACCCGGTGCGCCAGTAAACAAAGCGTTGAGACACAGAATGACCCTGCACGCGCTTTTCGTTGATCATTTGATCCAATTCCCAAATCACGGTGTAAATCCTATTGTCTACAGGATTACCATACGTGAACCGGACGTTGGCCACTCCCTTTTCGATGGCGGCTATGTCCTCGGCTGTTAGTGCGTTCACTCCTACAGAATCCTTTCGTAGGCCCTTGCTGGTTAAATAGCGCATTACGGTTGCCATGATCGGTTGACCAGTGTGGTCCTTTCCTTGCCAAAAGGCAATGTCACTCCGCTCGTTCCATTCGGTTTCTAGTTCGTGGTAGGCGATGTACAAATGGATGTAATGCCCATTTTCTAAGGCGGGATTCTCTGGTTTATGCACGTACTTTTCTCCGCCAAGGCTATGGGTTTCGAGGGAATCCAAGTCGGGTTGTTTGTCGGGATAGAAGGCGTCGACTTGAAGCAATAAGTAGCCCCCTATCAAGATTGGGGTCAAGGTCAATACGGTCAAGCTGATGGTCCGAAACCGTGGTTTTTTGATGTAGGCGAGGGAGTAGAAGAGCAAGAGATAGCTGCACAGAAACCAAATCACAATGCCCGTCATCGACTGAAGGATGAATACAAAAACGCTGAGCCAAAGAGCAAAGAGAATAGCCACTCCGCGCACGGCGAGGGTTCCACGTGCATGCCAGGCGAAGTTGAGTAGGAGCAAGTAGGCTAAGCAGACCATTAGAGAATATCGAATATGCGAGGTGAACAGAGAAATGGTCCGGTAATCCGCAGATGGGTCGTCCTTGATTTGGAAGTATTCCCACGTGGAAAGGAAGGAGGTCGCAATTACTGCCGATACAAACAAAAGGATGATGGCCTTGAACTCACTTTTTTCTAGCGGTTTGGATAATGGAATTACCAGCGGAAAGAGCAACAAAGGAAGGCGAACCCGAAGATCCCAAACGGCGCGATCGAGGTCTGGACTCCATAGCATGGCGACGACATGAAACAGATAAAAAACAATGAATAACGTGGGAACGGGCTGCTGAATCAAGCGCTTGAAACGGGAACGGAATTGACCCTCGAGTACGAAGTTGATGGCGAGCGCGATGCCCCCAATGCTGATGAAGGCCTTAGATAGAGGAAGTCCTATGGCGATGAGCCCCAGGGCACCAAGGTAGACCCAGCGGTGATGTTCCGGTTTCAGCATAGGTTAGGTTCAGAAATGGAAGGTACTACTTATCCCTTTTTGGTAGGGCATTCTTGACAAGTTCCGTCAAGAATCGAGGTGTAATACTCCTTGTCACTCAATGCTTCTACCGCCTTGATTACTTCAGGATCGTGCTTCATATAAGCG
The DNA here is from genome assembly GCA_040221375.1 of Cryomorphaceae bacterium. GTDB lineage: Bacteria > Bacteroidota > Bacteroidia > Flavobacteriales_G > Salibacteraceae > SHAN690. The sequence continues at coordinate 26,901 of JAVKEP010000020.1, forward strand.
CGGATTCGCCCTCTTGATAAGTAGTATCGTCCAACAATTTCATTTTCCAAGATGACCTGAATTTCGGGGCGAAATTTATACATGTCGGAGCGCTTGTCGCGCTCTAGTTTTGCGGATAAGCTGCTGTACTCATTTTTGACTTCTTCCCAGAACTCGTCTTCTTGGATGACCTCCTCGAGTTCTTTCATCATTTCCAGACTGCTCGTTTTGTACTCAAAATCGCGTGAAAGGGCATATGAAACGAATGCGTCAAAGGCTTCATCAGATAGCGCAAACGCTTCAGGGGAAGGAATGCTGTCATGCTCGAACGCGTAATTAGTAGCAAAGTCGAATACGATGTTTTCGACCAGCAGCGTAGCGAGGAGGTCGCTATACGCTTCCACTTCCACTTCTATGTCTGGGGTAATGCCCGCACCGTCCTTTACGGTTCTGCCGTTTCTTGTGGTGAACGAAGTGATGAGTGAATCGGGTACTTCGCTTGCCTTTCCTCTGTTATCGCGCTTGCCATAATCGATCCTTTGAATGCACCTTCCGCTTGGCGTGTAGTACTTGGCAATCGTCATTTTGAGCATGGAATTGTAACTCAGATTCGTGGTGTTTTGAACGAGGCCTTTTCCGAAGCTATTTTGACCAATCACCACGCCCCTGTCGAGGTCTTGGATGGTGCCTGAAACAATTTCTGAGGCTGAGGCTGAGCCTTCGTCGATCAATACGGCCAGTGGAATGTCAAGATTCAGCGGTGCATTCAGGGCTCTGTGCAGACTATAATGCTCTTTGACCTTTCCTTTGGTTTCCACCACCTTTTCTCCTTTTGGAACGAAAAAATTGACAATGTTCACGGCTTCATGGAGCAACCCACCGCCGTTGCCGCGCAGATCGAGGATGACTTTCTTCATCCCTTCATTTTCTAAAGCTACATACGCGTGTCTTACATCCCGACTTGCGGTCTGTGTGAATCCTCTCAGGTTGATGTATCCGACCTCTTCGTTTACCATGCCGTAGTAGGGAACATCATCGAGCTTTATTTTATCTCGGACGATGGCGGCCTTGATTTCTTCATTCGTAGTGCCTCGAAAGATGGTGAGCTCCACCGTTGTGCCCGACTCTCCTTTCAACATCGCACTCAATTCAGCCGTTGACTTCCCTTCGGTAGTTTGACCTTCTACGGCTGTGATTACATCCCCTGCTTTCAAGCCTGCTTTTGAGGCTGGAGAGTTTTCATAAGGCTCGGTGATCATGATTTTACCGTTTCGAGTGCCGATGATCGCGCCGATGCCCCCGTATTCATGGGTGGTCATGAAACGATAGTCTTCGATGTCCGCTTCAGCGATGTAGTTGGTATAGGGATCCAACGAACCGAGCATCGCGTCAATTCCCGTCTTAACGAGTTTTCCAGGATTGGTCTCTTCTACGTAGTTCACGTTGATTTCACGATACACGCTGCTGAAGATGTCGAGGTTTTTCGAAATTTCGAAGTAACTCCCTATGTATCCGGTAGACACGAAGCCAACGGTGACGATTACGACTAGGACAAGGACTTTATTAATGCGTGCTTTCATAGTAATGATTTTACGGAACGGGATCATACCCGTTTCCTCCCCAAGGATGACAAGAACCAAATCGCTTCAGCGTCAGCCATCCGCCTTTGAGAGGGCCGTGTTTTTTAAGCGCCTGTATACCGTATTCAGAACACGTAGGGGTATACCGACAAGTAGCGGGAAAAAATGGAGAAATCGCACCTTGATAGATGCGGATTAAAAAGATCAAAACGCTACTTACCATGCTTTCCTAGCCCAATTTCCTGTAAAAGTAAAAGGATTTTAGGCCTCAAGAGCTCATAAGAGATGTTATCCGATTTAACTGTGATGAACAGCACAGCAATTTGTTTTCCCGACGAAGTAAGCCTAAGCTTAAGATCCGAGTTCTGTGTCCGGAATGCTTCGCGCATCCATCGCTTGATGCGGTTTCGCTCTACGGCCGTTTTGTAGTGCTTTTTAGGGGCGACAAAGCCGACCTGAAATGGAACAGTCTCCGACAAATCCACTTCAGACCATACGGCTAGCACGGGGTGCTTAAACAAGCGTTGGCCTGTGGTGAACAGTTGCTCGAATAGCTTTTTATGCTTTAAGCGTTCTTCTACTGGAAAGGAAAAGTCGAGGTCGGAATTCATGACCGAAAGGTCGGAAAAATGAAAAGAAGCCTACTTGCCCATGCCTTTTACGTACGTAGAAATGGCCGCAGTCATGGACGGGTATTCAGGAGTGGGTGCTGAGCAATCGAGTCGAAGGTTGTGATCTGCAATGGCTTTGTGTGTAGTTGCGCCAAACGCTGCGATGCAGGTTTCACCTTGTGTGAAGTCTGGGAAATTGTGAAACAAGGATTTGATTCCACTCGGACTGAAAAATACCAGCATATCGTATTTCACCTCCTCCAAATCGCTCAAATCGCTGATCACGGTCCGATAAAAAATCGCACGCGTAAAACTGATTTCCGCCTCTTCAAGCTGTTTGGTGATGTCCTCCTTCAATTTATCTGCCGAAGGCAAAAGAAAGCGCTCGCCCCCATGCTTCTTGATCAACGGCATCAAATCGCTAAATCGACGCTCCCCTACAAAGATTTTACGCTTCCTGTAGACGACGTATTTCTGTAAGTAGTAGGCAATGGCCTCCGACATGCAGAAGTACTTCATGGTTTCGGGAACGGTAACGCGTGATTCGCCGCAAAGTCTGAAAAAATGATCTACTGCATTGCGGGATGTAAAGATGATCGCGGTGTGGTCCAAAACTTGAATGCGCTGCTTTCGAAACTCTTGCGCTGTGAGGCCCTCAACATGGATGAATGGCCGAAAATCGATCTTCAATTTGAATTTCTTGGCCAGATCAAAATAAGGGGACTTATCCCCTTCTGGCTTAGGCTGACTCACTAGGATCGTCTTGATCTTCTTATTTGTCTTCGCTGCGCTCATGCTGAATCTAACTTGTTTTCCGTTAACCTCCCGCCTGCCTCAAAACACCCACCACTACGATAATCGGCGGCAGAATTTCGAGCGCGCAAAGGTACAAAACATTATAGACCCACGATGTGTGAATGTCGGATTGTGCCAATCCGAAAAGGCGAGCAGCACGAATAATGTAGGTAAGACCGAATGAGCAGATTCCTATGTATAGCAACGGCTCAGACCATTCAACCGGCCCAAATGCAATGACGATGCTAAGCGGCAAGAGAACCAGAGCGAGTATGAAGTTGTGCAACAACCATTGCAAATTGTGGCGTCGGTATAAGGCCATCAAATCAAAGGTCAAGGCAAGGATCCAATAGACCGTGGAGCGAAAGATGGCGACACCGATCACCACGAGTGTAATTAGTCCAACACCAGACAAAAACGGAACGGGATCCATCAGGTCGAAGTGTACCAATGCCTGGAAAGTGAACAGAGTAAGTTGAACAACTACAATCAACAGAACCGGGAGGGTCACACGATTGTATGCGCGTTCCATGCGAACTTGTTGGGTGAGCAACTTCGGGTTGAAAAATGACCGTAGGAAGATGCTGAGCCGAGCACCTTCGCTTTGCCTTACAACACCAAGCACCACCAGAAGCAGCGCAAATGAGATGAACCAAGGGTCACGATTATACACAACGGATTCAATCCATTCCATGGTCGACAAAGCTAGTTGCATTTAGGCGGTTGTAAGATCAGATTGGAACATTTTCGCAGGACGAATCCCCTACCTTCGTGCCGCAAATCTGAAGAACATGGCAAACAAAGAAGATCGTTTTCAGGGCGTTGATTACTACAACTTAGATGACCTACTCACCGAAGAGCACAAGTTGATCCGTGACACCGCGCGTGCTTGGGTCAAAAAAGAAGTCTCACCGATCATTGAAGAGGCCTATGAAAAGGCTGAGTTTCCTAGACATCTGATCAGCGGTCTCGCTGAAATAGGAGCGTTTGGCCCGTATATTCCTGAACAATACGGTGGACCTGGCTTGGACCAAATCTCTTACGGCTTGATTATGCAAGAGCTTGAACGTGGCGACAGTGGATTGCGCAGTACGGCTTCCGTGCAAAGTTCACTGGTCATGTATCCAATCTTCGCCTATGGTTCTGAAGAGCAGAAGATGAAGTACTTACCGAAACTCGCTTCTGGAGAGATGATAGGTTGCTTTGGTTTGACAGAGCCCGATCATGGAAGTAATCCGGCCGGAATGGTTTCGAATTTCAAAGAAGATGGGGATTCGGTCATTTTGAACGGAGCCAAAATGTGGATTTCTAACGCGCCGTTTGCTGACATCGCAATCGTCTGGGCCAAGAGTGAAGAGGGTAGGATACACGGACTCATCGTGGAGCGTGGAATGGAAGGTTTTACTACACCTACCATGCATGGAAAGTGGTCACTTCGTGCCTCGGATACTGGAGAGTTGGTTTTTCAGAATGTACGGGTGCCAAAAGACAACATCCTCCCGAATAAGTCTGGGCTGGGTGCACCGCTGGGGTGTTTAGACTCTGCGAGATACGGGATCAGCTGGGGTGCCATTGGCGCCGCAATGGACTGTTACGATGCCGCCTTGCGCTACTCGAAAGAGCGCAGGCAATTTGGTCGGCCAATCGGAGGATTTCAATTGCAACAGAAGAAATTGGCTGAAATGATTACCGAGATCACCAAGGCCCAGCTCATGGTTCATCGCCTAGGCCAATTGAAAAACGAAGGACGGGCTACTTCTGCTCAGATTTCTATGGCCAAACGAAACAGTGTAGAAATTGCGATGCACATCGCGCGTGAATCGCGCACCATTCTCGGTGGCATGGGTATCACAAATGAATACCCAATTATGCGCCATATGATGAACCTTGAGTCGGTCTTGACTTACGAAGGAACCCATGACATCCACTTGTTGATTACAGGATTGGATATTACGGGCGAAAACGCATTTAAGTGATTCATGTTTGGCCGCATCCTTCAGATTTCCTTTTATGATCGAAACAATAGTCGGGAATAATCTACTACTGTTTTAGGAAGGGTATGCAACAAAAAAGGCTCCGATATCGGAGCCTTTTATTTAGCTTAATTTGGAATTACTTGCAAGTACAGCCAAATCCTTCGATCAATGAAATACCTTGATCATATTCTTCTTTGCTGTCTGCGTCGTCTTCGCAAACTTCAACTTCATTTACTTCATTGCCATTCTTATCTTCTAGCGTGATGCCGTCTGGGCAATCTCCACACGTTTGACATTTGTTGCAAGAAGCAAGGCCCATTCCAAATAGTGCAACGAGGCCAAATACGAGTAAATTCTTCTTCATAGTTACATTGATTTTGTCAAATGTAGCCAATCGGATTATTAAATGGGAGACGTGATGTTGAATTCAAGGATCCTGATTACTTACTTCTCGCGGTCGATGGTGAATTGTACGAGTTCTTTCAACGAGTCCTTGGAAGCCGATTCGGGCAAGGTGTCCAATTGTTGCAATGCATCATTGGCAATTTCCCTCATTCGTTTGTCAGCGTATTCAATTCCTCCCGAAGCAAGCACAAAAGTGATGACTTGGTCGATGTCTTCTTTCTTTTTACTGTTGCGCTTTACGATTCGCAGCATTTTCTTGCGCACGCCAGCATCCGCGTTGTTGAGAGCGTATATGAGCGGAAGGGTGCTCTTCTTTTCCTTGATATCGATCCCTGTTGGCTTCCCGATTTTCCCGCCCAGGCCGTAGTCAAATAGATCGTCTTTGATTTGAAATGCAACCCCAATGTTTTCGCCGATCTGGCGCATGCGTTCGATCATTTCGTCATCAGCACCTGCAGAAGCAGCCCCGCAAGCACAACAACTGGCAATGAGGGTGGCCGTTTTTTGGCGGATGATTTCGAAATAGACGTCTTCTTTGAGATTGACGCCCCTGCTTTCTTCGATTTGGAGCAACTCTCCCTCACTCATTTGTTCCACCGCAGTGGAAACGATTTCTAATTGACGAAACTCTTTGTTTTTGATGGCCAATAGCAATCCTCTCGACAAAAGATAGTCACCCACTAAGACGGCGATTTTATTTTTCCAAAGTGCGTTGATCGAGAAAAATCCGCGGCGTTCAAAGGCATCGTCTACCACATCGTCGTGCACCAAGGTAGCCGTGTGGAGTAATTCGATGAGTGACGCTCCGCGGTGGGTGCTCTCGGTGATTCCACCCAGTGCCTGAGCTGAGAGGAAAACGAAGAGTGGACGGATCTGCTTGCCTTTTCTCTTTACGATGTAGTGCGTAATTTTATCGAGCAAGGCGACGTTGCTCTTCATAGACAAGCGAAACTTGTCCTCAAAGCTCTCCATTTCCCCCAGAATCGGGGCCTTGATCTGTTCGAGTTTACCCAAAGTTTCGTCTACAATTTGCGTCCAAACTTACATTATTTAAAACCTAAAGCTCGGGCGAAAGTTTATCCAATACCACCTTTCCTGTCCTCAAATTGCGATTATCCAACGTGAGGATGTACAATGAATCGTTAAACAGTGGCAAGCCGTACTTCGGCGTGAAGACAAAGTCCGATTGCCGACCGTCGTTCAACGTGGAAGAAGTATACGATCCGTCAGACTGAATCAACACGTAACGGACAACGGAGCGGTTCGGGTTGTTCATGACCTTGTCTGATTGGATGTTCGCATTTTTAAAGTGATCGTTGTAAAGAAACAACTGTGCGCCTTTACCCACAGGCGCCGATACGTGACTCGAATACGAGCTCCGTTTGTCGTAGTCAATTTGGTGGCGCCCGATGGAGAGAAACGTGCGCCGGCCCATGATGTCGATGAGGGTAATGCCGTCAAAATGAAATTGATCGGTACAATTAAGCATCCCTGTCCTAGGATCAGCGGTGCATATTTGATCTTGATAATGTTTCTCGATAGCCAAGACAGGGTTTTCACCGAGAAGAAGCACGTCTTGGATGTATATATTGTCTACCGCAGCTTCTTTCACCTGTTCGGCGCCTAAATAATTTGAAACCATCGACAGGTCAAACGTTGAGATGATGCGCTGCTCTATTTCTTTGCCGTCGGCGGTGAGTTTAATAAAAATATAGCCGGTTGACTTTCTGTCTTCGAGGGGGTCTGAATTGTAAAGAGCAGCTACGAACAGCCCCATGTCTGATGCCCGAATTACTACGTCTTGGATGAATAAATCTTGCGAACTCAGGTCGAATTCCGTCAAAACGCTGTCTCGAGGGTTGAATGAATAGATTAAAAATCGTTTTCTGAATGGACTGTTGAGTTTCACCCCCGCTACTACTCCTAAGTACACGATGCCAGCTGAGTCTATGGTAGCACCCAAAAGGTCCACGTCATCGCTGTCATAATCGCTAGGAAGGTGGAATAATTTTGCTTGTTTCGAATCGCTGATCAGCACATTGAACTCACTTTTTGACGAGCGCTGGAAATGCTGTTGCTGACAGATGGCGACCTTATCTCCGTGCTCGGAAACTGCTAGCATCAGCGGCTTGAGTAGACTGGCCTTCCCATTTCTGCTGAGGTTGAAATCAACCGAATAAAAGGGTTCTAGGTGCGTTGAATGCAACCGAATGCGTGTCAATCGGAAGGCGCCTTGACTCGTTGGACCAAGGCCTTCGACGAGCGTAACGGCGTCGCCGGAGATGTTCTTGGCAATCAATTTGGATTCACCTTTATTGCGGATGAATAGGGGACGCTCATCTTCAATATCAGAAAAGCGACGCATGATCAATGATTCGCCAAACTGCGTAATCAAGGCTGGAGTGCTACCATCTACCAACGTAAATTCAAGGATATCTTCGCTCTTCGGAACAGAAATCGAGGGACTCCACTGAATCAACGAGTCTTGGGCATGGACAGAAAAGAATTGCAGAAATGCAACGACTGCCACTAAGGCGCTAAGGAACCATTTCATTGGCAATTTGATTCTTGTTTGCCAGTTGACCGCAAGCTGCATCGATGTCTTTTCCACGACTTCTTCGTATGTTCACATTGACGCCGTTTCGCTCCAAATGTTTGGCAAAGGCATCTACCTTATCGGGATCTGCCTGTTCGAATTCGCCGCCGTCGATGGGATTGTATTCGATGATGTTGACTCGACCCGGAATTTTCTTGTGGAAAGATATGAGTTCATCCGCATCTTCGAGGGTGTCGTTGAAGTGCTTAAAAATGATGTATTCGTACGTGACTCGATTCCGCGTGTTTTCATGAAAGTAAGCGAGGGATTCTGCCAAGCTGTCCAAACTGTTTTGCTCGTTGATCGGCATGATCTGACTCCGCTTTACGTCGTTGGCTGCATGAAGCGACAATGCAAGTCGAAATTTGACTTTGTCTTCAGCCAATTTGTGGATCATTTTGGAGATGCCCGCCGTTGAAACCGTAATCCGCTTTGGCGACATACCCAGTCCTACGTCATCGCTGATGCGATTTATGCTGGTCAGCACGTGTTTGTAGTTCAACAAAGGCTCACCCATTCCCATATACACGACATTGGTTAAGGGTTTATCGTAATATTTCTTCGCCATGGCTTTGATGGCGACTACTTGGTCAAAGATTTCGTCAGGCTCCAAGTTGCGCATGCGCTTGAGCTTCCCAGTGGCGCAAAATTTACACGTTAAACTGCATCCTACTTGCGAAGAAATGCACGCCGTCATGCGTTCACCAGCGGGTATGAGAACCCCTTCTACCACACGACCGTCGTGCAATTTAAAAGCGAGCTTCACCGTACCGTCATCGCTGAGTTGCTCTTCGGCAATCGTAAGAGCATTCACCACAAAGTGTTCTTCAAGCAGCGGACGAATTTCCTTGGGAAGATTCGTCATTTCCTCGAAACCCTTCACTTGCTTTTGCCACAACCATTGTTCAACTTGACCTGCTCGAAATCGAGGTTGATCGATTCCCGCAAAGAAATCGACCAATTCCTCCGTGCTCAGCGAACGGATGTTCTTTTTCGAAGTTGACATGGAGCAAAGGTAGGGCTCAGCGCTTGGCTTTCTTATTCGGACTTAGCAAAGCCTCGGCGATCTGTAAATCTGCCGGCGTGGTAATCTTGAGGTTAGTGGCTTCGCCTTCTACAAGATGGACGGCATGACCGGCGGTTTCAAAAACGGTCGCATCATCGGTAAATGAGGGGTCAAAAGGCACATCGTAACACTGCTTCAGCAAGGCGATGTCAAAGCATTGTGGCGTTTGTACAATCACCACCCCTTCACGAGAAAGGGCAATGCTCTTAGCTTCGTCTACTTTGCGAAGGCTTTGGGACACGGGCAATACGGGCAGCCCTGAGCCATGCTCAGCCGCAGCGTCATAGCAACGCACGATAAGTTCTGGACTGATCAGAGGGCGTACCCCATCGTGGACGCCAACAATGCCCTCATTCGGACAATGTGCCAAGCCATTTTTTACGGAGTCGTACCGCGTTTCGCCACCATCGACGGTGGTGTGGGGGATGTCAAAGTCCATTTGGACGCACATGCTTTTCCACAATGAAATTTGATCTGCGGGAAGAACCAAGACAATCTCAATGTCTTCATACGTCATGGCAAAGCGCTCAAGGGTATGCATGAGAATCGGAGAGTCCAGAAGCAGCATGAACTGTTTCGGCAAGTCGCTTTGCATGCGCGAGCCTCTACCTCCAGCTACGATAACTACAGAGCGGGTCAAGGTGCTAGGTTAGGATCAACATCGCATCGCCATAGCTGTAGAAGCGGTATTTTTCTTTGATGGCAATCTGATACGCCTCCATGATCAAGTCGTAGCCTCCAAAGGCTGAAATCATCATTAAAAGCGTAGACTCAGGGATGTGGAAGTTCGTAATCATGCTATCGGCTACGCTGAACTCGTACGGAGGAAATATAAACTTGTTGGTCCAACCGTAATAAGGCTTCAATTCGCGATCGGTTGAAAACGATGTTTCCATTGCGCGCATCGACGTGGTGCCAACTGCGCAAACGCGCTTCTTGTTCTTCTTTGCATTGTTCACAGCATCGCAACAATCTTGTTCGATTTCTACCTGCTCTGAATCCATTTTGTGTTTGGTCAAGTCTTCAACCTCAACCGTTCTGAAGGTTCCTAGGCCAACGTGCAAGGTGAGTTTGGCATAATCAATTCCCTTGAGTTCAAGTCGCTTCAACAACTCTCTACTGAAATGGAGCCCAGCCGTTGGGGCGGCCACAGCGCCTTCTTTTTCGGCGTAAATGGTTTGGTAACGGGCTTCATCTTCGGGTTGCACCTCGCGGTGGATGTATTTTGGAAGCGGAGTGTTCCCAAGGCTCATCAGCGTTTCTCTGAACTCATCATAGCTCCCATCGAACAAGAAACGCAACGTTCTTCCTCGTGAAGTGGTATTGTCGATCACCTCTGCGACGAGGGAATCGTCTTCGCCGAAGTAAAGCTTGTTTCCAATGCGGATTTTTCGAGCTGGATCTACAAGAACATCCCACAAGCGGCTTTCGCGATTCAATTCGCGCAGCAGGAAAACTTCGATTTTCGCGCCGGTCTTTTCTTTATTGCCGTATAGGCGCGCTGGGAACACTTTCGTGTTGTTCAAAACCATGACATCACCTTCGTCAAAATAGTTCACAACGTCTTTGAACACTTTGTGCTCAATCGTTCCTTTCTTGGCATCGACAACCATCAAACGCGATTCGTCACGGTGCTCAGAAGGGTATTCGGCGATGAGCTCTTTGGGAAGGTCAAATTTGAACTGTGAAAGCTTCATAGATGTATTTCGTTTGTGTGTAACTACCCCTAAAAAAGGCTTGCAAACTTAATATTTATAAACGCTTTTCCGAATGCTAATCTTCGAAGGCCGAAAAGGCCGATTTTAACGCCTCGATTGCCGACTCGATGGAGTGCGCATCCTCGATCTTGAAGTCACCAATTCTCGTCCTTCGCAAAGAGGTTAGATGCGCTCCAGAGCCAAGTGCTTTGCCGAGGTCATGGGCCAAACTCCGGACGTAGGTCCCTTTGCTACAGTCCAAAACAAAAGAAAGCTCAGGAAACGAAGCAGCGTCCACTTCGAATCGGTTGATTTGAATCTCGGCGGGCTTCAAATTGACTTCTTTTCCTTTTCGGGCGAGTTCGTACGCCTTTCGTCCATCCACTTTCTTGGCGGAAAAAGCTGGGGGCATTTGTTCGATTTGACCGACGAACGATTGGGCTATACGATTGATGAGCGAGGGATCGTTCGCGGGCAGAGGGAACGACTCGTTTTGCGCAGTCTCTAAATCATAGGAGGGAGTGGTCGCACCCAACTGAACGGTACCGATGTACTGCTTGTCAAGTCCCATGAGCTCGTTGATCGTTTTGGTGGCCTTTCCCACGCACACAATCACCAATCCTGTGGCCAAGGGATCCAGCGTTCCTGCGTGGCCCACTTTTATTTTTTTCCTTCCCGTGATGCGTTTTGCTGTGTAGCGCAATTTGTTCACCACGTCAAACGACGTCCAATCCATCGGCTTGTCAACGAGCAAAGTGCATCCAAAGGGTGATGAATCGGCTGTGTCCATTGGTAGAGCGTTATCCAAGAATGATGGCTATCGCCCCGACAATGAAACAGTACATGCTGAAGTACTTGAGCTGGCTTTTTTTCACAAGGTGGATCATCCACTTGCACGCTACGAGTCCGGCCAGAAATGCAGCCAATGCACCGAAGAGCAGCGGTGCCAAGTCTAAATTGCTTTCCATAACGGCGCCATCGCTCAGATCTTTAGCCATCTTTCCGAAAATCAGGGGTACGACCATCAGGAATGAAAATCGGGCCGCTCTTCCACGATCAACCCCGAGCAAGACACTTGTAGAAATGGTGGCTCCACTCCTGCTGATGCCGGGCAAAATCGCAACGGCCTGGGCCGCTCCGATGATGAGCGCATCTACGTAAGTCACGTTTTTCTCGGTGCGTTTCGCGCGATCGGCAAAATAGAGCAGGACGCCGGTCAGGATAAGCATACAACCGACTAAGGTGATTTGTTGTGAAAACAGCGCTTCGATTTGATCGTTGAAGAAAACTCCTATGACCGCTGCAGGAATCATCGAGAGAATGATTTTTACTGAAAAAATGCTTTGCTCATTCCACTTGAATTGGAACAAGCCGCCGAGAATTTCGGCAATGTCTTTTCGGAAAACCACCACCGTGCTCAAGGCGGTTGCGAAGTGGAGAACCACGGTCATCATGAGGCTCTCTTCGGGCAAACTGTCATCGCCGAGAAGTGCTTTGCCAATCTCGAGGTGACCGCTGCTGCTGACGGGTAAGAATTCTGTCAGGCCTTGAATGATGCCAAGGATGATCGCCTCTAGTATACCCAATGCTTATTTTTTAATGATGCCCCACATCACGACCCCGTAACCGAGCAGGATAGTCAAAGGGGCCAAGTCCATTCTCCTGGAGTTGAAAACATCAGGGTTGAAAGATGATACATCGTCTGCACCGCCTCCGCTCAATAGGAAGAATCCAATGATTACCACAACGACTCCAACCGCAATCAGGATGAAATTCTGCTTCCCCAACGGGAATTCCTTAAGGTCTTTCTCTTCGCTCATTCTTAATACAATTTGTCGCTTCTTGTCCGAATAAATTTACGCACCGCTAGGCTGGTAGAGACCCACGAAATTACAATTCCCAAGACCAAAACGATCACAAATAGATACGCCAAGATTTCGATGTCTTGGATTTGAATGAGATCGGGAAGGTATTGCTGCGAATAGTACATCAATCCCATGATCAATAATATGGCGATTAGCGCACTGTATATGCCGTGCACAATGCCACGTTGAACAAATGGTTTTCGAATGAATCCTTGTGTCGCTCCTACCAACTGCATGCTTTTAATTAAGAAACGCTTGCTATAAATAGAGAGGCGTATACTGTTGTTAATTAATGCAATAGCAACTATTAATAAAAGCAAAGAAAATCCGCCCATCAAGGCGCCGATTCGCTGGATGTTCTGTTGCACGATCTTGACCAAGGATTCTTCGTAGCTGATTTCTTTGATTTTGGAGCTGCGTGAAAGCTGAGATTTGATGTTCGCCAAGCTATCGGGGTGGGCATAGTCTGCATTCAGTTTCACTTCGATGCTCGCTAGCAATGGGTTGTAATCCAAGTACTGCATGAAATCCTCACCGAGGTCTTGCTTGAGCAATTCTACCGCATCGTCCTTTGAAATGTACTCGGTGGTCAAGGCATAAGGCGAGATGTCGATTGCTTTTTGCAATCGTTGTACGTCTACTTCCTTCACATCATCATCGAGGTAGATGGTGAATCCGATGTTTTCTTTGACTTGGGTGCTGAGCTTTTGGGCATAGAGCATCACCAATCCAAGTAGTCCCAATGTGAAAAGAACAAGCGACACACTGAGGATGACAGAAATGTACGAGCCCCGAAGCCGTTGTTTCTGAAATTTTTCTTCTGCCTGCTTTGCCATAACTTGAGACGAAGCTAGCTAAAAGCAAAAGCTGCCGTTTGGGCTCGATGGAAAGTAACTAACAATGAAAGGTAAGTTTCGCCCGTCTTATTGGATGAAGTCTCCGCGCAAGCTTCTGAATCGCTTTCTGGCCTCTACAACAAAGAGACTTCCCGGGTATTCATTCAAGATCTGCTGGTACAATTCCATTGCCTTGTTCAAGTCTTTTAAGGCGTATTCATAGAGCCGACCGGCCCCGATCAAAGCATTGTCTGCAAGAATATCTGAAGGGTACAATGACTGCAATTTCAAGTAGTGGTCGATCGCGTTTTGAAATTCACCCAACTGTTCTGCAATTCGAGCGCGTTGAAAGAGAATGTTATCTGATAATTCATGGCCAGGAAAATTGGATTCGATCAAGTCAAGCATGTACAAAGCACTGTCAAACTTGTGCTGAGCGAGCATCAATTCTGATTTGGCAAAAACACTCAAGGCCTCTGTTGTGGTATCCAATCCAGTATTTTCTGAGATAAAGATGGAGAGTTCCAGGGCATCATTGGCAATGAGTTTTGATGTGCTGCCCTTGAGGACGTCCAGTTGCGCTTCGGCCCACCCAAAGTCACCAGCATAATAGTAGACCGTGGCATTCTTGAGCTTGGCCTCGAATCCGAGCTCGTCGTACTTAAATCGCTTCTCAACCTGTCCGTACAAGATCGAAGCATCCCAGATGTAACCAGCGAGTACATAAATATCTGCCAGCTCTATTTTCAACTGGGCCAATTGATGCTCGCTCAGTCCGGGTAGGGTCAGCCCTTGCTTGAGCAAGTTGACGGCTTCAGGAATGGCGGATTCGTCGAATTTACTCTCGTAGAATGCCTTGATGTGCGCATAGTCGAGCACGATCTCCCAGGTAGACGAGCGGGTGCCAAATTCTTCCAATGTGCTTGCGTAATCCCGAGTCAAAGACTGTATTGACTCTTTCGTATAAGCGCCGTGGGTAACACGTTCGTTTTGGGCCTTCAGCAAGCCGATCGTCGCGTCGACATAGTAGTAATTTGCCGGGCCTTTCTCTTTTACGTATTTGTAGCCGTTGATTGCAACGCTGAACTGATAGTTGTTGAGCGCAATCTTGGACAAGTTCATAACCCTGTCGCCGTCTTCTTTGTTTCTTTTGTCGAGCGCCTGGACTTGGATCATCGCAGCGTCAAATTTGTTCTGCTTTATCAGCATCCAAATCAACATTTGGGCATACACATCTGATTCTGGTTGGCGCTGCACGCGAAGCAGCAGTTGCTGTTCAAGCACGGTGCTGTACTTGCTCTCTTCGTCGAAGCCGATGACGCGGTTGAGCGTGCTCTGAACGCTTTGCAAGTATCCCTTGCTGACTTCAAGTACGTCTAGGTACTCATTGATCATCGCTTCGATGTTTCCCTGCTGGCCGAGGACTTGGGCAATTTGGAAATGAAAAGGGTAGGTGTTGCCCATCTCTTTGCGGGCTTGGTAGTATACCTCGAGAGCCAATTCATTCTTATCGAGCTCAGAAAATGACTTGCCCAAATCAAGGACTTGGTTGATCGAAGCCTTTGACGTCGTTTTTACAATCTTTTCAAAATGCTTTTGCGCCTTGGCTTCATCGCCCTGTCGCAGATAGACCTTTCCAATATCCACTCGGTACTTGTAAAGCGCCGGATGCATTTTAGACTGCTTCTCTGCAAGTCGTTCTGCTTCCTTCCACTCCTCTAGTGCCAATAGGCAATTGAAGTAGTAGTTGTACAGATCATCCGAGGGACGGGCGTTGTACAGGCGCTCGTAGTAAATAACCGCCTTGTCGAAATCTCCGTCGCGATAATAGTGTGCAGCAAGTTGTTCGTCCGTGGTGCCTTGTGCGCTGAGCGATCCGACAGACAGTAGAATGAGCGCCGCTGTGACTAGGCTAGCGAGCGATCGGCTCCGAGGCATAGATCACTGATTTAATGGAGTCAACGATCTTCGTAATCCTAGGCTTGAGTCGTATGTACTGGTCGTTGCTCGAAACGTATTTATTTTTCAGTTCATCTACAGCGCCAACCAAATTGGCAATTGACCTTGACTCGGTTTTGAAATAGCCCTCAAATTCTTCTTCGCTGTAGAAATTTTCTTTGATGTCTCTGCGCAAGTTTTCCAACTGTTTCTCGCTGTATCGAAGCTCTGAACTGACTTCTCCGAAACGGCCGATCGATTGGTTTAGGTACTTCTTAGATCGGATGAAATCGCCAAAAGCGAGGCCAGGAACCCGGTCCAGCGTATCGGTGACGTTGTCATAGATCCACGTGCTGGTGCGCTCAATATCGTTGATGCGATTGTTGAGCAAGGCCGAGTCCATCTCTGACAAAGATTCGGAAACGTAGTTTAGGTGGATGCCTAGACTATCGATGCGCTTCAGGCGCTCTTCTTTTACCTGTTGGTTGCATGAAAGCAGACTGGCGCCGATGGAAATACATACAAGAAGTAGTGTGCCTATCTTCATTGGATTGAATCGAATTTGGTGTAAGGTACTAATACGGAAGGAACGCGAATTTGTTCACCGTCAAAGTTGTTCTCCAACAGCGCAGCCAAAATTCTGGGAAGAGCGAGGGCGCTTCCGTTGAGCGTATGCGCAAGCTCTTTATTTCCGTCTTTGCTCTTTATCCTGAGCTTCATGCGATTGGCTTGGTACGTCTCAAAGTTCGAAACAGAACTCACCTCCAACCATCGATTTTGTCCCGCAGAAAAGACTTCCAAATCAAACGTAAGCGCGGCTGTAAAACCCATGTCTCCACCGCACAACCGGAGAACGCGATACGGAAGTTCTAGCTTCTGCAATAAACGTTCGACATGTGCCACCATGTGGTCCAAGGCCTTGTACGAGTTTTCGGGTCGTTCAATCTGAACGATCTCCACCTTGTCGAATTGGTGAAGGCGATTGAGGCCACGCACTTCCAGACCATAAGATCCAGCCTCGCGACGAAAACAAGGCGTGTACCCAACATTTTTAATTGGAATGCGGTCCTCATCAATCATTTCGTCGCGGTACATGTTGGTGATGGGGACTTCCGCAGTTGGAATGAGAAAGAGATCATCGACGGTGGCGTGGTACATCTGACCGTCTTTGTCTGGCAACTGTCCAGTACCAAACCCTGACGCTTCATTGATAAGAAGTGGAGGAATCACCTCTGTGTATCCAGCCGACTCTGCTTCTTCAAGAAAGAATTGAATCAGGGCGCGTTGCAACTTAGCACCCTTGCCTGTGTAAATTGGAAATCCTGCTCCTGTAATCTTGACACCGGTTTCGAAATCGATGAGGCCATACCTCGAAGTCAATTCCCAATGCGGTGTTTTGTGATCCAGTGGTGCAGCCTCTCCGTGGCTTCTGATGAGCTCATTGTCTTCGCTTGATTTTCCTGCAGGAACGCTGCTGTGAGGGGTGTTAGGTATGTTGGATAGGTGCGTTATAAGACTTGCTTCGAGCTGTTTGAGTCTGGCATCCAGCTCTTGGTTTGATTTTTTCAAATCTCCTGTGCGCGCCCTTGCTGCGTTCGCTACTTCCGTCTTTCCTTCCTTGAAGAGCGTGCCAATTTCGGCGGCTACTTTTTTGGCTTCTGACAAATTCCCGTCGAGGGCTTGTTGGGTAGTTCTTCGCTCTTCATCAACAGCCAATGCTTGGTCGACCATGCTAGCCGCATCGATGCCTCTTTTCTCCAAAGCGTCAATAACCGCTTTTCGATGTTCTCTGATATATGTGATGTGTAGCATGATATAGCCGAAATTCTGATGATTTACTAAACGAAACAACACAAAAAATCCCGATTCCGCCAGAGGCAAGATCGGGACCTTTGTTATGTTGTAACAGCAGGTTTACTTTTCTGCCGCGGGAAGGACAGATACGAAGGACTTATCGCCCCCCTTTCTTCTAAAATGCACAACTCCATCCGTAAGTGCGAAAAGGGTGTGGTCTTTGCCCATTCCTACATTCTCACCTGGGTGATGTTGCGTACCTCGTTGGCGAACAATAATGTTCCCCGCAATGGCTGCCTGACCTCCGAAGATTTTTACTCCGAGTCGTTTACTTTCTGATTCGCGTCCGTTCTTGGAACTACCTACACCTTTTTTATGTGCCATGCTTTCCTAGTCTTTTCGAATTATTTCAGGGCGTCGATCAAATCGGCCTTCTTCATGGAAGAAATTCCAGAGATGCCTTTGTCTTTCGCCATTTCTTTAAGTTCAGCTACCGTCATGGAAGTAAGATCTTTCGATGCTTCCTTCTTCGCTTCAGCCTTTGGAGCTTCCTTCTTGGCTGCTGCCTTAGGAGCTGTTTCTTTCTTCACTTCTGCCTTAGGAGCTTCCTCCTTCTTAGCTTCTGCTTTCGGGGCCGCCTTCTCAGCTTTGGCCACGGGCTTCGCACCGCTCGCAACGATGTCGTTGATTTGGATTTCTGTCAAATACTGACGGTGTCCATTCTTCTTTTTGTAACCTTTTCTTCGCTTCTTCTTGAAGACGATTACTTTGTCACCTTTAAGGTGTTCTAAAACGGTTGCATTCACTGCTGCACCGTTGATAGCTGGGGCGCCGATGTTTACTTTTCCGTTGTCGTCAATGAGGAGGACCCGGTCAAACTGGACCTTGTTTCCTGCATCGGCATCCAATCGGTGAACGTAAACCTTCTGGTCTTTTTCAACTTTGAATTGTTGCCCTGCTATATCTACAATTGCGTACATAGCTTTATTTTTACTTGTAAAAGGGGCGCAAAAGTAATGCTTTCAGAGTTATCAACAAACAGTATTGTGAATAAGATGAAATGAAGGGTAAAACCTTGAATACCATAGGCCTCATCGTTTTATCTGTCATAGGTTTGATGGGCATCTTGTTTCGCATTCAGCATTGGCCGTTTTCAAAATTGTTGATGTCGATTGGGTTTTTAGGATTTCCGCTCCTCTATGGGTACATCACTTGGCCCACAGGAAAACGAATTCCCGACGGAGAGTGGTGGGGTACGATTGGAGTGATGGCATTGTTTGCAGCCATCATACTTAGTAGGTAGGTCAGAAGGCAACCAGGTAAACAACGATGGGGAAGATGAACCCCACAAAAAGCAAACCCAGAGCTAGGGCATGGTTTTTCAGATCGGCTCTCAGAATCAGAAGAACAAGGAGCGTCAGCAGGATGAAAAACGCGATGAAGGAGAGGGTCATAGCCGTCAGTACGTAGGGTACGTACTCTAAATTAACCAATTCCGCATCAGGTTTGGTCGTTGCCGCTGGGGCCAGTATAAAGCACAGTAACTCTATGACCAGAATAAAGCTACTAACTAGGATGAGGGTCTTCTTCAAATTCATGCTGAAAGATACACAGCACTATCGAAAGATGCGGTTGAAAAACCGGCCCGGAGCGCCGCTGTTGATAAGGAATATTCCCGCGATGATCAAGGCCATGTAGAATAGTTGCTCCAGCTCTACAGACTCGCCATCAAAAAGACCCCAAGCTACAGCCACTACGGGGATTAAGTAGGTCACAGAGCTCGCGAAAACGGCAGTGGTTTCCTTGATCAATCGATTGAAAATAATCACAGCGATTGCGGTGCCCACTACCCCGAGCAATGTGAGGTAAAACAATCCGAGCTTTGCCCCTGGAACAGTGGCAATTTTGAGGATCAAATCCGTGGAGGTCAACAGGTAAATGGCAACACCCGGGCCAATGAGCAGAAACGACAAGGCAGTGATGTGCGACGGCTTTACGTCGTGCAGGTAATATTTGATGATGTTCACCGCCACGCCATAGCAACCTGCGGCGATGATTACCAAGGTGGCGTACTTACCGTAAATACCAAAGTCCATCAGACTCGAAAAGCCGATCAATCCCAAGGCACCAACCAGCGCGATGACAACACCAATGATCTGAAAACGAACAGTAGCTACTTTGAAGAAAACAATGCCGATGAGCAAGGTGAAGAGCGAAGTGAGCGAATTTAAAATACCGCTCAATGAACTCGGAATCTCGGTTTGGGCAATCGCAAATAGGAAGGCAGGGATTCCATTTCCAAACAAACCGGTGACGAGCAAGGGGATGAAATTTCCTTTGAGTGTTTTAAGATTAGGAATCGAAAACGGCAGGAGCACCAGCATCGCAGCGGTAATCCGATATGCCGCTACTTCCTGAGGGGTGAAATACATCAGGCCTTTTTTCATCAAAATGAAAGAGCTTCCCCACGTAAGCGCTAGGAGAGACAGCGTTAGCCACTGTACGATTTTATTGCTGAAATTGATCTTCAAAACCCATCGAAAATGATCGACCAAAAGTAACCTTTGCATTCCCGCACAGTTTCATTAATGTTGATACCATGAAGATCTATACTAAGAAAGGCGACAAGGGAACCACTGGCATATTAGGCGGCACGAGGTTGGCCAAACACCACATGCGCATCGAAGCGTACGGAACCGTCGACGAACTCAATGCATTTGTAGGTGCCCTGAGGGATGCAGTGGATGCTCCTCAGCACCGTCAAGATTTACTCAGAATACAAGAAGAGCTCTTCACGGTCGGCTCTCAGCTCGCAGCGGATCCTGTGAAAAACAAGATGAAACTTCCCATGATCGACGAAGAAGATGTCCTGTACCTAGAACAGAGGATGGATGACATGGAGGAACGGCTTCCCGAAATGCGTTCTTTCGTTTTGCCCGGAGGGCATTCGACCGTATCATCTGCACACCTCTGTAGAACCGTATGTAGACGCGCAGAAAGACTGTGCAGCGCCCTGGGAGAAAATGAGCCAGTCAATCCATTGATTTTACGTTATTTGAATCGCCTGTCGGACTATTTTTTCGTCCTATCCCGCATGCTTACGCAGGAATTGGGAGCCGAAGAGATACCATGGAAGCCGAGAGGTTGATGTAATGCGCTGAAATACAGACACTTTCGCTATTTCAGTTTCCGCTTGTATCCTTTCGTCAAAATGATATTTTTGCGGCTTGGTAAGGACTGTTTAATTAGGAAACAATGTATTGGACACTAGAATTGGCGTCATATCTTGAGGATGCACCTTGGCCAGCTACAAAGGATGAGCTGATCGATTTCGCTATGCGCACCGGAGCTCCGCTGGAAGTTGTAGAAAACCTTCAGGCCCTAGAGGATGAAGGAGAGAGTTACGAGACCATTGAAGATATTTGGCCGGATTACCCCACAAAGGATGATTTCTTCTTCAATGAAGATGAGTACTGACGCCTTATCCAACGGACTTTAGAAGCCTCCAATTGGGGGCTTTTTCATTGCTTGAAAATTCCGCAAATCGCCCCTTGATTCTACGTAACTTTGGCGCCCTTTGGTTGAAAGAGTGGCATAATGTCATGTTTTACGCTTTGGCAAAGCGATTGACCAACGGAAGGCTCAATAGAATATACCATGCTTGACATCGTCAATAAAGTTCTCAATTCAGTTTTCGGAAATAAGAGTGAGAAGGACATCAAAGACCTGTATCCAAGGGTCGAAGAAATCAATCAACATTTTGAGTCATACGCTGCGTTGAGCCACGACGAGCTTCGGGCGAAGACACAGTCGTTCCGAGATCGAATTGGGACTGAGACCAAAGCAACCACGGATCGGATTGCAGAACTCAAAGCGCAAACCGAGGATGATGGGATTGAGATCCAACAAAAAGAAGCATTCTATCAAGAAATTGACAAACTTGAAAATCAACTAACAGAAGACCTCGATAGGGTTTTGGATGCCCTGCTCCCCGAGGCGTTTGCCGTCGTAAAAGAAACGGCTCGCCGCTTTAAGGAGCACCCTGCGATCGCAGTAACGGCTACAGACAATGACCGCCAGTTGGCAGAGAGCAAAGGACACGTCAGCATTGAAGGCGACCAAGCAATTTGGAAGAACCATTGGGATGCCGCTGGGAGTGAGATTACGTGGGATATGCTGCATTACGACGTCCAATTGATCGGTGGAATGGTACTGCACCAAGGCAAGATCGCAGAAATGGCGACAGGTGAAGGAAAAACGTTGGTGGCTACCCTTCCTGTATACTTGAATGCCCTTCCGGGCCGAGGGGTTCATCTGGTTACCGTGAACGATTACTTGGCTCGCCGTGACTCCGAATGGATGGGTCCTATTTTTGAGTTCCATGGATTGACAGTGGATTGCATAGACAAACACAGACCGAACAGCGAAGAACGCCGACGGGCCTATAAAAAAGACATCATTTACGGAACGAACAACGAATTCGGCTTCGATTACCTTAGGGATAACATGGCGAGTCGTACGCAAGATTTAGTGCAGCAAGTACACAACTATGCCATCGTGGATGAGGTGGATTCTGTATTGATCGACGATGCACGGACTCCGCTCATTATCAGCGGACCCACGCCAAAGGGCGACCAACAGGAGTTCCTGGCTTTGAAACCCCGAGTTGAACGACTGGTAGGCGCGCAGCGCAAACTGATCATGGAATTGCTTGCGGAGACCAAAAAATTGTTGGCTTCGGACGAGAATAACACCACTGATAAGAAGCAACTCGAGGCCAACCTGAAAAAGGGAGGTGAACAATTGCTTCGATGTTACCGAGGACTTCCTAAAAACAAGGCGCTCATCAAGTACCTCAGCGAACCAGGCATCCGAACCACCCTCCAGAAATCGGAGAACTACTTCATGCAAGACCAGAGCAAGGAGATGCACATCATCGATGACGAGTTGTTCTTTGTCATTGATGAAAAACACAACAGCGTTGAATTGACGGAAAAAGGGATCGACTTAATAACCGATCAAGGCGATGACCCCACATTCTTTATCATGCCTGACATTAGCTCAGAGCTTTCAGATTTAGACCAGCGCATTCCGGATTTGGATGAAAGGGCGAAAGAAAAAGACAGGTTAATCAGCGACTATGCCGAAAAAGCAGAGCGCATTCACGCCGTGAACCAACTCTTGAAAGCCTATGCGCTGTTTGAAAAAGATGTCGAGTACGTCGTCATGGAAGAGAAGGTAAAAATCGTAGACGAGCAAACGGGCCGTGTCATGGAAGGACGTCGATACTCTGACGGTCTTCACCAAGCCATTGAGACTAAGGAAAACGTCAAGGTGGAAGCGGCGACCCAAACCTACGCTACCATTACCCTCCAAAATTATTTCCGCATGTACAATAAGCTGTCGGGGATGACTGGTACGGCAGAGACGGAAGCGGGTGAGTTTTGGGAGATTTACAAGCTCGATGTCGTGGTCATCCCTACGAATCGACCGATTCAGAGGATGGATAAAGAAGACTTGGTCTACAAGACGGCTCGGGAAAAATACAACGGTGTGATCGACGAGGTGGAGAAACTCCGTAACGCGGGTCGACCCATCTTGGTAGGAACTACATCCGTGGAGATTTCTGAGTTGCTTAGCAGGATGTTGAAGATGAGGAAGATTCCGCACCAAGTATTGAATGCAAAACTGCATCAAAAGGAGGCCGATGTAGTAGCCGAAGCTGGTAAATCGGGCACGGTAACCATCGCCACAAACATGGCGGGTCGTGGTACGGACATTAAATTAGGCGGAGGGGTCAAAGATGCTGGGGGACTGGCGATCATTGGTACCGAGCGCCATGAATCAAGGCGAGTTGATCGTCAGCTAAGGGGTCGAGCGGGACGACAAGGGGATCCAGGATCTTCGCAGTTTTTTGTTTCACTTGAAGACAACCTCATGCGCTTGTTTGGTTCGGAGCGGATCGCAAAGTTGATGGACCGAATGGGCCTGGAAGAAGGCGAGGTGATTCAGCACCGTATGGTGAGCAATAGCATCGAGCGTGCCCAGAAAAAAGTGGAGGAGAACAACTTCGGAATCCGAAAGAATCTACTCGAATACGATGACGTTATGAATTCGCAACGCGAGGTAATTTATCGCAAGCGACGCTACGCATTGTTCGGTGAAAGGATGGGCGTGGAAACCTCCAATGCTATCCATGACGTATGCGTTTCCATCGTAAACGAATACCAAGAAGCCAGAGATTTTGAAGGATTCGAATTGGAGTTGTTCCGAACGCTGACGATTCAGTCGCCAGTAGATGAAGAGGAATTCTTTCAACGATCGCCCGAAGACTTGGTCGACGTAGTCTTCTCGAAAGCGGTTGAGCACTATCAAAAGAAGAATAAGTTCATCAGCCAACTCGCACTTCCAGTTATTCAGCGGGTGCACGCTACTCAAGGAGATCAATACAAGAACATCGAGATTCCCTTGACCGATGGTAAAAAGGCTTTGCCTCTGGTGGTCAACATGGAAGAATCGATCGCCAAAGAAGGTCGAAACATCCGGCTGGAGCTAGAAAAGGCGACGACCCTAGCGATGATCGATCTCGAGTGGAAGGAGCACTTACGCGAAATGGATGACCTCAGGCAGTCTGTTCAGAACGCGAGGTATGAACAAAAAGATCCGTTACTCATCTACAAGTTCGAATCGTTCGACTTGTTTGAAAAGCTGCTTGATAAGGTCAATCGAGACATTGTGAGTTTCTTGTTCAGGGCATCTTTGCCGAATCAACAGGCAGATCAAGCGCACGCAACCCCCGGACAACAAGCGGACCCTGCTTTGGACAACGTTTCGGTAACGCGCCGAGATGTGACGGCAAATCCCAATGAGGCACCAAACCAAGTCACCAATAGAGGAACCCAGAGTGAAGCCAAACGCGAGCCGGTCAAGGTCGTTAAGAAACCTGGACGCAATGACAAAGTTGAAGTGCGCGACCTCAAGACTGGCGATACTCAAGTTGTGAAGTACAAAGTAGCTGAGCAAAAAGTAGAGCAAGGATTTTGGGAGATCCTCCAGGTAGTTGAATAACTACGGATCGAGGCGGTAAAAATGAAATCCGCCTGCGTCGTATAGGAATACCGCATTTGGATACTCATCCATGAAGCGTTCTATCCGGTTCATACGAACCGAGATGAAGACTCGCTTGTCTGCACCGTGCAACGCATGTTCATCCATCGTATGCGCGCTAACAGATGTCACCTTACCGTAGAAATAATGCGCGTAGCTCTTATAACCATAAGTATCGAGGTAGACGTCTTGCTGGGAATGCTGTTCGAAAAACGAAATGGTTGAACCCTGAGTGATGCGTTCGATTTTAGGAACCAAGACCAGCAAAGTGAAAAAGATGGTGGTGGCAGTACTCAAGGTGAGAAGCCGAATGGCGCGCAATGGTTGCTCGCGAATCCAGATCCAAGTGACGAAAACACAAAACAAATAGCCCGCGCCAATCAACCATTCCCAACCAGAAATCTGTACTTCCACTGAAAAGTTCTCGCGCACGAAGGGATCGGTGATCCAATGCAGCCATTTCTCTTTCCACGCCAGCAAAATGGGCAGGGCCATGATCGCAAAACCGATGATGCCTCCCTGGAATAAAATCCAATGGCGCTGCCAGGATCGAATTTCTTGGCCAGATACGATCCATCTATGCACGACCAATGCCGCTAGGTAAGCCAATGGTAGGTAGGCCATTGAACTGTAGTGAACGATTTTAGTCGTGACCAAGGAAAAGAGAATCATCACTACCCAGAACAGGAATTTCATCCATCGAGAAAAGGCGTTCGAGTCCCCCGAAAACGATGTTGAGAATGAGGGTAAGGCAAGCACAGAGAGAGGAAAGCAGCCCAAGAGAACCACGGCGAAATGATAGAAAAATGGTTGTTTGTGACCTGCTACCGGATTCAACAATAGGTCCACTTGATAAGCTAAGAATTCGTTCAAGAACCAAGGACCATTCTTGAAGGTCTCAAATCCAAACCAAAACGTAGTTACTGCGAAACACGCGAGTGTGAAAAAGGCAACTTCCTTCCACGGAATGTGGGGCCGGAATTTCTTGGCACCGAGCCATACTAAAAACGTCAACATTAATATCAGCAAGCCTACCGGGCCTTTGGTAAGGATGGCCAGCCCGCTGAACATCCCGGCGAGTAAGGCGTTGCGTGAGCGGTTTGTGGGACCGTGCTCGAGGACTAAGTAGAGGAAGTAAACGGAAAGAAAGATGAACAGGTTGAACCAAGGGTCAATGATCCCAGATCGAAAATATAAGTGAGGTAAAAAACTTCCGAGATAGAGCAATACCCAGATCCAAGCAAAACGGCGGTCATGCCATCGCTTACCAATCATGAAGATGACCTGGAGCGTAATCAATCCAGCCACTGCATTTGGAAGCCGGGCCGCGTACTCACTCACACCGAGGATGTGCATTCCAAGCGCCTGCAGCCAAAAAAACAACGGCGGCTTTTCCCAAAAAGGTTGGAAGTTGATTTGAACTTGAAACCAATTGCCCGTAAGCAGCATTTCTCGCGCGCTTTCGGCGAAGTTGATTTCATCCCAATCGAAGAGATGAACCGCCCCCAGAAAAGGAAGGAAGAATAAGGCACTGAGTAGAAAAATGACCGTATGATCCTTAGTCCTCATGATCGATGGATGAGTGCTACTGCCCCTTTTTCTCCCCAGGTCTTAGCATGTAGAAGGTAGATGGCAAGAAAGGTGACGCTTGTACCGATGATGCTTCCAACATAGATGTCTTCGAAAAAGTGCTGGCTGATGTACACGCGACTAAATGCGACCAACAAACCGATCAAAAAACAAATGAACGCAAGGGATTGATTTTTGGCGATCAGCGCGAGGAAGAGAAAGGTTGCAAAGGCAGCGGTGGCATGTCCCGATGGAAACGAATGGTGAGCGTGCAAGGTGATGCCTTCTACGAAATGGAGATCTCCCATGTGCTGGAGTGCCAGCGAAGGCCGGACATGATCACCGAATACGAGCCGTTTTAGCACTTGCGTCAAGCCACCAGACCCGGCCAGCCCGAGGAGCCCAATCAGTCCGTATCGAAGCTTATAGATGAAGCCGAGTAAAACGATGAATGCACCAAACAGGCCGTCTCCTAGATGAGTCCCGTATTTAAACAGCACGTCGAGCATTGGGTGATTGAGCTGGTTGATGGCCACATGGAGTTCCTCTTGATCCGATAGGATAATCACCCCGGCCCCGACGACAACCCAAACAGCGAAAGGAAGCAGGAAGGAACGGAGAAAAAAGAGGCTAGACCGCATGTCACACAGCTTTAGTCCGGAAGATTTTCGGCTTGATCAATCCCTTCTTGCTTGCCCAGTACTGAAGGGAAGTACCAAGCACGCCCAGACCATAGGTTGTACTTCGTGCGAAGTTGATCGAGGATGCTTCTTCGAAGTATTTGGTCGGGCAAGTAACTTCGGCGATTTCAAAGCCAGCGTGAAACACTTGACAAATCATCTGATTGTCGAAAACGAAGTCGTCTGAATTGGATTCGAAGTCGATGGTCTGGAGAATTTTTTTCGAAAAAGCCCTGTAACCGGTATGGTATTCACTCAATTTTTGACCGATCAAAATATTTTGAGTCAATGTTAAAAACCGATTCGCGATGTATTTGTACATCGGCATTCCGCCCCTGAGTGCCCCCTTGCCCAGGATTCTGCTCGCCAATACGGAGTCGTAAAGTCCACTGGCTATGATGTCAGCCATCGCTGGAACCAATAATGGCGTATACTGGTAGTCGGGATGGACCATGATGGTAATGTCCGCGTCAAGCTCCAATGCCTTACGGTAACACGACTTCTGATTCCCACCATAACCGAGATTGGTCTTATGCGTTATCACGTGCTTGATGCCAATTTTCCGGGCTAATTCAGACGTTTGATCTGAACTTTTATCATCCACAAGCACTACGTCGTCCACAATGTCGAACGGAAGCTCATCATACGTTGTCTTTAGGGTCTTTTCCGCATTGTATGCGGGCATCACGACCACTACCTTCTTTCCCCTGATCATGGCCACGAAGTTAGCCATAACGCCTCATCGGCCGTCAAAAGCGCAAGCGGAAGTATCGAGGGAAGAAAAGAAGCACGAGTGAGATGAACAGGGCCCGAGATATCGTGCAATCTACTGAAGGATGATCTGCTTGCTTGAAACGCCCTCCATGTGTTTTACCTGAAGTAGGTACACGCCCTTGGTCAATCCATTCAAATCGAGCAACAACCGGTCGCCAGTTAATGTTGAACGCTGAATTACACTTCCGTGTACATTCATGAGCAAAACCTCATTTTGGCCTGCGAAATTGTCGCTCAAAACAAGGTTGATGACTCCGTTGGTCGGGTTTGGATAAACCTTGAGATATTGGTCAAGTGCCACCTCGTCAATGCCGACGCAATCATCTTCAACCACCACTACGAGCGCTTCGCTCGAGCAACCGTTGGGGTCCGTAACAACGACTGAATACATTCCGCCTGAGTCAACTTGGATGCTCTGTGTGTTTGCACCGGTAGACCAATCAAATGTACTCCCCGCATTTCCGGCGTCGAGGGTAACTTCGAATCCAGAGCAAAGGATCATGCTGCTGTCCAATGGAATGCTCGGATCTTGATTCGTGAAATCGACTTCGATCGTGTCAAAATAGACACAATTGCTGTCGTCCGTAATGGTAACAGTATAGACTCCTGTATCCAGATCGGAAATTGTGTTACCCGTACCACCCGTCGACCACAGGTAGCTGTAAGGGGCTGTGCCGCCAGTATTGCTGATCTGCGCGGCTCCATTTTCTGAATCGTGACACACCGCATTGGTAACATCAAAAACGCTGGAAAGTGCGTCTGGGTCGCTGATCGTATCTGTGAATGTCTTTGTGCAACCATTGACATCGGTAATTACGAGGTTGTAAACGCCAGCGGTCAAATTGCTTGCAACGGGAGAAGTTGACCCGTTGGACCAGTTGTAGCTCAAGGTTCCAGTCCCACCGAACGCAACTACTTCTATGTAGCCGCTGGTGCCTCCTGGACAATCTACGTCGATCGATTGCGAGAGTGAAATATTGATATCGAAAGGCTCATTGATTACGGTCGTGTCTTTGATCAAGCACCCGTTGGAATCCATGATGTCGATCACGTACGTTCCCCCAGGCACGCTGTCGAGCAATGCGCTATTGCTGCCATTGGTCCAGAAGTAGCTGTACGGAGCCACTCCTCCAGTTGCCATGGCCTGTGCTGAACCGGTAGCGGCGCCATGGCACAAAGGCTCGCTGATAACCGAAATGGTTGAATTGAGCGGATCGGGCTGCGTGATCAGAACGCTTGTAGTATCCGCACAACCGAAAGAATCTGCAACGATTACTTCGTAGCTTCCTGTATCTAAATCGTTGATGGTAGCACCATTTTGCCCGGTGGACCATGCATAGGAGTACGGTGAACTTCCACCCGAGACGCTCGCCGTAGCGAAGCCGGTAGAGTCACCATGGCATAAAACGTTCTGAAAGGTGGAAATCGTTACCGTCGGCAGTGGGGTGATGACAACCGTGAACGAGTCGCACTCGCCTAACCCTCCGTTGAACAGGTTGTTGGCAAAATAGGTAGTTGAGCTGGATGGGTCGACCACTGTGGAGCTTCCTGAATCGATCGGTGTGGAATTGCATGAACCTGCATACCAATACGTCTGAGCTCCAAAAAGATTGGATGCCGTCAGGGTGACGGGACCTTCGCCGCTGCACACGAATGTGTCGCTGGCGCTGATTTGAGGGACAGGGATTTCGTTTTGTTGGACATAAGATGTTCTGCAACTGGTTTGTTCGTCGCAAGCGCTGTTTTGAAAAATATGCATCCGCACGGTAATGGTAGAACTCGCGCCGTATTGAACCGAGCCGGTCCCGGTTGCCAATACGCCATTCGAAGTATTGGTAATCGTTATAAAATCCGTGGAAACGCTGGTGCTGAATGTCCAGATCCCGCCAGGGATCGTTACGATGGCATAGTCACCTGCAAAATTGCAGGAAAAGACTTGTTGTTGGCTGAAAGAACTGCCGTTGGCGGTATAGTTTCCTACTTGTACTGTGGAGATGCATTGGGCATAGCCGCTCAATGAAAACATGAGCAACGAAGCGAACAGTAGTGAGCTGAGATTCTTCATCTTGAAAACAATTGATTCCACAAAATACACCTTATATGGATGCTTTGAAAATGAGAAGCCTCACAACAGGGCATAAAAAAAGGGCAGACCTCGATGGATCTACCCTAATTGTTTACTAATTCAACTTTGCCATTTCGAGGTAGACTTCGCCACCGTTTGGTAATGTACGAGAAAGCACTACATCCTCTACGCCTTCTTTGGCCTTGGCATTTGAGCCAAACGTATCTGTGTAGAACTCAGCCGTCCAATTCTGACCAGCCAGTTCCACTGTATAGCTATGGAGCACTAACAGTTGACGATCGTGCTCTGTAACGTCCCAATCACCAGCAATTGCAGCGCTTTTGCCTTCGTAACACGAGGGAGTAAACGATGGATACGCATCAAAATCGACGGCGTAAGTCATGGTAAACGTCTTTTTTTCAAAGTTCGCTTCGCCGAATGCGCCATCTGAGTTGGTGAAGTATTCGGTCCCGCTTTCACAAGAGTTGTCTAAGTCAATTCCGATGTAGGTGATCACCCAACTACCTCTTAGGGTTTTTTCGGCTTTTCTTTTCTTACAGGACGTTACGGATAAGACCAATGTTAACACGGTCAGTAGGGTAATGATTCTTTTCATTCTTAAAGGGTTCAATTAATTTAGGTGGCGAATATACGCGAGAAGCCCGTGGGTGCGTGTTAATCAGCGCGACGTTCAGCCTGCCCAATTGTCTCGGTCGAGACTTCGGAACTGGATTGCTTCAGCGATATAGGTGGCTGAAAGGGCTTCGGCACCGTCGAGATCGGCTATGGTCCGGGCGACTTTGAGTATGCGGTCATAGGCACGAGCTGAGAGTCCAAGCCTTTCCATCGCCCTCTTTAATAGGCTTTGACTCTCTGCATCCAGCGAGCAATAATCCTCGATCATTCGTTTGCTCATTTGGGCGTTGCAATAGATGCCGTCGAACGCCTCGAAGCGACGGGCTTGGACGCTCCGACTTTTCATCACACGGTCGCGCACATCGATGCTAGGTTCTGTGACGCGCTTGTCTGAAAGCTGCTCGAAGTTCACTGGCGTTACCTCAATGTGAATGTCGATCCGATCGAGCAGGGGGCCCGATATCTTGTTCAAGTATTTCTGCACCACGCCAGGTGGACAAACGCAGTCTCTTTCTGGGTGGTTATAGTAACCGCAAGGGCAGGGATTCATTGAGGCAACCAACATAAAGGCCGCGGGATAGTCTACTGAAAACCGCGCCCTCGATATGGTCACTTTGCGCTCTTCCATCGGTTGCCGCATTACTTCTAGAACGGTGCGTTTAAATTCAGGCAATTCGTCTAGAAACAGCACGCCGTTGTGAGCCAAGGAAATTTCACCGGGTTGTGGAAAGCCTCCGCCACCAACGAGGGCTACGTCGCTGATCGTGTGATGGGGAGATCGAAAAGGGCGGGCAGTGATGAGGCCGGTGCCGTCATTGGTCCGTCCCGCTACGGAATGAATTTTAGTGGTTTCCAGTGCCTCATTGAGACTCATTGATGGAAGAATGGTAGGCAATCGTTTGGCGAGCATGGTTTTGCCTGCGCCCGGGGGACCGATCAAGATTACATTATGCCCACCCGCCGCGGCAATTTCGAGCGCGCGTTTGATGTTTTCTTGTCCCTTTACGTCTTTAAAATCCACGTCGAACGAAGCACAAGCTTCTTCAAAGGCAGCCTGCGTATCAAAGGTGACTGGTGCGATGGACGGCCCTGCTTCAAAATGATCGATAACTTCGGATATGCTTGCAGCTCCAAGGATTTCTAGACCATCTACGATGGCCGCTTCTTGTGCATTCTGTACGGGAAGAATGATGCCTTTGAACCCTTCCTCGCGCGCTTGGATGGCGATGGGAAGGACGCCTTTGATGGGGCGCAATGCTCCGTCGAGCGCGAGCTCGCCCATCAGTACGTAGTCTCCCACACCCGATGGGTCTATTTGCTCTGAGGCAGCGAGAATACCAATGGCCAAAGTGAGGTCGTAGGCCGAGCCTTCCTTTCGAATGTCGGCAGGGGCCATGTTGATGGTGATCTTCTTTCCCGGAATTCTATACCCGATGTTGGCAAGGGCGGCATCGATGCGTTGTTGGCTCTCTTTCACCGCGCTATCAGGCAGTCCAACCAAGGACCAATTGATCCCGCTGTCGATGTTCACCTCGACGGTAATTGTTCGTGCGTCTACTCCTTGTACTGCGCTTCCATACGTTTTGACCAGCATTCCGGTTTTGTCTTTAGATGACAAAGGTGGTATGACACGAGGTTCGGTGCACGGCAGATTTCGCAACCCTGTTCTCGGATATTTGCATTCCACGAAGAGGGATGCGTAGGATGAAATTTAGTCCAGATTACAAGATGACGACCCGAGTAGCAAGGACTCGATCATCCAAACTGAACCGGATGATGATCACACCGGCGCCGAATCGTTCGGTTGTATAATCGACCCAGTTTTTACCTCTGGCCAGGGCCAGCACTTGTTGATCCAATATTTTACCCGAAACGTCATAAACCACGGCTGTGATTTCCTGATCATAAGCCAAGTACAACTCAAGTGTGAACTTTTCGTTGGATGGATTGGGATAGACAGTAAAATATCCTTCCGGACGAAGCGTGTCACAGTCTATGACCGAAATCTGGATTGAATCTTGGCTAATGCAGCCCTCAGCATTGATTACTTCGAGCCCCAGTGTTCGTGGTTCTGGCCTAGTTAAGCTGCCATCATAGGCCAAGATTTCTTGAGAAACATTACCGTTTGACCATGTGTAAGTTAGGTTTCCGCCAGAAGGCGCGGCTAGGTAGAGTTCTTGATCAAGGCAAATAGCGGTATCACTGATCGATATTTGCTGCGTATCGGATACAACTAAGGTAAATACTGTTGAGTCTGAACAACCTTGTTCATTGCTTACGATCAATTGTCTGTTCGTGCTGCCAATTCCAAGGTCTGCGCCAAGGACCAGATGTGTCTGGGAAGTGTCCGAACGGTTCCACAGATAAGAATGATACGTTTCATTCGCCTCGATATAGGCTGAGTCATTGATGCAAATACCGAATGATTCGTCTACATCTATGGAAGGAAAGGGTAGAATATTCAGCGTATCAAACGCAGTATCCACACCGCAGATGTGCTCATAGAAATATCCAACGACTGTGTTTCCAATCCCCGTGCTGGATGGATTAAACATGCCGTTCGTCACACCCTCGCCGAAATGGGTTCCACCAGACGGAATTCCAGATGTCAGAAATACTGGCAGCGCATTACCACAAAGTGCGTTAACCTCGAAGTAGGTCAATGCAGGATATTCGCTAACGACAATAGCTTGGTACGCTGTATCGCTGCAACCTCCTTCAGTGGTTACGTAGTATCCCAGTTCGAACGAACCTGTGTCTGTGATGGTCGGGTAAAACGTGTCTCCGACGACCCCGTTTCCGAAATACACCCCTCCCATTGGGCTTCCATAGCTCAAGGGCAATGCGCCAATGTTCACACACGCTACGGGCAGGGAGTCAAAGCTGACTATGGGAATAGAATCGATTTGGATGAACGAAGAAGCCGTATCCGCACACCCATTGGCATCTTGGTATACATAGTACACCTCAAATTGGCCTGAAAGAGAGGAACTTGTAGCAAACGCACCGTTGAAGACGTGCGAACCAAAGTAGCTTCCTCCAAGTGGGGAACCGCCACCCAAGCTTATTGAGTCATCGTTGATGCAATGTGCTCCAAGGGGTTCAAAGCCGGCAATCGGAAACGTATCCTTCACGATGGTGTCTGAAGCCATTGCGAAGCAGCCGTTGCTGTCGCTGATTGTCACAGAATAATATCCCGCACCTACATTGACGATGCTGGTACTGTCTGCACCGTTAGACCAAGAATAGGTGTACGGAGCTGTGCCTCCGATAGCGATTGCTCCTAACTCACCGCTGAGAATGTTGTTATAACAGCTTGAATTCGCATTAGAATTGATCAAAGCGAACAATGAATCGGGTTGAGAAATTTCGAAGGTGTCCTCAG
>JAVKEP010000021.1:0-10194 GCA_040221375.1 Cryomorphaceae bacterium
ATTTTCGTCTGTCCCAAGTTGTGCAATCTTTTCTATAACGGCTTCATAGACGAATCGACCATCTTTGAGCTGGAGTAATTCTACATCGTCAGCGCCTTTGTTGGATGTTAGTCCTAGCACGATCGACCATTTGTCTTTGTAAGCGAGGAACGGAGTGACCGAATCTTCCCCCATGTAGGGATTCACAGTAATCGCATCGCACTCCAACGTTTCGAAAAATGCCTTTCCGTACTGCGCAGCGGTATTGCCGATGTCACCCCGCTTTGCATCGGCAATGATCAATGCTTCACTCCGGGGAATCAAATCGATGGTCCGTTTAAGAACGTCCCAGCCTGCCGTACCCATCGCTTCGTAAAAAGCGATATTCAATTTATACGATACGGTATAAGGCAGAGTCGTCTCAATGATGGATCGATTGAATAGGTAGACGGCCTCCATATCGCGTCCGAGGTGCCCTGGTAATTGTGCAGGGTCTGTGTCTAATCCTACGCACAAAAATGATTGCTTTCTACGGATGAGTTCAACGAGCGACTGTTTGTTCATGGCGTGGGCTTAGGCGGTTTCTCCTTCTTTTAATTTCTCCGCATTTTCGGCAATTTTTAGCTCATCGATGATCTTCTGGATGTCTCCATTCATCACAGCATCCAAGCTGTAGAGTGTAAGCCCGATTCGATGATCGGTTATCCTGCCTTGTGGGTAGTTGTACGTGCGGATTTTAGCACTTCGATCGCCGGAAGAGACCATGGTCTTTCGTTTCGAAGAAATCTCGGACAAATGCTTGTTTAGTTCAATGTCATACAGCTTAGCGCGCAGCAACTCGAGCGCCATTTCGCGGTTGGCCAGTTGACTCCTAGAAACCTGACAAGTGATCATAATTCCCGATGGCTTATGGGTTAATTGCACCTTGGTTTCCACCTTGTTTACGTTTTGTCCTCCAGCCCCACTGGATCGAGCGGTCTGAAACTCTAGGTCTGCTGGGTTGATCTCGACGTCCACTTCTTCGGCCTCAGGGAGTACGGCTACGGTAGCGGCGGAAGTATGCACACGGCCCTGCGTTTCGGTTTCAGGAACGCGTTGTACGCGGTGCACTCCAGCTTCGTATTTGAGGGTTCCATAGACGTCCGATCCAGATACTTTCAATACGATCTCTTTGTAACCTCCTGCCGTTCCTTCAGTTTCATCCACGAGTTCCACCGTCCAACCTTGCTTTTCCATGTATCGAGCGTACATACGATACAAGTCTCCAGCAAACAAGCTCGCCTCGTCACCTCCCGTACCCGCGCGAATTTCGAGTACAGCATTTTTTTCATCTTCTGGATCTTTCGGGATAAGCATGAAGCGAATTTGATCCTCCAATTCCGGGATCTTCGTTTCGAGCATCGAAAGTTCTTCTTTCGCCATCTCCTTCATCTCCGGATCCTTTTCGGTTTCGAGCAATTCCTTTGTGCTCTTTAGGTTGTCGAGAAAGTCCTTGTAGGTATCATAGGACTTCACGATCTCATCCAACTCGCTATACTCCTTGTTGAGTTTCACGTAACGCTTCATGTCGCCTGTGATCTCCGGATCAGAGAGCTTCAGCTGCACTTCTGCCCACCGTTCTTTGATGGCTTCTAATTTGGGAATCAGTTTACTCATACATCAAGAGCGATTGTATTCAATGATATCATCCTGATGGTGAACGCTGAGTTTGGCTTCTTCACTTTGTTCAACTCTGCCGATGATCTTGGCGTCGATTCCAAATTGTTTCGCAATGTCGATGACCGTCGCAGCATGTCGTTCGTCCAAGTACAACTCCAAACGGTGTCCCATGTTAAAGACTTGGTACATCTCCTTCCATGCGGTGTTTGAGTGTTTCTGAATCAAACGAAACAACGTTGGGGTGTTAAACAGATTGTCTTTGATCACGTGGTTTTGCTTGACAAAATGCATCACCTTGGTCTGTCCACCTCCTGAGCAGTGGATCATTCCGTGAATTTGGCCTTTCAATTCGGCGAAGACTTTCATCATGACCGGCGCATAGGTACGTGTAGGTGAAAGCACCATTTTTCCCGCGTCCAACGGAACGCCATCGATGGCGTCGGTCAAAAAATACGGCCCGACATAGGCTAGGGCATCGCCCATTGACCCGTCAAAGCTCTCTGGGTATTTCTTCGCAACTTCCTTATTGAACATGTCGTGCCGAGCTGATGTGAGTCCATTGGATCCCATGCCCGCGTTCCATTGATCTTCATAGACCGCCTGTCCGTCCGATGCCAAGCCAACAATGACATCCCCTGCTTTAATATCGCTGTTGTCAATCACCTCCGAGCGGTCCATCACAGCCGTGACGGTGCTATCCACGATGATGGAACGAACGAGGTCTCCGACGTCTGCAGTTTCGCCTCCGGTTGAGTAGATCTGAAAACCGTGGTCCCTCAGGTTTTGTAACAACTCCTCGGTTCCTTCGATGATCGCCTTGATGACTTCACCAGGAATCTCCTTTTTATTCCGACCGATGGTGGACGACAGTGCGATGGGGCCTTTGGCGCCTACACAGAGTAAATCATCGGTATTCATCACCACGGCATCCTGGGCAATTCCTTTCCAAACGCTCACGTCTCCCGTTTCTTTCCAATAAGCATATGCCAACGAAGACTTTGTACCTGCCCCGTCCGCATGCATGACAAGGCATTTGTTATCATCATTGGTTAGCACGTCTGGAATGATCTTGCAAAACGCACCTGGGAAAAGGCCCTTGTCGATGTTCTTGATGGCGTTGTGCACATCGGCCTTTCCTGCTGAAACTCCTCTCGCTGAATATTTATCGCTTACGTCCATGAATTCAGGCAAATAAAAAACCGTATGAGCGTTACCAGCCCATACGGTTTCTTCTATGTTTAATATCTATTTGGATCCCGTGTTTCCATCGGTCTCTTTCGGAATGAAATCAAAGCTCAATACTTGGAATACCGTACGACGATTTTTCTGGTGTGCTGCATTTCGCTCTTGTTCAGAAGGAAGTGCTGCAATCTGTGCATCGCTGATGATCGGTCGCGTTTCGCCGTAACCTACTGGTACCATACGCTCTGGCTCAATTCCTCTTTCAATGAGATAGCTCACACACGTCTCTGCTCGTTTTTGTGAGAGTATCTGGTTGGATTTGTCCGTTCCTCGCGTATCCGTATGTGCCGCAAGTTCAACAATGATCGTAGGGTTTTCAGACAAGATGCTGTACAAGTACTCAAGCGAGTCTTTTGAATTGATGCCCTTTGTCTCATCCACCATTAAATCCCATTTACCGAGCTCGTACAATACCAAAGGCATCTTGATCTCTTTGTTACAATCAGCGCATAAGAGTGCAAAATCTTTAACAAACGCGGTCGACTCTGTCAAACCGACCGTTGTCTCTTGTCCCTTAGCACCGAGGTACTTATGGCCGTTAGACGCTGGTTGTTCGATGGCCGTTACCTCTACGGTGTAAGATGTGCTCTCAAGGATGTAACGTTCGTCGTTGTCGCGTGTTTCAAACTCATAGTGCCCGGTCGGGTCGGTCATTACCTCTCCTACCGATCCGTCAGTACCTACCAAGCTCACCTTGACGTTACCGAGGGGTTCTTTGGTATCTACGTCCGTAACCGTTCCCTCCAATTTGAAGATCAGCGGCGGCATCATGAAGCTATAAATATCGTCTCCGCCTTTTCCGCCTCTGCGATCTGAGGTGAAGAATCCGCGGTCTTTATCTTCTTCCCAAATGATGGCATAGTCGTTAGCCGATGAGTTGATTGGCGCGCCTAGGTTCTCAGGAGCACCCCACTTAAGGGCTTCAACGTCTTCACCTTTCATCTTGCACTTAAAGATGTCAAGTCCGCCCATGCCTACGTGTCCACTGGACGCGAAGTACAAGTCTCCATTTTCATGGATGTACGGGAACATCTCATCGCCTACTGTATTGATCTCAGGCCCAAGATTGACAGCGGGTCCCCAAAGCTTAGCCTTCTTATCATAGCGAATTGTCCAGAGGTCCTTTCCTCCTTGTCCACCATACATGTCAGAAGAGAAGAGGATCAGTTCATCATCTATGGCTACGGGATGTCCAGCCGCCGTGGTATCGTCGATTCCAAAATCCAATAGTTCTGGATCCGCGTACGCCTGACCTTGTTTTCTCGCCGTATAAATTTGGCACCCGAATGGCTTGTTTTTGTCGTATCCACAACGTGTAAAGTACAGTTGGCTGAACTTACCATCAAGGAAGGCAGCGCCTTCGTTGGCTTCACTGTTGATGTTTTCTCCAAGCGGAATAGGCGTCGACCATTTTCCCTTGTTGTCGCGTTCTGAAAAGTAGATGTCACTAAAGCTTTCACCGTAAATCTCATCCACTGAATTACCTGAGGCTCCGGGCCTTGAGGAGGTGAACAAAACACTCTCGAGCTTCTTATCCGCGTAAATCAGACTGAAGTCGTAGAACTTAGAATTGAGTTGAACTTCGTTCTTCACCACATACCTTGCGGGTGCTTTTTGCCATTTGACGGCCTTTTCACACGCGGAAATCCCACGTTCTGCAGCTTGTTTTACCTCACCCGACCCTTTTCCAGCAGCAGCTCGATATCGATCAATGGCTTCTTCATACTCTCCTTGAACGCGCAATATGTCACCCAGGTGGACGTAAATGACCGGATCAGGGTATTCGGCTGCCTCGGCTTTGAGGTACCACACTTCGGCTTGATCCGGCTCTTGGATCAAGCGGTAAGAATCTCCGATTCGAAATAAGATCCTGGCCTTTTCCGATTGGGTTTTCTCTTTTGAATATGCTTTTTTATATGCATCAACCGCAGCGAAATAGGAACCCGCTTGATAAATCAAGTCGGCTTCTTTGGTCAGGCTTTTCTGACCAAATGCGATGGTTGAAATGATCACAAAGCAAAGAGTGCCTAAAGCTCCCCTCAAGTAAATCATACGCTTCACGTTTCTTCTAGTTATTCTTCAAGTAGTGTGTCTAGTGAATCACAAGACCGACAAATCTAGTGAAATAAGATATTGGCTTGTAGTTCAAAAAAAAACAGACCCTATTTGAGCCTGTTTTTTAAGGTCTTGGCGAAACTAGCGTGTAAAGAGCAGTTCCCTGTACTTAGGAAGCGGCCAAAGATCATCCTCTACCACAAGCTCTAACTTATCCACCTGGTACCGGATGTCGGCCATGAATGGAATCACCTTTTCGCAGTAATACATAGCAGCTTCGCGTTCATTTTCAATCGCGTTGGCTTTTTTACGCTCCTCGATCATGCTGTGCACCAACTCCTGAATGACTCCAATGCGTTCGGATATCTCCTTAATGATTCGATCGTGCGGGGCTGCGAGGTTTTTAAAATCTGCGCCTGAGTAGACATCCTTTAGGTTACGGAGCGTTTCGATCACCTTGTTTTGGTAGGTGATTGCCGCAGGTATGATGTGATTTTGGCACAGATCCCCCATCACGCGCGATTCAATCTGGATCTTCATTTTATAGTTTTCCTGATAGATCTCAGTACGGGCTTCGAGTTCTTGTCGACTCATCACGTCCAAATCTGCAAACAGTTTCACCGACTCATTCCTCAAGTAAACATCGAGGCAATGCGGAGTCGTTTTTATGTTCGACAAGCCTCGTTTCGCTGCCTCTTTGACCCATTCATCACCGTATCCGTTTCCTTCAAACAGAATATTGCGCGACTCCATGATGTATCGGCGAAGGATCGTTAAAATCGCCTCATCCTTTTTCTTGCCTTTCTTAATGAGTGCGTCTACATCCTTCTTAAAGAGCTTCAATTGATTGGCCATGATCGTGTTCATGACAATCATCGGAGCCGCACAGTTGGCTTGGGAGCCCACGGCGCGCAATTCAAACTTATTTCCCGTAAAAGCAAACGGCGATGTTCGGTTTCGGTCGGTGTTGTCCAACAAAATCTCTGGAATCCTTCCGATGTTCAACTTCACGTCTGTTTTTTCATCCGGAGACATGCCCTTGTCTTTGACCTTCTTTTCGAGGTCATTCAAGACACTGGTGAGTTGCGTTCCGATGAAGACAGAAATAATCGCCGGTGGAGCCTCATTGGCACCCAAACGATGATCGTTACCTGCAGAGGCGATTGACGCCCTTAGCAAGTCTGCATGGTCGTGCACTGCCTTGATGGTATTGATAAAAAAGGTCAAGAAACGGATGTTGGTCTTGGGCGTATTCCCAGGGCTCAACAAGTTGACGCCTGTATCCGTAGACAACGACCAGTTGTTGTGCTTTCCACTCCCATTGATCCCGGCGTACGGCTTTTCGTGCAAGAGCACGCGCAGTCCGTGGCGATGGGCTACTTTTTCCATCATGTCCATGAGCAACTGATTGTGATCTACGGCGAGGTTGGCTTCCTCAAAAATGGGTGCACATTCGAATTGATTGGGAGCTACTTCGTTGTGCCTTGTTTTGATAGGAATCCCTAGCTTGTGAGATTCTTGCTCAAAATCGCGCATGAATGCGCTTGCCCTTTCTGGGATGGAGCCGAAATAGTGATCATCCAATTGCTGACCCCGTGACGAAGAATGCCCAAATACGGTTCTACCCGTCAAAACCATATCGGGACGAGCACGAAACAACGCATCATCGACCAAAAAATATTCTTGTTCCCAACCCAAGGTTGCAATGACGCGCGAAACGCTGCGATCGAAGTACTGAGCCACGGGGATGGCGGCTTCATTCAAGGCATGTAGCGCCTTCAATAAAGGCGCTTTATAATCGAGCGCCTCCCCCGTGTAGGCGACAAAAACAGTAGGAATGCACAAGGTATCGCCGATGATGAAAGCAGGAGAACTCGGATCCCAAGCGGTATAGCCTCGAGCTTCAAACGTGTTTCTCAACCCTCCATTCGGAAAACTCGAAGCATCGGGTTCTTGCTGAACCAATTGTGCGCCTCCAAATTCTTCAAATGACTCTCCCCCTTCTGTCGGAGAGAAAAAAGCGTCGTGCTTTTCTGCCGTTCTACCAGTTAATGGTTGAAACCAGTGGGTATAATGCGTCACATTCTTTGACATGGCCCAAGCCTTCATCCCGGAGGCAACCTCATCGGCTAAGTCGCGCTCGAGCGTTTTCCCATTATTCATGCATGCACGCAAGCGCTTATAAATATCCTTTGAAAGGTACTGTTGCATTGCGCGATCATGAAAAACGCTCTCTCCATAATAGTCAGAGATCTTTCTTGTCTTTTCAACAGTAAAATCAATTTTTCGGTTGAGAAGCGTCTGTAGGGCCTCAAATCTAAGCTTAGCCATGATAAATTATAAATTTTGACCAAAACTAATTCAGAAATGGGGGGTGTTGCTCGAAAAAGTGTAAAATATTTATTCACACCCCCTATTTTTTAGTTGATAACAGCAAAATTTTAAAAAACCAATGCGATGTACGCTACATACGTGGCAAAAAGCAGCGCACCTTCCAGTCTACCCACCTTCATGCGCGTGAGGAGCATTGGATAGAGCAACAGAGGAATTGCGAGTACCCAATACATATCGAAGGCTAATATGTCCGGATTTACATCGATCGGATGTACAACTGCAGTGACGCCGAGGATTCCGAGGATATTGAATACGTTGGATCCAATGAGGTTTCCCACGCTGATGGATGATTCATCCTTGTAGAGTGCGACCAGTGAAGTAGCCAATTCTGGAACACTGGTTCCAAAGGCTACGATCGAAACGGCAATGATGCGTTCTTCCATTCCAAAAGCCGTGGCAACTCCTATCGCTCCTTCCACTAAGATCTCTGCGCCTCCTATCAAGGCGATGATGCTCACGGTTAAAACAATGAGGGTTCGAATCAGGTTGGCTCTTGATTTATCATCGTTCTCCACGTCCAATTCATCCAGCTCTAAGCTTCTGTTTTGCTTTCTTGAGGATTGGATTAAAACGAAATTATACATGGTTAGGCCTGAGAGAAAAACGAATCCTTCCCAAACTTCGATTTGTAAGTCCCAGGCAAAGACGAGCAATAAAATGGAAGCGAGCAACATGATCGGCCAATCGAACACCACGGTCGAGCGCTTCACCATCATTGGAAAGAACATCGCAGACAAACCTAAAACGAGCGCCAAATTCGCAATATTGCTGCCGACCACGTTTCCAATGGCTATGTCAGGGTGTCCGTCCAAAGCCGCGTTCATACTGACTACCAATTCCGGAAATGAAGTTCCGAGACTTACAATCGTCAAGCCTATTACGAGGGGGCTTACTTTTAAGTGCAGGGCCAGCCTGACCGACGAGCGAACAAGAAAATCACCGCCTACGATGAGGATTGCGAGTCCGCCGATGAGCAGAACCCAACTGAGCCACATCAGTCTTTCTTGTTTTCTTGTTCTACTTTGTTTTTCACGTCATTGACGCTGTCGGTGATGTCGCGTTGAATGTCCTCTGCTGCATCCTTGAATTGCCTGATTCCTCGGCCCAAGTTGCGTGCGACTTCAGGGATGCGTTTCGACCCAAAAAAGAGCAATACGAACATGAGGACGACAAATATTTCGCCACCACCCAAGTTAAAGAAGAGAAGCATTGCTATCATAATTCAGGCATCAAATGTACAATGCAAAAAAAGCCCCGAACCAGTCGGGGCTAAATAAAGTCAATGTATTTCGGAGTGGTTAGTCCCTACTCTTCTTGGTCAGGTCAACTACCACCGGTGTAGCAACGCACAGTGAAGAGTAGGTACCTACGATGATACCGATGATCAAAGCAAACACGAATCCTTGGAT
Source organism: Cryomorphaceae bacterium (assembly GCA_040221375.1). GTDB lineage: Bacteria > Bacteroidota > Bacteroidia > Flavobacteriales_G > Salibacteraceae > SHAN690. Next base: position 8,739 of record JAVKEP010000021.1, read on the forward strand.
CACCTCTCCACCGAAGAAGAAGATCATCAAAAGCACCACCAAGGTACTCAAGGATGTATTCAATGTTCTACTCAAGGTTGAGTTAAGCGCATCGTTGATGACGATTTCTGGGTCCTTACGTTTATGTAATCCGAGGTATTCCCTAATGCGGTCAAATACTACCACCGTATCGTTGATCGAATATCCAACCACCGTCAGGATGGCTGCAATAAAGGCTTGGTCAATTTCCAAAGAAAAAGGCATGATGCCATACAAAATGGAAAAGAGCGCTAGCACGATCACCACGTCATGAAACATTGCGATGAGTGCTCCCAGTCCAAATTGCCATTTGCGGAAACGCAATACGATGTACAAGAAGATGACGATCAATGAAAACAAAACTGCCCAGACGGCCCCTTGCTTGATGTCATCCGCTATGGTCGGTCCTACCTTTTGAGAACTCATGATCTCGTAGGATGGATCTACCTTGGAAAGGCCTTCTTTCAACTTGCCCTCCACGATCTCATCGGCATTGTCTGCTTGGGAGTCGATCATGTACTTTGTCGTCACCTTGACCTGATTGGATGACCCGTAGGTTTTCACTTCAGGAGCAACTTTTAGTCCAGCCTCGTTTACAAACTCGTCGGTCAACACCGAAGCGATCTGACTCACAGGAAAGGAATCATCAAATCGAACGATGTAGCTTCTACCTCCTGTGAAGTCTACGCCAAAGTTCAGCCCTCTCGTGGCCAAAGAACCTACGCCCAAGAGTATGATCACCCCAGAAATGGCGTAAAACACCTTACGCTTCGCAACGAACATAAAGTTGACATTGGTCATCAAGTTCTCGGTCATCTTTGAAGAGAAAGAAGGCGTTTCGTGTCGATCCAATCTCCACTCAAACAATAACCTTGTGATGAATATCGCGGCGAAAAGCGAAGTTGCAATACCGATGATCAATGTGGTCGCAAAACCTTTGATCGGGCCGGTTCCGAAAATGTATAGAATGATACCCGTTAACAAGGTTGTGATGTTCGCATCGATGATGGAGCTATAAGCGTTTTTATATCCATCGACAATCGCGAGTCGTACTCCTTTTCCTGCCCGGAGTTCTTCTCGAATCCGTTCATAAATAAGCACGTTCGCATCCACCGACATACCAATTGTAAGCACGATACCTGCAATTCCAGGAAGGGTCAATGTAGCGCCCAAGGAAGAAAGCACTCCCATTACGAAGAACAAGTTGGCGAGCAAGGCAAGGTCAGCCACGATTCCCGCGGATGCGTAATAAAATGCCATGTAAGCCAATACAATGATGAGGGCAAGAATGAATGAAATGAATCCTGCGCTGATCGCCTCGGCTCCGAGTGTAGGCCCTACGACCGCTTCTTCGTTGATTTTGGCGGGAGCAGGAAGTTTACCTGCCTTTAAAAAGTTGGCAAGATCTTCCGCTTCTTCCACTGAGAACTGACCAGAG
>JAVKEP010000022.1:0-24180 GCA_040221375.1 Cryomorphaceae bacterium
GCCGGACAACGATTTTGTCGGGACCGATGCGTTTACCTACACCCTAGAAGACAGTGAAGGTCGAAAGACAGCTACGAGCGTTACGGTAGTGGTGAATCAAAATTTGGTTACCGACAAGCCCTTGGTGCTTGAAACGACTCAAGGCACGCCGATCAATGCTTTCATCTTCGATGAATACAAGATTCCTGCAGGATACGAATTGTCAGGTAAGGTAAACGCGAAAAATGGTGTCGCTCAAGTCATTGATGGTAAACGTGGAATCGTAAACTACACACCGAACGAAGACTTCGCAGGATTTGAGATGTTTTATGTGGACCTAAAAAAAGGAACGGAAAGTCGACAAATCGGGGTGATTGTTAAGGTAAAGGCCGTGCAAAGCCTGATGGAGAAGTATGGAATCTCTACCAATACCTTATTTATCAATGTCAATGGCCGAACCATCATTGACGTTCGAAAATTCGCTTACAGTAAGCTGACCGAAGAGCAGATGATGATCGCCATTCGAGAGGCATTTGACGCTGCCGAAATGATGGACGAAAGCCAAATCGGCTTTAGCTATGTTTCTCTGCAAAAAGAACAATACGCTATTACCTACCAAGTACAAGACGATGAAGGGCGCTTGTTTGCGGGGTCAATCGTTATCTACCCGGTGGATGAACTAGGGATCCCCATTGTGACGCGTATGGTCTTGGTGCAAGACGTAGAAAAGACGCAAATGAATGCACCGATCACCTTGCTTCCGATGCTCAATGACCGCCATTTGAAAGGGGAGAGCATGAAGATTGTGAATACCACAACGCCGATGAATGGTACAGTGGTCCTCAATGATAAGGACGGTTCCATTCTCTACATTCCTAATCTCGATTTTCACGGCACCGATGCATTCACATATACTGTTCAAGATGAGTCTGGCGTCACATCCACTTCAGCCGTGAGTGTAGTTGTACTCAATCAACTGGAATACGCGCTCGAGGAAAAAGGGTATAATCCTAATCTGAAGGCATTTGACTACGTGGCGTTGTCAGCAGACGAGCGTTCCTTCAAACCAGAGAAGATCGTTGATGCAACCAACGGGCTTTTCGGAATGGTCGAAGTGGTCAATGCGTATACAGGAGAATTGAAGTACACCCCGAATCCTGGCTCGTCAGGAGAAGACCGATTCGCCTTTACAATGCAGCACACCGACGGGGCTACATCTACTCACTCCGTTCTTGCCGTAGTCGATAATCGAAGTGAATTCATCGAAGGCACCAGACAAATCGATGGCAGGGTCACCTTGTACTCGGATGAAGTCATGTATCACTATGGATTGTTCAACAAAACGCATCCAGAAGGAAAGGAGATGAAAATTGTGTCGGTACAAAGCGAGCGACAAGGGACAACGGACATCATCGACCAAACGGCTTTTGCCTATCGACCCGTCGATGGCTTCAAAGGCCTGGACAAGGTGACGTTTACGGTGATGGATGAGGATGGAAACTTACAGAAGAACGAGGTTTTTATTGAGGTCAAGAACGAGAATGCGCGAATGGATCAAAGTGAAGTCAAGTTTGAAACCCCAGTTAATATACCGCTTGACTTATCGCTCAAAGGAAACATCAGCAACGCGGTTTACCATGATCATACCAGTCCAGAACACGGTGAATTGAAGTTGAAGTCAGCCGAGAATCTCACGTTCAGGTACGACGCGGCAACAGTCGGGGATCTTGAAAAGTTTCGCATCGCGCTGAAAGGTTCGGGTAGACAGATGTCATACGTCGACGTTATCATCGAAGTGAAGCCAGCCTTAGATATGGCGATTGATGCGCCTACCATGGGGGATTTCGAATACCAAGTGGAAACCGATCCCACTGCAAAATTGCTTTCGGCTTCCCAGGGTCGAAAAGGAGAAGTGAAATTTGATCCCATGACGGGCAGCATTTCGTATTTGCCTTACGCGGCAGCCTTGGGACCGGATCAGGTCTCCTTCATCACAAAACAAGAGGATGGAAGCATCGCCCAATCAAAGCTGCAGGTGCTTCATGCGGATCATGCGAAATTCGGTTCGAAACAAGGGCATTACGTACAGAGTGCCGTATCGAGCAATGCACCCGTGCTGATTTATGCCTTTTCTAACATGAACGCTCAGGATCGAGGGAATTTGCAGATCGGAAAATTAAAGAAAGCGGACGAGGGCGAAGTGAAGATTTTGGATGCAAAGAGGGGAATCATCGAGTACACACCGAAGCCTGGAACAAGCGCAGACGAATTTAGCTACCGTATTGAACACCTGAATGGCGAAAAGCAAGAAGTGATCGTAGCCCTTAACATCAAGGAGTCCAAAGCCTATGATCAGCAGGTGCTGACGATCACAGCCGCGAAGAATTTTAAGGCGTTCGGTTATGGGGTGCTCGACCATTTGGAACAGAAGAAGTTAAAATTCATGAGCGTCTCAGACGGAGGGTATGCAGGATCTCAAGTGGAAGTGCTTGACGCGGAAAGCGGTGTCTTTACGTATGAGACCGATGCTGCTTCGGGTGCATCAGACTTCTTGATCGTAGAGGCGATGGATGAAGAAGGAAATACGGTCCAGATCCCAGTGCAAGTCCAAGTGGTGGATAAGAATACCTACTCCGGTTCCAACCTCACGTACAACAACATTTCCAGCGTAGAATCCAACAAGGACTCGTACCACACGGTGCTGGGAAGAAATGAAGATGGCTTTTCTTTGGTACGAGCATCCAATGCTAAGGCGGGAAAGGTTTCCGTTTTGGATGCCAAACAAGGAATCGTGCGCTATAGTCCTTACCCTGGTTTTGTTGGCGAAGACAGCTACGTATTTGAGTACGCTGATGCATCGGGTACCATATTCCAAAAAGAAATGAAGGTGGTAGTTCGAGATCCGAGTGCGGGGATGATTTCGATCTCGGAAATCGAACGACAGAGTCAAGCGATTGCGGTGAAGGTTACCAATGTATCAGAAGACCTAGCTCAAGCCCAGCAGGAATCCATAGCAAACCTGCCTGAAGAAAGTAGCGAGGAAATTCAGAAGGCCATTGCGGCACAAAAGGCACAGCAGCAGATCGAAATTGAGCGCCGCAAGGCGAAGCGAACAGAAGAGGCGCGAATTGCGGCCGTGGAAGCAGAAAAGAAAGCGCAAGCGGAACAAGAAAACAGCACCGCAGCCTTGGATGAACAAAAAGCAGCCGATGCAGCTGATCAAAAGCAGGTCGAGTTGGCGATGGCAGAAAAGCAAGCGGCGGAAGAGGCGAGCAGGCAAGCTCGAGTTGCTGCACAAAAGCAAGCAGAAGAGAAGGTACGTCTGAAAGCCGAAGCGGAAGCTGAGGCCCGAAGCGCTGAGCAGCTGGCTGCTAATAACACGCAGTCCGAATCCGATGCTGGCAAAGCAGACAAGGTCGTTTTCAGGAACATCTTGTTCGACTTTGACAAGAGTGACTTACGTCCATTGAGCCTTGAAGAGCTCAATAAGATCTACCAATTCATGCTGGCAAATCCGAGCTATGAATTGCAGCTCGACGGGCATGCCGATTGGATTGGAACGGTAGAGTATAACCTCGCTCTTTCTGAACGCCGCTCAAAGCAAGCCTATGAGTACCTTATTCAAAAGGGGATTCCAGACGAACGAATGGTTTACCAGTTTTATGGAGAAGCGATTCCTGTGGCGCCCAATGCCAATGCAGATGGTTCGGATAACCCTGAAGGGCGACAGCTGAACAGAAGGTGTGAATTTGAAGTCAAAGAGAGCGGCACGGCTGCTAACATAACGCTGAAATTCTAAACTGGGCCCGCCCGCTATTTCACGTTTAATCTAAGCAATCTTTCTTCGCCCAAGTACGCCTCCAAAACGTCGTTTTCTTTCACTGAACCAACCCCAGCTGGCGTGCCCGTGAAGATTAAGTCGCCGATCTTCAATGTCATGAACTGCGAAACGTGGCTGATGATTTGATCCACTGTAAAAATCATTTCTGACGTGTGAACGGATTGCACCGTTTGCCCATTTTTCTCCAGACGAATCTGCAGCTGCTGAATTCCTTCAAACCTTTCCAACGCTACAAACTCTCCCACAGGAGCACTTCCATCGAATGCCTTGGCTTTTTCCCATGGTAAACGGTCGGCTTTTAAAGCGCTCTGAACGTCCCGTGCTGTGAAATCTATGCCAACACTTACGTGGCTATAGTAGCGATGCGCAAATCGCTCCTCAATGCTCTTTCCGAGTCGATCAATGCGCACCACCAGTTCGAGTTCGTGATGGACATCTTGGGAGAAACCAGGAATGAAAAATGGATTGCGCTTGGGTAAAAGTGCCGTTTCTGGTTTGAGAAAGATTACCGGTTCACGAGGGACCTCGCTGTTCATCTCCTTCGCATGGTCTACATAGTTGCGCCCTACACAGATGATCTTCATGCTTATACTTCCTTTTTATGCTGCTTGTTTTGTTTCCAACGTTCCATGATGTCCTTGAAAACTTTCTTCGTAGACAAGGGAAAGTCGCCTTGCATTAACCAGCCGTAGTAGCCAGGTTCTTTGCTGTAGATTTCTTCTACGGGTTTTCCTTTGAATTTCCCGAAATTGATGCACTCCCTGCCGTGCTCGTCATATACGATACGGCCCATGATGTCCGCGGCATTGTGATACTTTGAAAATTTCTCAAGAAACTCCGCATCGGGTTTCAGCGTTTCGCTGTAGCGCTTCAGTTGAGCTTCGAGGATTTCATAGGTAGCTTCCGTATCAGCCATCGCACTGTGCGCGTTTGTCAAATCCTTGTCTAGGTAGAACTTATACGCCGCTACTAACGTGCGCTGTTCCATTTTATGGAAGATGTTTTGAACATCGATCAATCGTCGATTCTGAAAATCGAATTCGATGCCTGCGCGGTAAAATTCTTCTACAAGCATTGGGATGTCAAACTTGTTACTGTTGTATCCAGCGAGGTCGCAATCGAATAAAAATTTGAAGAGGGAAGGAGCGAGGTCTTTGAAGGTAGGTTCATCCTCAACGTCCTCATTCGAGATTCCGTGAATCTGAGTTGATTCTTCGCTGATCTGCATTTCAGGATTCACCCGATGCATCCGATCGGTTCTACTCCCGTTAGGGTTGATCTTGATGATGGCGATTTCTACGATGCGATCGGCACCAACGGATATCCCAGTAGTTTCGAGATCTATAAAGGCAAGAGGGCGAGTTAATTGTAAGGCTGTCATGCGCCCAAAGGTACGGGCGGGGGACGGAAATTAGAACTTCATCACAACATTCTGTGCAGTGCCTTGGCTATTCATCTTGAACTCGCATCTCCGGTTGAGTTGACGTCCTTCGGGATTGTCGCTTCCGTCTGCATTCGCATTAGGAGCAATGGGAACTGCTTCGCCGAAAAATTGGTACGTCAACCTCGCGTCTGAAATTCCTTGCTCAATCAAGTAATCGTGAGCCGTTTTGGCGCGACGTTCAGACAAGGCCAAATTGTATTCTTCCGTACCTAAGAAGTCTGCGTGACCGTCAATGCGGAGTTCTACCTCATTCTTATTGCTCAAGTAGTTCGATACTTTGTTGAGCTCTTGGATGCTTTCTTCCCTGAGGAAGGAACGATCGAAGTCAAATAAGATATTGCGGAACACAATGGTTTCTTCTCCGTGAGGTGCGAGGGCATCCTTCGCTTTCGGCGGTGTCTTGACTGTTTGAGCAGGAGTCTCAGGACTTTCTTCGACGATTGTAGCTTCAGGTTCGGCTTCGGTCACTTGCGCTACTGTAGGTTCACTGGAGACGAGTTCTTCTACCTGCTTAACGGGCGATTCCATAGCAGTGGCATCTGCAGGTATGGCTTCAGCAGGCGTCTCCGGGGTCTCTTCTTCAATGCTTCCGGGTCGAGCTTCTGGCGTTTGGTCAACGGCTTGAGTAGCCACGGATTCGTTCACTGCTTCTTGGATTACTTCACGTGCTTCAACAACTTCTGCCGGCTCAGTCATTTCTTCCGCTACAGGATCTACAGCTTGTTCAGTAGAGACTGTTGCGTCTTGAGCGGCCTTGGATTCGCTCATTGCTTCTTGGATTTCTTCGGATGCTTCAACGACTTCTGCCGGCTCAATCACTTCTTCCGCCACGGGCTCTACAGGTTGTACACTGGGGACTGTAGTGTCTTGAGCTACGATCTCAGGAACGTCTGGAGTTGGGGTAGAAGCGACATCTCCAGGAATGATCATGGAGCTGTTGTCCAAAATTTCAGGGTTTTCAAGCACAATCAACGCCGACTCATCTTGTTCGGCGAGTGTTGCTAGAAATGCATCAAACGGCTGATCTACCATTTCTTCTTCGATCTGCGCTAATTGTAACTTCGGATAAGCCTCCTTGTCATCAATTACGGTGGCAATATTGTAATTGGCCCTTGCTTCTGGTATGTTTTGATTGTAATAGTATTGGTCTGCTTTTACAACCGTAGTGTTGAACTTCGACTTTATTTCATCCCTGGTCTGAATGGTAGCTACCGCATTCTCGCCTAAGACTTCGTTTCCGATCCTGGTTCCATTGGGATCGAGTATGTCGATGAGCTTAACGAAGTTGGTCAGTTCAACAGGATTGTAGTTTGCCGCAACCAAGCTCCTCAGTGAATCCTTTTGGGTTTCGTCCATGCTAGCGACCTCAGAATCGGCATAATCTTCTTCCAATTTCTGATCGATGTTGAAGAAGGCGTTATTGATGTACGCTCGCTGTGCATAGACACGGCCAAGGCTATCTTCCATATTATCGATCTTGATTTCCTGAAAGAGCGAGAAATAATCGCATTGTTTTGGAACAGTAAATTCACCAGAATGGGCGAGGTAACCGTTTGCTGCGATCCTGAATTTGTATGTGGTTTCGGTTTTCAGGCGCATTTCATACGAACCATCGGTAGAATCAGCGACATAGTTGTTGATGAACTTGCCAGAAGATGCTTCGAAAATGGAAATGGTGGCACCAATGGGGGAAGCTTTGTCTTCGCTATAAACAACACCTCGAATGATTGTGGCAGAGACCGCCTTGCAATCCAAGATAATGCGGTAGATGTCGGTTTCTCCATAGCCACCGTCCCTGTCAGAAGAATAGTACCCAATGGCTCCATCGTCTGTAGTGACGAAATAGCGATCGTGCCCGGGTGTATTGATCGGTGGGCCTAAGTTCTCAGGCTTCCCCCACGATCCATCCTCCTGAAGCACAGATTTAAAGATGTCGTAATCGCCCATTGAATTGTGGCCGTTAGAAGCGAAGTAGAGGGTGTTTCCATCGGGAGTCAAGAACGGGGCATCCTCGTCGAACTTAGTATTGATGGTCCGGCCAAGGGTTTCCAATTGCCTCCAAGTGCCGTCAGCATTCTTCTTTGTAACGTAAATGTCTCTACCTCCGTATCCCGTGCCTATTTCACTTACCACAAACATGGTACGTTGATCATCCGTGATGAAAACGGACGGTTCGAATCCTTTGGCGGAATTGATCCGTCCCTCATCCCTGATGGGCATGGTCCAAATGCCGTCCTCGAGCTTGCTCACCCAAACATCCTCTTCTCGATAGATGTATAACTGCGTTTCGTCCGCGGCATATGTAATGGCTGCATCGTGGTCATCTGTATTCACCTCAGAATTCATGATCCTACTTGTGGAGTCGTAGTTGTTGGCGGGGGTCCAGGAACCGTTGACATTGAGTGAATAGTAAATATCCTCGTAGTATTTATCATCGCGATCTTGATCGCCGCCTGTAGTGTTCTTGCGCCTGGATGTAAAGAGGATAACCGTCTCATCGTTTGAGACTACGGGTGAGTAGTCAGGATACTCACTATTGATCATCTTTCCGAGATTCTCGATTCGAACGTAGTCCATGTTGTTTTCGAACTGAACCTTGCCATTTTCACACATTTCTATGTAACGCAGCACATCTTCTTCGAGCATGTTGGGCGCCAAGCCTTCTAGTTTTTTCATCATGCCCATGTACGTGTGGAAATGCGAAATGGCGATGTCGAAATTGCCGGCGAATTGTTCGGCTTTTCCGGCAAAGAGAAAGACCTCAGGTAGGCTATCAGATGCCGTATTGCTGATTGCTTTGTCGAAGTAGGGTGCTGCTTTCCCGCGCTGAACCCCTTCCTCGAAAATAGCGAGCCCCATTTCGTAGTTGTAATCCGGGTTGTTCGGATCAAGCTTTAACAGGTCGTAATAGATGTTCTGGGCATCTTGGAATTTCCCTGCCTGAATGGCCTTCACGGCCTGGATCCTCATCTTTTTTTCCTGGCGACTCTGACCAAAGGCAGTAATCGCTAGCAGGAGTGAAAAGAAAACCAGGAGGAAAAATACTTTACCTGGAGCTGAAGAATGTGTGATTCTTTCGGAATACCGCATGAATATTGAGGTTTAGATCGCCTTTACACAAATCTACCCCCTTATCTAGCCAGCAAGTCCCAGTGAGGTGGTTGTTATAAACAGAAATTTGTTAATTGAACACCACCATAAAGTATTGATATTCAGCGTATAATGATTTCTTCAACCCGGGTTGTGAGTAGTAGTCGGGTCCCGAAACGATCGATTTTTCCGAGTTTGTCGATATCATGTTTATATCTATTCCTCGAGCTTCCAATGCTTGAAATAACGCGGCTTTCCCTGATTGTAGCCTTTGTTTGCTGAGCTCGTAATTGCCTCCTTTGATCGATGTGGGAACGGTGGATGCGCTCGCCTTTAAGTCGATGGTGCACCGGCCATTGGCCTTGATTTCTGATTGGATTTTTTCGTACACATTATTTACGAAGGCATCAAAGTCTTCTGACTGTGTAGCGTTAAAAGCAAACGTGATTTTATATGGATTTGAGGAGGGTTGAGGGTCAACGGTCGATGCGCTGGGTTCACTGGTTTTGTCAGCTTCCAAGTGCTCACCAGGGTTGATTACTGCGACGATTTCCGTTGGTTCATTTCGATCTTCTACGGCAGCCGAGGCCAGGTCTTTTTGAATGAAAAGTTTGTCGGCGTTGACCAATTCAATTTTCTGCATTTCTGCACGCTTATCGACCAGTCGAATGTTAAGTTGACTCGCATCCAATCCTTCGATCGAAGGCTTGAGTATGTAGTTCATGCCTGGGTCGAGTTGCTTGAAAGCAAAGAAGCCGTCTTTACTAACGTAAGAACTGTCGATTACGTCACCGTCTTCATTCATATAGTAGACCTTGGAATTTACCGGCATGAGCTTTTCTGAGTCGTTGAGCGCAATCTTCCATTTCACTACCTTGCCCAAGACATCATCGTCGATCGCTATGATCCTGTACTGACCCTGTTTTTTGAAGAGGAATATTTCTCGATTGAATTCTTGGTACTTAGTACCTGCCTCAACGGTCATGTCCTCTTCAAACAACTTTTCATCACCCAAAATGTAGTCGATGTGATAGGCTGCATTCGAACGGACAATGAAGACGAAGCTGCCATTTTTAATGACTGGTTTGGCCTCTCCTATGAACTTTTGGCTGTCCTTATCTCTCATCACGACTTTGAAATCATCAGGAATGTAGCCGTCTTCAGTAATTACCCATCCTTTTAACACGGCGAAGGCACTGAGATCGAGAACAGGTTGTTCTTCTTCTGAAAGATACTCAACCAAGTAGATGTCAGTCATCCCTAGCGATCCGTGGCTCTTGCTCGCGTAGTAACCGCGTTCACCGTCAGGCGAGGCGATGTAGCTATGATCGTCGTCCGTGGAGTTGATGGGATAGCCAATGTTAATAGGTTCACCCCAGATGCTGTCTTCCCCCAGTTGAGCATAAAATATGTCATATCCACCCATGGACGTATGTCCGTTGGATGCGAAATACATGGTTCGATCATCCGGGTGGAAGTAAGGGACATCTTCATCAAAAGGAGTATTGATGGGTTTACCAACGTTGGTAGCCTTGCCCCACGTCCCGTCAGGAAGGCGTTTGACATAATAGATGTCCTTACCTCCATATCCACCTTTACGGTCAGAAGTGAAATAGAGAATCTTCTCATGGTACGAGATGTTGGCGTAAAACTCGTTGGCGTCGGTATTCACATCTGACCCAATGAGCGTTGGCTCACTCCATCCTGTACCTATTTCAAATTCGCTCAGGTAAATGTTTCCGTCGTCTTCTTCAGACTTGTAGATGTATAACATGGCCCCATTTGTACTCATGCTCACCACAGAACTATGCTTTTCTGCAGCATTGATGTTGATGAGCTCGGGTTCCATCCATACGCCGTTCATGTTTTTGAAGGACGCGTAAATGTCTTCGTAATGCTGCCCTGTAGTTACATCGATGACACCATCATTGGAATTGTCGTCTCGACGTCGCCTGGAGATGAAAAAAATCGAGTTTTCATCAAAACCAATGATGGGTGCGTATTCTGAATATTCTGTATTGATGGGTTTGCCAAGGTTGACGATCCGGACATTCAACGTATCCAACATCAACTCCCTAGCGTTGGAAACCATTTCCTTACCGCGAACAGCCACGGGTTTCAAATAATGCCGCTTACTTGCACGCGTTAGGAAGGCATCAAAATATTTGTCGGCACTGTCCAGCTCGTAAAGGAGGTGATAGGTATGGCCGAGGTAATAAAGCGCTTCTACAGGTGCTGTCTTAATGGATGGGTCAAAGGGGTCGTAAAAATTATCAATGCCCTTGGCGGCTTGCTTTAGGTACGGAAGTGCCTTCCCTTTATCGACCCCCATGTCGAGATGAGCCCGTCCCAGCTTGTAGCTGAGGTTGGCATTGTTTGGGTTGTCTTTTCTCATTCGCTCTAGGATGCGAATGGAGAGGGAAAATAACCCATCGTCATAAAGGATGTTCGCTTCTGTGAATTCTTGCTTGAAGGTTTGCGCCTGTATTGAGCAGCTTGCAAGCAACATGAAAGTAAAGAATAGGCATGCGTATCTCATGGTAGAGTTTATCGAATAAAATTACTAGGAAAGCACGCCTTTAAACAGGCCTTAGCAAGACTTAATGAAAAGCGGGTGGTTCAAATCTCACGATTCGCATCCCATTGCTCGAGGTAGTCGGCCACTCGGCGGACGAACATACCTCCCAAAGCGCCATCCACAACTCGGTGGTCGTACGAGTGAGAAAGGAACATGAATTGACGAATGCCTATGGTATCGCCAGCAGGAGTTTCGATTACCGCTGGTTTTTTGGTAATTGCGCCAACCGCCATGATCGCAACTTGCGGTTGATTGATGATGGGGGTGCCAAACACGTTACCGAAAGTGCCGACGTTTGAGACCGTGTAGGTTCCTCCGTTGATCTCATCAGGTGTTAGTTTGTTTTCTCGCGCCCGCTTAGCTAAATCGTTGACGGCTTTGGTGATGCCCAACAGGTTCAGACGATCTGCATTCTTGATGACAGGAACAATGAGGTTGCCACTAGGAAGTGCTGCTGCCATTCCAACGTTGATGTTCTTTTTTCGAATGATCTTATCGCCTTCTACAGAGATGTTAATCATCGGGAAATCTTTTATAGCGCGCACAATGGCATCTATGAAGATAGGAGTGAAGGTGAGCTTTTCGCCTTCTCGTTGCTCAAATGCTTTTTTATGCTTGTTTCTCCAATTGACAAGGTTCGTGACGTCGGCCTCTACAAAACTTGTCACATGCGGAGAAGTTTGCTTTGAGCGAACCATGTGATCGGCAATCAACTTGCGCATGCGGTCCATTTCAATCACTTCTGTTTCGCCTGACAAAGATGTCGCAGGCCCTGCAGCAGCCTTTGGTTGTGCCGGACTTCCAGTAGGAGCAGTGGCTTCAGGAGAAGGCGCATGCTTTGCCGTTCCATTTTGTCGACCGTGGAGGTAGCTCAGAATGTCTTTTTTGGTGACCCTTCCGTCTTTACCGGTGCCAGGAACTTGATCCAATTCCTCGATCGCAATGCCTTCAGTCTTGGCAATGCTTTTCACCAAAGGGCTGTAAAATCGATCACTGCCGCCAAAATCAACCGGTGCTGCCGCTGGACTAGCTACCGTTGTGGCCTGGGCAATGTCTGCTTCAATGGATTCGATGGCTTCCGCAGGAATTGCCTCAGAAGTTTCGCTTTGCGCTGGACTGCTCGGAGCGACGGAGTCACCAGCTCCTCCAATGATTGCAATGGGTTGGCCCACCTTGGCAACCTCACCTTCCTTAACAAGAATTTTTAGAAGCGTCCCTTCGGATGGAGATGGGACTTCGCTGTCTACCTTATCTGTAGCAATTTCAACAATGGATTCTTCCGCCTCAACGGTGTCACCTTCGCTCTTCAACCAGGTGGTAATCGTTGCCTCGGCAACGCTTTCACCCATTTTGGGTAGGATCACTTCTATCTGCGCCATGTCGTGAATTTTTCGGGCTGCAAAGTTACATTAAACTGAGCAAGGCTAAAAGTAGAAACATGCGAACAAAACCGTTCAATGGTTGTTCCTTTGCCTCGTATGCGAATCACAACCACCCTTTTGATCCTCATGCTTTTGGTCGTTGGAAGTGCTTTGTCACAAAACGGTGTCATCAAAGGCAAGGTCTTTAACCCGATCAACAATGAGCCCGTTCCTTTTGCCAATGTGGTGATTCAAGGAACCACGCTCGGAGCGAGTACCGATGTCGATGGCAACTATGAGATATCCGGATTGGAGCCGAAACTTTACAATGTAGAGGCCACTTCGCTTGGTTATAGGAAGGCAACTGTTTACGAGGTGCAAACATTCAACAATCGACCTGTCTTTGTCAACATAGAGCTGATGGAAGATGCGCAATTATTAGAGGCGGTAGACATCGTGGCTTCTCCGTTCAGCAAAAAGGAAGAAGCACCCGTTTCTATGCGGACCATTGGTGTCTCCGAAATAGAGCGAAATCCGGGAGGCAACAGAGACATCAGCCGTGTCATTCAATCGTTACCCGGCGTTGCATCATCGCCTTCCTTTCGCAATGACATCATCATTCGGGGAGGCGCTCCAAACGAAAACCGTTTTTACTTGGATGGAATTGAAGTACCCAACATCAACCACTTTGCTACGCAAGGAGCGTCGGGCGGACCGGTAGGCTTGATCAATGTTAACTTCATTCAGGAAGTCGAATTCTATTCCGGCGCCTTTCCAGCGAATCGGGGCAATGCGTTGAGTTCCGTTTTTGACTTTACCCAGAAAGACGGAAACCCTGAGAAGATCAAGGCCAATTTCACGGTGGGGAGCTCTGATTACGGACTGACATTGGATGGGCCTCTGGGAGAGAAAACTACCTATATACTTTCCGTCAGACGTTCATACTTACAATTGCTGTTCAGTGTGCTAAAGCTCCCGTTTCTTCCAATTTACAGCGACAGTCAGTTTAAATTCAAAACGAGGATCGACGCCAAGAACGAAATTTCGATCATTGGCCTAGGTGCGCTAGATCAGTTTGAACTGAATGAAGGGGCGAATGATGGGGTAGATGATCTTGAAACGCTAGAAAGAAATCGGTACATACTGGGAAATATCGCATCGAATGACCAATGGAACTACACCTTAGGTGCGAGCTATAAACACTTTAGCGATAAAAGCTTTCAGCAAGTTGTGGTGAGTCGCAATCACCTCAACAATAGGGCCATTAAGTACCAAGACAACGATGACTCAATCGAGTCAAACAAGATCCTGGATTACGAGAGCCAAGAGATTGAAAACAAACTACGCCTTGAGCATACGTGGCGTGACGCTGGTTGGAAGTGGAGCGTAGGCGTAGGGTATGAGAATGCGTTGTATACGAATTCCACTTACAATAAGATCGTGACCGCTTCTGGACAAGAATTAACGGTCGATTTTGATTCGAGGCTCACGTTGAATAAATATGCGGTCTTTACACAACTTTCAAAAGGCTTGCTCAACGAGAGACTCAAGCTATCCGTCGGTTTGCGTACTGATTTTAGCGACTACAACACCGAGATGGTGAATCCGCTTGACCAACTGTCACCTAGGCTCGCCGCATCCTTTTCCCTTGCACCACGGTGGAGTTTGAATGCCAGTGTTGGTCGCTATTACCAATTGCCTCCTTATACCGTGCTCGGTTACCGTGACGAGGGTGATGTCTTGGTAAACAAGCAGAATGATGTTTCGTACATAGGTTGCGATCACGCGGTACTTGGATTAGAGTATCTGCCCGGAACCAATACCAAGATTACGGTGGAGGGGTTCTTTAAAAAGTATTCCAATTACCCCTTCTTGGTGCGCGACAGCATCTCCCTTGCAAACTTGGGAAGCGATTTTGGCGTGATTGGGAACGAGCCGGTGCGTTCTATCTCCGACGGACGGGCGTACGGCGTAGAATTTCTCGCCCAGCAAAAGCTCTTCAAAGGATTTTATGGCATAGTAGCCTATACATGGGTGGTAAGTGAATTCCAAGATCGGAACGGTGCGTATGTGCCATCTGCGTGGGACAATGGGAATATCCTCACACTCACAGCAGGAAAGAAGTTTAAGGGCGATTGGGAGCTCGGTGTTCGTTTCCGCTACCTCGGTGGCGCCCCGTATACGCCTTTCGATAGTGAGTTATCTTCGGTGCGATCTACTTGGGATGTGAGAGGGGTAGGGGTGTTTGACTACAATCAGCTCAATGCTGAGCGAAATGGTGCCGTCCATCAATTGGACATTCGGTTAGACAAACGATTTTTCTTTAGTAAGTGGTCGCTTAACGTGTATGCAGATGTCCAGAATGCGTACAACTACCAAGCGCCATTGGCTCCGTTCATCACTGTCCAGCGTGATGATGCAGGTGAAGCGTTGGTGGATCCAAATGATCCCTCGCGCTATTTAGTGAAAGAAGTGTCCAATTTCTCCGGCACTTTGTTGCCATCGATCGGTTTGATCATCGAACTCTAAAACGGGTCGTGTAAGGGCAGAAAGAAGTTTAGAAGCGAATCCCAACGACTAGAATGTCGTCGATTTGTTCCTCTTGATCGCCCATCCATTCTTCGATTCTCGTATTCAAGATTTCGCGCTGCTTCTCCATGGATTCTGGGTTGATCTGGAGCAAAAGCTTTTTGAATTGGCTGTACTTGAACTTCTTCCCACTCGGCCCACCGAATTGATCGGCGTACCCGTCGGAGAAGATGTACACGCTATCACCGTCTTGAATTTCAATGGTATGGTTTGTATACGGTGTATCTAGGTTATCCCCGTAGATCCCTACCGGTTGTCTGTCTCCACGGTAGTCAATGATTTCTCCATCGCGAATCATCCAGAGCGGGTTGTTGGCACCTGCGTAATCGAACTTGTTTCCAGTTTTAGGAATCGAACAGATTGCGATGTCCATTCCGTCTTTGGTTTGGTCTGAAGACGGGTGCTTGTTCAGTGCTCGAATCACGCCGTGCTTGAGCGCCAGTAGGATTTCGCTGGGTTGGGTGATGCCTTTTTCGTTCACAATCTCATTGAGGAGAGAGGATCCAATCATTGACATGAGTGCCCCTGGTACTCCATGGCCTGTACAATCAGCGGCGGCAATGATGATTCGGTCTGGTTTTTCAGTGAACCAGTAGAAGTCGCCACTCACGATGTCTTTTGGACGGAATAGGACCATGCTGTTTTGAAGAGAAGCTTTGATTTCCTCTTTAGATGGGAGAATCGCTTCTTGAATACGCTTGGCATAGAGAATACTGTCCTTTACTTGCTCGTAGAGTTCGGCAATCTGCTCGCTCTGCTTTTCGATTTCTTCTTTCTGTCGGACAACCTCTGCCGTACGTTCGCGTACTTTTTCCTCCATGTCCTCGCTGTACTCTTTGAGGTTTTTACGCATCACCAGGAGTGATTGACCCAATTCATCTTGGTCAGAGAGGGGAGTGTACTCGGTATTGTATCCACCTGAACCCACAGCAATTGCAAAGTCCTTGGTGCTTCGCAGTCCAGCCACAACCGTTTCAAGGGCGTTGGCCATTTCACCAATTTCATCACCTCGCGAATTGATCCAACTTTTTGGAAAGATACCTTTCGAAAGATCGAGCAAAATCAAACGCAGTTTACGCACCGGAGAAACGATTGTTCTCGTTGTGAGAAAGGCGATGATGATGCCAGCAATGGTCAATCCAAACCCAAGGTTTTTAATCAACATCCGTACTCCTTGGAAGGAGTCAATCATCTCTGCTGTGATGATTTCGGTCGTGTTCTTTTTCTGGTCAATGAGTACATTGAGCATGGTCAATATATCATCGGTCAGCAAGTAGATGTCACCGCCATCCTCTACCATCGAATTCGCCGTGAACTGATTGAAGGGGTCGTTGTAGGCTTCTAGTCCGCTGAGGGTTTGTTTGACAATCTCATGATTCGACCACAACAGTTCGATGTTCTCAAAGAGGGGCTCAAGGCTCGCCTTCGTACTGTCCTGCCATTGCTTGGCTAAGGCTTCGATTTCGATCTTGAGTTTCGGATATTCTGAAACCGTCAATCGGTTGAGTGCGACTTTGTCTTCGTTTTCGGGTGGACTCGAGAGATATACCCAGTTATTGATGAGCATCTTAGAGCGAACGATCATCAATTTGAGCTCTTCGAGCTTTGCGATAGACGGAGTATGGTTGTTGGTGATCTCTTCGTTGATCTTTTGGCTATTGACGAATGTTGTATTCGTAATATAGAATGCCACGATCGTTGCGAGAATGACTACCGCAAAACCTAAGCTTATCTTCCGTCCAATACTGAAGTGTGAGAACATATTGTTCGGTGCTTATTGGTTGCTTTCCAATTTCTTCAACTCTGCTTGGTACTTCTCGGATGTCTCAATATCGTTGAGACCATAATAGATTCCGGAGAGTCCGACTAGCGTTTCCTTTCGGTAAGGATTGAGCTTGTAAGCTTTTTTCATGTATGGCAACGCGGCGCCAAACAAATCCATCACCTGTGCTTGGATCATAAAGAGCGTTTCGAAGTCTTGCTCGTAATCCATGTTTTCGATGATGTTCACTCCTTGGTTGTAGTAGTGAATGGCCATGTTGTAGTTACCGCTGATGTTGTTGCTATCAAGGTTTAACACCTTCTTGTAGACTTCAACCACATGCTGTCCCATTTCTTCCTTGTTATCCCCAGGTCGAGGATTGTCAAAGAGGTAAGAGTATTTTGACGCTTTATAGAGGTTAAACTCTATTGTTCGTTGCGTCATATCCATGTCTGGATTTGTCATGGCGATGATCGCTTTGTATCGGTCAAACAACTCCTGGGCAGTTTCGAAGTTGTTAGAGTCGAGAGCGAACGCTGCATCGTTGTACAGCGTTGATGACAAATATTTCAATGAATTAAAGCAGTCTTCGACCAGCTCTCCTTGGGGCTCAAGCTGGACGGCTTTCATATACGACTCGATTGCATCTTCGCGGTATCCGAAAGCTTCCTTCTTATTCTTGGTGTCTTTCGACTCCTTGAAAAGGTCTTTATAGATATAACCGCGGAAATACCAAGTCTTGGTGATTCCATTAAAATTGTCATCGCCTACGGCAATTTCAATGAGCTCCCTTGCTTTGGGTAAGTCTTTATTCTGATAAGCGCGTAGCGCTAGCGATACCGGATCGAGCTGAGCCCTTAGCCCTATCGGTACCATCATGAATAAGACAACCGCTATGATTACGAGTCGTTTCATTGGGTTAATTAATCACTCTTGTTGCTAAATTTTCTAACGTATTACTAACGATAAGGTCCTGTGATCGAAACAGCGCCTTATTCATTTCATATTTTAATTGTGCACCTACCACAACGAAGTTGATCGCCGCAATGCCGTTGATCATTCCATTTCCTTCCGTTACGATGAGGCAGTTAAATTGTCTTGCTTTTTCCGCATAAGGCTCGACTTCTCCAGCCGATTTGCCCGCGATGTAAATGAGGTGACACTTGGTCACGTCACTAACGCTTGAAATGCGCTTAACAACCAAGTTTTGGCTGTTGATCTTCTTGGTCTTAGAAATTGACTCCAGGTTCTTGGCCAAATCGTCGTCGTTGACCACACCAATGACAAAATCTCCTTGCTTATACGCAGCAGGCCATTCGGTGTACTTCGTAAAATTCAGGATATACATCGATTTGAACTTCGCACGCGTGTTCATCGTGTTCATCGACGTCTGTCCATAAGACATCAATGTCAATCCAAATACGATCGATATCAGCAGGAATAGCTTCTTCACAATTGAGTCGGTGCAAAGGTAGGCGTTATAAGAACAGTCCTAACCTCTGTCGAGGCGCCAATTTATGAATATTTTAAGTAGGCCTTGAAAAGTTTCTCAGATCATTCAGCTCATTGGAGCCTTACCTCTACCCGTCGGTTCTGGGTTCTCGACTTTATCGGACAGGGGTAATAAAGGATGCAATCGCCCGTTGGAATGATTTCTCCATGGCTTTCTAGACTGATTTTGGAATCATCTATGCCTCTGGATATCAGGAGGTTTTGGAGGTTTTTAGCGCGTAATTCTGAGATTCGATGGTTGCCGCTAAATGAACCCCAAGTATCGGTGAAACCTTCGATTTTAACCTCAACAACGGTTGATCCTTGGAGCGTATTCAATAAGCGATAAGCTACATTTTCGGCATTCTGATCCAATTTCCACTGGTTAAATCCGTACTCAAAAACGAAATCTGGCGCAGGAGGAACCTCCTCAGGGTCGAGTATCCTAACCTGGGCCCGCCGATTGAGCCTACGTTCCTCTTCAGTGCAAGGTTTGTCTGAGCAGTCAATGATCGGTTTCTCCGTTTCCCAATTGGCTACACGCATGTTCTCGATCGGAACGCCCCTGTTGTGCAAGTACTGCGCAATGATTGCCGACCTCAATGCGCTGTACGATCGATTGCCTGTACGTTCGGCAGGGTCGCTGTAGGATTTGATGGATAGGATGGCATCTGGATTTTCACGGTATACCTCGATCATTTCGTCTAAGCGTTTCTCATCAGATGTGGCTAGATCTGCACTTCTGAAGTCGTAGCTAAATGCGTTCGCCTCCATCTTTGGCAAGGGTTTACGCTGGGCATCCAAATAGTCGCTCATGGTATTGCTTCCCGACCCATTGTCTTTTGCGGCAAGTGCCTGCATGTTGTACTTGTCTAGCTGCAGCTTACTGAATTTCCATTCGCCTTCGGTAGCGTAGGCCCTTTCAAATTCTTTGCCTTCTGCATCGAGCAGCGAAATGTTGAATTCAGTGTCGTCTTCCGAAAACTTAAAGAGGTAGTCCTGGTCCTTGGTGAGTTTTGAGAATTGGAAGTTACCTTCCTCATCCACTTCTGCCACGTCGATTAGGTTGCCATCTTCATCGAATGCGTACACTGTCAACCCATCGTGATAATCCCCCGGAAGTTTCTTATATATCTGACCTTTGAAGAGTCCTACACTTTGATCCATGGCCAGCTCACCCTCTAATTCAGAGGCTGCTTCAAGGATGATCTTGGAGTACTTAAACGTCATGTTATCATCTAAGAACAGAAGTCCTTTAAACGAGCCATCGTAATTATACAAGGCCACTTTTAGTGCTTGGTCGTTCTCATCCATTACCCGGATCGAGAAATCCTCAGATTGTGCCAAACGACTAAAAGTGAAGTTACCTTTTCCGTCTGTATAGGTTGAGTCAACAATGTTTCCGTCTTCGTCAAAGGCATAGACCTTTATTCCCTCCTTGTAATCTCCAGGAAGCTTATAGTAAATCTGACCTTTCACAAATTGCGATAGACCCGGCATCGAGGCATCTCCTTCCTCTATGTGTTCGAGTCTCGAAACTCGCTCTGCTTCTAGGGTGTTATAAACATACGACTGCAGTTGATCCAAGCGAAGCTTTTCTCCTGGCTGGCCCATGTCATCAAACATGATTAAATTCATTGCACCAGCATCCTCGACGTCAGGTTTGATCAAGTAATTCTGATCCGGACGGAGCGATGTAAACTTGAAGTTACCCGACGCATCTGTTTGAGCCTCTTCGATCAAATTGCCATCCTCGTCGTAGGCGTATAAGGTCAATCCTCCTGCGTAATCGCCTGGAAGTATTTCGTAAATCTGTCCTTGGATTGGCACGGGTTCTGCCAAATACGCTAACTCTTGTTCAGAAAGCAAATCATCCACTTCGATCGCTTCGAAGTAATGATTGAGTTTATCCGAGGGTACAGCATCAATGAACTGATTGGCGATGCGGTCGATCAAGTGGACTTCAGCGGTGTCGTCAAATTCATTCATAGATATGGGAAGCAACAAACGGTATGGGCTTCCCGCCATCGTTCCAAAAATGGAAACAGCGCCTTGTTCGTTGGTTCTGGCCACGTGCAAGACCTCG
Organism: Cryomorphaceae bacterium; assembly: GCA_040221375.1. Taxonomy (GTDB): domain Bacteria; phylum Bacteroidota; class Bacteroidia; order Flavobacteriales_G; family Salibacteraceae; genus SHAN690. Next base: position 20,222 of record JAVKEP010000022.1, read on the forward strand.
TCACGATCATCGAAGAGAGCGACGGCAACACCTTGCAACGGACCCTGCAGGTTGTTAAGGAAAACAGTATACTGCACCTTGCGGCTCAATGCGGCGTTCTTCATCATCACTTCGCCGATCGATACCTTGAAATAATCTCCTGTCGTATCGGATAGCCGCGTAATTCCATTTTCACCCTCGTAGAAGACGCTTGACTTGTAGACCACAGAGTCCTTTCCGTTTACCTTGATGGTTAGGTATTCACTTTTAGGAAGGTCCGTGAAGGAATAATAGCCGGTGCTGTCGGTAAATGCACTCGCGAATAAGGAGCCGTCATCTGTGTACGCAATCAATTCTATATCCGCCAAGTCCTTTTTCAACGAAGTGAACAATTGACCAAATAGATCATACGTGTTCTCTGTGTCTTGTTCAGACAAGCTTGCCAAGGAATTCAGCGCATCTTTCGGCAGCGTGGTAAATACGAAGGTCGACGCCCCTTCTTTGGCCATCACTTGCACTTTTTCGCCGGCATCATTGACCACGTAGATGTTTGAATTCAACAGCAGCTCTGGATCTGCGTCGTTTACGCGCACGGTGTAGATCTCATCGACCGGTAAGTTTCCGAAGGAAAAATTCCCCAAGGAATCTGTTTGTGTTGTGCGCAGCACATTATCATAGGCGTCGAGGAGCGAAATGGACACGCCATCTGCTGAAAGGTTGGCATATTCAAATAGGCCTTTTATTTCTACACGCTGGGAGTCTTCGACGTTGGCAAGTTGAACAAAGCCATAGATGTCATCCTTGCCTTCACTGCCCTCACGCGATGAAGTAAAGAGTCCTTTGGTCTCATTCAAAAAGCAGAGTCCGAAATCGTCTTTGTTGCTGTTGATCGGTGCCTTTAAGTTTCTCGGTTCGGTCCATCGTCCATTTCTTAAGTTAGAAACAAATAGGTCCAGGCCACCGTAGCCAGTATGACCATTGGAAGAAAAATAAAGGGTTGTGTCGTTCTTCAAATAGGGGAATACCTCGTTCAATGGAGTATTGATGAGCGCAGAAAGATTGCTTGGAGCTGTCCAGCCACCGGAATCGGTTCGTTGGATCATAAACAGATCCATCTCTCCAGTCGTCCCTGGGCGGTTGCTCGCGAATATCATGGTTCTACCATCACGAGAAAGGGTAGGGTGCGCATTCGAAAAGGTATCTCCCACCAGGAAGGGCTTCGAATTTTTTATGCGTTTGTTTTTTACGATGGTAGCCTCGTGTATGGCGATGTGTGAGGTTCCGCTGCTGCCCAGCTTCGATTCTGCGAGTGTATAATACAGTCTGCTTTTCAATGTATCAATGGCTATGGGGCCTAGGTTGTCATCTCGATTGAGGTTGGTCAAGAAAGGCTTGGATCGTTTAAATCCGAAACCATCGGTTTCTCTATCGTCGATCGAGGCGAAATACATGGAGAAATAGGGCGCGTTGGTATAACCTGATGCGCTTTCGGTAATGTGATCCACGTTGCGTTCGGTTACGAAGACAATCCCGTCTTGATAGGGGAAGGGAGAAAATTCAGACATGGATGAATTCAAGTCATTCGTCGGTCTCAATTCAAAGGAGGCTGTGCTAAATTTCCACTCATCTACACGTGCGATGGATCGCAACATGAGTTGAGCGACAAAGCTGTCAGGTTCGCGGTCTATGTAGCGTTTGATTTTCTTTTCTGCCTCTTGAGGCTTGGAATTTTTAATCAACGTCTGGCCGTAGTGCACGAGTCCAGGATCACTGATGCCGCCTAGGATATCGGCCCGTTCAAAGTAGACTTCCGCCTCCAAGTAGCGGTGCGTCTTCATATAGGCAAAGCCGAGCTGCTCGCACATTGCTGCATTCTCCGCGTTTCGCTTGATTTTCTTTTTCAAGTATTTGACGGCGTCTGCGTAGCGATTTGCGCCGAACAAGTCTTCGGCCTTCTGTGAAGGAGCTTGTGCGTGCGCCATCAGCCCGAGAAGAAGGAAGATGAATAAGGCAGTGTATGATAGGGATCTTCTCAATGGATGGCTAGAAATACCTAGGTGATACGGTTCTGCTTTTAGGTATGTTGAACTCTAATCCGAGAAATATCTCGTGGCTCGTACCTTGGGAGAGCCGCAAGTTGTTGAACGGGTAATCGAAGGAATAGCCAATGCGAACGACCTCAGTCACGATGTACTCCAAAATGATCACACCACCGTAGCCATGACGGTAGGTCAATCCTGCCCAAAGCTTGTTATCTATGAGAACGCTGACATTTGCGTCGAGCATGCCTTGAAACAGTCCAGCCTGTTTGTAAAGAATACTCGGCCTGAGGGTAAGATTGTCGTTCAGAACAAAAGCCCTACCTACCACCACAGAGAGATGCCTGAATTGCCTGTAGGCATTGGAACCGTTCACGGTGGAGTCGGATACGACGATGCGCGGCTCCGCCAAGTGAGCCAATTCCAATCCCGCGTAAAACGTGTTAGTATGGTAAAAGATTCCGAAATCAGCATCAGGGATTACCACTTGCTCCAATCCGTACGTAGGAATTACGTCGCCTTCGTCTTTGTATGTTATTTTATTCCAATCAAAGCTCAGGTATTGAACTCCGAGCCCAAGACCGAGGCTCATTTGACCTCGCCATAGTCGGAAGCGATAGGCGTAATCAACTTCTGCAGAGATGGTATTCCTCGGGCCGATTACGTCATTCGTGATTTGAAATCCGAGGCCCATTTTCTTTTGCTTCAATGGTCCATGGATCGAAAAAGTCTGGGTGACGGGAGCACCGTCGAATCCAACCCATTGATTTCTGTACAATGCGACCACACTCAACGCTTCGCGCGATCCCGCGTAGGCAGGATTGATGCCCAATGGGTTAAACATGTATTGATTGAACTTGGGATCTTGCTGCGCGTGTGATTCAAGGCCCAGGATCAAGCATAAAAGGAGTGTCGGTATGGAGATCCACTTTTGCATCATCTCGAGATTTCTATCCATCCCTTGTAGGTGCTGTTGTCAAATTTGGCCAGAAAATAATAAGTTCCGTCTGGAAGGGGGTTGCCATTTCTGTGCAAACCGGTAAAACGCGCCGAATTATCTAGGTTGTCATAGGCCGTATTTTCCCAGACCAAAGCGCCGTAGCGATTGTAAACTTCTACGCTCTTTTCAATAAAGAACTCCGCATTGTCAATATGCCAGTAGTCGTTGAAGTTGTCGTTATTCGGTGTGATTCCTATGTAAAATCCAGGCGTACAATCGAAATTGGCTTCGGCTTCTACGCTTATGGATGCAATCGCAGCGTTTCCATCGCTTCCCGTCACGGTCAGTGTATACTCACCGACTTCTGCTTGCACGATTTTATCTGCCGTGGAACCGTTGCTCCATTGGTACGTAACCGGAAGTAGGAAATTGTCCGATTGGAACGCGATGGTGACCGTCCCGTCGTTCGCGCCCAAACACGCCGCATTGGTGGCTTGCAACTCCACAAACAGCGGATTGCTCAACACATAATTAGGTTGCTGAAATCCTTGCGTCAACACAAAGCCCGAATTTAGACTTGTTGCAATTACAGGCTCACCTGCGGAAGCAGAAAGCGAAATATTCACGTTGCTGAAATCATGTCCAGCCACGCCAATGAGCACGCGGTCAATGATTACTTGGGTCCACGCATTAAATGCCATGAAGAACATGATTGCTATGGGCAACAACTTCCTCATTTGGAAATGAACTTAGGCTGCTTTTGCTTTTCAACGGCATCGATGCGTTCGTAGATCGCTTCCATCTCAGCCTTCAATGTCGCATTTTCTTCCTTCAGGGTTTCGATTTGTGACTGTTGTTCTTGAATGGCTTTGGTTAAGATTGGAGTGAGCTTGCTGTAGTCTACCATCATTGGGCCTTCCTCAATGTTTTGGGTTGAATCACCAGAAACAACTTGTGGAAGAATCATTTGCAATTCCTGGGCGACGAATCCGAATTCACGG
>JAVKEP010000023.1:0-19477 GCA_040221375.1 Cryomorphaceae bacterium
TAATGGTAGGCATATCCGTCATTACCTCTACGATCTATTTTTTCCTTTCACCGCTCAGCGATGCCCAAAGTGAACTTTTGGCGCGCACAACGCCAACCATTTGGGACGTTTTGATCGCATTGTTCGGCGGACTTGCAGGAATTGTAGCGGGCTCTAGAAAAGAGAAGAGCAATGCGATTCCAGGTGTAGCCATCGCAACGGCGCTCATGCCACCTCTGTGCACAGCAGGTTACGGCTTGGCTACGGGAAACATCGCGTATTTCTTGGGTGCCTTTTACCTGTTTACCATCAATTCAGTCTTCATCAGCCTGTCCACGATGATCATCGTGCGATTCTTGCGCTATCCTACCAAAGATTTTGTGGACGCTGCACGTGAGCGAAGGGTGAAGCGATGGATTGCTGCCTTTGTGATCGTTGTCATTCTGCCAAGTCTATACATCGCTTACAATCTTGTGAGGGAGACAGTATTTCAAAGAGAGGCGGGTGTTTTCGTAACCGAAAATTTCATTTTTGACCAAGCCCAGGTCATCAGTAAGAACATCATTGTAGAAGGAGATGAGAAGCGAATCGAAGTCGCGTTGATCGGGCAGCCGATATCCCCAGAAACGATCACTCTACTGGAAAAGAAACTGAAACAAAACGATCGTTTAGAGGGCGCTGTGTTGGTGGTTCGCCAAGGTCCTATCAACGATGCAGGTCTGGATATGGAAACGGTACAACTCATGAACCAGAGTATGAAAACGGGCATCATCGAAGATCTATATAAGCGCAACGAAGAAGTGCTGCAATCGAAGGACGAACAAATTAAAATCCTCCAAAAAGAGATCTTTAAGATGAAGTCGAGGGAGTTACCCATCGGTGATATATCGTCAGAACTCAAAGCGCAGCACACTGGCGTGACGGAATTCACTTTGATGCGAAATCCGATTGTAGACATGGACAGTCTGAAAGTAGATACCGTCACTTTCGCCTACGTTAAATTTAAAAATCGACCCACTAAATCAGAAACCGATCGTCTCGAGAGCTGGTTGAAAGCGCGTTGTAAGGCTGATTTATTGCGTCTCGTTGTGCAAGTCGACTGAGGCTTGGCCAATGGGCTATTGCTTACCTTTCCGCAAATATTTGGGTTCACCCTTAGCTAAACTGTACTTATGAGCGTTTATAGCCTGGTCATCGCAGCATCTGTGTTGGTCATCCTTTCGTACCTATACAACCTCATCGCTAAGAGGTATAACATTCCATCTGTACTCCTACTGATCATTACGGGAATCATCATCCGCCAGGCGATGAACTACTTTGACGTAGGACGGATTGACTGGTTCCCTTACCTCGAACTCTTGGGTATCATTGGATTGATCATGATTGTGCTCGAGGCTGCGCTCGATTTGAAGCTAGAAAAGCAGAAGATGCCGCTGATTGGGCTTTCATTTCTCATCGCGCTTTTGGGACTCATTGTCTCCTCAATATTTGCGGCGTTCATCATCTTACTGATCCTCCCTGATTTCACGTGGCTGCAAGCCATGGTGTACGCAGTTCCGCTGTCCATATTGAGCAGCGCCATCATCATTCCCTCGGTTTCATTTCTCCCACAGAAAAAAAAGGAATTCAGCATTTATGAAAGCACGTTCAGCGATATCCTGGGTATCATGTTCTTCTATTTCCTCATTTCGCTCACAGAACCTGGTTCTAGCTCGGGAGCGGTGGGAGATTTCTTTATCAACTTGGTAATTACCATCGTAGTAAGTGTCATTGCCTCCTATGGCCTGGTCTACGTTTTTCAAAATGTGAAATCCCAAGTGAAGACCTTTCTGTTGATTGCTATCCTGATCCTGCTCTATGCCATCGGGAAGCAACTCCATCTTTCGAGTTTGATCATCATTCTTGTATTTGGTCTGGTGATCAGCAACGCCAATATCTTTTTCCCAGGATTCCTCAAAAAATGGCTCAAAGAAGACAGTGTCAAAACATTGTTTCATGAACTTCATATCGTCACGGGTGAAACTGCCTTTATCGTTCGTACCTTTTTCTTCATCATTTTTGGCATTACCATCGTGCTAAGTTCGTTGCTGAGCATCAAGGTAATTCTGATCTCTGCCCTGATTCTTGCGTCGATTTATGGACTGCGCTTCGTGATGTTTCAGTTGTTTCTGGGCAAAGACATCTATCCTGAAGTATACGTTGCCCCTCGCGGATTGATCACGGTCTTACTGTTTTTCGCCATCCCCGTGGAACTCCAGGTAGCTTCGTTTGACAACGGCATCCTGCTGTTCGTAATCATTGCCACGGCCTTAGTGATGACATGGGCGATGATCCGAGCAAATGACAAGGACGTAGAGGAAGAAGTCCTCGAAATGCTCAATCGAGACGGACAGAGCGAAAAAGATTCCGAGCAACCGGAAGGGCCGCAAATTCATTGACAATTGCATGTAAAAGCAGAACAATTCTTAATGAAACTTATATAAGTGTATATACACATATTGTATTTGTATATATTTGTCGGGAAAAGCATCGCCTGATTATGAATAAGACCACAGAAACTACCCATGCAGTGAACGCACTGATCAAACAACGATGGAGTCCACGATCGTTTTCCGAGCAAACCATTTCCAACGATGCGCTCGCCACCCTGTTTGAAGCCGCTTCGTGGGCCGCAAGTAGCTTGAATGAACAACCTTGGAAATACATCTACGCGCACAGAGGAACCGACGGATTCGAGCGCTTGGCCGACTGCTTGATGGATGGCAACAAAGTATGGGCTCAGGACGGAGCGGTGCTGATGCTTTCATTGGCTAAAAAACGATTTGATCGCAACGGGAAAGTGAACCGTCACGCCATGCACGATACAGGAGCCGCCAACACCACGCTGCTACTTCAAGCGGCGGGCGATGGGATCTTGGGTCATATGATGGGCGGGTTTCATTTCGACAAGACGCTCGAAATGTTTAATATCGATGCAGATCAATGGGAACCTGCTTGTTTCATGGTTTTGGGCTATGTAGCGGATCCTTCTCAATTGGAAGAACCTTTCAGGACGAGGGAAACGGCAGAACGAGAAAGGAATCCCATCGCTTCGTTTACAGAACATACTTGAACCTTATGGAAGCAACATTCAATCAATCCGAAGAACAATCACGGGGTCTTTTTGAAATGCAGATCAACGGCGATACGATTGCGCGCATGACCTATTCTCGCGTTGACCCGAACAACATTATCATTGATCACACGACGGTTAATCCCTCGGCGAAGGGAACGGGTGCCGGAAAACGTATTGTCGCCTACGGGGTAGAGTGGGCGCGACAAAATAATCAGAAAGTTCTCCCACTCTGTCCTTTTGCCAAGGCCATCATGACCAAGAGTGAAGAAATGCAAGACGTACTAAGAAAATGAAGAACGCGCTTCTCCAAATGAAACCCATCCACACCGACGCTGGACTTTTGATCTTACGCGTCTTTATCGGACTCACCATGCTCTTTAGCCACGGTTGGGGGAAAATGGCGCGCATGCTCGACGGCAACTTTGAGTTTGTGGGCGTCTTGGGACTTGGCGAAGCGCCATCGCTCTTTCTGGCTGTTTTCGCGGAGGTGATTTGTTCGGCCTTTCTCGCTGTCGGTCTATTCACTCGATTCGCGCTCATTCCGCTGATGACGACCATGCTGGTTGCTGTGTTTTACATTCATATGGATGACCCGTTCTCAAAACAAGAGTTTGGACTGCTGTACCTAATCCCCTACATCGCGCTATTTCTAACGGGCCCGGGCAAGTTCTCCCTCGATGCAAAACTCTTCAATTCATGAAGCGAAAAGACTTTCTAAGGCAATCTGCGTTCGGGCTGCTAGGTGGACTTGTTGCGGCGAAAAGCTTTGCTAGGAACCCGCACACTTCGGATCTAATTAACGCAACGTTTCAAGTTGAAGAACATCGCGTTGGATACAATCATTTACCCAACAAAACATCCAGAATCATGGAAAACATGGTATTGCATCGCGCAAATTCGCGCGGACACGCTGACCACGGTTGGCTGACTTCCAATCACACATTCAGCTTTGCGAATTACAGCAATCCTGAACGCATGCACTTCGGCGTCTTACGCGTGCTCAATGACGATCGCGTGGCACCTGGAAAGGGATTTGGTACACATCCCCATAACAACATGGAGATCATTTCGATTCCCCTAGAAGGAGATCTTGAACACAAAGACAGCATGGGCAATTCAGGCGTCATTCGCCAAGGCGATGTGCAGGTGATGAGCGCTGGATCTGGTATACAGCACAGCGAGTACAATAAGAACGCTGATCGTGAAGTGAAGTTCCTCCAGATCTGGCTATTCCCAAATCAAAAAAACGTGGTGCCTCGCTACGACCAAATGCACTTTAGAGCTGAAGACCGCATCAATCAACTCCAACAAGTGCTCTCTCCGCACGCTGAAGATGAAGGCGTTTGGATTCATCAGGATGCCTGGTTTCATTTGGGTTCATTTGAAAAAGGCTTCTCTACATCCTACCGACTCAAGAAGGCCGGCAACGGAGTATACGCGTTTGTTATCAAAGGCGAAGTAACGGTGAACGGCCAAGCCCTAGGTCCTCGAGATGGCCTCGGAGTTTGGAATGTTGAGCAACTTGAAATCGAAGCCAATGGTGCAACAGAGTTGCTTCTGATGGAAGTTCCAATGCAGCTTTCCTAAGGCATCGATTTAATATAGCTAAGTTTGGCTGGCACGCTAAGGTGCCCAATTTTTTTTGCCGATATGGACTTGATGATTTACGGCTTACAGCGCTCTGGAACCAATTATACCGAAGCGTTGATACTTGAAAACTTCAAAAAGGTCGCGTTTTGGAATGAGCATTATCCAAAGAGTCTTCCAACGCACAAGCACTTCCGACTGTACGACCAAAAGCACTTGGTACCGAGCTTGTACTACCTCAACGAATTTTTTTATCCCTCCTTCTCAGACTTCGATTCGCATGTCAGTAGCCTCACAAAAAAAGACGGGCTCAAATACGTGATTGTCGTAAAGGACCCTTATGGGTGGTATAAGAGCTATCTGCGCTATTCGCATCGGACCAAGGAGGTGAATTTCTTGAAGAAGGATGCTAACGGGCAGTTTATGTTGGAATGGAACCTTTTCCACAAAAAGTGGCTCGACTTCGCAGAAGAGGCGCCTGATCGGGTGCACATCATCCGCTATAAAGACCTGCTATCCAACCTTGAGGAATCGATGGAATTGATACAACAAACCTTGGCACTCACCCCGAAAGAGAGAACTTGGTACAACCCGAAATCCGTCGGAATGAGCAAACGCTTCAGCCTTCAGCGAAAAAACTATTACACCAAAGGAGCATACCTAGACGAGATAGAACCTCTTCATTTTCGGGTAATCACGGAAATGATCGATCCGGAAGTATGTTCGAAGCTGAACTTTGATTTAATCAAAAGCGAGCCGACTACCCACTTACAGAACAACTACAAACCCAAAAGATGAGCGCAAACATTGTAAAAGAATACACCAATGGTGAGGTGACAGTGGTATGGAAGCCCAACACTTGCATCCACTCTGAAAAGTGCTGGCGCGGCCTGAGCTCGGTTTTTAATCCTAAAGGAAGGCCATGGGTCAATATTGAGGGCGCCTCTACCGAAGAGATAATCGCTCAGGTTGACAAGTGTCCTTCAGGTGCGCTGAGTTGGTACAAAAACGATGTGGGAAAACCGAAGCAGGAGACAATCAAAGTCGATACCGTGGTGGAAGTAACGAATAATGGCCCAATCCTCATTCACGGCACGATAGAATTGCAACACCCAAACGGAAGCAAAGAAAAACGGGAAACCACTACCGCACTGTGTCGGTGTGGTCATTCTGGGAACAAACCCTATTGCGACGGCTCTCACCGCAAGAACAACTGGACTGCCGATTAAGTGATCGAATCAACCGATTCTGTTTCGATGACAACCTCGCCTATCAGCGTGCGGTGAACAGGACATTTGGACGCGATTTCCTCGAGCTTAATACGCTGTTCGGCAGTCAAGTCGCCTTTGATCAGCAGTTTCTTAGAAATGTGATCAAGGTATCCTCCAGGTTGATCAACATCGCTATCCTTCTTGTGTTTTTTAGCATGGCTCAAGTAGACAAGCACTTCGTCGAGCGGCCACTTCTTTCGTTCGGCGTACAATTTCAGCGTCATGGCGGTACAAGCAGCCAATGCGGCATTCAATAGTTCGTATGGAGACGGTCCAAAGTCATCTCCGCCCACGTCTTTAGGTTCATCTGCCGTTAAAAAATGCCGTTTGGTTTGGATCTGAGTCGTGAAGTTTGAATCAGTCAGGTCCAATCTGCCGACTACTTGTTCGCCTCCTATTTGCACTTCGTCAACTTCAGGAATAGGAAAGTATCGCTTAACCCAACTGCCGATCACTTCTCCTACGTAGACGCTATCTCTTTGGTCCGTTAGCAAGTGATCGGCACCATCTAAACTGATAAAACTTTTAGGGTGGTGCGCAGCCATATAGAGCTCTTGTGCACTGTCTATGCTCACCGTCTTGTCTAACGGCGCATGTAGGATTAGAATGGGCTTGCGGAGATTCTTAGTCACTTCAAGCAAATCGGTTTTATCAAAATCTTGTATGAATCCACTGTCGATGGTAAAAGGCCTCCCTCCGATGTTCACTTTGATGATTCCTTTTGAAGGAATGTCTTCTATCTGATGTGAAAAATGCCGCTTCGTATGCGAAACGCTGGAAGGCGCAGCCACGGTAGCTACAGCCTTTACTGCATCAATCTTAGAAGCGGCAACTATTACCGCAGCTCCGCCTAAGGAATGGCCAACCAAAAGTTTAGGTGCTTCAAAGTGCTCGGTCATGTATGCGTGCACAGAGATTAAGTCGTTGACATTTGCGGAAAAATGACTGTCGGCAAACTCGCCTTCGCTTCTTCCCAAGCCGGTAAAATCAAACCTTACGACACCAAATCCATGCGAAGTGAGCGCACGGCTGATGTTTCTCGTAGCAGCCAGGGAACTGCTGCAGGTGAAGCAATGAGCGAAAATGGCATAAGAGTGCGGATGCTGGTTGGAAGGCAATTCCATAGTAGCATTGAGCATGTCGCCTGTAGCATTTGGAATGTTAAGCGTTGAGTCATTCATGCTTGAAAGGTATTGTTTCAAGCTAAGAAGCGATGGAATGGCAAGCCTTACAGCTATTTTGTCTTTTCCATTTGCTGTTGCTTGTCCATGTCTGTGGGCATTTTAAGCCCTTCCCTCGTCCTGACAGGGGTGCAATCCAATGTACTCGCATTGCGAATGAAGAAAAATCGCAAGCTGAAGATCAAAGGGCGGTATCGGCTTGCAAAAAAGCCATATGAAGAGCGCCCGTTCTCCCAAGGCCACCCGTTGAGAATTGGTGTTTCTACGGAAGGAATGAGCAACCAGTTGCCCCTCATTTTTATTCCAAAACCCAGTTTATAATGCAATTGCAGCGCTATCCGTCCAGGGTTTTCATATCCCACGGGTGAAAGCGACGTTCCACTTTGGTTGGCCAAGAAGGCATACCCCGCGTTTGCACCAAGAGAATTCTGAATGAAGTTGTATTTACTGATTCGCCAAACTTGATTGAAGTTGACAAAGGCCTGGGCATAATGGAAGCCGAACTTGCCTTGGGTCTGTTCCAATGACGACAATTCAGTTTCGGAAGGAATAGAAACGTATTGCCCGTTGGCTCGTTCATTGCCCCTCAAACCTGTGTACGAAATGCCGTAATCCATGTACTTAAAAAAAGACCAATACTCCAGCATTTGATAGCGCCCAACCTCCGCGTAAATGGCCGGCTTACCAATGCCTCTGGCCTTTGCATCGAATTTAGAAGAATCGGCTTTCTCGAATGTTCTGGACTGATACACAAAGGGCGTGAGCATGTACGTTGCCCCTGGAGCGAAAAGCCATCCGCTTTTTTTATGTTGAGGCGCTTTTGGCAGCACTTCATTGTAGTGCTTCTGAAATGAAACCGGTTTCTGCTTACCCTTGAACTGAGCCTGAGCCGCTCCGAAAACAAGAGAAAACATAAGGAATGGTAGAATGAAACGCATACATCAAAGCTACAATGGTTCGTATCACAAGGGAAACGGTGTGATAAAAATTATTAACGCCCACGAGCTTTGAATTATTGAATCGAAAGCCCGTAATCACTCATCCATCATAAACAATGCTACATTTGTAAGTGTTTACTCACTATTATGACTGAAAAACAACAAAACATCCTAAATGCTGCCCTGAAGTTATTTGCTCAAGAAGGCTATGCTTCTACCTCCACCAGCAAGGTGGCACAAGAAGCGGGTGTTTCAGAAGGATTGATCTTTCGGCATTTTAAGAGCAAGGAGGGACTTCTTCACGCTGTTTTGCAAAAAAGCAAAGAAGCGGCCCATCAAGTGTTCAGCAACATAGTGATGACCAACGACCCGAACGAGTTGCTTCGTAAAACCCTCGAAATGCCATTCTCTATTCCCTCGAGTGACTATGAAATGTGGCGATTGACGTACGCCTTGAAATGGCAAACCGACGGTTACGACATCGACAGCATGGAATACGTTAAAGTCGCTCTTAGGAATGCGTTCAATAAGCTGGGATATGACGACCCGGATGCTGAAACAGAAGTGATATTCATGTTCCTTGACGGGGCTGCCAGCGCACTCCTACTGCACCCTCCGGGCAACCTCGAAACCATCGTGAATGCGTTGAAGTCGAAGTATCAACTTTAAAATTTTCATTGCTAAAAAAGTGATTAATTACTCATTATGAAGTCTATAGATAAATCAAAGCCCGTGTTGGTAACCGGGGCCAATGGATACTTGGCCAGCTGGGTGGTAAAGAAACTCCTGGAGCAAGGAATTACGGTACACGCTGCCGTTCGCAATCCAGACATCAAAGAAAAATACGCGCACTTGGATGCACTTGCCTCCGTTTCCGCAGGAAAAATCAAGTATTTCCAGGCCGATCTGCTGACCGAAGGTTCTTACGCCAAAGCAATGGAAGGATGCGAATTGATCTACCACACCGCATCGCCGTACACATTGGATGTGAAGGATCCGCAAAAAGAACTGATTGATCCTGCACTGAACGGTACGCGCAATGTGCTTTTACAAGCGAACAAGACAAGCAGCGTCAAGCGAATCGTCATTACCAGCAGTTGTGCAGCGATTTACACGGATGCCATCGAATGCTCGAAACTCCCCAATGGAATGCTGACCGAAGATGTTTGGAATACGACTGCCTCCCTCGATTATCAACCCTACTATTTTTCTAAAACATTGGCTGAGAAAGAGGCCTGGAAGATCGCCGAGGGACAAGATCAATGGGATTTGATTGCCATCAATCCTTGCGGAGTTTTTGGACCCGCATTGAACCCATCCAACGCCACCTCAGAAAGCATGAACATCCTTAAACAAATAGGAAATGGTGCATTGAAAGCCGGAGCTCCTAGAATGGGGCTCGGTATCGTAGACGTTCGGGAAGTAGGTGAAGCTCACATTCAGGCGGGATACAGGCCAGAAGCGCATGGTAGGTACATCTTGTCATCTACCAACACCAACCTGCTGGAGTTAGCACAAACGCTACAGGATCGATATGGCGATAAATACCCAATCCCCAAGGCTGCATTGCCCAAATGGTTGTTGATGATCGTAGGTCCTTTGGCCAACAAACTCTTTACACGTCGTTTCATTAAAAACAACGTGGACGCCGAGTGGAAAGCAGATAACCAAAAGAGCATCAACGAACTCGGAATCGAATACCGTTCGATGAAGGAGACAATGGAAGACTCCTTCCAAATGCTGATTGATAACCAACTGATACCTATTAAATAGATGAAGGTCATCATCACAGGCGCTACAGGAATGGTGGGAAGAGGTGTTCTTTTGGAATGCCTAGAAGATTTGCGGGTCGAAAAAGTGCTCATCATCACGCGCAGGCCATCCGGTGAATCTCACCCAAAACTGGCGGAGATTATCCACACTGACTTCACGGAGTACACTACCATCAAAGATCAACTGACCGGCTACGACGCTTGTTTTGCCATCATGGGCGTCAGCGCGGCGGGGATGAATGAAGAAACCTACACTCAGCTGACCTATCACGCGACGGTATCGCTCGCACGAACACTCTTCGAAGCTAATCCGAACATGACCTTTACCTATGTGTCCGGCAAAGGGACCGATTCGACGGAAAGAGGAAGACTAATGTGGGCAAGGGTCAAAGGAAAAACTGAGAATGAAATCCTCCGAATGGGCTTCCAAAAAGCACTAATGTTTCGCCCGGGTCTTATCCTTCCATTGCGAGGAATCACCTCAAGTACAAGGCTCTACCAATTCTTCTTTGACTACTTTATGTGGCTCATAAGACTGGTGCAGTGGATCAGCCCCAACTCTGTAACCGACACCACCCGAATGGGCCAGGCGATGATCAACGCCCACCTTCTGCACTCAGAACGGGACGTGCTAGATCCGATTGACATCAACCTTCTGGCAGCAAAAACATAGTTCAAGCGGCGTCTCAGCTTTGCCCTAAAAAAGAACGATTATATTGGCCTAAATTAGCTGAGCACGATGTACATAAAGAGAAACTATGGGTTTTGGATGACCTTCAATTGGTCACGTAAGCCTTTTATCTACGGCTTCCTTTACGGAACGGTAATTTCGGTAGTCTCTTGGTACACAGATTTTTCCGTGACTCTACCATGGCAACCTTTAAGCGTTATCGGTATCGCCGTTGCATTTTATTTAGGCTTCAAGAATAATAGCTCATACGACCGAACGTGGGAAGCACGTAAGATCTGGGGGAGTATTGTCAACAACAGTCGATCATTCGGAGCTGCCGCATGTTCCCTCATACAAGGCGATAAACAGGATGCATACAGGAGGGAACTTATATATAGGCACATCGCTTGGTTAATCGCACTACGTCATCAACTGCGTACACCAAGGACTTGGGAGCATGCTCACCTCGTTCATGATGGTTTATTCGCTCCGGAATCGACCACGGATCTCAAACAAAAATTGACAACAGGGCTCGCTCCTTACCTCTCTGCGGACGAACTGGCTGAAATACTGACCTATTCGAACAGCGCCACACAATTACTCAGGCATCAAGCAGAACGACTTCAAGCGATCGCTGACGATGGCCATATGGACGACTTTCGGCACATGGAATTTCATCAGCTTATGGTGAGCTTTTATGCGGATCAGGGCAAATCCGAACGCATCAAAAATTTCCCATTTCCTCGTCAATACGCCTCCACTGCCCTCTGGCTATCCATTGTTTTCTGCATATTCGTTCCTTTTGGACTCGTGGATATATTCAAGGACCAACAAGGAATTCAACTTGTACTTTCTCCATTCATTTCAGCCCTCATCATTTGGATTTTTATGCTGATGGAAAAAATTGGAGATTACTCCGAGAACCCATTTGAAGGCACATACAACGATGTTCCTATCAGTTCGATCTCTCGTGGAATTGAAATCGATATGAGGGAAATGATTCACGACGAAAACATTCCAGCGCCTGTAGAACCCGTCAACGGATTTTTACTCTGAGGTAGGTCTAGCTGTGCACCATTCGGTACGTCGATCGTTCCGTTTGTCCGAATTGCCTTTGCTTCTGCATTCGGAACCCCGAAATTGGATTGAAATCGAAATCCATGAAGGCAATCACTTATTCGAGATACGGAGGCCCTGAAGTTCTAGCCTTAAAAGAAATCGACGCCCCCGTCCCCGGCGATTCTGAACTACTGATCCGTGTACACGCTTTGTCGATCAACCCGTACGATTGGCATTTTATGCGAGGCACACCTTACTTCATGCGCATAGCTTCAGGTTTACTACACCCCAAGAAAGCAGTATTGGGAAATGACGTAGCGGGAATCGTGGAAGCTATTGGCAAGGATGTTACAAAGTTCACAATTGGAGATCGTGTCGTTGGAGCAGCCGGTTTAGGGGGAATGGCAGAGTACGCGACGATTGGAGAAAACAATGCCGTCCAGATTTCAGATAACATTCCAATGAACGAGGCTTCTGCACTCAACATAGCCGCGATCACTGCCTTGGACGCCGTCAAGAAATACGCCGGGGTAAAGAAAGGACAATCGGTCTTGGTCAATGGTGCCTCTGGCGGAGTTGGTCATTACTGTATTCAAATTGCCAAGGCTAGTGGTGCGCACGTGACCGGCGTTTGCAGCGCGCGCAACATCGAAATGGTAAGAGCGCTCGGAGCTGACGAAGTCATCGATTACACCGCGGGAAAGTGGATTGGAAACACAGTCTACGATGCAGTAATTGACGTCGTTGGAAACTTGAGCCCCAAGGATCTTGAGCAACTTTGTCATCGCGAAGGCCGTATTGCCGTGGTCGGGTATCAAAACATGTCCCGATTGTTTTCGATTGTGCTTCGCTCCTTCTACGGAAAGCCAAGACTAGAAATGGTGACCATCAAAGAAACCCAGAAAGAAATCTCAGAAGTGCTCGAAATGGCCGCCTCAAGAAAGTTGACCACGGTCATCGATAAGGTCTATTCACTCCAAGATGCAGCAGAAGCCATGCGTTACTTGGAAAAGGGGCATGCGCGGGGCAAAGTGATCATCGAAGTGCCTTGAATTTCTGAATTACCTCATTGTAAAATTGTGCGTTTGAGTTTCTTTGGTGCATGAGAACCTTCGTCTTGTTCGCCATCTTGCTCTTTACCTGCGCTTTATCACATGGACAAAACAAGCGATACCGATTCATCGGCCTGATGCCTGGAGGTTTCCTCGAAATTGAAGCTCCTTATTACCCTATTGAACGCTTTACCATCAATGTGATTCCTTTGGTTTTCGAAATACCTATTAATACGGTAACTGATTTCAAATTTGCTACCATTGGCATGTATGAATACGGTGATCAGCCTCGGCTCTCTGTCGTGGGAGGACAATTGGTTTTTCCACGCTATTTCCGTGCAAAAGAGCGGTATAGTGAGAAGTCAAGTGGTTGGTACCTCGGTCCATTCATTTCCGGATCCAGGGATTTTTATCGGAATCTATACTCCGTTTCACCCGGTTTGGAGCTCGGCAAAATTTTTGAAGACAAGCGAAGTTTTGCCTTGAGCATCAATCTCCAAGCAGGTGGTACCTATCAATTCAGAATGAACCGAAAAAATGCGATCGTTCCTTTTGTCGGAATCAACCTCGGATTCGGATTCTGGATCAAGCAGAAGCTGTTTGTGAGAGGTGGCTCAGTATAGCGTTCTCAACTTCCAACGAATCCCATTTCATCGCAATTCCGTCCATTGCCATGATCTCATCCATGATACTTTGTTGACGCTGCCCTTCCTTCCATGCTACAGAATAGCGTATGTCACTGAACGTGGTCATGCTGTATAAAGGGAGCCATTTGTCAGGATATTTTTCCGAAAAGCGGGCCTCAATTTTCTTCTGTAGAAGAAATGTTGGGTCGGCAACGAAGTCGCGCATCACGTGGTAGTTATGCAGCGAGAGGTCTTGCAAACCATCTCCGTCCGGTTTCCGATGAAAGCTGTACTCTTCGAACACTTTGTCCCAGTCTTCGTTGTGCTTTTGCATGAGCTCCCACATCACAGTACAATCTTCGAATCCAGCATTCATGCCTTGCCCGTAGAAAGGAACTGTAGCGTGAGCAGCGTCTCCCATCAACGCACATTTTCCATGGTGCCATGGATAGCAACGCGTGATTGCCAACGAAGAAAGCGGGTGGTCTTCCCAAGCATTCGCAATGTTTGGCATCATCTCATAAAAGTCAGGAAAGGTAGCTGAGAAAAAATCGTTTACAGCTTTCTTACTCGTCAGCTTATTGAAGCTGTTCTCACCGTCGAATGGCATGAACAGGGTGCATGTAAACGAACCATCTTCATTCGGCAATGCGATGAGCATGAATCGTCCACGCGGCCATATATGCAAGGCGTTTTTCTCGAGTTTGTAGGTGCCATCTTCATTTGCGGGAAGCAAAATTTCGCGGTAGCCATCTTCGATGTAGGTTTGACTGTAATTGAATCGATCGAGCTTTTGCATGGCAGTATATCTCACCGCTGAAAAGGCGCCATCGCACGCAAAAATGAGATCAGACTTTACGCTCTTGGCTTCTTTCGAAGAAACGTCTTCAAAATGACAAATTCCATCTTTCAAGTCTACCCCCACGCACTTCATGTTGTAATAGATGGTCGCACCACCTACCTTTTCGGCGATGTCCATCATCCTAGCATTGACGCCACCTCGAGAGACTGAGTTGATGGCTTGCCCTTCTTTACCGTAGGGTTGATACGTCAAGTTTCCCTGAATATCATGCATGATCCTGCCGGGCATAGGAATGGCGATCTCGCGTATTAGATGATCCACCCCTGCTCCTTTGAGCGCCTTCCACCCACGATCAGACAAGGCGAGGTTGATGGATTTGCCCGCAGAGAGCTCCGCCTTTCGAATGTCGGGACGCCGCTCGTAGATGCTCACTTTGTACCCCGCTTTAGACAGATAGACCGCCCATAGTGAGCCTACTAATCCCGCCCCTACAATTGTAACTTCCTTCATTTCAATTTAAGCTTTTAATGACTTCTGCAAAATCTCCCCAAATTGAAAAACGTCTTCGAAGGAATTGTACAAAGGAACCGGGGCAACGCGGATTACATTCGGCTCGCGCCAATCTGCAATTACCCCCGCTTTGGTGATGGAGTCATACAATTTTTTTCCATAGCCGTGCGCCACAATGCTCAATTGACATCCCCTTCGGTGATGTTCGGTGGGCGTAATGATTTCGAGGTCCGCACCCGTGGTTGAAGCCACTTCCTCTACCACGAATTGCAAGTAATCGGTCAATCGGCGGCTCTTCGCCCACAACCTGCCCATTTTCGCTTCCCGAAAAACCTCGAGAGAAGCCAAATGAATGGCCATATTGAACACGGGTGCATTGCTCATTTGCCACGCCTCAGCGCTCTGCATTGGAACGAACTCTGGCTCCATCAAAAACCGCGACTCTTTATCGTGCCCCCACCATCCTGCTAGGATGGGTAATTTTTTCTTGTGGTGGTTGGAATGGACAAACAAGCCTCCAACGGAACCTGGCCCACTGTTGAGGTATTTGTAGGTACACCACGCTGCAAAGTCAACCTGCCATTCGTGCAGCTTCAATTCTATGTTCCCGATGGCATGAGCCAGATCAAACCCACACGTAGCTCCCACTTTATGTGCGGCATCGGTAATGCTGGCCATGTCGAAGGCCTGGCCACTGTAATAATTAACACCGCCTATCATTACCATGGCTAGTCGGTCGCCGAGGGCAAAAATTTGTTCAATGATGGCATCTTCCGTGAGAATTTCAGAGCCTTTGGCCGGCGCCATCTCAACGATTACTTCCTCATGGTTCAGTCCGTGCAGCTTAGCTTGTGCCTGCAGGGCATAGGTATCAGAAGGAAAGGCCTTTTTTTCACAAAGAATGACGTTTCTTGTCGGCGTAGGCCGATAAAAACTTACCATCAAACTGTGCAGGTTCGCCGTCAACGACCCCATCGCGACGACTTCATTGGTTTTAGCGCCGCTTACATAAGCCAAGTGTTCACTAAAGAATTCATGGTAAGCATACCAAGGCCTCCGTGCATCGAAATGGCCTTCCACTCCGTATTTGGCCCAATCTTCAAGCTCCTGTTTTAAGAATGCTTCGGCTGATTTAGGTTGCAGGCCCAGGCTGTTGCCCGTAAAGTAAATCGCTTCTCGACCATTGACCTTTGGAAAATAGAATCGATTCCTAAAAGGAGCCAATTCATCTTGTTCATCTTGCTTGTTCGCGTAGCGCAGTGTTCTTTCCACGTCTGTACATTCTTTATGCAATGTTAATCAAGCGGAATTGAAAGGCTGTTAGTTAATGATGTCAATGGCGATTTCTGTTCGTGACATCTATCACAAAAGGCGGTGACTCAGAGCATAATTTCAAGCCGAAGCCAGGCAGACCTTTGGTGCTGAAATGAAAGCAACCAAACAGATAACCAAAGTCGTTTTGCTGATCCTACTTCCTTCAATGGGACTTGCTCAGCAAAGCCTAACCGCCTCCGACGAATCAACGGTTTCCATTTATGGAACGAGCAATGTTCACGACTGGTCTGAGCACTGCGCCTCCGTCACAGGAACCGTAGTTCTGCATGAAACCGGGGACAACATCGATCTTAAAGAACTGAACTTTAATGTACGGGTTACCGACATAAAAAGCGGTAAGAATTCGATGGACAACTACACGTATGAAGCCTTATTGGCTGAGAAGCATCCGGTTATTCAATTTCGGGCAAATTCAATCACAACCAACGGAACACCCGTGTCGATCAATGCAGTTGCTCAAGGCCAAATGACGATCGCAGGGAAAAGCTTACCAGAAAAAATCACAGCAGCTTGCTTCTACTCATCTTCTGGTTTGAAATGTTCGGGCACGAAGGTTATTGACATGACGAACTACGGTGTTGAGCCACCCAGCATAATGTTTGGGGCCATGACGGTAGGGAAAGAAGTAGAAATCCATTACGAAATACTATTCAAATGAAGCCAACACAGGAATCCTTATTTAAGCATAACCCATCTAATCCATTACACATGAAACGTTTAGCAATCATTGCAGCGACTGCGATATTTTCTCTGAACATCTTTGCGCAAGACGAATTATCCAAGTACGACAATCTCCAAAACTGGCGTCCAAATGATCAGCGTGGTCTGAATGTCTTTGAAGATCCTAAAACGGACGTAGAGTTCGAAGGAGTTCGCGTCAGAATTGGAGGCGACTTTGCATTGCAATTCCAAGGACTCAATCAAACCAACACTGCCATGAGCTATTCGGATGATACCGCCGGGTACATCAAGCACTATGGGATGAACCCAGCATCACTGTTCCTCGACACCTTGACAGCTGACTTTAACCTTCCAACTGCCAACTTCAACATCGATGCTCAATTCGCGGATGGACTTCGCATGCACTTGCGCACCTATCTATCAGCACGGCACCACGCCGAAGCTTGGGTGAAAGGAGGTTACTTGCAAATCGATAAACTCGACTTCATCAAAGAGGGCCTTGCCTCTGGACTGATGGAGATGATCACCATCCGTGTTGGTATGGACGAAATCAACTACGGCGATGCCCACTTTCGTAGAACGGACAATGGCAGAGCAATCTTTAATCCTTTCGTCGGAAATTACATCATGGATGCGTTCACCACAGAAGCATTCGGCGAAGTGTTGTTCCGAAAATCAGGCATCATTGCCATGGCCGCGATCTCCAATGGTAAATTGAATCAGAGTGTTGTCAACAACAATAAGAGCTTGGCTCCTGTAGTATACTTCAAGGCAGGTTACGACGATCAGATTACCGAAGACTTAAGGGTTCGTATCACGGGCTCTGGGTATATCTCTTCGCTCAGCTACGATAACGGAACCTACCTTTTCGGCGGCGACCGCGGCGGATCTCGATACTACAAGTTATTCAGCCCAATGGGCAATGATTTCTCTGGACGATTCAACCCTCGATTGAAGAGCTATAATTCCTTCCAAGGTGCGTTGTTCAGCAAGTTCAAAGGAGCCGAGTTCTTCGGGTTTTACGAAGCCGTTATGGGAGACAACAATGACGGCGACACATACGTGGACGCAAGCTATACCCAAGTGGGAGCTGAGCTTCTCTACCGATTTGGCAGCATGGAGCAATTCTACCTCGGTGGCCGCTACAACATGGTGACTGGCAACGGATACGCCGCTGGAACAGATGACGCCGGCGTTGACTATGACGCAGCTCCAGCGACTCGTATTACTCGTGTCAATGTTGGTGGCGGTTGGTTCCTCACTAAGAACATCATGACCAAGGTGGAATACGTTCAACAAGGCTACTACGGTTCCGGCTGGGATTATTCTGAGTTCCAAGGCGCGGAATTCAATGGCGTCGTTCTAGAAGCGGCCATTAGCTTCTAGTTTTCTGACATACTAAGCATCAACCCTCGCTCATTGAGCGGGGGTTTTTTCTTTCCTGAAGTAGAGGTCAAAACAAACAGAAACTTCATCGTCTAATTTCAGCAGTCCGAACATTCTTGTGGGTTGCTCAATCCCGTACCACGACAGTCGGATCGTTGTTTGTCCGGCCACTTTATACTCTTGGTTATTTAAAAAATCAACCTCAATAGGAATGGTAATGTTGTGTTTTCTTCCACGTACCGTGGTGGTAGCTTTTACCTCCCCTTGAAAGTACAATCCACTCACATCCTCGGCCAAGAGCTCCTTCAGCTCAAATGTGATGTTTGGGTAATCCTCCACTTCCAATACGTCCTTGAGGTCGGAGAGAATGAGTGGGTTTCCGCAATTGAATTCTCGCACCGGAATGTCGAATTGAACATCAGTAATCCGAATGAATTCTTGTGTTCGTTCAAAACAAGATGGCAAGGGTTCGGCCGGAGAAAGGGGGCTTGTAAAGCACTTGAACCCACCAATATTCGCTGATCCCTGCACCATAACCTCGCTCCTAACCTGTAGCACCAAGCAGTCGTATTCCTTTACCTGACCCGCGGCAGCACCGTAGCAGAAGGCAAGAACGCACGTCAGAATCAATGATTTCCTCACTCGGTGAAAATAACTGGATATTTTAGGACGCAATCATTGCGATCATTTGAACGCGTCATACGAAGACCGTTCCAAGGATAATCTGTGATCTGGATGGGCGATGCTTGTCAAAAGGCGAGCGCGTTCTTTCAAGTCCTTCCCATATAAATTCACTACCCCAAACTCTGTGCACACGTAGTGAATATGCGCACGAGTCGTGACCACCCCCGCTCCAGGTTTCAGAGTAAAAACTATGCGACTCTCGCCTCGCTTGGTGGTTGAAGGCAGCGCAATGATCGGCTTTCCTCCTGGGCTCAATGATGCCGCCCTGATGAAATCCATCTGGCCGCCGACACCAGAATAGAGATTGTTTCCGATCGAATCCGCACATACCTGACCTGTCAGATCCACTTCAATGGCACTATTGATAGCCACTACCTTCGGATTCTTTCGAATGACGGCAGTGCTGTTCACATATTGGCAGTCCAGTAGCACAACGCCCGGGTTGTTGTCCACGAAATCATACAATTTCTTGGTTCCCATCACAAATGTCGCTACAGATTTTCCGGGATGATTGCGTTTCAAGCTGTTGTCGACCACACCGCTCTCAAGCAAAGGAAGCAGGCCATCGGAAAACATTTCCGTATGGATTCCTAAGTGTTTGTGGCCCGATAAACTGGCAAGGACGGCATTAGGAATATTGCCAATCCCCATTTGAAGGGTAGAGCCATTCTCGATTAATTCCGTTACATGCTTTCCGATGGAGCGTTCCACATCGTTCAATGGTCCAGGAGTCACTTCAATAAGCGCTTGATCATGCTCAACTCCAAAGTCAATCCGATCAATGTGGACAAAACCATCCCCTTGAACACGTGGCATTTCATTGTTGATC
>JAVKEP010000024.1:0-10585 GCA_040221375.1 Cryomorphaceae bacterium
GGCACTCCCGTGGCATCCATCCGCATGTTTATTACGAAGCGGCAACTGTGATCATCACCTTTATTTCTCTGGGAAAATTGCTGGAAGAACGAGCAAAGTCCAACACTTCTTCTGCGATGAAAAAATTAATGGGTTTGCAACCTAAAACTTTGAAGGTTATTCAGAATGGAGCAGAGATAGAGATGGCCATTTCTGCCGTGCAAAAAGGATACATCATCGCTGTAAGACCTGGGGAGAAAATACCTGTAGATGGGGAAGTAACTTCTGGTAATTCTTTCGTTGATGAGAGCATGATCACTGGTGAGCCAGTACCGGTAGAAAAATTCAAGGGTGAAGCGGTTTTTGCCGGAACTGTAAACCAAAAAGGAAGTTTTCAGTTCATCGCTAGAAAGGTAGGTGGGGAAACGATGCTTTCGCAAATCATTAAAATGGTGCAGCAAGCGCAAGGAAGCAAAGCACCTGTGCAGAAGTTAGTCGATAAGATTGCAGGGGTGTTCGTGCCTGTTGTGATCGGCATTGCCATCATAACCTTCTTTACATGGATGTGGGTGGGTGGAGAGGATGCATTGACACATGCCTTGCTCACCTCAGTTGCCGTACTCGTAATCGCATGTCCTTGTGCTTTAGGTCTGGCTACCCCCACCGCGATTATGGTGGGAATAGGCAAAGGAGCCGAGAACAATATTTTGATCAAAGATGCCGAGAGTTTGGAGCTCGGCCACAAGACAAACGCGATTGTACTGGACAAAACTGGAACAATAACCCAAGGCAAACCGACGGTTACCGATTGGCAATGGGAGCAGACAAACCCTTACTATAAGCAAGTTCTTTTAGGCCTAGAATCTCAGTCTGAACATCCTTTAGCAGACGCAGTAGTCGCTCGGTTAAAAGAAGATGGATTTAGGCCTGAAAGCATAATGGGGTTTCAGAGCATTACAGGAATGGGGGCTGAAGCACAAACACTAGACGGGGAAAGGTTTTACATCGGTAACCTACGCTTGTTAAAAATCAAAGGCATCAAACTTTCATCTGCTCAAGAAAAACAAGCCAGCGACTGGAGAAGTCAAGGTAAAACAGTAGTCTTTTTCGCAAATCATTCTACCGTATTGGGCATTCTGGGTATCTCGGATGAGATCAAAAAGAGCTCCGCATCCGCAATTCGTGCGCTGGAAGTAGGAGGCTTAGAAGTCTATATGCTCACAGGCGATAATGAGCAGACCGCAAGTGCGGTGGCTAATCAAGTTGGTATAAAGTACTTTAAAGCCGAAGTAATGCCGTCTGATAAGGCTGATTTCGTTTCAGAATTACAAGCACAAGGAAAAGTAGTAGCCATGGTTGGCGATGGAATCAACGATTCTCAGGCTCTTGCCCAGGCAGATTTAAGTATCGCCATGGGCAAAGGGTCAGACATAGCAAAAGATGTTGCTAAAATGACCCTCATCACTTCAGATCTTCAAGCAATCCCTAAGGCTCTCAGACTCTCCAAACTCACCGTGCGCGGAATCAAGCAAAACTTGTTTTGGGCATTTGTCTACAACATCATTGGCATCCCTATAGCCGCTGGAGCATTGTATGCCTTCAATGGGTTCTTATTGGATCCAATGATAGCAGGTGCCGCTATGGCTTTTAGTTCCGTATCTGTGGTAGCCAACAGTCTACGGCTCAAAACGGCAAAAATTTAAATCAATCTATTTCAATACTTTATAAAATGAGAACACTAAAATTCAAATCCAACATCAATTGCACTGGATGCTTATCAAAAGTCTCTCCTGTGTTAAACGAAGAGAATGGCATCAAAAATTGGGATGTAGACTTGCAACACGATGATCGAGTGTTAACCGTTCAAACGGATACTCTTAGTCCAAAGGAAATCGAACAAGCCGTGAGTAAGGCCGGTTTTACATTGGATGAAATGAACACCTAACCTGTTTTGATTGATCGAATAGCCCATGCTGGAACCAAAGCTAGCATGGGCATCTTCTCGGATCGAATCGCACGAACCGAATCGTTTACACCAAAGTCACAACTTGATCAGGCATACCGTAGATGATTTCTTATTTTTATGCACGTTGAAAAAGATAGTCTCTATATCGCTGGCCCTCTTGATGTTGAGTTCAAACATTGGATTGGCTATAAATACCCACTTCTGTGGTGGTGAGGCGGTAGCGACTACATTCACATTCGGGTTGCACAATCCGGGATGCGGCATGGAAGATATGAAGCAGAATTGCGATGATTTGGCTTCGGACCAAGAGAAGATCAAGCCAAAGCCATGTTGCGAAAATCGGCATCAGGTATTTCAGGTAGACCAAACTGCTAAGCTTCAAACAGGGTATTTCAACATCAATCCTGTTTTTTTCTCAGCTTTAATTCTTGTGTTTGCTCAGCCTTTAAGCAATGCTTATGAGATGCAAGGATTCTGTCTAGAGAATCCTCCCCCACTTCTTGAAGAAGACCTCCAAGTGCTTTTTCAGACGTTCTTGATTTAGACTGCGTATTTCTTTTGATGCACCCTGACACACGTCAAGGGACAAGTTGGCAATGTCTGCCATTGAACAAACGCTCTGAGTTCACTCAATTTCAATTTTACTATGCTCAATAGAATCATTAAATACTTCTTGGAGAACAAGCTCGTGACTGTTCTTCTGCTATTGGCTTTTTTAGCCTCGGGTATGATAACCGCGCCTTTTGGATGGCAGGTAGGTGCATTGCCTTCGGATCCCGTACCGGTCGATGCCATTCCCGATATTGGCGAAAATCAACAAATCGTATTCACTCCATGGCAAGGTCGATCACCCCAGGATATTGAGGACCAAATATCTTATCCGTTGACCACATTTTTGCTTGGAATTCCGGGGGTGAAATCAATTCGAAGTTCATCCATTTTCGGATTCTCGAGCATCTACATCATTTTCTCCGAAGATGTCGAGTTCTATTGGTCGCGTTCGCGAATCCTTGAAAAACTCAATTCCTTGCCGTCGGGATTGTTGCCTGATGGGGTACAACCTTCTCTGGGTCCCGATGCCACGGCTTTAGGACAGGTATATTGGTACACCCTCGAAGGGAGAGACCAAGAAGGAAACCCTACAGGTGGATGGGACCTTCATGAGATAAGAAGTGTTCAGGATTTCTACGTGAAATATAGCTTGAACGCGACAGAAGGAGTTTCAGAAGTGGCATCTATCGGCGGATTCGTGCAAGAGTATCAAATTGATGTGAACCCGGATGCGCTCAAAGCCTACGGTATTCCCTTGCAAGACGTAATGCGAGCGGTACAGAAATCGAATAAAGACGTGGGTGCCAAGACCATCGAGATCAATCAGGCTGAGTATTTGGTAAGGGGACTCGGTTATGTGAAGAAGATAGAAGACATAGAGAAGGCCGTAGTAGGAGTTCAGGACAATGTCCCGATCCGTATTAAGGATGTAGGATTAGTTTCACTCGGCCCAGCTACAAGAAGGGGCTTGCTTGACAAAGATGGTGCGGAAGTAGTGGGAGGTGTAGTCGTTGCTCGCTATGGGGCTAATCCCTTGCAAGTGATCAATCACGTAAAAGACAAAATTGTTGAAATAGCCCCAGGGCTACCGAAGAAAACCCTTGCCGATGGCAGAGTATCACAATTGACGATTGTGCCATTTTATGACCGTTCTGGATTGATTTATGAAACCTTAGGTACGCTCGAAGAAGCCATATCACTCCAAGTTCTCATTACCATTTTGGTGGTTATTGTAATGGTGTACAACCTCAGGGCTTCGTTCCTTATTTCGAGCATCCTTCCCATCGCCGTTCTCATGGTGTTCATCGCCATGCGCTATTTCGGAGTAGATGCCAACATTGTAGCCTTGTCGGGCATCGCCATTGCTATCGGAACGATGGTTGATTTGGGGGTCATCTTATCAGAAAATATTATTAAACACATCGATGAAGCACCTCCTAGACAAAATCTGATTACAACAATCTACAACGGGGCATCGGAAGTTTCCTCCGCAATATTGACCGCTGTTTCTACCACCATTGTCAGCTTCATTCCCGTATTTGCAATGCAAGCTGCAGAAGGAAAACTCTTCGGGCCTTTGGCCATGACAAAAACCTTTGCTCTGATCGCAGCACTGTTGGTGAGTTTGTTCATCATGCCCACCCTTGCGCATTGGTTTTTCGGATTCAAAATCAAGAATAGGATACTCAAAACCTACGGAAGTTATGCCCTCGCTGCCATGGGTATAGTTGCCTTGGTGTTCGGGCAGGTCTGGGGTGGAATATTGTTGGTTCTCTTCGGAGCCATTGCCATAGTCAAAAGACTTCTTCTTGACAAAAGCGAGGGGTTTCCCAAACCCGTGCTAATTATCTACAACTATGCCGAATTAATGCTTGTACTGTTCGGTGTTACATGGCTGTTGGCTAAATACTGGTTGCCGCTTGGTGCGTCCCAATCGCTCTTCCTGAACTTCATATTTGTAGCCTTATTGGTTGGGTTGATTCTCGGCAGCTTCACTTTGTTGGAGTATCAGTACAAAAGAATTTTGCAATGGTGCCTCAACCATAAAGTCAAGTTCCTGCTTATGCCTGCTATACTCATTCTATTCGCGGCGAACATTTGGCTGGGCTTTGCTACTGTTTTTGGCTTGGTCGCGAAGGGTTTTGAAACGGTAGGATGGGATCTAAGTAAGTCAAAAGTGTGGTCTGACATGGACCACGCATTTCCCGGCATTGGTAAGGAGTTCATGCCTTCATTGGACGAAGGTAGTTTCTTGCTCATGCCCACCTCAATGCCCCATTCAGGGATGGCTCACAACCGCAAGGTAGTTGGTCAACTAGACATGCTCTTAACCAACATTCCTGAAGTAGCGTTAACGGTAGGCAAGCTGGGCCGTGTAGAATCTGCCTTGGATCCTGCCCCCATCTCGATGTATGAAAATATCATCAACTATAAGCCAGAGTACATTCTCAACCAGAAAGGGCATAGACAAAGGTTTAAGGTCGATAAAAACAATCGCTTCATTACGGCGTCGGGGGATACCCTAAGCAATGGAGAAGGGTTAATTAGAGGCCTTAGTGCATCAGATCTTATTATGGACGACAACGGAGCGTATTATCGCAATTGGCGAGAACAGATAAAATCACCCGATGATATTTGGAATGAAATAGTGAACGTAACCAAGATACCCGGAGTAACATCAGCTCCGAAACTTCAGCCGATAGAAACGAGGTTGGTTATGCTACAAACGGGTATGCGCGCACCAATGGGAATCAAAGTATACGGCCCCGACCTTGAGACAATTGAAAATTTTGGGCTGTCGCTCGAAAACATTCTCAGAGAAGTTCCATCAGTAAAAAAAGAAGCCGTTTTTGCGGATCGTATTGTAGGCAAGCCTTACCTACACCTCAACATCAATCGAGATGAAATTTCTCGGTACGGTTTGGACATTGAAGGCGTTCAACAAACCATTGAAACAGCAATCGGGGGCATGAAGATCACCTCCACTGTAGAGGGTAGAAAGCGTTTTCCGGTTAGGGTACGTTACCCTCGAGAGCTAAGAGACGATCCTGAATCGCTTGGCAATATTTTGATCGCTACTCCTACAGGTGCGCAAATACCCCTATCTCAAATCATAGATTTTGAATACGTACGCGGACCTCAGGCCATTAAAAGCGAGGAGACTTTTTTGGTGGGCTATGTGCTGTTTGACAAGCGAGACGGTTTCTCAGAAGTCACGGCAGTAAATGATGCTCAACAAGCTATACTGGGGAAAATAGATTCAGGCGAGTTGGCTGTCCCCACCGGGGTGAGCTATAAGTTTTCAGGGAG
This sequence comes from Cryomorphaceae bacterium, assembly GCA_040221375.1. Classification (GTDB taxonomy): domain Bacteria; phylum Bacteroidota; class Bacteroidia; order Flavobacteriales_G; family Salibacteraceae; genus SHAN690. The sequence goes on from JAVKEP010000024.1 coordinate 5,807, forward strand.
CTACGAAAATCAAGTTCGAGCTGAAAAACGACTGGCTATCATCGTACCGTTGGTGTTGGGAATTGTGTTCTTGATCCTGTATTTCCAATTCAAATCCATATCTACTTCATTGATGGTATTTACCGGCATCGCTATGGCCTTTAGTGGCGGTTTCATCATCCTTTGGTTGTACGGTCAAGCTTGGTTTGCAGACTTTTCACTTTTCGGCACCAATTTCAGAGACTTATTCCAAGTCCAAACCATCAATCTAAGCGTAGCCGTTTGGGTGGGCTTCATCGCGCTCTTTGGCATCGCCACGGATGATGGCGTTTTGATGGCAACGTACTTAGACCAAAGTTTTAAGCGAAACAAGACAGGAGATATTAACGGAATTAGATCAGCCACGGTAGAAGCGGGACAACGAAGAATCAAACCAGCGATAATGACCTCCGCCACCACCATCATTGCCTTACTGCCTATCCTTACCTCAACTGGACGCGGTTCAGACATTATGATTCCAATGGCCATTCCTGCCTTTGGTGGAATGTTGTTCGCTGCCATTACCTATTTCATTGTTCCAGTAATCTATTGTTGGAGAGAAGAACGTAGCATTTTAAAGCTCAATCATGAAAAAGTTTAGCATAACCCTAGTTACCATAGTGGGTCTGTCATTGATGGCAAGTGCCCAGCGTCTTGAAGAATATTACGAGATAGCGGCAGCAAATAATCCAGGCTTACAAGCCAAGTACAAGAACTTTGAAGCTGCCATGCAAAGGGTACCTCAAGTCGGTAGCTTGCCCGATCCCAATGTTACGTTCGGTTACTTTCTTTCCCCGGTTGAAACAAGAGTGGGACCTCAACGAGCCAAGCTCTCTTTGACCCAAATGTTCCCATGGTTTGGAACCCTTAACGCACAGGAAGATGCGGCCACGTTGATGGCAAAAGCCATGTATCACGCTTTTTTGGATGAGCGAAACAAGCTCTACTATCAGGTATCCGCGGCATACTTCCCCCTTTATGAAGTGCAAAAGCGCATTGTAATCGAGCAAGAAAACCTGCGGATATTATCCTCTTACAAGCAGCTGGCTACCGTTCAGTACAAAAATGGTAATGGAGCACTAGTGGATGTACTTAGAGTAGATATCATGCTAAACGATGCCATAACTGAACTATCAATTCTGAATCAAAGAATCAAGCCGTTAGCAACTCGATTCAATAAGATTCTGAATAGAAATGAGGATGAGTTCATCGAAATCTCCAATGCTTTGGATACATCAGATTTGGCATGGGTCGTTCGAAAGGATTCGCTGCTCGAAGCCAATCCACTGCTCCAAGAACTCGACCTAAAGATTCAAGCAAGTAAATCACAAGAACGAGCGGCGATTAAGCAAGGGTTGCCAAAGTTTGGGATTGGGGTAGACTATGTGGTTGTGGGTGAGCGAACAGATATGGAGGTAGCAGGCAATGGTAGAGATGTTCTGATGCCTATGGCAACCATGAGCTTGCCCATTTTCCGTGGCAAATACAGAGCGGCAAAAGAAGAAGCACTTAGAATGCAAGAATCTTACGCGTTCCAAAAAGTAGATGTCTCCAATAACTTGCTGACTTCTTACCAAAAAACAGTATTCGAAATCCAACAGCATCTGGAGCTCATTCAACTGTACGAAGAGCAAATTTCGCTAGCACAACAATCGTTGGATCTGCTGTTCTCAGCATTCGGTAACGCAGGAAATGAATTTGAAGAAATACTGCGGATGCAACAACAGATATTAAAATATCAAAAGCTTAAACTAACTGCCACCACATCCTACCTAACCGCACTGGCAGAATTGGATTATATCACGGCTAAAACGAAGTAATCATGGAACACAAACACTCCGATCACGATCACCATAACCATTCGCATAGTGAGCTCCACGCTGAGGGTCATTCAGAGCAGAGCGATGCACACCAACAGCATGCAAAAGGTCATCAAAATCATCATGCACACATGATTGAAGACTTCAAAAAGCGATTTTACATCAATGTCGCGCTTTCTATTCCCGTCTTGGCTTTTTCTGAGATGATCCAAGGCTTTCTGGGTTTGTCCTTTCATTTTCCAGGAATGGGATATGCGGCCGCTGCATTGGCCACGTTCATTTTTATCTATGGTGGATGGCCTTTTCTGAAAGGATTGAAGGACGAACTTTCGGAAGGGGGGGCTGGCATGATGACGCTGATTGCCATAGCCATTACCGTTGCATGGGCGTACAGTACGTCGGTGGTATTGGGCCTGGAAGGAAAAGTATTCTACTGGGAACTGGTCACGCTGATTGATGTTATGCTGCTAGGCCACTGGCTTGAAATGCGCTCCATAATGGGCGCGTCCAAGGCCTTGGAAAAATTAGCTGAGCTCATGCCTTCTGATGCGCACAAGGTGGAAGGTGATCAACTTTATGAAGTAAAAATTAGCGAGCTCAAGAAAGGCGATATCATCCTGATAAAACCCGGTGAGAAGGTGCCGGCCGATGGTCAGGTCGTAGAAGGAGAGAGCGAGCTCAACGAAAGTGCATTGACGGGTGAAAGCAATCCTGTTCTTAAATCCCTAGGGGATGAAATAATAGGGGGAGCCATCAACGGGGACGGAAGCCTCAAAGTAGAAGTAAAATCTTCGGGGGAAGAGAGTTACCTCAACAAAGTAATTAAGCTGGTTGAAGAAGCGCAGCAGACCAAATCTAAAACGCAAAACCTCGCTGACAAAGCTGCTGGATGGCTGGCATACCTTGCCATCGTAATTGGCGTGATTACGTTCATTGCTTGGACCTTCTTCACTACCCAAGGGATGGATTTCGCGCTTGAACGCATGGTAACGGTGATGATCATCACCTGTCCTCATGCCTTAGGCTTAGCAGTGCCTTTAGTTGTTGCCATATCTACCGCTTTGGCCGCTAAAAACGGTCTGCTGATTAGAAACCGCACCGCATTTGAAAACAGCAGAAGGATTTCTACCATAGTTTTCGATAAAACGGGCACCTTGACCGAAGGGAATTTCGGAGTCAACAGAATTTACGTAATGAACGGTCTGTCGGAAGATGAGTTGTTAGCATTTGCTGCGGCCATTGAGCAAAGTTCAGAACACCCCATCGCCAAGGGGATAGTAAAAGAAGCCAAATCGCGTAAACTCACGCTTCCTCCAACGGTTGATTTCAACGCTGCCAAAGGCAAGGGTGTAAGCGCAAACATTCATGGTTCGTCCTTTCAAATTGTAAGTCCAGGGTATCTCAAGGAAGAAGGAATAGAATTACCAAAAGAGGCTGCATCGGAAAATGCGGAAACGGTCGTTTTCATTTTGGAATCAGGCCACCTGATTGGCTTCATAGCCTTGGCGGATCAAATCAGAAAAGAAAGCGAGCATGCCATAGCTACTCTGAAGAAATATGGTATAAAAATACTAATGGCTACAGGCGACAATGAGCAAACAGCCAAAGCAGTGGCCGATACCTTGGGGCTGGATGGATACTACAGCCAAGTGTTGCCTCACGAAAAATCTGAACTGATCGAAAAATTGCAAAAAGAAGGTGAGTTCGTTGCCATGACCGGCGATGGCGTGAATGATGCCCCAGCATTGGCCAAAGCGGATATCGGGATTGCTGTGGGTTCAGGTACGGATGTGGCTGCCGAAACTGCCGATATTATTCTCACGGAAAGCAGCCCGTCAGACATTGCAAATCTGATTCTTTTTGGTAGGGCCACGTACAAAAAAATGGTTCAAAACCTGATCTGGGCAACAGGGTATAATGTGGTGGCCATTCCACTTGCTGCAGGGGTTTTGTTTTATCAAGGAGTCATGATCAACCCAGCGGTGGGAGCCGCACTTATGAGTTTAAGCACCATTATCTGTGCTGCAAATGCGCAACTATTGAGATTACAATTTAAAAAGAACACACGATGAAAAATTTGAATAAAAATACACTGATCATCGCTGCAGGTACGCTTTGCTTTGGCTTGCTGTTGGGGTGGGTGGTGTTCGGAAGGGCCGATCAACAGCATATGGATGAACACAATCATTCAGCACCGGCAACTTCTGAAACTACATGGACTTGTTCCATGCATCCTCAGATCAGGCAGGGTGAGCCAGGTGATTGTCCCATTTGTGGAATGGATTTGATTCCATTGGAAAATGAAGGAGATGAAATGGATCCGATGGCCGTGAGTATGTCGCCTACCGCGATGCAGTTAGCTCAAGTACAAACGATGAAAGTGGATTATAGCCTTGCCGAAAAAGCCATGCGTCTCAATGGGAAAGTACAGGCAGATGAACGATTACTTTTTACGCAGTCTTCTCACATACCTGGCAGGGTTGAGAAACTCGCCGTAAATTTTACAGGTGAGTTTATTAAGGAAGGACAGGTGATTGCCTACGTATATTCTCCCCAATTGGTCACAGCACAAGAAGAACTATTTGAAGCCAAAAAAATCAAGGAGAATCAACCTGCCTTGTTCAATGCTGCCAAGCAAAAGCTGAAAAATTGGAAGCTAACAGAGGAGCAAATTGAACAACTTCTTGAGTCCAACAAAACATTGGAGCAGTTTCCAATTCTCGCGAATGTTTCAGGATATGTTACCAAAAAGGAAGTCAACCTAGGGGACTACATTCAACGGGGCGACGCGCTCTATGAAATTGCTGACCTGAACAGCGTGTGGGTGCTTTTTGATGTGTATGAGTCAGATATGAGTTGGATCAGAAAAGGTGATCCCGTTTCGTTCACAATCCAATCCGTACCGGGTAAAACATTCAATGGAAAGATCAGCTATGTAGAC
>JAVKEP010000025.1:0-2193 GCA_040221375.1 Cryomorphaceae bacterium
CAGCTCGCTGTTGATGAAGTTTCATTGAGTCAGTTAAAGGCTTGGCCAAATCCTAACCACGGAGATGTGCTTCGCTTCAACAAGACGATTAGCTTCACTTTGTACAACCTTACAGGACAAACTGTACGAGAAGCGAATAAGGTTTCTTCTGCAGATTTGAGCGGCCTCAGTGAAGGGTTGTATCTATTGGAAACGAATACCGGAGAATCGATCCGAGTGATCGTTCAGTAAGCGGTTAAGCATAGAATGATCAAGCCCTCTGCCATTCGGTAGGGGGCTTTTTTATGCCCTCCTATTTACGCCTGAAGTTAAGTTTGTCGAAGTGGAAGTCGTAGTTCGGTAAATCGATCATAAAGCCTTGAACAACGTCTCTCTCTACTTCAAACGTGGCGACTCCAAAGGGCAAGAAAGGATCATTGACTTCAAAGCGAAAGGCGTGGTCGTTCCACACGGTCATTTTTCCAGTAAACAACTCCTTGGCCGGAAGCAATGAAAGTATCAACCCGTCTTTACCCATGGTCACCTCTGCTTCGCCATACATCTCGTCAATATACGTCCCGATGTAATCTTCCAACGGGAGTAAAAGTGGGTCGTCTTTTTTGGTCTCTAGTCGCTTTTCTGCGGCCTCTATCTCCCTCGTCTTTCCCGACTCTTTAAACGTGTAAAAGGTATCGCTCCACTTGGCGTATTCTTTTCCCTTCGCCCAATCGATTGCCGCGTACATCAACATCGTAGGTACCGAACTCATGTCATTTGTCAATACGATGATGCCCAATCGTTCTTCCGGGACCATCGCTATTTTGGAAATGTATCCAGGCAACCCACCACCGTGATGGACGACCTTGTCGCCATTATAATTCATGAGAAACCATCCCTGACCATAGCCTTTATCTTGGATGCCATTTTCTGTGTCGAAATTTCCGAGCTCAAGAGGGGTGTGTAACGTCCAAATCTTGTCTACAGATGCTTGGGACAATAAGGTGTCATCGCCAATTATTCCTTTGTTCAGCCAGAATTGAATCCACTTGCTCATATCGCCCGTACTAGAATTCAACGCTGCCGTTGCGCCGCTGTTATCATAGCTGAGCATGAATATTTGTTCCCCATTTAAATGCGGCTTTGCAATGTTGAAATCCGTCGAAAATGCCTGAAACGACGAAGTTGTCCTTGACATCTTAAGCGGCTTGAGAATCCGCTGAGCCACGAACTCGTCCCACGTCATTCCTGATACCGCTTCGATCACCTCACCTGCGGTCATGAACATTAGGTTTTGGTATCCAAAATCACTCCTAAACTCATGCGTAGGAGCGCGAAATCGAATTCGCTTTACCGCCTCCTTGCGGGTGTATGTACTTCCGTACCAAAGCAAATCCCCATCAAAGGTGATAAGCCCGCTGCGATGACAAAGTAGGTCTTCGATGGTCATGTGCTGGGTGACGTAAGGATCGTGCATGCTGAACCAAGGAAGGTGATCTACTACTTTATCGTCCCACCGTAGCTTTCCATCATCCACCAACATCCCAATGCTGGCCGCAGTAAAAGCCTTGGAAAGCGAGGCGATTGCATACAGCGTATTTGGGTCGGGTGCCTGGGTTGCTTCTCGGGACCTTGCGCCATAGTTCGACTTGAGTATGACATCGCCGTCCTTGACGATTGCGACCGAAATCGACGGTAACTGAAACCGTTCGTATTGGGCCTTGATAAATGCATCAAATGCGGCCGTATTTAATTGTGCATTCCCTGGTAAAGAGAACATTGACAGTAAAACAAGAATCAACCCGGTTCTCAGCATGTTCATTTGAGTTTGATAATTCCAACGGAAACGAATGAATGATCGCTCCTGATCTGTAAAAAATAATGGCCGTTTGGTAGGCCTGAAAGGTCTATCTGTGGGGAAGTTCCTTCCGCGTTTGAACGACGAACTTCAACCCCGCTGTTTGTCAAAACGCGCAGTGCTACGGCTTCATCTCGAGGCAGGTTAGTTATGCAGACCACATCCTTCGTGGGGTTCGGACCGACCGATAGTTGGGACGCAAGGGTGTGGACCATCCCAAGCGCTGGGCTGGCCGTGTCGCTTCCGACGCAACCGTTGCTGTCGGTTACCGTAACCGAATATATGCCTCCCGTTACTTGAATCGATGCGCTCGAAGACCCGTTCGACCAAGCATAGCTGTCAAAGCCAGGACAGTCGAG
>JAVKEP010000026.1:0-29749 GCA_040221375.1 Cryomorphaceae bacterium
ATCCGCTATCGAAGCACCTCTGCCAGGAAGTATGAACGATCATCGTTGACGGAATCTTGAGGTTTCATGCTCGACAACAACTGAAAGGGAGAGAGCGACAAACGCGTTGCGCACACGGGTAGCCCGACAGATGCCAGGATCATATTAACACCAATCGCTCTTAAAAACGTGCTCTTTCCGGCCATGTTTGAACCCGTGAGTACCATCATTTTATACCCTTCAAAATCGACATCATTCGCTACTCGCTTGTCATCCGTTAGAAATGGGTGCCCCAGGCCTTCCGCCTCAAATTTGTTGTTGCCAACCATCGTTGGAAAAGCGTAGGACGGGTGGTTGAACTTGAATTGACCTTTACTCACCCACACTTCGACCGACTCAACCGCTTCCAGCCAGCGTACGATGCTCGGTCCGTATTGGGTTTTCCAGCGAACGAGTTGCCAATAGACGTGAACGTGATACAACAACGTACCGTTCAACACCACTGCCGCCACCAAGTTGCTCATTCCGTCGAGCTGGCCGATGATTCTACCCATTTTTCGCAATTCTTCACTGGCATCTGAATCCAGTTCCGTCAATTTCTTTTTTTCGCGATCCAGTAAGGTATCTTGGGTATCCCACGACAAGAAATGCTCGATGAGCTTGCTCTTTACCGCCACGTCCTTGTGGATCTGGTCTACCCATGCGTGCTCCTTTTTGATGGCCTTCATGCCAGCACCTAACACCAACAAATTCAGCAGAAATGGATAGATCAACACGTCGAGCAAAGCCATGTTATTCGTCCAGATGATCCAAGCAAACGCCAACGGAAACGCAAGTGTGAACACCCAAATAAGCGGCTTCCAAAAGAATATAGGAATGACCGATGGAGATTGGGTCCAGCGTATTACCTTGGCCAATACGTCCGTCTCTTCCAATCCGGCAAGAATAGTTCTGAATTCGATCATTCGGAGTGGATCCTTCGCTAGCTGTTCGATGCAGTGCTGCTGCTCGGCCACTTCTTTCCAAGACAATTGATTCAATTCGTCGGCAAGTAATTGTTTAGCTCCTTGACTCTTTGCACGATTTAAGCGCTGGAACAAGGATTTTTTACCATAGATGTCCAAGTCACTACTGTAAGGATGCTCTTCGTCCCGAAACCGCATTCCTTCGTCTAAGGATGAATAATCTTCGTTTGTATAGCGCAGTTCTACCTCCAACACCTCAAGCTTTCTAACCGTGTGCGTTAGTTTTGAGCGCAAGGTCTGATGGTGCCGAAAAACAACGCCAAAGCCAAGCAGGGCGAAAAATCCAATGATGCCGAGTTCTTTGATTCCGTCGGCATAGAATCCGTAGAACAATGCGGCGGCGCCAAGCATCAACACTCCTCTTCCGATTGAGTAAAAACGATCATGCCGCTTGAGCGTCGAATATTTTTCCGACTCAGTTTCGATTTGCGCTTGGTAGTACGACGAAGGATTCATCCTTCAAATAAGCGAATTAAAGCGCATTTATACTCATCGAATGCAGATATTCATAGCTCACGACAAAATGGAAGCGAGATATCGGAAATTACTACGCAACCAATCAACTTGCAATACGACTAGTATAGTGTACTTTTAAGGCCACTTTCGATGCAGATTATGAAAAAAAGCTTGTTGAGGATTATTATCGTTACGCTTTTAAGCGCATTCGGCAGCCTCGCTGAGGCACAGACCAATTTGCTGCCGCAGCCGGGATTCGAGAATTTCATCACTTGCCCCAACAGTTTGAGTGACATTGCTGAGTCGTATTGGGACAAGGCGCCTTCCCACTCAGGTTCCAGCGATTATTTTCATTCTTGTGCTACGAGTACGGCCTGCGACGTTCCCAACAACATTTTCGGCTCGTCGTTTGCAAATTCTGGCCAGGCGTATGCGGGGGGATATTGCGGGTTATCACCCGGAAGTACCTACCGTGAATACATTTTTGATACGCTTTCGCAAACCTTGGTTTCAGGTGTGAAGTACGTAGTTTCCTTTCATTACCGACTCGCCAGCAACGCGCGTTTTTCGAGCAGTGATTTGGGCTTTTATTTGAGTTCTACACCGCCAACGGGTACTGGGACCGGAAACCTTGGCGTGACACCAACCTCTTGGAACCCTTCTGGTGCGCAACTTCAAAACAACACATCTTGGGCCCTGTACACCGATACGATCGTGGCCACCGGCGGTGAGCAGTACATTACCATCGGCGCCTTTACCGCTAATCCTACGACAGTACTGTACAACACCTCAGCGTCGATCGGCGGGGCGTACTACTATTTTGACGATGCATCCGTAATCCTGCACGAAGGAGTTGGAGGCGATACCAACATTTGTCTCGGAGACTCCGGCCAGGTATATGCGATCGAACTCGATTCCGTTACTTGGAGAGATTCACTTGCACCTACCGTGGTCATCTCTACCCAAGATACCATTACTGTTTCTCCTACCGTAACAACCACCTACATGGCCGTTGTTCCTGGCGATACGTATTATTTTACGGTGAACGTGATCAATCCCATTTCTGGCTTCTTAGGAAACGACACGATCATCTGCGAAGGTGAAACGGTAACGAAAGTGGTAGACTTACCCAATCCCTACACGTTTGACTGGTCGGATGGAGGAACCGACAGTGCATTGATTACCCAAGATTCGGGGGAATTCACCTTGGAAGTGACCTTGCATGGGTGTGTTTCTGCAGATACGTTTCACATCGCGTATTACTTTTTTCCCGACTATGACTTGGGTCCCGACTTGACCATTTGTTGGTATGACAGTACCGTCCTTGATCCGAACGTGACCGGGGGTACCGTGAATTCTTATACGTGGAGCACGGGCGAATCGACACCGACAATCACCGTGCAGAACACGGGCATTTATTGGGTAGACTTGACAAACGACGACTGTACCATGCGAGACAGCATCGAGATTTCCTATCACCCTACCGTGGTGGTTGACCTTGGTCCTGATCAAGAGTTCTGTTACAGTGCATCCGAAGCATTAGTACCCAACGCATTGAACGCATCCTCATTCCTTTGGTCGAACGGCGCGAATACCCCAACGACCAACGTTACTACTTCAGGCATGTATCATGTCACTGCCACTGGAAACGGCTGCAACGCATACGACTCAGTCCAGTACACGTTTTACTACGACCCGTTCTTCAACCTGCCAGAAACGCTTAAGTATTGCGATTACGACACCGCTATTATCTCCACCGGCCTGGATCCTGCAGGGTTGAGTTTTGTGTGGAATACTGGGGTCAGTACTCCTACCATTTCAATCGCCGGAGGCAGCCAGGGCAACTATTGGGTACAAGTGGAAGGAGAACACTGTACAATGAGGGATACGGTGTACGTAGAAATGTACCCTCCGATCAACCTTGAACTGGGTGAGGACATTCCGATTTGTGAAGGGGACTCGGTGAAGATTACTCCCAATACGGATCCTTTGTTTGATTACAATTGGAGCACTGGAACCAACGCCAATGAGATTACCGTTACTGAAAGTGGGGTGTTTACGCTCACCGTTACAAATGGTTTTTGTACTGAAGTAGATAAGATCAGAGTATTCGTCTACAAGTACCCCAAGATCAACTTAGGCGACGATATAACCCTCTGTGCCCCGACCGAATTAAACTTCGACGTTACGACGATATGGAATGCGGTTACCTTCAATTGGTACGACGGTACTACAACGCCAAATCACATCATGTTTGCCGATGAAGACCAATCGATTTGGGTGCGCGCCACGAATTACATCTGTTCGACCACCGATACCCTTAACATTCATCTCGCTACTCCTCCAAGCATCGAATTGATCGATGACACCATTCTATGTGAGAACCGAACAGCTCGTATCAAGGCAGAAGGAAATCCGAATTGGAGCTACACTTGGTCGAATGGCGATACCTCTCAAGTCTTAGCAACCTCGGTTGGAGGGCATTATGAAATCAGCGTCTACGACGGTACTTGCACCACCGTTGATTCGGTTCGTGTGCACGACCTTTCGAATCCTGACCTTGACATACTCGGTCCAGAGTACATCTGCCTAGGTGAGATTGAAGTACTCGATGCTGAGGTTGACGGTGCGTATCTTTATAAGTGGCAAGATGGTAGTAACCTTTCTTCACTCCACATTACCGAACCTGGCGAATACAGTGTTGAGGTCAGCCACAAGTGCGGAGTTGCCAGGGATACGATTATGGTGACCGACTGTGAGTGTTTCGTTCGATTCCCGACTGCTTTCCGGCCTACGCCTTCTGGGGTAAACAAGACCTTTGGCCCTGTGATAGATTGTGACATCATTCAATACAAATTGAGGGTGTTTAACCGCTGGGGAGAAACGCTCTTCTACACGGAAGACGCATCTCAAGGCTGGGACGGATACATCAACCAAGACCTGGCTCCTGTTGGTTCTTATGGTTGGAAATGCGAATACAAAGGCCTTTACGACGGCGAAAAAATATTACGGAATGAACAAGGAAGCGTAATGCTCCTGCGCTGATTCCTAGATAGTACTCGATGATCATTTATCATAATCCACGCTGTAGAAAAAGCCGCGATACCCTTGCGCTTATTGAAGATGCGGGAATTGTCCCTGAGATAGTAGAATACTTAAAAGAAGTGCCATCAGAGGGCGAATTAAGGGAGCTTCTGCGCAAACTATCCATGCGGGCAGAAGAGATCATCCGCAAAGGGGAACCCGATTACAAGGAACACTACAAGGGGAAACAACTTTCTGAAAATGAGTGGATATCGGCGATGGTTGCCCACCCGAAACTGATTGAGCGGCCAATCGTCGTAAGAGGTGAAAGGGCGGTGCTAGGCAGGCCTCCCGAAAACGTCACTGACCTTTTCTAGCAGAAGGCAGCCTCTGCAACCAGGTTACCAGTACATCCAGCGTACGCTCATCCTTCAAAATTCGTCGGTGCCCCATTCCTTCGAATACATGCGCTTCCATATCTGGACGGATGGTCTGAAGCACCTTGAGGTGAGAAACTGGCACGTCAATGTCTGCGACTCCGTGGATTCCTAGTACTGGACACTGCACTTCCTTGAATGTATGCTGCATCGTCACACTTTCGAATGAACGTCCAAATTGGCTAAGCGTACGTTGCTCAATTCCGTCTGAAGTAATGCTCGAGCCATTGATTCTCCTTAAAAACTCGCTTATTATATCTGCGGCAACTACCGGAGCACCAAAGCTTGCAAACGCAGGGATGGACATGCCTTCAGCGACTGCATAGGAAATGGATGCCGCACCCAGCGAATGTCCGATTGCAGCAACAGGATGATCCAATTCATCCCAAACGGCTCCAAAAGCTTCTGCGAATTCAAACATATTGGTCGTACCTCCGGTACTTTGACCATGTCCCGGGGCATCGATGAGTACGCAGGTATACCCCGCTGAAACGATTCGTTCAGCCATCGCTTTAAATTGCATCGATTGTCCAGACCAACCATGGAGGCAAAGTACTTCAGGCCCTTCGCCCTTTGAATAAACCATAACGTCATTCTCTCCTACTTTAATCTTGCGTTGCTGAAAACGCTTGGCTGCTTCTTTATCGGCAGATTTTAATGGGAACTTGATCGGAGTTAGGAAGAGCCTGACCGCCAGAGCCTTCGCCATGCCAGGGGCCAACGTTTCCAAGATGGGAAATAGCTTTCGCAACACGCGAAAAGGCCATGGATATTCAAGCGCTTGTCTAGCCATAATAGTGCAAGAATACGATGATAAAGGCATCCGCGTTCAAGCGTGTACCAACATTGCAAAATGACGCATTAAACCAATAGTTTCGCACCTTGCAATACAAAGGGATCGCATACATTCTCCTCTCTTCCTTGGCCTATGCCGTGGTCAACTTTTGTGTGAAATACCTCCATGACATTCCTACGCACGAAATTGTCTTCTTCCGGTCGATCATCTCGCTTTCGATCTGCGCCGTCTGGATACGACAGCTAAAAATTCCTTTCTGGGGAAACAATAAAAAATGGTTAATGATCAGAGGCTTCGCCGGGATGACGGCTTTGTTCCTGTTCTTCGTGACGGTGAAACACATGCCGCTTGCGAGTGCAACCACCATTCAATACATCTCGCCCATCTTTACGGTTCTCCTTGCGACTCAACTGCTTAATGAACGGGTCAAACCAATTCAATGGATGTTGTTCGCACTTGCTTTGATTGGCGTGTTGATGATCAAAGGCTTCGACGACCGTATTTCTTACCTCTACCTCGGCATTGGAGTAGCCTCCGCTCTGATCTCTGGTTTGGCGTACAATGCAATCATGAAATGCAGGGCGACAGACCATCCGCTCACGGTTGTGCTTTATTTTCCACTGATTGCGACGCCCATCATGGGCATTGCCTGCATTACCGTAGAATGGGTAACTCCGCAAGGCATCGAATGGGTTCTTCTCTTGGTCATGGGTGTATTCACGCAAATCGCTCAATTGTATATGACAAAGGCACTGATTGCAGATCACAGCAGCCGCATCATGCCGTTCAAATACTTCGGTGTTTTGTACGCACTAGGGATCGGATTGTTCTTTTTTGGAGAAGCTTTGCCGTGGCTCAGCATTGTCGGAATTGGACTGGTAATTCTCGGGGTCATCTTGAATGCGTTCGTCAAGAATCCGAACAAGCAACTTCCGCCTACTCAGGGAGTCGTCTGATCATCGCAGCGGAGTGGGCTTTCCCGCATTGCTTATGAATACCTTGTCATCGATCGTACGCAATTCTCCTAAATGATCCCGGTAGCTAAGTTTTAACGGATACATTCCATGAGGGGCCATGCTTCCATTTTTCAGGCGACCGTCCCAAGCATTCGATTGCTTTTTCGACTCGAACACAATGTTGCCCCATCGATCGTAGATGACCAAGTGGAAATCGATGTCGGAAATCGCCTCGCCCACGATGGTAAATTCGTCATTCAGGCCATCGGAATTGGGTGTAAACGCCGACGGATAATATACCAAGGTTTCGTATTGGTATATCATCTGCTTATTCAATGTGTCTGTACAACCATCGGCCGAGATGACTACTTGGCGCACGGTCATTGGTAAGGCCCATTCTTCAAAGTGGTACTCGAGCACATCTCGGTTATAAATTGTGTCTTCACCAACGAACCAAATCACTTGATTGGCGCCGATGGATCGATCGTATAGGTTCAGGATCTCATCGGTATTTCCCGGTTGATCGGGATCGGTCTTGAACGACGCAAGCGGTTGTGCTAAAATCTTGACAGCGCAGACCTCTTTGCTGCGCGCGTAGCACCCAAATGGTGTCACGGATGCCACATCTATGTCGTAGCAACCCGGCTCCTTATATGTATGGAAAAGCGAATCAACTGGAATACCTGAAACTTCCGTTCCGTCTCCCAGAAACCATGTATAGCTATTGTCAGGATTAAAATTGCTTATACGAATCAGCACATCGCTCTCTGCGCATGCTTCTTTTGGCTCCACTTCAATGAAACGAGATCAGGCTTTCCAACGCGAACGGTGAGGGTAGCCGTTCCCGGCTTTGAAAGGCATAAATCCCTGATCTCCACCTTGAAAGTTCGCGTGCTGTTTGGTCGAATGAATTGAATGGGATCCGTATCGCCGTTGTGTTGCCAGAAATACCGGTATTCCTTCGGGCCTCTAAAACCACCCCGTCCTGAGGCAATCAAGTGGGTCACTTCTCCTGCACAGAGCGAATCATCCTCTACCCGAATGGAGGCGTCTATTGCCGAATAGCCGCCCACTTGAACAAATATGCTATCGACAAAACTTGGGGAACCGCAAAGGTCGCTTACCGTAACGGTAAACCATGCTGGTTCATCAGGGCTCACGTTGATCTCATCACCAAAAAATCCCGAGCTCCAACTGTAGGTATAAATCGAATCGCCTCCGAAACCCTCTACGTAGAGCTGGGTCGTGTCATAAGGACAAATCGTGTCTACCGGGTCAATTACAGACGTCAGCGGCGGCCTCACTTTAACCAACACCTCTGAAGTGTCTCCCGGGCATCCATTTGCATCCACTGAGGCTACAAAGTACTGCGTCGTAACGGAAGGAGATACGTTGACCGACTGGTCGGTAGAAATAACTACACCATTCAGTGAAGACTCCCGCCAAACGTAACTGAAAGGTGGCGTTCCACCAGTGCTAGCAGCGATGATGGAAGCCGTATTCGAAATACAAATCATGGTATCACCAAACGCCTCGGTACGGATGGTATCTGGAATGTCAATGATCACGTACGACTCGGATGAACATCCATTGGCGTCCGTTACCGTTACCCAATTGGAATCGGCGCAGAGTTGATTTGCAGTTGGCGAAACCTCTCCGCTGGTCCATAGGTAGTAGTAAGGAAACGTTCCTCCAGAAGCCGTGGCTGATGCACTGGCATCGCAAGTGGAGCCATCGGAGCACGAAGTCTTGCTCGGGTTGAGAATGCTCGACATCAGTAGGGTCGGCTCGCCAACGTCAAACGACTCGATGAGCGTGCACAAATAAGTGGAAGAAGCCGAGTCGATGTCTTGAACGGTCACGGTATAGGTTCCGGCGCACAATCCGGTTATGTCCTGAGTAGTATCGCTGTTGCTCCAATTATAGCTGTAGGTGCTGTTTCCATTTGCTAAGGTCATGTCTATAGAGCCATTGCATGAATCCTTGCACAAGGCATCTTCCACGGCGGCATACACGTTAAACGTCGGTTGAATGACCGTTACCTCCACAGTATCTTGAATCGTGTCACATAGATAGGCTTCTTCGACGTAGTACGTAGTGGTTGTAGACGGAGATGCATATGGATCAGGAATGTTGGTTGCGCTCAATCCCGTAGAAGGCGTCCAACTGTAATTGATCGCTGTAGCCCCAGCGTTGAGCTGAACGGAATCACCATTGCAAATAGTGGCATCATCCAAATCGTTCACTAAACTGTCGATTACTTCTGTTAAGCAGAATCGTTGCACATTATTTGCGCCTCCCGTTGTTCCTAAAAAGCCCCAAAAGACGGTTGAATCACCTCCAAAAACGCTGTCGATCAAATCACCTGAATACTGCAATCGATAATTGCAATCGAGGTAAACTTCCATTTCTTCGGCCACAGGATCCCAGCGGATGTTGAGCGTATGGTAATTTCCATCTTCTACATTGGCAGAAGTCGCTGAAGCTTGAATCGGTCCGGCCAATGCATTAGCTGAAGAATGATCAACGCTTCCGTTCTTTTGTATGCCAATGTGGTCAGCCGCGATGTCCGAAAAATTTCCGTTGTACCACGTATCTACTTCCACCCCAATCGAATTCGAAGAAAACCCGGTACCGTTGAACCCCAATCCACCCCCACCGGTACCGATGTATGGATTGCCCAAGGAGCCACGGAGTACGAAAACGATGCCGTCTGCCCCACCGTTGTTGGTTCCTAAGTAGACCCGGAATTTGTAATCAAACGGCTCATTCAGGTTAATGGCCTGCTGCTTATACACATATCCCGCTTGGCTGTTGGTTGCCGACGTGAGTTGATAACAACCGCTGCCCAACGATGAAGCCGACCCGCCGACCAAGTACTGAGCAGATAGTACCGCAGGCAGAAGCAATAGCATACCAGCAATGGTTGTCTTCCTCAAAACGGCCTGAATGGAACGGAACGTGTTCAATAATAGAGCAGTTAATACGTGTTCAAAGGTACTTAACAAACGCCTTCACTTA
This sequence comes from Cryomorphaceae bacterium, assembly GCA_040221375.1. Lineage (GTDB taxonomy): Bacteria > Bacteroidota > Bacteroidia > Flavobacteriales_G > Salibacteraceae > SHAN690. The sequence continues at coordinate 9,695 of JAVKEP010000026.1, forward strand.
TTGTGCGTTGCCTACCACCACTCTCAACGTCGAACATTAGCTTTGTTCGATGCGCGTAGACAAATACCTGTGGTGTGTTCGTTTATTCAAAACCCGCTCGTTGGCAACCAAAGCCTGTGCCTCTGAGAAGGTGAGATTGAACGAAGAGATTATCAAACCGAGCAAAGAATTGAAGCGTGGAGACATCATCCTACTCAAAGAGCCTCCCATTTGGCGGACGTTCAAGGTCCTTGACATACCAAAAACGCGCGTCGGTGCGAAATTGGTAGCAGACCTCATGCTCGAAACGACCTCAGAAGGTGATTTGATTGAACTCCAGACGGTTCGTCGTATGAATGCTGAGAGTCGTTCGTTTGGAATCGTAGGCAGACCAACGAAACGACACCGAAGGGACCTGGATGATTTCAAGGAGGGTTAAGCTTACATTCGTCCTTTATACAGCATGAAGCACATTGTTTTTACAGTTACCAATGACCTTACTTACGACCAGCGAATGCAGCGTATCTGCACGGCCTTGACTGAGTCGGGATTTGAGTGCACGTTGATTGGCCGAGAGCGCAGTACTTCCTCAGCTTTAGATGAATATCCGTTTAAGCAAGTCCGCTTGCGATGTTGGTTTGAAAAAGGCAAACTATTCTATCTGGAATACAACATTCGACTGTTTTTCACCTTGCTAACGATGCGGCCGTATGCATTTTGCGCCATCGACTTAGATACCGCATTGCCCGTCTACTGCGTGGCAAAAATTCAGCGCAAAGCATTCGTGTTCGATTCTCACGAGTACTTCAGCGAACTGGAAGAAGTCGTTACGCGTCCATTGGTCCACAAAGTGTGGCAATGGGTTGAGCGCTTTGTCATGAAACGCTTTGATGCAGCCTATACGATCAGCGACGGGTATGCTAAACTGTTCCTCGAGCGGTACGGTGCTACATTTCAAGTAATTCGAAACGTCCCAATTCGGAGAGAATTGCCTTCGACGACGCCTGAGCCGTACGTCATTTATCAAGGCGCCTTGAATGTAGGTAGAGGACTTGAAGAATCCGTACGAGCGATGAAGGACATCGATGGTCTGAGCTTTAAAATTTTCGGCGAAGGGCCCATGCGCACGAAACTCGAGGACTTGATCCGATCTGAAAAGCTTCAAGACAAGGTTGAATTGTGTGGAGCTGTCTCTCCAGCCGCCCTGAGAGACTTCACGTGCAAAGCTTTTGCTGGGTTCACCCTCTTCTCAGCCCGAGGCCTGCATCACCAGCACTCTTTGGCCAATCGATTTTTCGATTACGTGCATGCCGGCATTCCTCAAATTGCTATAAACCACACAGAGTACAGAAATTTCAACGAGGAGTATGACATCGCACTTCTCATTGATGGCGCGCGGGTGAGCAACATACAGCAAGCGCTTCTCAAGCTTCAAACCAACGCGACGTTGTATTCCCGACTCAAAGACAATTGCAGCAGGGCAGCCAAAGAAAACAACTGGCAAAATGAATCGAAGACCTTGATTCAATTATATCAATCCATATGAGAAGCATCTTTATACTATCGACTTTAGCGCTGGTAAGCCTATCTGCGATGCATGCCGCCAAAGGCCACGCATTTTATGTTTCCATTACGGAACTAGCGGTAAAGCAAGACACTTTGCAAATCTCACTGCGGCTCTTTACCGATGATTTAGAATCGGCGCTCAACGAGAGAAATGAACAGGCCGTATTTTTAAATGATCCTGCCACTGCGCCCAAGAACTTTATCTACATCCGTGATTATGTAAACGACCATTTTGCGGTCAGCAACGCGGCTAAAGATGACCGCATAGAATGGTTGGGGCATGAATTTGAAGACGATGTTTGCTGGATTTACGGCCAGGTTGCATTGGATTCCGAACAAAAGCTATTGTTTGTGAAAAATGAGGTTTTGATGGACATTCACGAGGCTCAACAAAACATCATACACTTCACGACTCCAAAGGGCATTGAAACGAAGCTTTCAACCAAGAACCATCCTGAAGTTCGTTTCGTTCTGCAATAAAAAAGGCACCCATTTGGATGCCTTTTGCTTTTATAATGTGTTCGAGATCAACTGCCTCGCTGCGTGCCTCCAGCCTTGCGTGGGGCAGTTACTTTTCCGCCGCCCGTTGGCTTTTTAGGTGCAGACTTCGCTCCCGCTTTGGATGCTGCCGGCTTTTTGGTGGCTTTTTTCGCTGCAGGTTTCGTCTCTTTCTTCTCGCCTTCTGCCGAATCCACTTCCTCATCGCTGGGTTCGTCGTTCGGATCAAAGGCATCGTGTTCGATCAGGATGTTGTACCAGCGTACCACCTTGGCCATGTCGCTTGCGTAGACCCTTTCCTTGTCGTAGTCGGGGATGATCTCCTCAAAGAGTGCTTTGATTTTATCACCTGACTCTTTGTGGCTAATCGTTTGCTTTCCGCCTTCTTTTTTGTGAATGGCCTTGAACACTTCACGCAAAGCCACTTCCTCCGTCTCGGTATAAATGCTGATTTCCTCCAGCGCGCTGACCTTGGCCGACCCGTGCACAGGAAAACGCTTTCCATCAACAATGGATTCTACGATGATTCCATTTTTCATTTGTCCGACCAGACGATACAGTCCTGATTTACCAGAAACGGAGAGGATTTGTTCTTGTGCCATGCGTGCTAATTCTTAGGGCGCCAAATGTAAGGCAATTCTATATTGTTCAAGGATTCAAATAAACGATAGGAAATACTTCTAAACTCCCTTCCGCTTGTAATTCTACATAATAAGTACCCGATGCCAGTTCTGGCAGACCTAAGGAAATTTCGTTGTATCCTGCATACATAGTACCTGTACTCAATTCGGCAACCACCATACCGTAAGCATTATACACAAATACCTGTACCTCACCATCGCGCTTCTTTCCTAATTGCAGGTTCAGTTCGCCTTGGGTAGGATTCGGATAAAGTCCGAACACTTCTAGCGCGCCGTCGACATTGGCCCCTGGTTCATATCCAAAATAGCGTACGAATGCTGAGTCGCCACTTTGGAGTACGGATGCTACATCTCGTCCAGCGTGAATGGCAAAGGCCAAGGTCTGCTTCTGACCATTCTTAATGTCGATTCCTTTCATGCTGGCCACCTGGATGACATCATTTCCTTGCCCGTCTTCACCAGCGCTTCCGGCCGAGCTCCGATCTACGGTTAAGGTTTTGTACTTCCTCCGAGATGAATAATCTTCCTCATCGTACATATCCACACCTCCCCAGCCTCCTGCCACGTTGTCGATCATGTAAGATACGAATGCGTAATCACCCAAGGCTTGTATGCCCGCCGTGAGCTCTTCATTGCCTGTATAGTGCACGTACCCCATTCGCTTTCCATAGGCGGTTTGCGCCTTGTTTTTAGAAGCGTCGTTGATGTCCCAATCCGCAAACATTCCGACCGCCAGGTCATATAGGTCACTGCCGGTGCGGTTTTCAATCGTGTATTCCATGACGACGTAATTGCGATGGCCCTCGTCGGTGTATGCCAACGCGCGCTGCTCGATCAAAAAGCCGATTTCATCCTCACGCGCACTTGTATCGGTAAAGGAACCTTCGGCTAAAAATGCCTCCGCACCACTGGGTACCTTGCGTTCGATGATCGCTTCCTGCCAAAAATCGCGATCGTAGAGCTCGGGACCTCTGATTCGGTCAACCACCCTTTCGCGCAGATGGTCTTTGTATCCGATCATCAAGCCGCATTCGTACACAAAATTGCCCAAGTTCTCAAGTTGGAATCCCAAGCCTTGCGATTGAAACAGGTCCGTAAATCCAACTAAGCCGTGTTGAGAAACCGTCGTCTTTACGTTGTTGACGGTTATATTAACGTAGGATGGGTTGACAATAAAACTCAGAAACCTGGTCATCTCATAGTTTGTATTGGGACTCGATGCCATAACTTTTACATCTACTTGTACATCGTAGGAGTCAACGTCCAAAATTTCGAGCTGGAATGGCGTGATCAGGTTGTTTAATCGACCGTTCTGAGCCAAATCTCCCGCCTGCCATACACCATCAACCACCTTCACATGCGGGTTTATCGATTCTATCGAAACGGTCACATCTTCAATCGGCAACAGGTAGTTGGTAAGCTCTATTCCCAGGTTGACGTTTTCTCCTGAGACGAACACTTCGTCATCTTCATCGGTGAATTCATAGTAATCAATTCGAAGCGCGGGAGATGAGATCGAGTCAACGGCTCGGAACATATCCAACCTGCCTGACCCCAATTTGGCTGCAAATGCCTCGTTCTGAGGCACGTCGTACACCGAAGGGTCTGCCGTAACCCGGATTTGCTCCATTACTTGAATCGCGGATAACTCAGGAAAACGATTTCGGACCAGTCCGGCTGCACCTGCCACAATCGGAGAAGACATGCTCGTTCCGCTATCGTAGCCGTAGGTTTCGTTCTTTAGGCTGAATATCAACGTTCCCGGCGCAACGATGTCGATGTCGTAGTTGTAATTTGAAAAATCGGATTTCCAATCATTCCAGTCGGTTGCACCTACGCTGATTACTTCTTGATACGATGCCGGATAAAAACGGTTCTCTCGGTTGTCGTTTCCAGCGCCGCCGACCAATAAGGCGTCTTGATTGTAAGTAGCATAGCGGACAATGTCTTGCGAGAACTGGGTGGCTCCAAAACTTCCCCAGGAGCAGTTGATTACATCCGCACCATTGTTGGCAGCATAGACGATTCCATCATAGCCAAAGGGCAATTGAAGCTTGTCTCCTGCCTTGATCCCCATGATTGTGCAAGCGTATCCCGTACCTGCTATGCCGATAGCATTGTTTGTGCTGGCACCGGCCAGTCCTGCTACATGCGTACCATGGGAAAAGCCCGTCTCATTGATGTCATTGTTGTCGTCGAAGAAATTCCATCCTTGAAAATCGTCGATGAGCCCATTTCCGTCATTGTCTTCCCCGTCGATTGGATCTTTCGGATTGACCCACAGCTTCGACTCCAAGTCAGGATGATCCTTATCTACGCCTGTATCTACAATGGCTATGATGATTTTTGAAGACCCCGTATCGACATCCCACGCTTCAAATGCTTTGATGATCGGCAAATGCCACAGACTATCCAATCGATCATCGTTTGGCGTCAAGATGACTTTGGGAATGTACCAAGGTTCTGCATATTCCAACACCCCAGTGCGTTCGAGTTGCTTAGCCGCTTTTTGCACATCCCATTTCGGATCGATGTGAACCGTGTATATCAAAGACAAATCAACCCGACGATCTTCGTCAAGGGATGGAACTGGCGACCGAAAAGCTTCCAAGGGAAGTGCATCCGGAAAACGCTTGGATATTTTTGACACTCCCATCGATGAAAAGGATGCATTCAGAATGGCCAAGTCAATTTGTTCATCAGAACAATAGGATCGGTATTGAGGCTTTACCTTAATGATCAATGCCCCTTCCACAAAGTCGTCCTGACCCAATGCCATCATCGCCCAAAGGCATGCTGCAACTATCGCTCCTCCCCTTCTTGCTTTCCTCATTTCAATACACGCTTTGAATGTACTCGGCCGTCGGTGGCAATCAAATTCAATTGGTAAACCCCACTCGATAGCATACCCATGTCTACGATCGTCTGCATGGGCTCCAGATTTCCGTTCGCAATGAACCGACCGCTGATGTCAATCAATCTCCAGTGGGTAAACCCACCTTGTTGTTCAACGACCAACAAGTCTGACACTGGGTTCGGAAATACCGCAATGTTTTGTTCTAGAAATGCTTTCATTCCCAAAGCATAGACGTTGATTTGCTCGCTGTAGTGAGTACAAGAATTGCTGTCTTCATAGGCAGCCTGATAGATTCCTGGCAAAGGCTGTTCGATCCAATATGGCTGTTCAACCTCGATCGGCTCTTCGTTAAAATACCAATAGGTTTTCTCGACAAGCGAAGTATCAATTATCAGCCTCAATACTCCATCTTCTTGAAGGTGCAACGAAGGCTGGAATCCGGATGGATAGAACGAAACATCCACGGTATCTGAAATCGCTTGGCACTGAAAAATGTTCGAAACAACACAGGCATAAGCACCTCCGGTCGTGACTTCAATGCTTTGCTTAAAGGAGCCGTTGTTCCAAGCATATGAACCAAAGGATTCTGGGACTCGAATCGATATGGTATCCCCGGCACATGCTGGATTAGCACCGACGATCTCCAGGTTTGGAGAAACAGGACTTGGTCGTTTGATCGCAATCAGCGTATCAGAATATCCTTTACAGCCCTTTCCATCTTCAACTTCTGCATAATAGCTGCCCGAGGCATCGATCTGAATGGAAGCTGAATTCTCACCTGTGCTCCATGCAATTGATCCGTAATTCTCGTTCAAGGACAACGCCAATGCTTCACCATCACAAAATTCTTTGTCGTCGTACACAAGACTAGGTGAGGGCGTCGTGGAAGTTAAGGTATTGAGTGCATCCACCTTCCCATAGCCCCATTGATGATTGGGCAAAGATCCGGTGAACGCGTCTTCATCGAAGGTGCTGCTCGTAACGGCCGCTTTGAAGTCTGACCAGTTAGCTTGCGGACATTTCTCTAAGAATAATGCGCCTATCCCTGCCACCACTGGTGAAGCGCTTGAGGTCCCTCCTGCCCTGTGATGCATACCTCCGATTCCTACCCGGTCACGTGAGCTCGGATTGGATAATAAGTTCTCTAACTGAAAGAAGGCTCCCGCAGTTAGGGTATTATCGCCAGGGGCCGTGACTTCCGGTTTGATGCTTCCCGTTCTCGCAGGTCCCAAGCTGCTGTTTTCAGCTATGTTTCCAGCCGTTTGACCAGCAATCGTTACGAGATTGTTGTCTACATCCGTATATGTCGTCCTATTCGTCATATTTCCGACCGTAATGACCTTGTCAGAACACGCCCAAGCGCCTACTATGCTCTGTTGGATGTCGGGGAATTTATACCCTGACATTGCCGGGTACTCACCGGTGGAAGGTAAATTTTGATAGAGAATGTCCCTCGATCCTAACCAACCAGCTGACCATAAATCAAAACGCCCCTGACCAGTGACCATAAGCCGATAGTTATAGTTGATCGAATCAATGAGGTCGATCAAGATGGTGAGATGGTAGGTCCCATTCAATGAATCACCATAGGTCTCAACCCTTCCTAAAAAATTTCCGTTCTCGCTGACCAATGAATCCTCATAAATAACATTGATTCGGTTGAGAATGCTGTCGAATGGTGTGTTTCCGCGGAACTCAAATTCGGGAACCAATTGATCAGCTCCGATTGCAAAATGAAGTCGTTCCATGTCACCTACGTCACCATAGAGTTGGAGGTAGATGATTCCGTTTCCCGGCTGGGCACCAGATTGCACGCGAAACCAGGTAAACGTCGTATCTGAACTGGCCTCGTACCCGAGGTGATATGGATCCTGATCGCCAGAGTTTCCAGCAGCGCACACCATGATTCTTCCCGGTTGCGCGGTGATGTTTTCTTCGATTGCAATTGTCGCCAAGTCACGGGCGTCGTGCGAACCCAGGTAGGTGCCGATACTTGCGTTGATCACACACGGCCTGCCCAGTGCTTCCGCCTTCGAAAAAATGTAGTCGACCGCATCGGCTACTGTGCTTGTCCAACCGACTGCACTAAAATTGGAAGCGACAACAATCAGTTCTGCTCCTGGAGCCATGCCTTTGTACCCCGGGTATGAACTTCCATCGCCAGCTGCTATGCCAGCTGTGTTCGTTCCATGACCGTACCAAACCGGTTGATCACCGTGCGGACAAATGCTATCGTTGATCTCAGTACTGTCCCACACCTGACCGTAGCCATAAGAAGGGGTACGCTGGCTTACTTGCATGGTTTGATCCCAGACTTCGATGATCCGGGTGTTCCCATTGGGGTATTGAAAATCCGGATGATTCAATTCAATGCCCGCATCGATGACGCCTACGATAACACCCGTTCCGGTATATGAAGATGGCAGTCCGTGGCCACCTTGATGCACTTGGTCAACCCGCACGTGTTCCCTCGAACTGGACAAAAGTGGTTGCCCAGTAGAACCGTCAAAATGAATAAAATCAACGCAACCCGCTGTGTCTAAAGCAAGTACTTCATGTGCGCGAATGACTATGGCATCATAGTCCTTTACCGGGTATTTTATCGTGCCGCCCAATTCCTCAACAAGCTTCGAAATCTTGGTTCGATCTCCCTTTACGTACAGGTGAATCAAGGATTCAGAATGCGCAGAAGTCAACGCCGTCCTCAAGTCGAGCGGTAATTTACTCGGTCGCACAGATTGCCCCATAACTGCGCCGCTGAGAAGGAGAACGAACAAATGAATGATATGCTTCATGCGAATGAGGGCAATGCTTTTATATAGACGATGCTTCCAGCCTTCGGGCGAACTTCAGCATAAATATGCTTCCGTCCATTCGTCATCACCAAGTACCGCGAACCGCTTATTGAAAAATACGTGGCTATCTGTAAAAATACATCTTCGTTCAACGCCACATCCGGCGCTTTGCACTCCACTAAAATGTTTGGCTTTCCATTTTCGTCGATGAAACCAATGTCCGGTCGTTTTTGGATGCCGTGATAGTTCAATGCGTATTCGATCTGAATACGTCCTTTTGGATAGCCCAAGTGATCGACCAAAAAATGGATAAAATGCTGACGTACCCATTCTTCTGGTGTCAACACCACATATTTCATTCGAAAGTCGTCATGGATGTGGATAACCTCATCTATGATTCTAACTTTGGCGTCGAACACGGGCAGATCAAGGGGCGGATATTTTTTCGGATCGATCACATCTAAACGATAAGCGGTTGTCGCATGGCGAATGTAAAGGAGTACTTGGACATCATGAAAGAAATGAAGGCTGGGAATTTCCAACCCGTCTATCTTCTGCATGGTGAAGAACCCTACTACATTGATAAGATCAGCAAGTTCATCGAAGATCATGCGATTGAGGAGCACGAACGGGACTTCAATCTAAATATCTTCTACGGCAGGGACTTGAACATGGCGACCTTGTTGGAGACGCTAAAGCGTTTTCCGATGATGGCGCAACGGCAAGTAGTGATACTGCGGGAAGCGCAAGACTTCAAAGAGAAATGGACCGACCTAGAAAGCTACTTCGTTCAGCCGGTAGACTCTACTGTTTTTGTTATCGACTTTAAGTACAAGAAGGTAGATGGTCGCTTAAAATGGGTTGATAACGCCAAAAAGAATGGGGTCTTGTTCTATTCCTCGAAGCACTATGACAATGACCTTCCTCGCGTCATCGAGGAACTGGCAAAATCCATGAAGTATAGGATCAACCCGCACGCATCGCACCTAATGGCAGAGCACTTGGGAAACGACCTCGAAAAGATCGAAGGTGAGTTACACAAACTCACGATAAATGTTCCCTTGTCCCAAGAAATCGGCGTTGACGATGTAAAAAAACACATTGGCATAAGCCGAGAATTCAGTCAGTTCGACTACGTCGACGCGCTCAGTGAACGAAACATTGCCAAAAGCTTTCACATCGCATATCAAATAGGCAGAAACGACAAGAACACCCCAATGGTGTTGGTGATTTCAGCGCTGTACGCCCATTTCAGCAAGGTGATGATGTATCACTCCCTAAGTGACAAATCACCCGTAAACTTAGTACGTTCGATACCTGGCGTCAGAAGCCCATACTTTGCTGGCAAACTGATCGCCTCGGCTCCAAAATACCCCTTTCCAAAAACGGCGCAAATCATCGAAAAATTGAGAGAAGTGGATGCGAGGTTCAAGGGCGTGGATTCCTCACCCATAAGCTCGGTCGAACTTCTAAAAGAGCTGACCTATTTCATCCTAAACTAGTCGGTCAGGTCTATCCAAGCTACTTTCTTGGTTTCGAAGAATGAATCGTTAAACCATGCCGACATTTCCCAGACGCGGTAGGGCTTCATCAACCCTTCGATTTCTTCTTCAAAGTCACCGCCCTTGATGTAGATGAGACCATTCTGAATTGGATGCGTGCTTTTCTGATTTATCTTTCCCTTGAGCCATTCTTCCATGCGCGGAAGGGCAGTGACCGCCCTGCTGACGGCGAAGTCGAACCGTTCTCGAAGGTCCTCTACCCTGCAATGGCTCGTTCGTACGTTCGGTAGTCCTAATTGAGTCACGATCTCTGAGACAACCCGCACTTTTTTACCGATCGAGTCAACCAAAAGGAACTCAGATTCTGGAAATAGTATGGCAAGTGGAATTCCAGGCAGCCCTCCGCCTGTACCATAGTCTAACACCTTCGTTCCCGGATTGAATGAAATGACCTTCGCAATGCCAAGGGAATGCAAAATGTGCTCCTCCCAAATCCTGTCCTCGTTCTTTCTTGAAATAAGATTGACGTTTTGGTTATGTGAGCGTAACTCCTCGACGAAGCGCTCTAACAAATCGAGTTTCTTTTCAGAGATCGCAGGAAAATGTTGTGAAATGATTGATTTACCCGACATCGATCAGAAGTGCTTGCCTTTATGCTTGATGATTTCGAACATCAATTCTCGTGCTCTAAAAAGCTGCGCCTTGACCGTGCCCAACGGCAAATCCATTTCCTCAGCGATTTCGTCGTAGCTGTATTCCTTCAAGTAACGCAGCTCTACCAGTTGCTTGTATTTAGGTTTTAGGGCGTTGATGATCTTATGAATTTCTTCGATGCGCTGTCCCTTCATAAAGGCTTGCTCTGGATTCAAGCCTTCCGATTTGACGTCAAATGTGCTTCTGCCTTCATCGTCATCCATTTCTTGATCGATGGAAAAAGTGGACGCCTTCTTCTTCTTCCGGATAAAATCAATGGCATTGTTTGAAGCAATTCTAAAGAGCCAAGTACTGAAAGCGTATTCAGGGTTAAACGAGGGCAAACGTTTGAATGCTTTACCGAACGCTTCAATGGTCAAATCTTCGGCATCGTCAGCGTTGCGAACCATCTTCATCATCATGTAATAGATGTTCTCACGATACGTCTCAAGCAACTCAGTGTAGGCGGATTGGTCTCCTTTCAAAGCACGATCAACCCATGCTTGATCACGCTGCGCGCTTGATCCTATTGGTCGTTCTTCCATGCCTTTTCCTTCTTCCATATCGAGGCAATCGAAATTAATGCATTCAGCCAAGACGCAGGGTACTCCCAACACCAAAGTTGACTCAAGGATTCGTGCCGACCAGCTAAATTTTTGATACTCTGAAAGTTACTGGCAGAAAGTAGCGTACGAATAACCAATAAACTCAGAAGTACAAGCATAACCATGCCTCCGATCCATGCGGCGAAAACAACAACCAAGGGCATGAGCAGAAGAGTACAATCGTAGAGGACTAAGCCCCCTTTCACCACGGGAGGGTACAAAGGCGCTGATCCCAAATGCCTTTTCTTTTGGTGCAACCAGTCTGATAGCGACACCGGTGGCTTTGAAAAGGTAACGGCTGACGGACAAGCACATATTACTGTTCCTGGTGTGAATGTCTGAAGCAATAAATCGTCTGATCCTGAGGGTAGCTGAGGATGCGCATCAAATCCACCCGATCTGATAAATGCTGGCCGTGTGTATCCCATGGACCGTCCAACGCACATGTAAGGCATGCCCAAACCAACCGCCGCGTGATACATCGCTGATACCCGAATCGTCTCTGACGCGTAACACCGCGAATGAACGTGCGCCGAAGGAAGGTACAAGCCTGTACCGACGACCACCTCTGCACCGGCATTAAAACTTTCTCCGAAGCGTTTGAGCCAATCCACATCTTGAGGCCAGCAATCACCATCGGTAAATACCAAGAGGTCATGCTTCGCCGCTTCGATCCCGGTTTGAAGAGCAGCTTTTTTTCCGTTAAGCCTTTTCCGATGCTCACTTTTTGTTTGCACAATCCTGACATTTGGCTTTCTAAGCGCGAATGCCTGAAGTACTTCGCGGGTGCCATCCGTCGAACCATCGTCGACGAAGAGCACTTCGGCATTTGGGTAATCTTGTTGAGCGATGGCATCCAGTAGCGGAGCGAGATTGTTCGCTTCATTCTTGACCGCGATGACCACGGAAAGTGCCGGTAGCATTCCACATCGATCAGACGCATGGCTTCGAATGGCTCGGTTGAGTCCGATCCGTAGGACCAGCACTGCCGCAATCTGAAAGAACACAGCTGTGAAAGCAAACAAGACGAAAAATTCAATCATCGATATAGTAAGAGGTAGGCAATCACTGCCAACAGACACGCGATGATAAAGACCGTTCTGTTCGAACGGCGTCGACCCCGTTCGCCCGCTCCCGATCTCCAGGCTGATTGCATTCGGCTGCGCAACGCACGTTCGCTGCTCCGTCCTGAATCGGCTTCCACTTCCCGTCTGACCGCTTCAATGCGCGCTTGAAGCTGTTCTTTACGCTCATTGTAAAAACGGGGTTTAAAGTCAAATCGCTTCGGCTTGGATTGCTTGAACAGAAAACGAATCATGACTCAAAGTTAAAAGGATTTCTTGGCCTCGGCTTTGTAACATCTCAATGATGAAAAGTAGGTTAAACTTCAAGTTCACTGGGCAGTCAACAAAGTATCTTCACGCTCAAGAATTTACATGAAAAGAAATCGCATCCATATCCTTTTGATCGCATTGGTCAGTTTGATCATGATTTCCGGAAATCCCCCGTTAGAACACCCGGCCAGAGAGACGCCATTTGCGCCTGTTACCATGGATGCAACAGACAGCCTGCTCGCCACGATGGACCTGGAAGAGAAATTGACCCAGTTTTTCGTGACGCGAAACGCACATGCAGATGAAACGCACGCCCTGATCGTTCCATTCGACGCTATCAATGAGATCGGCTTCGATGGTCGTAAATCGAACCTGTCATTGATTGGAATTGATTTAATCAATGACCCCTCCGTCTATTCCATTCTCGGCCTGCCCAAAGCACCTTTACTTTCCTCGATAAAAGACGAGAAAACGATCTATGCTTACGCATTTCAATTGGCACAAGTGCTCCGCACCAAAGGGGTTGATTTTGTCATTGGTCCCTCCTTAGACATTGAATACAACGATGAATCGCCCTACACTTCTACCCACTCGTTTGGTGAGGATGCCACCACTGTTTCTATGAAGGCTCAGGCATTTGTAGAAGGAATGCGCAAGGCAGGAATCATGTGTGTCGCCGGTCATTTTCCAGGGCTAGGAAATACCCTGAGAGGTGCCGATCCCAATCCACCCTTGATCTATAGCAAGCGGAACGAAATGTACAACCGGGATTTGGTCCCGTTCAAGGCATTGATCAATCAAGGACTTCAAGGTGTGATGATGGCTTCTGCATTTGCGCCAGGGATGGACAGCTCCTTGAACACCACGGCGGCCTCCTCCATCATCGCACACAACGCCTTGAAGGATCAGCTCGGATTTCGTGGTTTGGCTTGGTGCGACCTCAGTTCTCAGAAGCAGGTAGATGAGTCCATGGTTCAAAGCATGTTTCTCGCTGGAAACGACCTTATCATTCTTTCCAATGACCTTTCATTCGGCACGAAGGCGTTGGCTTCATTGCTCCGCGATGGCCAATTGAGCGAGCAAGAAATTGACCAGCGTTGCAAGCAAATTTTACAGCTGAAGCTATGGACGGATCGCAAGCCTCAACACGTAAGCGATGGTGTGCTGACGGATCGAATGATAAAATTGGAGGTCAAGGAGAGGCAATTGTATTCAGACGCCATCGTACTCCTCAAAAACGAAGGGGTAATTCCTTTCGAGCAACTTGATACGGCGTCTTTTGCCGTTGTAAAATTGAGCGATGGCTATCAATCCAACTTAGCCAACCTCGTTCACCGATATGCACCGGCAGACATATACCAATTAAACTACAGCGATCTAGAACAAGGGTTTCAAGCATTTGAAACCGCATGGTCCAAATACAATCACGTCATCGTCATAGCCGAGCCAACGGAGGCCGAAATCGGACGCAACCGCTTTGGGCTCAGTGAGCACGCGCAGTCGATCATTGACAGAATCGCTTCTGCAAAACGTACCACCTTGGTCTGGAATGGAAATGCAAAAGCTTTGAGAAATGTATTGGACACTCCGCGCATGCGAGCGATGGTTCTCGGACACGAAGTAGCCAACTGGTCTGATGACTTGAGCATTCAATCCCTTTTCGGGGGACGAGAAATCAGAGGTGAACTCAGGAGAAAAATAGACGACAGGTTCCGAGACATGGAGGTCTTGACCACTTCAAAAACTCGACTCGCGTTTGGACTTCCTGAAGAAGTAGGCATCAACAGGTTTGACTTGAAAAAAATCGATTCCATCGCCAAAAAAGGAATCGATGAAATGGCCTACCCAGGTTGTCAGGTATGGTTCGCCAAGGATGGAATTGTCGTGGTAGACGAAGCATACGGCCATCACACGTATCAAGGTGAACAGGCCGTACTCAACACCGACTTATACGACTTGGCCTCCATCACTAAAATCGCAGGGTCAGCTGCTGCGCTGATGAAATTGACAGACAGAGGAGATTTCAGGCTCGACAATCGACTTTGTGACTACTTGTCTGAATGGGTAGATACAACCGCTTACATGCAACTCAGCATGCGCGAAATATTGGCCCACCAAGCAGGCCTTACACCATGGATTCCGTTTTATAACAAGACCGTTACCAAGGGTGTTCCTCGTTATGATGTTTACAGCTTGGCGCGCTCTGAAACTTATCCTTTGAGGGTTGCCAGGGAATTTTACATCCGCTCCGACTATCCTGATCGGATGTTTCGTCAAATCCTAAACCACGAACTGACGGATAAGAAATATAAGTACAGCGACATCGGCTACTACTTCGCATTGCGCATCATCGAAAAACAAAGCGGACAGCGAATGGAGGAATTCTTGGATTCCGAATTCTACCGTCCCCTCGGATTGACTACCATGGGTTACCGACCTTTAGAACGCTTCGAAAAATCGAGAATCGCACCGACGGAGTACGACCGCTATTTCAGAAACCAACTTGTACATGGCGACGTGCACGACCCAGGAGCTGCTATGCTCGGAGGTGTCGGTGGCCACGCAGGGCTCTTCTCCAATGCAAACGACCTAGGAGTGCTGATGCAGATGTACCTAAATGGAGGCCTGTATGGAGGAGAGAGCTACTTTGACTCCACTGTGATCAACGACTTCACCCGATGCCAGTTCTGCGAGAGCGACAACCGGAGGGGAGCAAGCTTTGATAAGCCACTTACGGATGGCAGCGAAGGGCCATCATGCGGCTGTACGTCACTAGATGCCTTCGGCCATCAAGGATTTACAGGTACGGTCACTTGGGCTGACCCTCAAGAGCATGTGGTCTATGTATTTCTTTCTAACCGGGTCTACCCTGATGCAAACAACAAGAAATTGCTTGAGCTCAATATCCGCACGGAGATTCAGAAGGTTTTTTACAAGGCGATTGAGAAAGGCAATGAGATTGCAGTAGGAGACCAAACTTCGATGGATTGAAGCTCGAATCCCGAGATTAAAGTCGTTCATTTGTCCAGCGAAGATTGTCCAGAATGAAGATCGGAATTGTGTGTTATCCAACCTTTGGTGGTAGCGGTGTTGTTGCTACTGAACTTGGTTTAGAAATGGCTGCTCTCGGGCATGAAGTACACTTCATCACCTATTCAAGACCCGTGCGTTTGGAAAAGAATGTGCGCAATGTAAAGTACCACGAAGTAATAGTCACGGATTACCCACTGTTCGATTATTCACCCTACGAATTAGTACTGACATCTAAACTCGTAAGCGTAGTAAAGCAGGAGGGGCTCGACATCCTACATGTGCACTACGCCATTCCACACGCATCTGCCGCCTATATGGCGAAGAAAATATTACGCGAAGACGGGATAGATCTTCCGATCGTTTGTACGCTCCACGGAACTGACATTACCTTGGTTGGCCGTGATGCCTCCAATGAACCTGTAATTACGTTTGCGATCAATAAAAGTGACGGGGTTACGGCGGTTTCTGAAAGCTTGAAGAAAGACACCCTCGAGCACTTCAAGGTTCGAAGACCCATCGATGTTATTCCTAACTTCATCAATCTAATTCGGTACGAAGGCCTGGAGCGAAACGAACTGCGAGATGAGTACAGCAAGGATGGACAACCATTAATCCTTCACGTTTCCAACTTCAGAAAGGTCAAGCGGGTGCAAGACGTCGTGAAGGTCTTTGCAGGTATTCGAAATAAAGTAAACGCTTCTCTCTTGCTCGTCGGTGACGGCCCTGAACGTTACAATGTAGAGCAGCTCTGTCGAGATTTGGATGTCTGCGATGACATCCACTTTCTAGGAAAGAGCAGTAAGGTGGAACAAATCCTTGTCAATGGGGATCTTTTCATCCTTCCTTCAGAAACCGAGAGTTTTGGCCTGGCTGCATTGGAAGCGATGGCGGCTGGAATGCCGGTCATATCGACAAATTCAGGAGGATTACCAGAAGTAAATGAACACGGGTTCTCTGGGTTCTTAAGCGATGTCGGCGATGTAGAAGATATGGTTTCCAATGCGCTGGAACTGCTATCATCTGCTGAAACCTTGGCTCGGTTTAAGGTTCAAGCGAGAATGCAAGCCCAAAAATTCAGCCTACCAGAAGTGCTACCGAAGTACATCAAACTATATGAAGGCCTGCTTTCAGAATAACTTAACTCAGTTTGGAACGAAACTTGCCAAGCCATTGAAAACCCATACCATGAAAAATTTCGTATTCATCTTCACCATCGCGCTCTTTACCACTGCCTGTTCAAGTTGCTATGAGTGTTACCAGCAAATTCCATTGCTCGACGCTAACACAGGTGACACCATAGGCTACACGACCGATACTGACGACTTTTGTACTGCCGATGCCTCTGAAGTATCAGAGCGTGAAGCAGAAGGTGCCGTGTGCGAACCTCAATAGATCAATTGAGAATGAAGCCGTTTTCGTAGCTCTTTTCTTGAGCCAATAAAAGGTTCAAATAGTGGATGCTCTTCGTCAGGAATTGACTTTGTCTGTCTGCCGAATCCAGTTGGATCAACTTGATTTTATCTGAACTGCTGAGTGCAATGCTGGCTGCCAAGTCTATCAAACGATAGGTCTGAATATTGGATGATAAAGGCTGGGTGCCGTATTTCAATTTGATGTATTCGATGAACACTTCCACCAAGGCTGCGCTTGGTTTCCGGTTCAGTACTTCATTCTTCCATTCCTTCACAAACCCGCCCGGGTAAAGCTTTCCACTAAATGCTGGCTCGAATCCTTTCAATTCAGCAATCCTAAGTGCTTCTATAATCACGTCGGACTCGCCCGACTCGTATCGCTTCGTCACCTTCAACAACCTACATACACTCACGTATCCAAGGTTCGGTGCTTCATGTCCAAAGGGCAATCCAAACTCTAAACCGAGTTCTTCCACTTCTTCAAGGAGCTGTCGATAACGTGGTTCAAAAATGTGCAGAGGCATCTGCTCTCCAGGAAGAAGAAAAATGTCCAAAGGGAACAATGGAATATATAGTTGCTCTTCTTGCATCTCTACATAAACGTAAATTATAGCCAAAGAGTTTAGTTTCTAAAACAACGGCCATATCTCGGACTGGCTCAAGTAACCCCCTCGAATGGAATTGGTGAGGATGATAGCGACCTTATTTTCCTTTTTCGACATCCAGAAATAGGAACGAAAACCCCGCCACCATCCATTGTGAAACACCATCGTATCGCCCTCAATGGGGCGAATGCGCCAACCTAATCCGTAAAACTGGCCATTGCCCGAACGAGCGGAAGGTTGCATAGCTTCCTGCAGTAATTCTTTTGACCATAG
Source organism: Cryomorphaceae bacterium (assembly GCA_040221375.1). Taxonomy (GTDB): domain Bacteria; phylum Bacteroidota; class Bacteroidia; order Flavobacteriales_G; family Salibacteraceae; genus SHAN690. The sequence continues at coordinate 27,488 of JAVKEP010000026.1, forward strand.
ATCAGACTCCTGCATCGCTTTGTAGAGTTTAAATAAGTCTTCTACCGAACTGTACAGGCTTTTATCACCCACCACTCCATCCAAATAAAAGGGTCGCTTTGGATCTCCATTTGGGTAATGCCCGAGCACCCTGTAGGCATCCGGAGCCTTTTGCCAAGGATCTAAGTAGTGGGTACGATGCATCCGCAGCGGTGCGAAGATCTCTTGTTGCATGAAAAGAGGAAACGTCAATCCGCTCACTCGCTCAATCAATACGGGCAGTACCGCGTAATTAGTATTGCAATAATCAAAGCGTTTCAATGGCGGATGATATGTTGGAACTTGCTCACATCGGACCAAGTCATATACATCATCGTTGCTCATAAACGAATCTGGATTGTTCCATAAGCTATCGGTTACGTAGATGTAGTTTCCCATCCCACTTGTGTGATTGAGAAGGCTTCTGATCGTGATTTGAGGGTCAGGGAAATCAAACAAATACGTACTAATCGGAGCGTCCAACTCGATCATGCCCTTTTCTACCAAGCGCAGTACACCCAGTGCGGTGATGGGTTTTGACAGCGACGCCAGTTGAAAAACGTCATTGGGCTCGAGGCTATCCTTTCCTTTCAATCGGGGCTTTCCGAGCGCAAGACAGGTAATCGAATCGTTGGAAGCCATGAATAGGGTGCCGTTGAACCTTCCGCTTTCGTACAGCGAATCAAAATAATTCGCCAGCCTAGGTCGGTCGACGAATACGTTTGTTTGATTTGCTTCGATGGCTGATGCGACTGAAGGATTTTGAATGGCCGGCTCCATGCAGCCGCCTAGTGCGACGAAGATGAGCAATAAAAAACCCCGATACATCGGGGCAAAAGTCTTATAAAGGGAGAAGTTTCTCATTTAACTTCTCCACAAGAACAATTGAATTCAAAATCACCAAATTCAGATTCACAACGGGCTTGATAATGCTCAAAATCCTTCTTTCCTCCACAAATCTCGGGGTACTCGTACACAGCTACATTGTCATCGTCGAGTGCCGTACACTCATAGCATTTCTTGCATGCCGTCGTACCATATATCAAGTCAGAAACACCTATATTACTTCCAATTCTATTAATTGCATTCGTAAGTTTTCTCAACGCGAGTTTCGCTAAGATAGTTTAGTCCAGATCGAGGAGTTCATTCAATAAACGAATATTCACATCCCTTCCTTTCCATTTTTTCGTAACCGTGCCTTCTTCTAAATAAAGTACCGACGGAAAGGTGCCGTCAATCGCTCCAATCAATTCTCGGTCTTTCGTCCGAACATACTTGAAAGATTGTATTCCAGTCTCTTGAACAAAATACGCAACGCCGGCCTCTTGCCCAACGATGATGATGCGCAAATTGTCCTCAACGGATGCTGGATTTAATGTTGCTATGAATGAGCTCAGTTGCGCGCAATGAATGCAGCTTGAGAGCATCACAACCACGGTCTTATTTCCTTCATCCAATGGAGATTCCGCTTCGAACGACGTCCGACTCAAGAGCTCGAGATCCAGCTGAAAATCTGCGTCCTTCGAAAATTCTGGCAACGGCTCAATCAATAAGAGCACAGGGATGGCCAAGGACGCGAGCAAGGGACCCGCCACCTTCAAATGAAGTGAAGAAGCCCACTGCACCCTCACCAATAGTAGACTTCCAATCATCATGAACCCTAGGTTCTTAACGATGCTAGATGGACCATCCAATGGCAGAAGTTCGCCAAAGCATCCACAGTCGGCGTCGCCCTCTCCTCGGATGATTTGATAGGCCAAAAATACTTGGAAAGCAGTTAAGAGAAGCAAACTCGCTACGAGCGAACGCTTCAATTGATAGCCGCTAAACATAAACACGCCAAGTCCAAATTCGATCAGCAACAACGTACGCGAAAACACCGGGACCATGTCCCAAGAAATGCCCGCTTGATGCACGAGGATTAGCTCAAAATAATCCAGCGGAAACAGCTTCATCACGGCCGATGCGATGAACAATACGCCGTATACCATCCGAATGAATGGAAAGCTCTTTTCTAGTCCTGAAGTGTAATGTTCTTTCAACGCCTACGATCAGCTTTCTATTAGTCTTCCTCCCAAGTACAAATCGATCTCTCTTCACATTCTTCCTCTACAATCTCGGCCTCACTTTTTCTCAGATTTGGGTAATGTGAAGAGAGATCGATTTGTACTTGGGAGGAAGACTAATAGAAAGCTGATCGTAGGCGTTGAAAGAACATTACACTTCAGGACTAGAAAAGAGCTT
>JAVKEP010000027.1:0-4990 GCA_040221375.1 Cryomorphaceae bacterium
CCTTCTGAGTCTTGATCGTTGGAATTGGACATCGCATACGGAATATTGAGGTCATCAGTCAGCACTACCTCTACAAAGTCTTTACCTGGGTCGTGATCTACCTTGATCACGTATTCTTCTTGATCGAGCTGGGTAAACACGAACATTCCACTGTGGTCGGTTATCGCTGTTCTCAACAATGATTTTCTCGGTGTGTAGAGTCCAACGCGCACGCCTTTTCTTCCAATCAAATACGTCTCTCGGTCAACTACTTTTCCCGTCATGGATGATTTTCCACGTTTCACCATGACCACCAAGTCCTTATCAGTCAAAACTTTCAGCAAATTGGTGGTGGGTTCGCTCCTTTTGAAAGTGTACATCCCGTGGCCAAGGCTGATTGGTTTTCCAATTATGTTTCCGCTCTTATCGTATATAAACATATCGACGAGCAGATTGGCATCTTCTTTTCCCATGCGGACTAGATTGACCCGGTCTGGGTCCACACCTTTGATCTTGAAGACTCCCGACTCATCAGTTGTTACAGTCGCTGTTTCTTCCAAATCATCATTGAGTAATTCGACGTCCATCGCTGGAATTGGTTTTCCATTTCGCTTTCTCAGCCGACCGATGATCATAACACCCGTCTCGATGGGTTCTTGAATGGAAGTATCGAAGGTTGTGGTGGAATCTGATTGCTGTTCTGCAATTTCTTCGGTCATCTCTACCGCATCTTCTTCCACTGCAATGGGTTCCTCCGCTGGCGATCTTGCCTCAAATCTCTCCGTTAAGTACAATGCGAATTTTTGCTTTTTGGCTTTCGCGCCGATTAGGAGAAAATGCTTGCGTTTAGGATGAAGTCCAAATACTTCCAACGCGAAGTCTCCCTGGGATCCAGGAAAATATTCGCACCCGAGCGGCAAGAGTGTCTCTACCTCGTTTACGGTGTCCAAGTAAGCTACGTATATCAATGGATCCTCGAGATTCCCCCAATTGAATCCGGTAGATATGGTAACTTTCAGCTGGTCAGTGAGCGGATAAAACTTATACCAAGCGCCGTATTCGACGCTATCTGAAGCGCAGAATTCATTGACTGCTCCCCATGAAATATTCCTGGTTTTAAAGTCTTTGGGGACAGGGGTGTATTCTGATTTGATGGACTTTGCCTTGTTGATGACAAAGCCAGATTGTGCAGACACATAAAATGTGCTGAATACGAAAGCCAATAAAACTGCGAACTTCGAATTCATAGGAACAGGACGCGAATATACGACCGAAAATCCCTTCTTTCACTCAAGCGAGACTGTGCAGCACGGTCATTCGTGCGTACGTGTTTGGACGGGTTAAATGGCTCAATCTACAACCTTGAACTCCACGCGCCGGTTCATTTTTCGGCCCTCCTCCGTCTCGTTGGAAGCAATCGGTTTAGTTTCGCCTAGGCCTTTAAATGTCAGTCGTTTGCTGTTGATTCCTTTACTCCCCAAATAGTCAACCACTGCCTTCGCCCGATTCTCGGATAAGATCTTATTGGTAGCGCTGGTTCCTTGGTTATCTGTATGCCCCGACACTTCAATTTTTATATCCGCCATCTTAGTCAGCTGAACCACTAGGCGGTCGAGCTCATCGTATGAGGAAGGAAGCAGATCCGCAGATCCGTAGGCAAAGAGGATGTTTTTCAGCACGATCGATTTTCCGATGCTCATGTCGCCGAAATCGCTTGGCAACTGCATGCGCGTATCCTTTACCTCCATACGCTTCAGTTCCACCGTCTCACGCGGAAGTGATTTGAACTTGAAAAACCCATCGGGCCCCATGTCATCAGAGTTGGCCACATCGGTCGGTACGTTCAATTCGTCTACAATGACTACCTCGGTAAAATCTTTGTCTTGGTCGCTGGTCACTTTCACGTCCCAGTTCTCGGAACTTTGGGTGACAAATGAAAAAACGCCGTTCTTGTCGGTAACGGAAGACGACATCAGCTGTCGTGCATCATTGTACAAGCCCACTTGCACCCCTGGCTTTCCAAACAAGAATGTTTGCTTGTCCACCACGCGTCCGACAATACCTTTCTGACCTTTCTCTACCTTCAATGCGTAGTCTTTCGGCGTAAGCAACTTCACGAACTGAGCGAGCCCCTTGTCGATTCCGAAGCCATATAGTTGGTCACCAATCCGAGTAGATCGGCTTTTGATGCTTCCTTTCTCATCGATCAGGAACATATCCACTTCTAGTTCGGTGTCTTCGGCTTCGATTTTGGTCAAGTAAATTTGATCTGGCGCTAATTTTTCAAAGTTGAAGACCCCTTGTTCGTTTGTAAATACCGAGGCAAGGGTTTGCTGTGCCTCGCTTAGGAGGCTCACCTTTACATTGGCTTGCTCCTCCCCTTCCTTGTTTCGGACCCGACCAAAAATTTTAAGCCGCGCAGGTTCAATATCCTTTTTAGCGACCGGCTTGGCCGGTTCGTAATCGTCGGACGTGCTGATGGCAAACCTGCGCTTGTCCTCCTTGGAAGCTACTAAAACAAAGTAAGATTCCTCCTTTGAAAGCCCCGTAGATTCGATGGAAAACACTCCGTCATCGCCCTTGTGTTCAACACAGCAAACTTCTTGAATTGCACGGCCATTGGACAAGACTACAACCTTGCCCAGATAGATGATGGGGTCTTCAATGTTACCCATGTTGTCCCCGGTATGTACATTGAATTTCGCCCGATCGCCTTTCACTAGCAGTTCAAACCAAGCGCCAAATTGAGGAGACTCCATGCACGAGCTTTCGAGGGAGTTCCAACTCAAGGCCTGGGTTTGCATGTCCTTTGGGAACGGCTTATAGCCCATTTTTACTTTTCGTGCGCCGTCAATCTTGTAATCCATTTGTCCCGCTGCACTGCAGACGAAGAGGAATCCGAGCATGAATAACAGGAGCTTTCTCATAACCTTGGGTTGTCAGACAAATTTAGCAGAACCATTCAGCCAAACGTATGGAGTTCGGCCTTTAGGCAAGTAATTCTATTTTCGAGGCCAAACTTCATTGCTATGCTCAAGATAGACATGCACTCTCACATTCTTCCCGAACGCTTGCCACGCTTTGCAGATAAATTCGGATATGGCGACTTCATTCACCTTCAGCCAAGGGAAGATGGAGCGGCAGATATGATGAAGGGCGATGACTATTTCCGCACCATTCAACCCAATTGCTGGGATCCAACTTTGCGGATTAATGAGTACGCCCTGAACGATACACAAGTGCAAGTGGTTTGCACCATTCCCGTGATGTTTAGTTACTGGGCTAAAGGCAAGGACTGCCTAGAACTTTCACGATTTCTGAACGACGATATTGCCGCGCTGGTCGACAAGCATCCCCAGCATTACATCGGCTTGGGGACCATTCCCATGCAGGATACAGAGCTTGCCATCCAGGAGCTGAGGAGGTTGAAAGAAGAGTTAAATATCCCCGGAATTCAAATCGGAAGCAACATCAATGACCTCAACCTCAACGAAGATCAGTTCTTTCCGATTTTCGAGGCGTGTGAAGCGCTTGGACTAGCGGTAATGGTGCACCCATGGAACATGATGGGAATGAAAAACATGAGTCGCTATTGGTTGCCGTGGTTGGTAGGCATGCCTGGGGAAACATCCCGCGCCATGTGTTCGATGATCTTCGGCGGAGTATTTGAACGCCTACCTGAGCTTCGCGTTTGCTTTTCGCACGCCGGAGGTAGTTTTTTTGGAACCATCGGACGCATCGAGCACGGCTACAATTGCAGGCCCGACTTGGTGGCCATTGACAACGACCGCAATCCGCGCGAATACATCGGCAAATTTTGGGTCGACTGCATCACGCATGACGCCAAAGCCTTGGAAGTCATCTTGGATTACCAAGGGTCTAAGCGCGTTTGCTTGGGATCCGATTATCCCTTTCCGCTTGGCGATTTAGAAATTGGCAAATTCATCACGGATATGGGATTGTCCGACGAAGCGGTTGCAGACATTTTTTGCAATTCAACCTTAGAATGGTTGAACCTCAAAAAGGATCCGTTCATCATCGACTGAACCATTCCATCGCTTTCCTCGCATTGGTTTACTTGAGGAAAGTACTTTTGAACGACACGATTACAGTATGAACATTTCAAACCTCACAGGATTGGCATGCGCGCTTTTTGGCCCTTTGCTTTTCCCATGTTTCAATTTCGTTCAAGGGCAAGACAGCTACTGGCAGCAAGAGGTGGCATATACCATGGACATCAAGTTTGACGATGCCAAGCATCGGTTTTCTGGCGACCAGGTAATCGTATATACGAATCACTCGCCAGACACGCTTTCGAGGGTGTTTTACCACGTCTATTTCAACGCATTTCAGCCCGGCAGCATGATGGATGTTCGGTCAAGAACTATTTCCGACCCAGACGCGAGAATTGGAAGTCGGATCGCCGCGTTGACACCGGATGAAATTGGATATCACCGCATTCAATCCCTCAAGCAGGACGGTAAAAAACTGGATTTTGAAATTGTTGGCACCGTCGTGCGTGTCGATCTCCATGAGCCGATGCTTCCAGGTACTTCCACCCGATTAGAGATGGCGTTTGAAAGTCAAGTTCCTGTTCAAATTCGCAGATCGGGCAGGCAAAATCAAGAGGGGATTGACTATACCATGACGCAATGGTACCCCAAGTTGGCCGAGTACGACCAAGACGGTTGGCATACCTCACCATATGTAGCTCGCGAGTTTCACGGTGTTTTCGGCTCGTTCGAGGTCAACATTGATATGCCTTCCGAGTACACCCTAGCCGGCACCGGTGTGGTTCAAAATCCGGAAGAAGTTGGCCATGGCTATGCACGCACGCAACCGACGGGTGATCGAATCGTATGGAGATTTAAGGCTAAGAACGTCCATGATTTTGCCTGGGCTGCGGACAAAGAATACAGGCACCTTACCACAGCGCTTGAGAACGGTACTGAGCTTCACTTTTTCCATGTAAATGACTCTGCACTTAATGGCTATTGGGACCGGCTCGTGC
>JAVKEP010000028.1:0-13770 GCA_040221375.1 Cryomorphaceae bacterium
CAAAGACCCTCGGCATTTGCATCCGTCATGGCATTGCAGTTTCCGCACCAGCCGTTGAAGTCGCCATTGACTTCTGGAGTGGTGAACGTCCCGCTGTATTGATTCATGTCTACTTGGAAGGTCACGAAGTTTGTGTCTGGAGGAGTCGTGCAGGTCATGCAAGATTCCCAACATACAGCTGAAAGGGTAGTGTCTCCATCAAGAAGGGTGAATCGATTGGTAAAGCCACTCGTCGTCTTAGTGCAAGCGCTACCGGCGGTAAGGGATTCTTGTCCGGCCCAGTTATCATGAGCGAACTTAAATTCGATTGAGTCTTGCGTTAACGGCAAAGTGATCTCCCAAATACCATCGGCATTTGCATCCGTCATGGCATTGCAGTTTCCGCACCAGCCGTTGAAGTCGCCATTGACTTCTGGGGTAGTAAACGAGCCGCTGTATTGATTCATGTCTACTTGAAATGTTACATAGCTTGTATCCGGTGCAGGTGAGGTAGCTCCAGCATCAAAATAGACGCTGTCGCAGTAATACGTTTTAGCTCCGGCTGTATTTCCTTCTACCCCGAAGTTGTAAAATATAGAAAGCATGTCGAAATTGTAGCTGTAGTTGATGGCCGCAGTTCCGGACGACTCGTTTGCGAAATCGAATGTGAGGGTTTCCCATGCGTTGGAGACGGTTGTGAGCTCATCGGTTTCAACGCTTTGTGTTGGAGTTCCGGCAACTTCGGCCTTTAATTTCACCACGATTCCAGAATCGGGAGAGTACACCTTCACTTTGATGATCGTACTTCCAGTGTCAAATGGAATCACAGAAGCCAGTCCAGCAGTAGTGCTCAATGTAACACCTGCCCACGCTGCTGACCCGAGGGGTTTGTCAACCTGCAAAACGTTGTTGGTTGAATTGGTTGGATCGAGCGCCAACGCCGAAGAATTTCCACCAAAGGGAACGGTGGTGTAGTTCACGTTCGCGGTGTCGTCCCATGAAATGGGGAGGTCGATTTGTGATTGTGCATTGACGGCTAAGGCGGCCAAGAACCCAACCATCGTTAAGTATAAATGGTTCATAGTTAATTATTTGATAGCAAGTATACTAAGAAATAGTAAACAATACCATAACTATTCCCAAAACACGCGACAACGCGCTTGAAATGCCACTAATGAGAGACAGTCGAATTAGATTTCCCCAAAAACTAAGAGTATGTTTCACAATAAGTAAGTGAAGCACAAGACGGAAAAGGTCTATTTCTGAAATACGCGTACGTAATCGACGAACATGAATTGAGGGAAGGTTGTTGAGCTATTAGGCGAACCAGGCCAATTCCCTCCAACGGCAACATTAAAAATGAAGAAAAACTCCTCCTTGAAGGCATCTAGTCCAGAAGAGGAAATGTCGATCGTGTGGAATTTTTGGTCATCCAGATACCATTCAATGCTTAAGGAGTCCCAGATAATGGTGTACACGTGAAATTTATCCGCAAGTGATCCTTCGCTGAGGGCTTTGCTTCCTCCGAAGCTAGCATGTTGGCCGTTGTTGTCCCAGTGCACCGTTCCATGGGTTACGTGATTACCGCCTCCTGATACATTTCCGCCGACCATTTCCATGATGTCGATTTCACCGCAACTGGGCCAGCCGACGGATGGTATGTTCGTGCCGAGCATCCACAATGCCGGCCACAACCCTTTTCCGTATGGCAAGGCTGCGCGAATGTCAATTCTTCCGTAGCGAAAGCTTTGCTTGTTTTGAGTAGTTATCCGAGATGAGGTATAGGAGTTTCCATTGTAGGATTCTTCACGGGCCTCGATGGTCAAGAACCCATCCGAGACGCTCGAATTCTCAGCGCGGTAGTACTGTAACTCATTATTTCCCCATCCACTGCTGCCGGTGCCAATTTCTTGGTTCCAATCAGATGACAGGTTGCTCCCGTTGAATTCATCGTTCCATACGAGCGTGAATCCTTCGTAGGTCAGTGGGGTCGTATAGCCAGAGGTTGGAGGATTTCCGCCATTTCCGAGCACCTCATCGTTCAACGTTACCGTTACTTCCGTCAGTGCTTCAATGTAATCATCGTGGGTAGTATTTGCGCGTACAATGATGGGAAAGGTGCCGCTCGTTTGGTAAACATAACTGGCTGCTCCCTCTGTGTTATCCAAGTACGTTAACTCACCCGACTCTTCGAAGATGAAGGTGTAAAAGTTAGCCAGGCTGGCAGAAGCGTTTACATTGACTCGTCCTTCACCTTCTGATACAACTTCCGCCGATATCTGTAGGTTCGAAGGTAGCTGAACGCTCGGTTCGGGGTCTTCCTTGCAGCCGACTAGAGCCAAGGAAATCAGAGCAAGCGAACGGAATGAAGTTATGTACTTGTACATAGTTGATGAATTTACCAAAAAAATAGGAAGGACCCTACAGCCCTTCCTATGTCATTTTCGATCGAGATTCTGATTTATTGCTGCGAAATATCGTCCAAATAAAATGTTCCAGCATTGGCCACATCCCATCCCGGGAAGAGGACCAAGCGATCGTAGGTATCAGCTGTTTCACCGGTAAAATCTATGGTTACTTCGACCCATTCATTGGCGGCAGAAACCGTTACATCTTTTTCGACGAAGGTGTTTGCGTCGGCTTGCGCCTCAAGCTTCACGCGCATCGTGCCGGTACTCGGTGCCCACACCTTCACGGTAATGCTTGTATTTGTGGAAAAGTCCAGCGGATCGGTCAAATCCACAAAGAGTCCTGCCCAAGTTTGATCGCCATGAACCGTTTCAAGCACACGATTGCTCGTATTTATTCCGCTCTGATCAGGATTGTCGATGATGGTATCCGTGCTGCCTCCGAATGTGGTAAACGCGGGCTCAATGCTTTCAAAGTCGAGCGGAAGGCTGTAGGTCTCTCCTCCACCGCCACCACCTTCGCAATCGTCGCCAGAATCATATCCTTCTGGAATGAGCCGGATGTACCACGCGAGGTCACCATTGGCTGCGTCTAAATAGCGCAGAAAAATTTCGTTTTCGGTCATTTTAACTACTTGGTATTCGTTCACACCTGTATAATACCCTAAGAATGCATCTCCTGAAATGCTCAGCGTGGTGTCATCGTCAACCACGATGGTCCAGCTTTCGCCAAGTCTGTCATCATAAGGAGCGGTATAATCTGCAACAGGCGACTCATAGGAGCCTGGAAAGTTTCCAGCTTGTTCAGCGTTGATATAAACCTCGCCACCGGTTTTCATATCAAAACCAAAGCCATTAAGGTTGAACACATAGCGATCGTCATACATCCCTCCACCCGATTTTTCGTTGCAAGTTGCCGCATACCATTCTGGAAAGTTTCCAGCCGCCCCAGATGGGTTTGGACCCACTCCAAAGTGAGCATCGATGTTGGAGTCAATGACCCATGTTTTGGTCCCAATGGAGGCTCCTCCGGTCAAAATATTGTAAAGAGGATCGTCCAACAAGGTGGGGTCGTCTTGTGCGATGGTGATGGTTTGCGAACTGCTCGCACTCCCGCCTTCATTGAATACGGTTAGCACGACTACATAATCGCCCGCCTGCGGATAGGTTCCAGTGGCAGTACTGCCTTCACCGGATGTGCCGTTGCCAAAGTCCCATTGAGCGGTAAGGTCGGGATTGCTCGCTGTGAATACAATGATGTTGTCGCTCTCAGAAGAAGCGGCATAGGTGAATTTGGCATCTGCCTCCGTGGGAGGGTCGCCGAGCGTTGGATCATCCTTCTTACACGCCTCGATACCGAGGATGGAGATCGCAACCATAAAAATGAATAATCGTTTCATATCGATTCGGTTTTGAATTAATTATAGAGTTTAATAGCCAGTATTTTGTAGCCAACGCCCTCCAGCTAGGTCAATTTCTACTTGAGGAATTGGAAATAATTCGTGTTTGCCTTCTACGAAGCCGTCGATGCTGTTGGGAGCTTGACCAGACCTAACAAGATCAAAAAAGCGATGGCCTTCACCTGAAAGTTCCAGCCTCCGCTCTCTAAAAATGTCTTGCAAAAGCTGCTGCCCAGAACTATTCAACGCTGGCATAGAAACCCGAGCACGCACTTGGTTCAAATAATCCAACGCCTTCCCTTCGTTTCCGCTTTGATTATGGGCTTCTGCGGCCATCAAGAGGACATCTGCATACCGTATTACTCGGTAGTTTACAGGACTGGTCAGGTCATTATCGGGAAGCCCTATCTCGCCTTGGCGTTTGATGTACTTGTTGTTATAGTAGCCTGTATGGCCGCCGCCTCCAATAGCGTAAGACACGTCATCCGGATTGCTTTGTGAAGCCTTAAACGCTTCTATGTCTAACACCGACGCATCCCTTCTCAGGTCACCGGGGTCAAAAGCATCGAAGAGATCTTGCGTCGGTAAGTTGTAGCTATTACCATCGCCGTACACAGGGCCTTTGTATTGACGGATGCCTTGAAATCCTGGCGCAGCGTTGCCTTCCAAGCAGATTAGGCAACCATAACTACCCCCTTCTAAGCCGCTGTATTCGACGTCAAAAACGGTTTCAGCATGTCCTTCGTTTCCTACAGCGAAGAGTTGAGAATAGTCAGAGATCAACGCATATTGGCCGCTGGTTATGACTTCATCCAAGGTTGCAGCAGCCGCAGAATGGCTCCTTTGGTACAGTTGCGCTTTGCCTAATAAACTGAGCGCCGCACCTTTTGTAACCCTTCCTTTAACCGAAGAATTCCATTCGAGATTATCTGCTGCAAACCGCAAGTCTTCCTCAATCTGAGCATAGACCTCTGAGGCAGGAGTCCTTTCTAATCGCGTCGCTTCTTCTACGCCGAGGCGTTGGTCGATGATGAGAGGAATGTCACCAAAGAACTTGACAAGCTCAAAATAGTAGAACGCCCTCAGAAAGCGAGCTTGGGCGATGATTGCATTTTTACCGTCGAAATCAATGTTGTCTTTGTTCTCCAACAGATAGTTTGCTCTGGTTATCCCAGCAAAATTCCAGCGGAGCACGTTGCGCAGCTCATTGTTTACCGCATCATGACGCATTTCGTCGATTTCATGCAGACCTTCCGTATCCGTGACACTTTCACCTCCAGCAATCGCATTGTCAGAAGCAATCTCACCGATCCAAAACGATTGAAAAGACCCTTGAAGTAAGTCATAGGCGCCGGTCAATGCCCGGTCGTAGTCACTTTCGTTCTCAAAATAATTCTCGGCATCTTGAGTGTAAGCGGGATCGAGGTCGAGGTATTTATTGCAACCCAGAACCAAGACCGCAGCGGAAGCAATAGCGACGAATGACTGAATTAGTTTCATTTTTTTCATGACTTAGAACTTAACATTAATGCCGCCCATGATTGTTCGTGCTTGCGGATAAAATCCATAATCAATGCCAGCGCTCAGAGTGCCGCCTGATGAACCGATGTCTGGGTCATATCCCAAGTAGCGTGTCATGGTGACTAAATTATTAGCTGCTACGTATATCCTGATAGATGCCATTTTGATTCGCGCGGTAAGGGTTTTAGGAAAAGTAAAACCCAGTTGAACGTTTCGGAGTCGGACAAAACTTCCATCTTCAACGTAGTAGTCAGAAAATTCTGTATTGCGTGTTGCGTCGGTTGTGAGACGTGGGTATTCGTCTGTACTTAACGGCTGAGTCCAACGATTGATTACATACCCAAGCTGATTGGCATAAGGCTGCTGTCGTTCGTAATTCCGGATGATTTCTTGCCCGATGGCCGAGTATAGATTAGCGGAGACGTCGAAGTTCTTGAAACGGGCGTTGAGCACGAACCCAAAGGTGAAGTCTGGAATTGGAGAGCCGATCATGACTTTGTCGTCATCGTTTCCAAAACTGATGACGCCGTCTCCGTTTTGATCTTTGAACCGAAAATCACCGGGCTCGGCTCCACTCTGATCTACTGCAGCCTCATCGATTTCTGTTTGCGTTTGGAAGACCCCATCGGTTTCGTAACCAATATAGTATCCAATAGGAAACCCTTCTTCGAAACGTGTGGCTACCACTCCTCCAACGCCAAAATTGGCCCCGGGCAAGAACTCAACGCCTTCTGGCACGCTCATCACCCGATTGCGCAAGTAGGTCGTGTTGAAATTGAGACCAAAACCAGCGTCTCGTTGCGGGTTGGTCTGCCATGCCAACTCTAATTCGACTCCTTGGTTTGAAACGTCACCGGCGTTAATCACAGGCGGTTGCCCCCCAGGTCCATAGGATCCGAGCAATGCAGAAACATCAGGTTGGAAAAGTAGATTGTATGTACTCTTGACGAAGTAATTCATGCTCAAGTCAAAGGCCTTAAAAAAGGTGAGATCGAGGCCAACATTGAATTGGCGGGTCGTTTCCCATTTGAGGTCGGGGTTTGAAGCCCGCCCCAAAGCAACGCCCTGTGTAATGATGTCATCAAAAACGTACACACCCTCCCCATTGAGTAGGGCTCTGTAAGCAAAATTGTCTATCTGATCATTGCCTGAAACCCCGTAACTGGCTCTTAGTTTAGCAAAAGTTATGCTCGCAATATTGAAAAAATCTTCTTCGGAAATGAGCCAAGCTGCCGAGCCGGTCGGAAAGAAGCCATAACGACTATTGGGCCCAAACTTGGTGGAACCATCACGCCTTAAAATTGCGGAGAAAATATACTTGAAGCTGTATGAGTACTCAGCACGGAGAAAGGTAGATAAGAGCCTCTCTTCGAATTGCCATGAATTCACACCATTGAGGTAACCGCCGGGAGCGAGGTTGGCGGAGATATCTGCAAATTCCAATGAGTTGTTGGGGATGTTAAAGGCCGTACCACTAAGACTTTCACCTTTTCGTCTGAAAATAGAAGCCCCCAATGTTGCTTTGACTTGATGGATGTCATTGAAAATATGGTCGTAGTTCAAATAGCTTTCGTACGTGAGGTCGAGATAGGTATTTCGGGCCTCGTACACGGCTGCACCGCGCTCGATTTCCGTGCTGTCGCCGATCAAGACAATGGTAGGGTCAAGGTCGGCATTTAAAGCAGTGTTTTGGGCCTTTCCTGGGCCGAACCAAACGAGGGGGGAGAAGGTCTTGTCATCAACCAATGCGTAGTTGTAAGAAATGCGATTGGTGAATGTGAGGTCATCGCTGAAGGTGTAAGTGAACTCTTCCTTACCTACAATTTTATCTACCCGGCTGCGGTTGAACGTATTTTCCATCTGTGCTATCGGGTTGATAATGTCGCTTACCTCCTCCAAATAGCTGAAATTCCCATCCTCCGTGCGGACAGGTTCCGTAGGAAATGCGTTGATCGTGTTATAGAGTACGGATCCAATACCGTTTTCTGGCAGCGCACTTCGTTCCTCGTGGGTGTAAAGAAAGACACTTGTCAGCTTGAGTTTCTCTGAGAGGTCGGTCACGAAATTCAATCGCGCATTGTAGCGCTCGAAATTAGATTTATCGCCGCCGACAATTCCGTCTTGCGTGAAATAGGATCCGCCGATGGAGTAGCTAGTGCTCTTGCTTCCTCCCGTCATGCTCAAATTGTAATTCTGCATTGAGGCTGAGGTAAAAACCTCGTCTTGCCAATTGGTGCCTTCCCCTAAGGCGGTATTGGCAAACGGAAGGTCGTCTCCGCCACGAGAAAACATTTCATTTTTGATGACTGCGTATTCTTGGGCATTCAGTAAGTCGAGTTTCTTTGCCGCTTGCTGAATGCCGTAGTACGCGCCAAATTCAACCTGAGGTTTCCCTCCAGTAACGCCCTTTTTGGTTTCGATTAGAATGACACCGTTCGCCGCCCTGACCCCGTAAATTCCAGCAGTCGCGTCCTTGAGTACGTTGATCGATTCAATGTCTGCTGGATTCAACGCATTCAATCCATCGGAATCGTAAACCACGCCGTCTACGAGGATCAGAGGATCATTGTCACCAAACGTACTCAACCCCCGAATGCGAATGCTTGAAGATCCTCCCGGAGAGCCTGAATTGGTGTTGATGGTGACGCCTGACACTTGACCCTGAAGGGCTTGGTCCATTCTAGGAATGTTAAGTTTTTCGAGCCTGTCACCATTCACCTTGGATGTGGCCCCAGTGAGTTCTTTCTTGGTTGATGTACCATAACCAACTACAACCACCTCATCCAGCGCTGCCACGCTCGGAGCTAACGTTGTGTTCACCGTGCCTCGACCGGCCACCGCAATTTCTTGTGGAGCATACCCAATGAACGAAAACTTAAGCACGGCTGTAGCCGCATTTCCCACTTTCAATGTATAGTTACCATCCATGTCTGTGGTGGTTCCATTCGAGGTGCCCATTTCCATCACTGTAGCCCCAGGAATGGTAACCCCACTCTCTTCGGTCACCACGCCCTTAATCGTTTTCTCTTGGGCCATGGAAACGTTCACGATGAGTGATAACATCAGGCCTAGAATTGCTGGTAATTTCCACATAGGTTTATCAATTAATATGGCCTTCTTCACGCATTAGATATGGTGAAAAATACCATTAGAGAAATTCAATAATACTAAAATTCGTTTATAACTTATCAATTAAACGCGAGAAAAATTGATGTATCGTCAACATTAATGGTCATTAATACCAAAAGATTGATTTTATGTTAGATTTGTACGAGAACCAACTTACCATTGTAGAATTCACTAGACTATGAAAGAGAAGAAGGAGGTCCTCGAGGAAGTAATCGGTCATCAGTTCAGCGCCTACTATAAAATTCCTATCGATAAGTTTTTTCAATTTGCACTATCCGTGGATGGTGTCATTCTGGGTTACCACGAGCGAGGATTAAAGCTTCTAGTCATTGAGCGAGGTGCAGAACCTAACCGCGGAAAAATGGCCCTGCCGGGCGATTTGGTGTACCCAAACGAAGACCTTGATTTGGCAGCTTCTCGGGTTCTGAAAGACCTGACCGGGCTCGAAAATGTCTTTCTGAAGCAGACAAAAACGTACGGACAAGTAGACAGGCATCCGATTGGCAGAGTCATTACCGTTGGGTATTATTCTCTGATCAGCGTGGATCGCTACCAACCTCTTGCTAACTCTTGGGCAGACAATGTTTTTTGGGTTGACATCGACGACCTTCCTGACCTTGCGTTTGACCACAATGCCATTGTAGACGAGACGCTTACCATTTTGCGAGAAAGAGCAAGGCATCAGCCCATTGGATTCGAATTGCTACCAAGGGAGTTCACCCTTGGTGAAATGCAAGCCCTTTATGAGGCGATCCTGAATGAGAAATTCGACAAGGCTAATTTTCGAAAGCGCATCCTGAGCATGGGACTCCTCAAAGACACCCAACGGATGCAAACCGACGTTCCGCACCGCCCAGCAAGACTGTTTACCTTTGATAAATCGGCGTATGAAAGCCTGTTGAAGAAAGGGTTCAATTTTGAATTGTAAGCCCAACACCGCATTCGAACCAGTGCTCCTTGTTGAAGCCTATGGCCTAGACGATGCCCTCAATCGGTGAACGATGAATGAACTGAGCTCGATAGACATAGCGGTCATCGCAGGATACTTTATCCTCATTCTGTACATCGCGTATCGAGTGGTGCGCAAAAGCAAAAGGCGATCAGAAGCGTCCTTTGAGAATGCGGAAGATTACTTCTTAGGAGGCCGTGACTTAGGTTGGTTTGTGATTGGAGCGTCGTTGTTTGCCTCCAACATCGGCTCCGAACACCTGGTGGGATTGGCCGGACAAGGCGCTTCGGGTGACTTCGTCGCTTCCCAATTTGAGATTTTAGCATCCCTTATCCTGTTGATTCTCGGCTGGGTCTTTGTCCCTTTTTACCTGAAGAGCGGGGTGTTTACCATGCCTGAATTTTTAGAAAAGCGCTACAATTCAACCGCGCGAAACTACCTTAGTTGGGTGTCCATCGTAGCTTACGTCTTGACCAAGATTTCGGTCACCATTGCCGCGGGCGGAATCGTCTTCACCGCGCTGTTAGGCATCGATTTTTGGACTGGAGCCATTCTCATTGTAGTAATTACCGGAGCGTACACGATTCTCGGCGGACTTAAGGCTGTAGTGTATACCGACCTCATGCAGATGTTTATCCTCATCGGCGGAGCCGTTGGCCTTACAGTTTATGGGCTGAATGAGGTAGGTGGCTTTGAAGCATTGCAAATGAAAACTTCGGCGGCTCATTTATCGCTCTGGCGACCGCTGACCGATGATGCCTTTCCCTGGACAGGCATACTTTTCGGAGCTCCAATTCTTGGCGTGTGGTACTGGTGCACAGATCAGTTTATCGTACAGCGAGTTCTAGCGGCCAAAGACTTAGACAACGCTAGAAAGGGAACCCTATTCGCCGGTTATTTGAAGCTATTGCCCATGTTCATTTTTGTACTTCCTGGGGTAATCGCTTATGCGTTGTCTACCGGCCCAGACGCTGTCATCCAATTCCCTCAAGTGAATGGCGAAGAGCAGTACGATGCGGCCTTGCCCGTTTTAGTGATGCAATTGCTTCCTTCCGGTTTGAGAGGACTTGTGGTCGCAGGTTTGCTAGCCGCCTTGATGAGCTCGCTAAGCTCTGTATTTATCTCGGGTTCTACGTTGTTTACCATCGACATTTACAAGAAGCACCGCCCGATGGCAAGCGAGCGAACATTGGTGGTGGTAGGGCAGGTAGCCACCCTTGTTTTGGTCGTCCTTGGACTCGCATGGATTCCAATGCTCAACATCATCGAGGGCGGGTTGTTTCAAAAGCTTCAGAGTATACAAGCTTACATTGCCCCGCCGATTGCAGCGGTCTTTTTACTGGGGCTCTTCATCCGACGGATCAATGCGAAAGGCGCCATGGCATCCTTGCTCACAGGTGCAGTGCTCGGAGTGCTTCGCTTGATCCTGGAACTCAACAAAGGCGATTTGACCGGGTTTTTATACACGGTTGCTGATATCAACTTTTTACACTTCGCATTGCTGTTGTTTGTGCTCTGTTCAGGGGTACTGCTCGGGGTGAGTTTACTCACTGCACCTGACAATAACCCTGAGATTGACTTGGTAACTTATTCCAAACCAGAAGCTGGATACAAGCGGTCCAATGTGATTCTCACCGTTGGGTTGTTGGTTTTAGTGGCAATGTTATGGATTGGCTTTCGATGACCGTGAACAGGATCATTTTGATGTTCATTGCATTCATTTCATTCATTGGATGTGAGCGAGGTGAACAAGTTGCTCAAAGAGCGCAAGAAGCGAGCATCGATTCTTTACTGAACAGCCTCTCATTAGAACAGAAAGTGGGTCAAATGACCCAAATGAACGTCGAAGTATTCATCCAACGAAAAGGTGGAAATCTTCCATACCCACTCAGATTGGATACGGCAAAGCTGATTGAAGCCATTCAAAAGCGAGGAATTGGATCCATCATGAATACAGCGGGACATGCGCTCGACCCAGAGGATTGGCACTACATCACACAAACCATCCGCTTTTTTTCACAACCTGAGAACGGAGGTACGATTCCTATTATTTACGCCTTAGACGCAGTGCACGGGGCAAATTACGTAGCCAATTCAACGCTGTTTCCGCATCAGTTGGGAATGGCGGCGACGTGGAATGATAGCCTAGTAAATGCCATGGGAGAGGCCACCGCTTTCGAGTCTAGGTCGGCGGGAATTCCTTGGATATTCTCCCCAATTCTCGACGTGGCGCGACAACCATTGTGGGTGCAGTTTTTTGAATCCTTTGGCGAGGACCCGTATCTCACGCAGCGGTTGGGAAGCACCCTCGTTCAAGCCTATCAAGAAAGCGAATGGCCCGTAGCAGCTTGCGCCAAACACTTTGTCGGGTATGGATTCCCTTTCTCAGGAAAGGACCGAACGCCCGTTCACATTGGTGAAAGGGCCCTGCGTGAAGTCCATTTGCCTCCATTTGATGAGGCGGTGAAAAGCGGCCTACGTTCCATCATGGTGGGATCAAATGAGCTGGACGGGATTCCCATGCTAGCGAATAGGTATTGGATCGAAGAGGTGCTGAGAAAAGAAATTGGCTTTGATGGGGTCATCCTCTCAGATTGGGCGGATGTCGCTCATTTGGCCGATTGGCACAGGGTGGCAAAGGATACTACCGAGGCAGCGCTCTTGGCCGTTCGTGCTGGGCTGGACATGGCGATGGTGCCTGACGATTATTCCTTCTACTACGATGTGATCCGATTGGTAAACGAAGGAAAGATCAGCGAGGAGCGTATCGATGCTTCTGTTCGAAGAATCTTAAAAATGAAATTAGACATGGATCTCTTCGCTGAAATGGAGGCTCCAACGGTTGATGAGTCAACTTTGAAAGCCCATTCGGCTGCTGCTTACGAATTGGCTGTTGAAGGCATCACTTTGCTTAAAAATGAAGACGGTGTACTCCCATTGAGGGCTAGTGAGCCCGTTTTTCTTGCTGGACCTACCGCACATAGTTTGGTTCACTTAAACGGTTCTTGGTCACGCACTTGGCAAGGAATGGATACATTAATTACGCATGAGACTCATCCAACGGTTTACGAAGCAATGCGAGTGTTTGTCCACGAATTGACATACAAAGAAGGGTCAGCAATCGATCGAGTCGGAGAGCTC
The DNA here is from genome assembly GCA_040221375.1 of Cryomorphaceae bacterium. GTDB lineage: Bacteria > Bacteroidota > Bacteroidia > Flavobacteriales_G > Salibacteraceae > SHAN690. Next base: position 12,528 of record JAVKEP010000028.1, read on the forward strand.
CAAGATGCAGTAAATGGAGCTTTGGAGTCATCGGTAATCGTGCTCTGTTTGGGAGAAGCTCCGGCTACCGAAAAACCAGGCGATCGGAGGGATTTGACGCTTTCGAGGGCACAATTGGAATTGGCGAACGCTATGCTAGAAACAGGAAGGCCTGTTGTGTTGGTTCTTTTACAAGATCGTCCTCAGATCATCGCTGAGATCGCTGACAAATGCGCAGCTGTGATCATGGCGTACCGACCAGGAAATGAAGGAGGGAGGGCGCTTGCTGATCTACTTTTTGGCCACAGGAATTTTTCGGGTCATCTGCCTTTTACCTATCCTTCTGCGGTCAACGACTTGGTGACCTATGACCACAAGTTTGCTGAGACCATTGGACCCGATTGGGGCCCCAGCGGCTTTCGCCCACAGTGGGAATTTGGACATGGGTTGAGCTATTCCAGCTTTGAATACAGCGCGCTCAGCCTGGACCAAAAAACATATGCAAAAAACGACACGATCAGGGTATCTGTGGAGGTAGGCAACTCAAGCGAAATCAAAGGAAAGGAAGTCGTGCAAGTGTACATCAGTGATGAAATCGCTAGCGTTACACCACCCGTGAAGCGGCTGAGAGACTTTGCCAAGATTTCTCTGAAACCCGGGGAGAAGAATCTAGTAGATTTTGAGATTCCCGTCGCAAGCTTGGCCTTCGTTGCCGAAGACCATAAGCGAATTGTGGAACCAGGAAGATTTACCTTGCGAGTAGGAGGATTGGAACAATCGTTCGAAGTGAAATAAAGGTCGATCCTTTCCCTTGACCCTCGGTTCAAGGCGGTGATTGAGGAAACGGAACCCACCATTTAGTCGAAATCTTCGTCTCTTGTCGAAATGAACCACCATGAAATACCTTTCCCTTTTTCTGATCGGGTTCTTCCTTTCAGTTGCTTGCACAAAGGATGACTGCACGAGACCAGACCAATGTTCTGAAATTCCACAAGCGGGTCCTTGCGAGGCGTATATACCGGCGTACTATTATGATGCGGAGGCCGGAAAGTGCAAAGAGTTCATCTACGGAGGTTGCGGCGGCAATGTGCCTTATGAAACCGTTGAAGAGTGTTGGGAATGTGAGTGTGATAAGAGGTTGGAGTGAGGAGTTAGGAACTAGGAGCTTGGGGCTAGGGGCTAGGGGCTAGGGACTAGGGACTAGGGGGTGTTTTGATTACTTTGCTTCGTTGAAGGCCTCTTTTATTAAGCCGATTAATTCATC
>JAVKEP010000029.1:0-23686 GCA_040221375.1 Cryomorphaceae bacterium
GTACAATTCAAAACCGTGCGATCAATACCCATTATTCTTTCACTCTTCCTGCTCATCGGATGTGCAAAACTCAGCATGGCGCAAGATCAACCTAAGATTGATAGCCTGTTCCAACTGCTGCGTACTTCGAAACAAGACACCGACAAGGTGTTGTTGTTGTATGGATTATCGCGTGAATTTTTCAACAGCGACATCGATCGAGCGGAGAAATATGCAAACCGGGCCTTGTTTCTTTCCGAGCGACTTGGATTCAAAAAGGGGATTGCACTGTCTTATAACAATTTGGGAATCATTAATTATTACAAAGCGATTTACAGCGTGGCCATTGGCTACCACGATCGATCGTTGGAGTTGATGACGGAAATTGGCGATAAGAAAGGAATGGCAGGTTCGCACAATAACAAAGGCGCCGTTTATACCCAACAGGGAGAATACTCGATGGCCATCGAGGCGTACCTGAATTCGATCCGGTTATTGGAGGATTTAGAGGACAAGGAAGGTGTGGGTAAGTCTTACAACAACATTGGCCTTGTTTATTACCTGCAAGGCAATTACCCCCAAGCCAAGGATTATTACAATCGAGCTCTCGATATTCTGAGGCCGCTGAAAAAGCAAGATGTTATCTCTGATATCATGAATAACATGGGAATCATTGCCTACGAAGAAGGGAAGTACGATGAGTCTCTCAAGTATCATTTTGAGTCGCTGGATGGCCGACAAGGAACGGGAAACCAAAGAGGGATTGCTTCTTCCTATACGAACATTGGCGATGTGTATGCCCAGACCAAAGAAGTGGCCAAGGCACTTGAATTTCAAAAGAAGGCCTTGGAAATTCAGCAGGAGTTAGGGGATAAGAAAGGCATGCTGAGTTCCCTACAAGGAATTGCGAAGGTGCAATCACTCACCGGTAATACTGATGATGCACTACAATACATGGAGGAGGTAATCAAGATTTCCTCGGAAATTGGCGCCAAGAAGGAGCTCCGAGATGCCTACAATGAGATCAGCGAAATCTATACGCGCAACGGTGATTTCAAAAAGGCTTTGACATATAAGCACCGCTATGCTGAATTGAAAGACACCCTTTTCAGCGAGCAGACCAAAGAAATCGCAACCAATATGGAAGCGAAGTTTGAAAATGAGAATAAAACGAAGGAGATTGAAATCCTCAAGAGAGAAAATGAAATCCAAGACCTGCAACTCGCTCGCAACCGCATCTTGATCATTTCATTTACCATCGGTCTGGTGCTCGCATTGATATCAGTGGTGCTCTACGCGCGAACAAATCGCGAGCGAAAAAAAGCCTTAGAACTCCTGCAGAGACAGAACCAGAGCATCAAGAAACAAAAAGAAGAAAAGGAAGTATTACTCAAGGAAATCCATCACCGGGTCAAGAACAACCTGCAAGTCATCAACAGCTTGATTCGGCTTCAATGCGCTTATACGGACGATCAAGAAGCATTGGATCTATTTGATGAATGCCAAAATCGAATCATCTCCATGGCCTTGATCCATGAAAAGATGTATGAGGCGCATGACTTGAGCAACATCAATATCAAAGAATACATAAAGGAACTGGCCGAAAACCTCTTGAGGAGCTACCGGCTCAACCAGCGCATCAACCTCGACATTGACGTTCAGTTGGAGACCATGACCTTGGATACATTGATTCCCCTTGGACTGCTCCTAAACGAGCTGATATCCAATTCTTTGAAGCATGCGTTTGTTGACAAGGAAGAAGGAACCATCAACGTGGTCATGCGAAGAAACGAAGCGGGATTGTTTGAGTTAGAAGTAGGCGATGACGGAGTAGGATTGCCCGACGACTTTAGCTTCACCAATGCACATACCCTTGGAATGGAACTCGTCGTTACCTTGACATCTCAATTGGATGGCAAGGTAGATCGCATCGAAAAACCAGGTACGCATTTTCGCATAGAGTTCATCGGCCTTGAAAAGGAAAGGAGTGACATCAAAGAAGCGATGAAGTCAACCGAATTGGCCGCCTAAAGGGAGATCAGTCCTTCAATTTCTACGGCGGCTTGGTAGCGCTTTACTACTTCTTCAGGAGATAACATGATTTCTTTCGCAGATACGCTCAAGTATTTGCCCGTCCTACTTTTATTGATCGACACTTGTGCTTCGGGTCCAAACAATCTTTCTGTAAGCGCTAGCTTTTGGTTGTCGTTTGGAATGATGAATTTGAACATGTAAAGCTTCGGCCATGGTCCATCCTGTTTGAGTTTATCGAGCAATCCATCAAATGACTGTTCGCTACTCATCAACGATCAATTTGAATCCCACTCCATGCACGTTCATTATTTTGATGCGTTCATCGAGCTTTAGATACTTTCTCAATTTGGTAATGAAGACGTCCATCGAGCGGCCTAGAAAGTAATCATCGCTTCCCCAAACCACTGTTAGAGCCATTTCTCGCGTCAATACTTGGTCTTGGTGCAGGCATAGCATGCGGAGAAGCTCAGCTTCTTTTTTTGTTAGGGTACGCTGTTCCTCGGCGTGTTTCAACGAGAGATTTTTGTAGTCGAACTCAAAGTGGCCCAACGCAAAAACGTCGCGGTCTTGCGCGTCTTCTTCTTCGCCTGGCTTGGCTCGTTTCATGATGGCCTTGATTCGAAGATCCAACTCGTCGAAGCTGAATGGTTTGGTCAAGTAGTCATCTGCCCCCAACTTGAACCCTCGGATCTTATCTTCAGTCATGCTCTTGGCTGTGAGAAAGAGCAACGGCACCTGTTGATCAATTTTGCGGATGTCTTCAGCCAAGGTAAAGCCGTCTTTTTTTGGGAGCATCACGTCCAAGATGCAAAGATCGAAGCTTTGGTTGTAGAACTTCTGAAATCCAGCAAATCCGTCCTTTTCGAGATCCACTTGATAACCTTCATTCCGTAAGTGATCTTGAATGACAAATCCCAAATTGAGATCATCCTCTACCAAGAGCACTTTGATACGGTCCTTTTTTTTCATGGCTAGTTCTTTACAATTTCTGTTCCGAAAGGCAGATACAACTCAAACGTACTTCCTTCATTCGGCTTGCTGCGAAGCTTGATCTTTCCACCATGCGCTTCGGCGATGGTTTTCACATAGTGCAAACCGAGGCCAAAGCCCTTGACGTCGTGAACGTTGCCGGTCGGAATCCGATAGAACTTCTCGAAGATAAACTTCTGTTGGTCTTTTGAAATGCCTGGACCTCGATCCGTGACCGAGAGGTAGACACCTCCTGAATCATTTCTAGTCTCGACGCTTATTTCCGGATTTTCACCGCCGTACTTGGCTGCGTTGTCCAGCAGGTTGAATAAAATGTTCGTAATGTGCATTTCGTCTCCATGCACCTTGGCATCTTGTGCCTTGAGATCCGTATCGATCGCAATTCCTTTCTCTTGAAAGTTCATTTCAATGGTGGGCACTGCTAAGTCGATGATGTCGTGGATGTCAACTTGTGTTTTCGTAAGATCAATCTCCTCCTTGTCGAGTCGAGCGATTTGTAAAACGCGCTCAACCTGTGTTTGCAATCGTTGATTTTCGTTCTTTATGATCCGGGCATAGTTTTTAAGCCGATCGGGTTGTTGCGCAATCGAATTCTGAAGCAAGACATCGCACGACAGAGAGATTGTAGATATCGGAGTTTTCAGCTCATGGGTCATGTTGTTGATGAAATCATTCTTGACCTCGGATAGCCGCTTTTGCCTAAGGATAACGTTGATTACATACGTGAAAAAAATCAACACGGCCAGCAATACAAACGATGAAACGACCCAAAAGCGCATTTCACTGAATACCTCAAGGTTTAGCGATGGAAAGAAGACCGAAAAGTAGTGTCCGTCGTCTTCCCAAGAAATAGGTGGAGCGGGGTTAGCGTCACTCGATTCAATTTCCTCCATGTCGTGGCTCACACTTTTGGTGAACACCACCGAATCGTTGAAACAGTTATAGATACTGTACTGAAATTGGAAATTCAGCTCCCGATTGAGCAGCTCGGTCTTGAGCATTGACTCCAAGTAGAAGGGCTGTAACTCTTCATTGATCTGAACGCGAAAAAAATTCGGAGAAACGAGCTTGACCGGATCGACAAGGAAGGTGGAGTCGCCGCTGTGCTTCTGAATATCCTTAACAACACTGATTAAGGCCAATTCGATTTCATGTTCGAACTGCCGCTGGGTGATTTCGTAGGCCTTTTTAACCCAGAAAATTTGGGTAGATACCAAGCCGATGAAGAGCGCAGTGGCAAGTACGATAATGATGCGAATGTTAGATCGGCTCATGGTGATTCAAATCTAACTGCGAAAGATAGAGCAGGTCCGGACTCTTAACGCGTTATTAACGATTCAATGTCCTTTCAACAAAGACTGTAACTCTCTCCAGAAGCGTTGCATTGGAAAGCCCACCACATTATAGAAGTCCCCGTCGATGTGCTTGATTCCAATCAATCCAATGAATTCCTGGATACCATATGCTCCCGCTTTATCATAGGGCTGATAGTTATCGAGGTAATAATCGATCTCGGAACGCGTGAGTGCGTTAAACGTCACTTTAGTCTCTTCAACGAAACTGAGGTTGTGAGTCGCGGTTCGCAAGCATACGCCTGTAAAAACCGAATGTGTGGCATCCGAAATCTCTTCAAGCATTCTTCGGGCTTCCTGCCTGTTTTCGGGCTTGTTCAACGCGCGTTCATTGGACCATACAATCGTGTCCGCTGTGATGATCAGCTCCTTTTTTGCAATCTTTCCATCGAACGCCTTGGCCTTCTTTTCAGCCAAAAAAATGGGAATATTCCCTGCCGTGAGGGCAGCAGGAAAATCTTCTTCCACTTCAACGATGCGCTGTTCGAATGGCAGTCCCAGCCCTTCGAATAACATCTTTCTGCGTGGGGATTTACTGGCAAGAACCAAGTCGACGTCAATCAATGAGGCGAATGGAAGAGCCATGGATCAAGAGAAATAAGTTTCAATGCTGAGCTTGATCAGGTACGCGCTCAGAATGAGAATCAACGTGATCGCATTGTTCACGTGAACGGTATACAGAAAATGTTTCTTCGTTCGCGCTTTGATGATCAATGCGATTTTGGTTACAATGAGCAGGGCCACGAAGAAAAATACAGTAGTCATGCCTATGTGCACATGAAGATACTGGAAGTACGCCCAAGTAAATCCTGCGATAAAAATGGCGTAAACCGTGATTAGAACAGATTTGGTGGCTTTCACTCCGATTTGGATCGGAATGGTCTTGGCTCCGAAGATGCGATCTCCTCTGAAGTCAACGACATCCTTCGCTATTTCTCTTCCCAACGTTAGGATGAATATGGAGATGCTGTAACCCAAAATCCAAAATGCGGGTACGTTAAAGATGGAATACCCTAGTTTGGCGAGCATCTCAGGATGTGCGGCATTTTGTAACGGAATCTCGAACAGTCCTACAATCAACGGAACAAAACCTGCCATTAACGAAATGGCCAAATTCCCGGTGAGGAATTGATGTTGCAGCGTGGTTGAATAGTACCACAGCGTGAACACGACGAAAACATACAATGCAGACAATTGCCACATTCCAAGTCTCCATGCTAAAAAGGAAGCGATGACCAATCCGAGCCCTGAAAGAACCAAGTGAAGCATCATCGCAACCCGCCGCTTGATGTAGCGGTCTACGATTACTTTTTTGATTTTATTGATGCGATCAACCTTTACATCGAAGTAGTCGTTGATTGCATATCCGCCAGCCGCGATCAGCACCGTACTCAGCACCAGAAAGGCAAAATACCGATCACTGATCAAGAGTTCGTAGCCATTGATCGAAAGCATGGGCTCAAGGATGAACCAGCGAATGCTGTATTGCATAAGCGCAATCAGCACTAGAATTGGAAATCGGATCAACCGAAGGTATGCAAGGGCCGTCACCATGTGAATTCTGCTAAGTTATCACTGTTTTTTTCATGATCATACCACGTTCCTTGCGTTTTCATGATCAGTTCTATGATTTCCCTGACGCAACCTTCGCCGCCGCGTTTTTTTGAAATGTACTTGCTGCACGACTTAATTTCAGGGGCTGCGTCTGCCGGACAAGCGGGCAGACCAATCATCAACATGGCCGAAAGATCCGGAATGTCGTCCCCCATGTACATAACCTCCTCTGGTTTGAGGCCATAGCTGTGAAGGAAGTCATCCATGGACTCGTCTTTGTGGCTGCTTTTTAAGTATACATCTGTTATTCCCAATGCCTGCAGACGCTCCTTTACGGGAAGTGAATTGCCCCCGGTAATGATGGCAACGCGGTAGCCCTTCTTAACGGCAATTTGCAAGGCATAGCCGTCTTTAGATTGCATGCTTCTCATCTGCTGTCCATCCGGAAGCAAAACAACGCTGCCATCTGTTAGCACGCCGTCGACATCAAACACGAATGCCTTGATGCGTTCGAAATGATCTAAATAACTCATGTCCGATACGTTTGTGCAATGCTTTCACTTAACAACGCGTAGATCTCCGCCATGTTGGGATCAGCCTTCAACAACTGCAAATGTTGCTCGATCAATTGCTCGTCTCCTCGCCGCGCCGGACCCGTTTGACTTTCCTTAGGGCCTAATTCGATTGCCTTTCGTAGGGTTTCGCGCAACAATGGACGCAGAACTTCAAAGTCGCTGTTGCTATCATTGAGGACTTTTTCCGCGAGGAAGAGGATGTGATTGACAAAATTCGCCCCGAATACGCCCGCCAAATGAACGCTTCTTCGCTGCTCTGAAGACTTGATGGATGCGTTTCCCGAAAGCGCCAGCGCTAGTTCCAGAAGCTGTTTTTCTAACCCCGCGTCGTTGCTCTCAACAAATACCGGAATGCCTTTCCAATCGGGACGAACATGCTTTGAAAAGGTTTGAAACGGATAGAGAACCCCGCTATTCTCTCGATCAAGAAGCAATGGCGTGCTGCCAGAAGTGTGAACAACGGCAACGCTAGCTGGGATGTTGGCGGCGGTCCGTATGATTACATCGTCAGGAACGCAAAGAATGGCAATGTCAATGAATGGCGACAATTCCTTAGGATGCTCACCGATTTCCGCTCCAAGGGTTTTGGCCAAATCGTCACTGGCATCATGGCTTTCTGAAATCAATTGAGGAACTGAATAGCCTATTTCGTGCAACCTAAACCCTAGGTTCCAACCCACATTCCCGACGCCAAGAATGGCTATGCGCGGTGATGCATTCATCTCTGCTTGAAACGTTGGAAGACAGCGAGTAACGTGCCGATTCCCATTACGATGATTCCGAGCCAAAGGATGTTGATCCAAGGAAAAAGAATGGCCTTCATGACGATAAATTCTCGGTATTTCGGATCCTTTTCGGTGATGCGAAATGAGAATCGTTCAGCAGCGGGATCAATGCCATCAAAACTGATCGTAACGCCAACGTTCGGCACACTATCAGGGACGGAAAACGAAAACTGTCTGTCGCGTATCACGAATAGCGGCGTAAGTGAATGCGCCTCGGTCTGTACATCGTACAAAGTGAACTTAGCTCCCAATGCAAGGTCGTTGATCGTCAAGCCTTTGTTAGTGAGCGCAGGTTTTCGGTCCAGCGAATCGAATACTAAGAAGCTGTTTTGTGTAAATATGGTATCTCCCACTTCGATGCTGTGTTCCGATTCTTCCACCTTCTTATCGCGGTCTTCCAATTCGGCGTAGGTGATGTGGGTGTACACGTCTTTATCGAGGTAGTGCTTCGTATACGGTTCGGCCACATTACCCATCCTTGGATTCAGTTGTATGAAGGGATACAGGGTAAAAGCTGTCTGCAATTCACCAGCGGCGTCTGCTTGCATGTACTCTACTTCATAGTGGATGAAAATCCCGTCGGTTTCCTTGCCTCGATAACTCACGAAGTAATCTCCCATCAACAGGGTATCATCCTTCATCAACAGGATGTTCTCATTGTTGTCAAAATTTTCACCCAATGCACCGACGTCGTACAAACTTGTGTTCTCAGAGATCACATCGCTTTGACTCGTACTGATCAATGCGCCAAGCATGATGAGTCCAAACCCCACATGTGCAATACTTGCCCCGGCTTTCTTGAGTTTGCCCTTGAGGATTCGTACGACGTAATCGAGGTTCGAAACGATGGCCCAAGTCGAGGTAAAGGCTAGGAGGATGACAAGGGGATTCGTAATGGAGAAAATGACGGAGGTAGCGGCGGTAATTACCACAGCAATTCCAACGGAAAGCGAAAGTTTACGGATGAGTAGCCTAGGTTCCGATCGTTTGTACTTCATGAACTGTGTGAACGCAACCATGGCCGTTACCAAAATGGCGAGGGGCAGCTGCCATTTGTTGTAATACTCAATCCTGTCTGATGAAGGCGCCAGATTGGTACCAAACATCTGGTTGATGACCGGAAAGGAGGTGCTGAACTCGATTTGAAAGGCTGAAATCATCAAGATCAAGGCTCCCATGAACATCCAAAATTCGCGCGACCAGATGTGGTCCTCTTTCTTGTTTTTAGGAAAGTCTTTGTTTCTCCAAAGTATGAGGGCGATGGATAGAAAAACATAGAAGAACAAGGATATTGCCAGTTGACCTGTCATGCCGAGGTCTGTAAACGAATGAACACTGCTTTCACCTAAGATGCCACTCTTGGTCAAGAAGGAGCTGTACTGAATGAGGCAAAAAGCAAGCGTTGTCAACATGAATAACGTGAAAACCGAGGTCTTTTCTTTTCGCTGGATCAACATTAAATGGCCGGCTCCAACCAAAATGAGCCACGGAACGAGGGATGCATTTTCTACAGGATCCCAAGCCCAAAACCCGCCAAAACTAAGGGCCTCATATGCCCATGCTCCTCCCATCAGAATGCCGATGCCCAAGATGGCGATGCCCAAGTAGGTCCAAGGCAACGCTGGCTTCACCCATTCGGTGTATTTGCCCCTCCATAATCCTGCAATCGCGAAGGCAAAGGGGATCAAAACGAGCGAAAAACCTAGGAAGAGCGTAGGAGGATGAATTGTCATCCAATAGTTCTGCAAGAGCGGATTGAGACCGCGGCCATCCAGAATCTCAAGGTAGTTGGGCATCTGGAAGATGGGCAGATTGATAAAATCGGGGTGTTGGCGCGTTAGAACAGTGAATGGATTGCTTCCGAGTTTGTAATCAAATAGATAGACGCCGAGAAGCATGGAGGTCAGAAATACCTGGACCGAAACAGCAACGGACATTACGGAGGATTCCCATTTATCCAGAAAACGAAGCAAGACGTTTAGCACGACGACATGCCAAAACATCCAAAGAATGAAACTTCCTTCTATCCCTTCCCAAAAGCATGAAAAAATGTATCGAAGTGGAAGTTCGGTGCTGCTGTGTTGCCAAACGTAATGATACTCGAAGTACTGATTGAAAATCATCGTGAACAACGTGGCGACCATTCCGATTACACCCAAGGAGTGCATCCAAAAACTCCACCGCCCCAGTTTTCTCCAAGTGGTGTCATCGCGTTGTTCTCCGAGATAATAAGCGATCGTCGAAAGACCGCCGAATGCAAATGCAATAAGTACAAAGAGGTTGCCAACCTCTCCGATCAACGTGTGTTCTCCAAGGTATTCCATGCGATCAGCTACTAGCTTCTTCTTTGGCGCGTACTTCGCCGTCGGTGTACTTCGAAGGGCATTTCATCAATATTTCACTGGCGTGAAAGTCGTTGCCTTCTACGCTTCCGATCAATACGATTTGTTCGGATCGTTCGAAGTCTTGTGGCTTACTTTTATGCAGCACGACTTGGCGCTCCATTCCGTTGATGTCTTCGAGCCAGAAGGTGAATACATCTGGGTTGGTTTCGGGATCGTAGATCATGTCTTTCTCGCGTACCAGTTTGCCAACGACATGGTATTCACCATCAGGGTTGGAAAAGGCCTCGTCAAAATCGGCGTAGGAGCTCGAGTCATTGATGGCCCCGATCATTGCACCAATGAGCACAGCAATCAAAAGGATCAGTATGATATGAATGCGTTTCATCTGTTTTCATTTTCTGCTTTGCGCAATCGTAAATCCAAGAAAATCAAATAAGCGAAGAGCACTATAAAAATCAGGACTACCACGCCTACCACCACGTAGATTTTGCCTTCAGAACGCATGTGGTCTGCCATACTCGCATCTTGCGCGAAAGAGCTGAGAAACAACATCAGCATAGCAAAGGTTGACAAGAGTGCTTTCATCATCGATTCATTTTCAAATTAGCAATCCGAATGCGGATTTCGGTCATCCATAGGCCAAGAAAAATCCAACCTAGAATAGCCGGGTAAAATACCATTCGCATCGTGTCGTCCAGATCATAGCTGCTGAATGCAGGATTGCCTCCGTTCCCAGGGTGCAGCGAGTCGGTCATGCGCGGTAGGATGAATACAAAGAGTATCATCATCACAAAGGCGAAAATATTGTAGACCGCACTGACCTTGCCTCGTTGAATGCTGTCTTGCAAGCTATTTCTCAAGATGCCGTAAGCCAGGTATGCCAACAGCGCAATCGCCGCACCGTTGAGTTTCGGGTCCGGAACCCAAAAGGCTCCCCAAGTGTAGTTAGCCCACAGCATGCCAGTGACCATACCTGCAATTCCAAAAACCATCCCCGTTTCTACAAATGCTCTAGCTTTTAAATCGTCGATTGGAGAACCGGTTCGGAGGTAGCGAATGCTGTACACAAAGGAGGCAATGAAAAGTAATACCATGGCAAACCAAGACGTGACATGAAAAAACAGGTTCCGGATGGTCTCATTGAGGATGTTCAATGCAGGTACATCCACGAGTAATCCCGCAGTCAGCGCGAAAATGACCAGAGGAAAGGAAAGGATCTTGAAGGCAAGGTGCAGCTTCAATGCGTATCGTCTTTTTATTCTCTCCAAAGGTATGGAAACAACACAACTGAGAGGGCAAAACTGACCACATTAAGGCCTCCTAAGACGAACAGATACTTGAGTTGGATGGAAAACTCGATTCCGTCGATTGCGTTTTTCATCAAAGTGGTAGATACCATCATTTGCGGCAGTAAAATAGGAAGCGCTAGTATGGCCATCAAAGTGAGGTTGTTTCCCGCTTTGGATGCGATCGTCGAAAGCAAGCTCAGGATGATAGCGATTCCGGATGCGCCGAGGATCACGGATGTATAAAACATCGTTGGATCTTCAATCGGCATCTCAAAGAATGTCGAGTAAACGACCACTGCAATCAATGACAGTAAAATCATCACTAAGGCATGGTAGACGGCCTTTGATGTAATAAATGCCGCTGGTCCTGTCAGAGTATAGAGGTAGAGCATACGTTCACGCGTTTCACTTGTAAAGCTTTTTGCCACGGCGTTGAAAGCTGAAAACAAAATGATTATCCAATACAATGCCACCCAGGTGGATGGGTTTGGGATGCGCTTTACGGTTATGTAACAAACAAAAAGCGTCGAGAGTAAAAACAACCCAGCACCACCCAGAATATATGGGTTGCGGAAATCCGACTTGAACTCTTTGGTTAATATTGCCAGAAATTTGTCCATAGAGACAGCAAGTTTAGAGCATTAATAGGATAAGGAACCATGGCAATAGAAAAAGTTGATATTCTGGCAATAGGCGTGCATCCGGATGATGTAGAATTGAGTTGCAGTGGAACTTTACTCAAGGCGGTAGCAGCGGGTAAAAAGATAGGCATCTTGGACCTCACCCAAGGCGAACTCGGAACGCGTGGCTCTGCCTCCATCAGACTTAGCGAAGCGAAGGCCGCCGCACAAGTATTAAAGACACGATTTCGTGAGAACGCCAATTTACGGGATGGGTTTTTTCAAAACGACGAAGAAGCTCAGCTGAAAATAATCCGAATCATCCGCGCATGTAAACCCGATGTCGTTTTGTGCAATGCCTTGAGAGATAGGCACCCTGACCACCCGCGAAGTGCGGAGTTGGAAAAAGTAGCTTGCTTTCTATCAGGATTACGACGCATTGAGACCGAAACGGACGGCAAACAACAGGACGCTTGGAGGCCCAAATTGGTTCTACACTACTTGCAAGACTATTTTGAGCAACCCACCTTGGTAGTCGATATCTCAGAGCATTGGGAAGAGCGAATGAAGAGCATCCTAGCTTATGAATCGCAGTTCTATAACCCCAATAGCGAAGAACCAGCTTCGTCGATCTCGAACAAGGAGTTTCTTGACATAGTAGAAGGCAAGGCAAAGATGTACGGGCGCTACATCGGAGCCATCTATGGTGAAGGGTTCGTCGCCGAACGCCCCATCGGCGTGCAGGACCTGCTCTTGCTGGGCTAGGCAGAACCAATTAAAAAAAAAGGCCCTCCGAAGAGGGCCTTTCCTAAAAATCTAAAGTGAGTTTACTTAATCACAACACTATGTGTACTGCTGATTGCCTCACCGTTCAGACTGAGTTGGTACACACCAGACTCAAATCCACTTAGGTCGACAACTTCGATCATTCCTGAAGTTGCAGCAACGTTATTGGTGTACACTACTTTTCCAAGTACATCGATCACTTCGACTTCAACCTTGCCGTTCACATTTCCGAATCGAACTTCGAATCGGCCATTGTTTGGGTTTGGGTAGATGGTCACACCAGAGGCATTCTCCACATCTTCAGTGTTGAGGATGGCAGAAGACTCAGGACTTACGCATCCGTTTTCGTCGGTATAGATACAAGTGATTTGGAGTCCAAAGTAGGATTCATTGTTTGGAAGTGTATTTCCAGTTACCGTACTTATCAGCGTTCCTCCAACATACCATTGATGAGTTCCTCCACCTGTCTGAGACGAAGTGTATTGCGTTCCATCGTAAGTAATGCTTGGCGCCGCTGGCGTTTCATGAATGGTCAAGGTTACTTCTTCAGTATCCTCGTCACCACAATCGTTGGTTACGGTCACCGTATACGTTCCAGACTCGGAAGGCTGAGAAATGGTAAGGACTGCTGAAGTTGATCCATTGGACCAAGTATAGCCGCTTCCTCCGCTCGCTGTGGCAGTTAAAGAAGTGCCTTCGCAAATTTCAATGGTCGGCGCGTCAATCGCAGCAACTGGAAGTGCTTCGGCAGAAACTGTGACTGTTGCAGATGTGCTTCCGCCGCAATTGGACACGTTACATGTGTACGTTCCAGCGCTATTCACGGTAATGCTCGTTCCTGTTCCGCCAGTACTCCAAGCGTATGACCCTCCAGACACTTCTAGAACAGTAAGTGTAGTTGACTCACCAGGGCAGATCGAAAGATCACCGATGATGATTCCAACTGGATCTTCAGAAGGCTCTGCAATGGTAAATGACTCAACCGTTGATCCACCACCACATGCGGTTACCGTAACGTCATAAGTACCGGGAGCGGTAACCGTTACAGATTGTGTAGTCGCAGCGCCAGCGTTGGCACTCCACAAATAAACGAGTCCACCGATGGTTGTGTTGGCTGTGATGACAGATGTATCACCTGAACACATGCTGTTGACCGTCGCAGACATGATCACGTCAGGACCGTTTGTTCCGGTAAATTCAACAATGTTGATCGTTTCAGTCTGTGTTCCGCAAGCAGTAGTCATCGTACAAGTGTAGGTGCCAACTGCCGTCGCAGAGATGCTAGCGGTGGTAGCGGTAAATCCGCTAGGCCCCGTCCAAGAGTATGCAGATGCGCATCCGAGTACCTGTACATCTACCTGGCCACCAAGGCAAAGCAATGTATCGCCGATGATGCCTGTTGGGCAAATGGTTGCGGTGTCAAATCGCTCAACATTCTCCTTGAGGTAGACCATTTTGTTAACTCCTGCCGGATCCTGGTCGCCTGAAACAGCAATTCCTGGCTCGTTGTCAGACATGTAAAGCACGTGAATCGCAGTATCTACTCTTCTCGCGATCGTTGGATATACGCACTCAGAGAAATTGTTTGCAGTTGCTCCGGTGATGTCGATCGGGAAAGACCATGAACAACCTCCGTCGCATGACATCATCGCATACGTGTGACGATAATGCTGCGCTCCATTGTCTAGGTCCTCACGGAAAGCTTGATAGGTGAGGTAAATACAACCTTCATCGTCAATACCGGCTTGAGGTTGGCCCGTAAGACCACCGTTTCCATATCGACCAACTACTTCGATTCCGGTTCCGATGAGGTCAAGTTGACCGTTTCCATCAATGTCTAAAGCGCCCGTTAGAAAAACAGGCTCTCCTTCTGGAAAATCTTCGTTCCAATAGTCCAAGCCGTTGGTAAACGGATAGTAAGAGAACGTACCATCTGTAAGGTCATCATTGGCGATGAACATGCTCGCATACCATACGTGTGCTTTGCCGTCGTTATCCAATAACACAGAAACGTTTCCGTCAGATGTGTAAAGTCGTGTGGCCGTATCGATGAGCGTTTCGTCTTCGATGAACCAAACATCTGACTCCAATACTTCTGTTTTGCTCCAAGAAACTCCGTTGTTGGTTGACTTGAATAGCTGAACACCACGTCCGATTTCGCCAAGAACGATGGCTACCGTGTCTCCTTTGACGTCGATTGAGTACGCGTCACCGCCTAAGTCAGGGTGATACGCAGCATCCAATCCTTGGATTTGGTAATCTGCGATGTCCCACGAAGCTCCTCCGTTCGTCGAACGATAATAGAGCAATGCTCCATCCATTCCATTGTAAACGCTTCCTGCGAGAGCAGTTGGAAGTGTCATGGATATCATATGGATTGTGTTGGTACTGGCATCAGAAGTAGCTCTGTTCCATACTTGAGCGTCAAGTGCTGTTTGATTGGCTTGGGTCCAAGTACCGGATCCTATGGATGATCGGTCGCTTTTACGCAAAACATTGTTGGCGGTGCTGTGAGAAATCACAACTTCCTTTCCGCTTGAAAGCGTCAGAATGCTCGGCCATCCCGTTCTTTCTGATTCTATCTCTGACGTTGGAGCCGTTCCCCAAGAAGATCCGTTGAAGTAGTTGTAGCCTGTACCCCTAGTAGCCCATGAGTTGCTGCTACTGAATGTCCAAGCTGCTGAGACTTTGCCGTTGTTATGGTTGATAAGCCTGCGCTGAATGGCAGAGTTGGTCTGCAAGTCGTAGCGCGTATCGCCAATTTCAACCTCAGTTGCACTGATTTGTCGATTTTGGTTTGCCTGGGTGGCGGTGGCTTCGAAACTCGGGCTTTGATTGACTGGAAGGCGAGCTGTTGTTTGAACAGCTTTTTTCTGAAGCTCTGGACTTACCTGAACCCTTGGGACAGTTTGCGCAAAACCACAGAAGACGAAGGTTGCCGAAATGGCCGTGAGTAAAATCCTCTTCATAATTTATTGTTTAGTTGGACGGTTGTGAATTGTAAAGTCTTCAAATGTAATGAAATCACTATGCTTTTTTATACAATTTGAGAGTACGGGTTAGGAGCGAAAGCGCCTTACCGCACTGCGAATGAATTCGATTTCTGCCTTTGAAATCAAAAGATCGCTGAACCGCACTTGATGTTGTCGCTTTAGGATGGCAAATTGATAGCCCGTCTGTGCGATATAGACCAAGGAGGCTACTCCAGCGGCTCCAGTGGTTCCAAAGTACCTAATAGACGGAAATCCGATGCCTATGGTTAGGGCCAATCCTAATACAGACGAAAGCGTATTGACCTTGTGCAATCCAACCCCAGCAAAGAAATGACTGAAGGCATTACTCATGCTCAGCGCTATGATGCCAGGAGCCAGCAATAGGATCAGCCATTTGATCTCAATGAATTCGGTTCCAAATACGTGCGCATACGCTCTATTCGGTACCAAGGCCAAAACAATGACTCCAACACAGGTTACAATGAAGTTGAGCTTTGTCAGCGTTAAGGAAATGCGAAGCCCCTCTTTTTTGCTATCCAGGTTGCTCACCTTGGCATATTGGACCGTACTGACGCTGCGGGCAAATTGCCAAACCGCCTCCGCCACCTGGAGGGCAGCACTGTAAATACCTATTCGAATCAGCGCCTTACCCGGAGGGTGAATCATTAACTCGAGAAAATAGAAGCTTAAGCGATAATTCAATAATTGGGCAATGTTACCTACTTGAACTAGGCCTCCATACTTGAATGCATCCTTGAGTGTCTGCAACAAGGTCATACTATTTGCATTTGAATTGTTGGCGCCTTTAATACTTACTACAGAGTACAGAAAGGCTGCAAACAGCCCGATTCGGTAAGCAGAGATAAATGATTCAAATCCTAATTTCTCGCCCAAGAACTGCAGCGCAATCAAATAGAATACGGTGAATGAAATCTTGATAATTTGTACAAAATTGTGCTTAGCAACGCGCTCTTGCCCAAGTAAGATCATGGTATTCGCAGCGACCAAACACTCCAACAATACGAGCGGAAAGATGTCCCATCCACCAAGCGTCGAAGGGAGGGCGTTAAATGCTATGACGCCAACCAACAAAGCTGAGGTTATCAATGCCCATACGTAATTTAGTAGAACCAGTAGACGCAGAGAAAAGCGTGGCACAAGATAGACGAGCGAAGGGCCACCAAAAAGTCCGCTAAAAATGGCAGCTAAGGAAATGTTCAAGACGAAGAGACTGATTTCACCTTTATTGCCCGCACCCATCAGCCTAGTGGTGATGAGCAATAGTGCCAAGTTCATCAAGGAGATAAAGAACCTGCTCCCAAGCGTATGGATGAGATTCTTGATCACGTTACAACAGGCTGTTGATCGATTGTAGCACCTCGTTTACGCTGATTTTGGATAGGCACTCAAAATCAGGACACATGGAGGGTACCTCCGTTTTTGACTGATTCGGGGCAATCCATCGACTGCATGGTCCGCAACTTGGGTTTTTATAGATGATTCGATGTTTTTCAGCGTTCACTTTGTGCCAGCCATATAAGTTCGGGTCCGATCCGCCCCAGATGCTGACGGTTTTAACGCCTAAACAACCTGCCAAGTGCATCAAAGCACTATCGTTGCCGACGTGGAGTTTGGCATCCGCAATCACTCCCGGTAGCTCCTTGAGATCCGTTTTTCCAATCGCATTGATGAGATTGGCACGCTTCGGCAGCCGCTCCGAGAGTTCGGTTTCGGAATCATCTCCTAACACCACAATGTTTAACTCAGGACGCTGTTGTGAGAGTTGATCGATGAGTTTGATCCACTTCTCGATGCGCAAGGTTTTCCACGGAGCAATGTTGTTTCCACTTCCCGGTTGCAAGGTGATGTATTCCGCTTCGGAGAATCGATTGTGGAATTGAGCGTTCAGTTTGAATAGCTTTTCATTGAGCTGTCCGTCCGTGGTTTCAGAGTCTACGTAACGCAAATACTGCGTCGCTTCGTGGATTCCGATGAGCGGTTCTACCAGCCTCACCCTGGATCGGAAGATGCTCGGTAAACGTTGTGGGATGGTGTTGGTCACCACGGATTTACTGTTCGTGTACGATAGAGCAATGTTCTTGCGACCCGAGGCGAAATGATCGAGGTAAGTGGTGTGAAACCTCCGCTTGAATTTGGCGGCATTCATCATCCACTCCACAGCAGTAGTCAAGGGTATGACCTCGTCAAACAAGCGATCTTCGAAGCCGTCAAAGATGCGGTGAGACTCGTAGGGGGATGTGCTGATGGCAGTGAGTTCACCCATTTCTTTCAGCCGCTTGATCAGCGGGACCAAAAGCAGGGCATTTCCAATGCCAGATGATATAAAGATTGCGTTTCTCAAACAGAGTGTTTTCCTAAGACGTAGCGCAATCTTAGTGAATTCCCAATGACCACCACGTCACTAAAGGCCATCGACAGAGCCGCAACCATTGGATCTAGGTAACCGGACGCAGCGAGAGGAATTGCGATGAGGTTATAGGAAAAGGCCCAGAATAGGTTCTGTTTGATCGTCGTAACTACTTTATTGCTCACCCTAAAGAGGCGTTCAAGATTGTTCAATTTATCGCCCAGGATTACGATTTTAGCACTTTCAGCAGCCAAGGCATTGGCACTTCCCATGCTGATTCCAACATCCGCTTTGGCCAACGACGGCGAATCGTTGATGCCGTCACCTACCATTCCAACCTTGCCTTTCGTTTTCAGCTCGGCGATCATTTTAAGTTTCTGCTCGGGAAGTTGTCTGAAATGAAAATCACTGATGCCGAGCGCATCCGCCGTAGATTTGGTTTTGGACGCGCTGTCCCCACTCAGAATCGACAGGTCCAGACCTTGGGAGCGCAAGAAGGAGATGGCCGATTGTGCATCCGATTTCAAGCGATCACTGACACTAAGCTTTGCTGCGATTTCATCATCAACCGTCAATACCAAGTCTACTTCACGCTCCGTTATGCCACAGAACTCAGGCGTTCCAAATTTCACTCTTTTACCTTTCCACCCTGCTTGGAGGCCGCCCCCAGTGACTTCTTGTATGTTTTCTAGAGTGACCTCATCCATTCCTTCTGTCAACGACAATATTTTCAACGCAATCGGATGATTCGACCGTTTTTCCATCGTTCGTATCATCCCCCAGATTTCTTCCAAGGTAAAGTTTCCAAATGTGTCCTCCAGAATGATGTCTAAGTCACCCGTCGTGAGGGTGCCGGTTTTGTCAAAAACTACATTGCTCAAGGCCGACACTTCTTCAAACGCGGATGCCTTTTTCACAATGATGCCGATGCGCGCAGCGACGCCCAATCCCACGCTCACGGCGGTTGGTGTCGCCAGTCCCATTGCACAAGGGCACGCGATCACGAGTACGGCAATGCTCCGTAACAATGCATCTGAAAAGGGGGTGTCGATTACGATGGCGTTTATGCAAAACGTGAGCACAGCAAGGGCCACAATGGTCGGTACGAACCAGGAACTGATTTTATCTGCCAGTTTTTGCACGGATGGTTTATCTGACCGGCTTTGCTTCACCAATTCGATGATCTTACCAATGGTACTCTCATCACCAGCTTTCGTTACTTCTACCGTACCATTTCCTTCGGTGACAAGGCTCCCCGAAAAGATTTCTCGTCCCTTTCCTTTACGGATACCCTCGGCCTCACCCGTGAGCATGGCTTCATTAAACGTTAAATCACCATGGACGATGATCCCATCCGCGGGTACCCTGTCACCGGCATTAATTAGGATCAGGTCCTTGGGGCGTAAGCTGACAGCCAGCACTACTTCCAGGTCCTGATTCAAACCCTTCTGAACAAGTTTTTTGGCTTTTTCTGGCTTCGACTTGATGAGATCGCGGAGCAGGGTGGTTGTTTTTTGAACCGCACGGTGTTCTATTACATATCCCAGCAGCACAAGCGAGATGATCGTCGAAGTTGTCTCAAAGAAAAGAAAGTCGTGCGCCTCCGCTGTACTTCCATACTCGATGGCTCCGTACAAACTGTACCCAAATGCACTCGTCGAGCCCAGTAATATGAGCAAGTCCATATTGATGTTGCCGCTTTTTATGGCTTCAATAGTGCTCTTGCCAAAGTGGTACGCTCCTAAGCTGTAAACAGGCAAGCAGAGAAGGAATTGAACCCATGGATCGTTGATCCACCAGTCATGGGGTACAAACATGTGAGAGAAGAGCACAAGTGAAAAGGGTAGGGTAAAAAGGAATTTTTTTTCAATGGAGCTAAAGCCTGAAGTGGCGGCTTCTTCGGAAGCTTCGGATTTGGCTTCGTACCCCGCGCTCTTTAATCTGCTAAGGATTTTCTGAAGCCGATCTGCTTGCGAGAGATCAAAATCTGCTTCGCCCATCAGGTAGTCAACATGGATGTCCTTGCCCCCTTCTTGCTGAATAATGCCCCCTACGGTAGATGCGCAGTGATTGCATGTCATTCCTTGCACCTTCAGGTTTAATCTGTTTTCCATGTTTCTTTCTATCCCTCAAAAATAATGGCTCAAAATTTCAATGCTGGTATTGTAAGTTAAAACGAACGATTATTTTCGCATCCCCAATGAAAATTGGGTGTACACGGTGGTTGTAGCTCAGTTGGTTAGAGCGCCTGATTGTGGTTCAGGAGGTCGTGGGTTCGAGACCCATCTTCCACCCGAGAGAAATGCCTGCTCATTTTGAGTAGGCATTTTCATTTGTACCCATTCTTTACCATAAGAAGAATAATTTCGTGCTTTCAGAGTTGACCATAGAAACGCATCACACATGAGAACCTTCGTCGCAAGTTTACTTTTCCTGTCATTGAGTTGCTTGGTTTCCGGTTGCCTAGACTGTGCCGAATGCACCGATTGCATTGACCCAGTCTACGACCAAGAGATGTGTTTTCGTGAGAACAGAGATTACTACAGCGATAGAAGAGAATGGCGTGACGACGTCAAAGCCTACGAAGCGCTCTTCGAGTGCAATTGCCGTTGATGCATGGAGATTTTTCTACAGCCCGAGGCTTGGATAGCCCTGCTCACGTTGACATTCCTCGAGATCGTTTTAGGAATCGACAACATCATTTTTATTTCGATCATTTCTAGCAAGCTTCCGGAAGATCAACAACCCAAGGCGCGATTTATTGGACTGAGCTTGGCGTTGATTGTAAGGGTGTTCATGTTGATGGGAATTTCTTGGCTGATTGGACTCACTGCACCGCTCTTTACCATATTCGGATTGGCCTTTAGCGGTCGCAATCTGATATTGTTGGCAGGTGGGTTGTTCTTGCTTGCGAAGAGCACGACAGAAATCCACGCGAAAGTCAATCAGCTTGACCATGAACAACTAGTAGGGAAGAAGAAGGTCTCCTTTGGGTACATCATCTTTCAAATAGTGCTGCTCGATATTGTTTTTTCATTCGATAGCATTTTAACCGCTGTCGGCATGTCGAATGACCTTCCGGTGATGATCATTGCGGTCTTGATAGCCATGGTTATCATGATGGTCTTCTCCGGAAGAATCAGCAAGTTCATCAATGGGCAACCCACCTTGCAGGTCTTGGCACTGTCATTCCTCATCTTGATTGGATTCATGCTAATCGTTGAGGGATTGCCAATGCAAGAAATCCATGTTCCGAAGGGTTACATTTACTTTGCGGTGTTCTTTTCACTGGCTGTAGAGGCGCTGAACTTGCGGATGCGCCGCAAGAAACAGTGATCAATTGAAGGGAATTTCGCAATTTAGTTCGCTCAACCAAACCCTGCCCCTGTGCCTACCTTGATAGACCTTGAATTTTCCGATCTGCCTTACGAGGATTGCGAAAAGAGCGTGATTGTTTCCATAACAGACCTGCATGGCCGCCAACAAGAGCGGGTGCGTTTGGGTGTGCTTTCGGCCGAAAAAATCTATGCTGACATCGATGCAGGAGGGATGATCAATCTCGATATGCGATACGTGAAAGATTTTTCACTGAAGTCCTACCGCGATCTGCGAAACCTGCCTGAAGATCGAGAGATAGAGCTAAAAGACTTTTCAGCAACGTGGGCGTACTTTGACGGTATCGAGCCTACGGATCTTAGTCGTGTGAAATTCACGGGATCATCTACCTCATTTACGCATTGTCTTTTCGGTGATTGCCCGCTCTCATTTTTTTCGTCGCAATTCCTCGCTGATCATACCGATTTTTCGTTGAGTCATTTTGGAGCTGGAGTAGCAAACTTTCAGTACGCAGCATTCAAATCTCGTTCGATCAACTTTGATCAAGCCAATTTTGAGACCGGAGATGTGCTTTTCGTCAATTGCGAATTTGAAGACGGCAAGGTTAGCTTTCGTGAGGTGAACTTTGGAGAAGGAAAGGTTGATTTTCATTACACGCGATTTGGAGATGGATTGATCACGTTTGACAAATGCATGTTTGGTGGGGGAGAGGTATCTTTCAAACGAGTGGATTTCGGAAATGGCAAGGTGGATTTTAAGAGAAGTCATTTCGGAGACGGGCAAATCGATTTTTCTGAAGCAGATTTCAAGGAAGGCAAGGCCGTTTTTAGGTCTGCGATCTTTGGCAATGGCGACATCAATTTTCAGGAGTGCATCTCGAGTTCCGAGTTTGTGTTTGATAATGCGGAATTCGGCACCGGGAGTTTGTCCTTTTTTAAGGCGCAAGCCAGTAAGTTATCCTTTCGATTGTGCCATTTCAACAACTACGTCGACCTACGGGTAAAGAGCGTCGATCAAATAGATCTATCGCACACCATTGTCAGGGACATCATCGACCTAATGCCCACCGAGAGCGCTCCGGTAGCGATGGAGCAAATGCTTTTCAATGGGATGAGGAACCTCGGACACCTCTACATCGATTGGGAGCGTAATGACGTCTTGAGCTTGATCGGCTCGCAACAAGAAACTTCCAACCGCGAAAAATCTCAGCAACTTCTGATACTTAAGGAAACGTACAATTCAACTGGTCGATATTCCGACGAGGACCGCGCCTATGTGTGGTACAAGAGGTATGAGTTGAAAGCCGATCTTGAGTATGCTTTGAAGCATCGCCCTCGTAGCGCGATTTGGGCGTATCCAACGGCATTCTTCAAATGGCTGTTGTTCGATAAAATTGGACTGTATGCAACAGAACCACTGCGTGTGTTGTTTTCTGTATCGGTTATTTACACGCTCTTTAGCCTCTTGTACCTGGTACTTCCATTTGTAGCGGATACCTACATCGACACAGGCGGAGGGAGCGAGTTGGCCGATTTGAATCCAGTTTCCAAGGCGTTTTATTACAGCGCGATTACCTTTTTAACGATCGGTTACGGGGAATTCTACCCGGTGGGCATCATGCGGTTCTTCGCCAGTGTAGAAGGATACGTTGGCGTGTTCCTCATGGGTTACTTTTCGGTTGCGTTTGTCCGCAAAGTATTGAGGTAATCCCTAGAGTTAAGCGTTGTTTGCACCAACACGGTACAGCTTCCGCAAAGGACGTAAGCCCGGGTTAGGTTCCATCGCTTCCCCTGCTGTGCGGAGCAATTCGCTGCGCCGACGAGGTTTTTTTAGACACTTCCATTGGCTTTAACGCAAAAAAAAGACCTGTCCGAAAACAGGTCTTTGCCAGTAGCAAGGCGTTTAAAATACTGTGTCCTTCAATTATTCAATCAAATGACATGGCGCTAGCCGTTCAAAGTTCGGCTGGTCATAGGTTAGGTCAGTAGAATCAATGTCTGCAAAAGATTCACACCCATAGACGTTGAATTGCTGAATGGTTGGTTTGGGTTTCTAAACCGTCATTCGAAATGAGCGCGAACCTTTTTTTTACCGTCTCTTGAGATGGGAACCACTTGACCGGTTTTGAGTTTCAATGCCTGCTTGCTGGTTTTGGACCACGATTCGATGAAGTGAGGATTGACCAAATAAGAGCGATGCGATCGAATGAGTTCACCCCCTTCCAATTGATCTTCGATAAATTTCAGGGGTTTGGATACCAAGAGAATGCCCTTTGAAGAAGTGTGGACCTCGCAGTAGCTTCCTGAGGCTTCAACGTAGATCAATTCATCGATCGGCAGGTACAGGGTTTCGGACTCTCTGGGAATGCTGATTTTGATGGGTGAAACTTCGGCATCTCGTACGATTGTTCCTTGCAGGATTTGTTGGGCGCGCTTTATTATAACCTCAAATTCATTGAAATCAACCGGTTTGAGGAGGTAAGAAAGCGCTTGATTTTTAAAGGCTTGAATGGCATATTGATCATACGCAGTGACAAAGACTACCTCGATTGGGAATTCGAATTCGTGCTCTAAGATTTCAAAGCCTGATCGCTGCTTGAGTTGGATGTCTAAAAATAGAAGCTCAGGTTTCGTGTGGCGTCTCGCAGCGATGGCGTCGTCTACGGATCTAGCCGTGCCCA
>JAVKEP010000030.1:0-10784 GCA_040221375.1 Cryomorphaceae bacterium
GCACTCAATTTCCTCCGATCACGCGTTCGACATTGATGGACAAGTTTGGAATCCAATCCTTGTTTATCACCACAAACTGCCGGTGTTAGGATTCAGGGTTGAAGATTTCACCTACATCACCGATGCAAATCGAATTCCTGCTCAGGAATGGCCAAAATTGGAAGGGACAAAAGTGTTGGTGCTCAATGCGTTGAGAAAAGAAGCCCACATTTCACATTTTACTTTGGAAGAAGCGCTTGAGGTAATCGAGCGTGTGAACCCGGAGCGGGCCTATCTGACCCATATCAGCCATCAGATGGGTAAGCACGCTGAGATCAGTGCCGCGTTGCCAGATAATGTGTTCATCGCAGAGGACCAATTGCAGATTGTGATTTGATTACTTGATCACTACGACTTTGCCTTGCATCGGTTGTCCCAAAAACGGATTGTTGGATGCCTTGGAATGCTTTGAATTGGCTGTATATGTCCACTTTTCATTCGGATCGAAAAGGGTGAACTTGAATTGAGCACCCTCCTTCAGATCTGGCATTTCCAACCCAAAACGCTGTCGGGGATTGATGCTCATGACCTGCACCAAGGTAGCGAGATCAAGCTGGTCGCTAAGCAATGTCTGATATCCAGAAAGCGCCGTTTCCAACATGGTCATCCCTTGATTGGCCTGGTCAAATTCTACGTCTTTGTTTTCAATAACCTCTGGCGTGTGGTCACTGACTATCATGTCGATGGTGCCCGTTTTTAACCCTTTGATCAGGGACTTTCGATCTTTTTCAGAACGAAGGGGAGGGCTGAGTTTGAAATTGGTGTCGAAGCTAGATAAAACGTCTTCGTTGAAGAGCAAGTTGGCAAGGCACACACCTGCGGATAGGTCGAGCCCTTCCTTTTTACCTTGGGCCACCAACCGAACGCTGCCTTCTGAACTGACGGTACTCACGTGCATCTTCGAACTCGAGTACCTGAGTAGGTATATATCGCGATTGAGCATGAGTTCTTCAGCCAACGCAGGGGTAGACTTTAATCCGAGGGAGGTGTTAGAAGGACTTTCATTTACCATTCCTCCTGGTGCCAATCGCTCGTCGTTAGGAAAGGAAACTACAATACCTCCGAAGTTTTTGACGTAGTACAACGCTCGCTTCATCAGGTTGACATCATTAACGGATCGCTTGGCATCCGTAAAGCCTACAGCACCTGCCTTGTGCATGTCATACATTTCACTCAACTCTTCTCCTTTGAGCCCCTTTGAGATGGCGCCGAGTGCGTGGAAATCGATACCGTTTGTTTGAGAAGCCTTGGTAACGTAGCTCACAGCGCCTTTAGAATCGATAACTGGATCGGTAGAGGGCAGAATAAATAAATCCGTAAAGCCACCAGACTGCGCCGCCGACGCAAGTGATTTTAGGTCTTCTTTATCCTCAAATCCGGGTTCGCCTGAATGGCACTGCGCATCTACGAGGCCAGGGAAAAGGTACATCCCCTTGGCGTCGATCGTGAGTTTCGCATCGTTTTCTTGACCGTTGATGGCCAAGATCTTTTTACCGTCAGTGAGGATTGAAAATCGTTTGTTGTGCCCTTTGTGACCTGGGAAGATGAGTGTTACGTTTTTAATCAGGGTTTTCATTTGCTGAAGAGTTTTAGTAAAACCGTTTCGAGTATCAATACCATAAGGGCTAGCAAGGCGAAAATGGGCCACAACTGAGTTCCAATGTTGGCCTCAGTCACTTCCAAGGACAAGTCTTCGTCTGTTTCGTCGTACACTTTCACTGCGATTTGACGGTCGGCAAAGTAGGTTTCTATTTCCGAAATGGATGGGGGATCAATCTCGCTTTCATTGCGATCAAAGTTGAAAGAAAATACCTCCATGATGCTGTCTCCAGAAATGAATGCATAGTGGCCCGGTTGGATCATTTTTTCCCCCAATAGAATGCCGTTGTGGCTGAGACCAGGGATAAATGAAGTGGAATCGTCCAGCCGTTGCATTCGAGCTTCCTCTATCCGGCTGTTAGTAATGATCAATTTGGCATTGACCTTATGGGCCAGTGGCTTACCTATTCCGGCATGTGCGGCGATGTTAAACATCGCTGGAACAAAAAGTGCATGTCGGTGAAAATCAGTAAACCCATCCCGCAGAGGTGAAGTGACTACAAAGATATTCCCATTGGAAATTCGCTTGGTCCAGAGCAAGCTTTCACCGTTGAACAACGTTAGAATCGATTCGCCCCGCTGGTTGCTTGCCATCGTTTGGTGGAAGTTAGAATGCGGGAGATTCGCATTGATCAGCGGAGAGTCGAAGACATTGTCAAACAAGAAGTGATTGCCATTAATTCTATTCACTGAAAGTTGAGTCGTATCCTCGTCCCTGACGTCGATGGCGAAGGCTTCGTTGAGCGTTGTCTTAAACGCCTTCGTAGCATTTTGAGGAAGTACCAACAGTACGTTTCCGCCTGTCGCCAGCTTTTCCGCTACTAGCGCTGTAAGCCCAGTAGATAGGGCGGTTGGTTCGTTCAATATCAGTACTTGGGCCTCTTCGATCAATTGCTGCTTGATCTCATCTTGTGAAAAGCGTTGGTATCGGAACGAGTTTCCATCAAACAAGCGTTGAAACGGTGTCTTTGAGACGATGTCAGGCCCCACGATTTCGACCACCTCAATTACTTCGGTAACAAAAACATTGAAGAAGTAGTTATTGTCGAAACTTACCGGGTAGTCTTCAAGAAACACTTCACCCTTGATAAAACCGCCTGCCGAAGGCAGAAAGACCATCGAGGTATCGAGGTTCATCTTCGCCGGTAGGTCGAGAATTAGGGTACCCAACGCCTCACCTTCAATGACCACTTGAACGGAAAGATTCTGTACGGGGACAAGGCTGTGATTGCGAATTCTGATATTGAGTACCTGCTCCGTTCCCAGCTGGGTAATCGGGGTGCGGAGCCAAACGCTGTCGATGGAAACATTAGCAGGAATCCCGGCAGAAAATGGCATAATCGAGAGCTCATTCAATGTATCCCAGCTGATTTTACTAGAATCTAAGACGCGATTAAAGTCAGAGAGGAGAAAGGTCTTTACTTTCTCGTGATTACCGATGATGGATTGCTGTTGAAACGATGTAAGTTCAGCTAGGGTGCGGTGTTGTGCGGTTGCTCCGACCTCATCTAGCAACGCTATGAATTCATCCGCATCTGTAAATCGTTTTTCCTGAGCGCTAAAATCGTTGGTGATGAGTTGGAAACGTGTCTGCCGAGGGAAGGAATTCGAAATGTCGTATCCAGCTTGCAGAGCATGTTGGAGCAAATTCCCGCTTCCTTCCGAAGCCTGCATACTGAAGGAGTTGTCTAGGTAGATTGATACACGGCTATTTGCTTCCGTACGGTTTATTGATGGGATCATCGGTTCGGCAAAGGCCGTAACCAACAAGCCGACGAACAGGATTCGAGAGAGGAGAATGATCCAATGCTTGAGCTGGTTCTTGGTTTGGGAAGTGCTGCGCACCTCTTTTAGTAAGGATACATCAGAGAAGTACAGCTTTTTGTAGCGCCTGAATTGAAAAAGGTGAATGGCAATCGGGAGAGAGATGAGGGTCAGTGCCCAAAGGACCAGTGGAGAGGTGAAAACCATTAAAAAGCGAAGTTAACGCTTCGCGGCGGTTTCTAAGGTCAGGTCAATTCAATTTTTAGAATGAAGTAGGGTGGATCGTCATCGCTTTCTACGATCTCATAGCCGATATCGTGACCAGAAATTTTACGAAGCCGAATCAGGCCAGTCCCTTCGCTCGGACCTGAAGTGTGTAATCGGTCGATGATCTCATTCATTTGAGATGTGTCCAACATATTGATCGACTCAAGGCTTCGTTGTACTAAACTTTGCATTCCATCCTTGATGAAGTTGCCGCTAAACATAGCATAGCCATCTTCGACCTTCTGCAATAAAAATACGCCGGGTTTTCCGAGATGATTGAGTCTGCTGTAAGCATGCTTCGCCACATTGCGCAACAGTTCCGTCATAACGGCACTCATTCCCTTCGTCTCGGGGTTATCATTGAGTGTAGAGTCAATCTGGTTGGAGAGGTGGTTGACATTGCCTTCGTGCAAGAGGCCCTTGAAAATGATCTGTGAATCACAGACGAGCATTTCTTGGTGCAATTGCATCGCGTCATAGATATATGCCGATGCCACTTCGGCGTCATAGTTCTCCTTGTCTATGGCTATGTTCAAGTTCAGGTAATAGAAGAACCCGCCACGCACGGGTGCAAACTCAAAATTGATTTTACCAGACGACTTTCTAGCCATATCAATAAGTCCGAGCCCCGCGCCACCTTTCGTCGAGAATCCTGAATTGTTCAGAATTTCTAGGTAATACTCTTTGAGCTCGCTGCTGTCTTTGCTGATAATCGTCGAGAGATTTTCTTCCAGTTCCTCCTTCACATCTTTCGACACCCAATTGCCGTAGGTAATGCTATAGGCTTGCTCACGACGATTTATGATGAACAACGCACCATCGAAAGGGCTGCCGTCTTGATCGTGGTATTGATGCCGGGTAATGTTTTGTAAACCTTCCACCATCAAGTAGTAGACCTTCTTGGCTACTTTTGGCGTGTCTAGCTCAAGCAGATTCCCTTCTGTCAAAAACAGAATGTTATCCGTAATTGCAGAACTGAAACTACCCCTACATGCAAATAGAAACTGTTCAGTCTCTATTTTTTTGCCCGTAGTGTAGACAATCTCGTATGCTGAGTTCTTGGCAGGTTTAGTCATCTTCGAAAGAAGACAAGGTTATCGGGTTTGATGGCACTAATTTAAGCGTTTATGATAGATTCCTACCAAAATGAATTAAAGTGGGCGAGAAGCAACACTAAAAAGATCAAAGTACTCGAGAAAAAGCTGTCGAGAACAGGTCGTAGTGATTTGCTTATCAATCAGTTACACGAGGAGGTTTTTGAGGAGATAGATTGCTTGAAATGTGCAAATTGCTGCAAAACTACAGGGCCAATGCTTCGGCCGATGGACATTCAACGCCTCTCAAAACGACTCAAAACGACAGAAAAGTCGTTCGTCGAACGTTATCTGCGCGTCGACGAAGACGGTGATCATGTGTTCAACTCAATGCCCTGTCCCATGTTGGGAGAGGATAATATGTGCTCGGTCTATGAGGACCGACCGAAAGCTTGCCGTGCCTATCCGCACACCGACCAAAAGGGGCAACTCGATATTTTTGACCTATCGCGCAAGAATGCTAAAATCTGTCCGGCCGTTAGTAGAATCATGCAAGCACTCATCAACTTGTGATTCGAGCATCAGAGTGAGGCGATGGGCGCGAAAGGGCGGTTGAGGTAAGAAGCGAATAGGTAAGCTCCAGTGACGTAGCAGAGTACATCAACCCCGTCGGACGTGAACGCAGGGTTAAAGACGGGTAACACAGCTTCAAAGTAGATCGAGAAGAGAAGTGTAATGACCAGAAGATCTATTCTCGATAGGGTATAGCCGCGTTGACCGGGAACAAACCATTGGATTGCTAGAAGGGCACTGCTTAGAATGATCGGGAGCGCCAAAAGGTCTTCAAAGTAATTTCGAAACGGCTCAGGTGCCATCGACAAGATTTCGAACACTTTATACAATGCAGCTAGTAAAAGCAGTGCAACGAATAGAACGAGATGTTTGTTTGTGCTCAATGTGCGAATACGGTGGTTAGGTAAACGAGGAAGGCTACGATTGCATAGAGGATGAGCTGGACAATTTGTACAGGCCGCTTGAAAACCTTGAGCCAGAGAGGATCTTCGTTTCGGACTTGAATGATCGGTACACGCGGATCTCCCTGATCCTCACGTTTCTTGATTTCTGCCTTGTACTGTTGATCGTGTTCATGGCCGCAAAACGTGCAATGCGTCAAGGATCCATCCGTCCAATTTTCGCATTGCGCACAGCGTTTGAGGTGAGAAGAAGCGGAAAAATCCATGTTCAGTACTAGAGCAACTCATTGGCAAGATTTGCCAGTTCAGACCGCTCTCCTTTTGTAAGCGTAATGTGAGCGAAAAGGTCGCTTCCCTTGAGCCTGTCGATGATGTAACTCAACCCGTTGGACTCCTCATCCAAATAAGGCGTGTCGATTTGATTGACATCTCCTGTGAAGACGATTTTCGTGTTTTCTCCAGCTCTGGTGATGATCGTTTTTACTTCATGAGGCGTCAAATTTTGAGCTTCGTCTATGATGAAAAACACGTTGGATAAGCTTCTTCCACGGATAAACGCCAGAGGCGTAATGTTGATCTTCTTATCCCGAATCATCTGGAGGATTTGCTTGTGCCGCTTTTCGTTTTCTGAAAATTGACTCTTGATGAAATCAAGGTTGTCGTACAGTGGCTGCATATATGGATCTACCTTCTTTTCGGCCGTGCCAGGTAGAAATCCAATGTCTCGGTTGCTCAGCGGGACGATCGGACGTGCAAGAATGATCTGATAGTACTCTTTTCGTTGTTCTATGGCACTGGCCAACGCTAACAACGTCTTTCCTGTACCAGCAACCCCCTGCAGCGTGACCAACTTGATGTTGGGGATCATCAATGCGTGAATCGCAAAGGTTTGTTCGGCGTTTCTCGGCTTGATCCCATATGTATATTCCTTTTCGACCCGTTCCAAAAGTTGGTTCGTGGGATTGTAGTAGGCCAGAGAGGAAGACTTACCATTTTTAAAAATATAATACTGATTATCAACCTTTTTAGGCAGTAAACTTAAATCATCGGTAGATCCTGTGGTGTACAGTTTGCGAATGAATTCACTGTCGACGTTTTCGATGATCTCATTGCCGTTGTACAGCTTAGATACATCCTCCACCTTACCCGTTTCGTAGTCTTCTGAAAAGAGATTGAGTGCTTTTGCCTTCAATCGAAGGTTGATGTCCTTGGTAACCAAGGTGATTTTAGCGTCAGGTTCAGTTTCCTTGAGGTGGAGAACAGTGTTCAATATTTTATGGTCTGCTTTGTTGTCGCTAAAGACCACCTCCGCATCGACCTTCAGCTTGCCATTGTTCATGATAATCTTGAACTTCCCCTTGTTGGTTCCTTCTAATGGGATCCAGTCTTGTAGGGTATAGTTGGCGCTGAGCTTGTCAATCATGCGAATGAATTCGCGCGCTTCAAAGTTTTTTGTATCCTTTCCTCGTTTGAAATTATCGAGTTCTTCAAGGACGGTGATAGGCAGACAGATGTCGTGCTCATCAAAGTTATCTATGGATTTGTGATCGTGGAGAATGACGGAAGTGTCTAGTACGAAGATCTTCCGCTGCTGGGTCTTGCGGGGCATGGGGTCTATTTATGGCTACAATGTAAGACTAGCGCGAATCGAATAATTGGTTCTCTTCGAGAAGAAATCAACGGCGGGTGTTGATTAGTCTTCAATCGACCGTCATTTGTGGCTTACTGGGCTATTCCCATAACGCGCTCCAGCCTTAGTACTTCTTCATGCCAACTGAATGCATGGGTCACAAACTCCTTTCCTTTTCGTGCTAATTCAGACGCAAAGGTTTCGTCTTCTATCAGTTTAAAGATGGCCTTACTT
This sequence comes from Cryomorphaceae bacterium, assembly GCA_040221375.1. Taxonomy (GTDB): domain Bacteria; phylum Bacteroidota; class Bacteroidia; order Flavobacteriales_G; family Salibacteraceae; genus SHAN690. Next base: position 7,542 of record JAVKEP010000030.1, read on the forward strand.
GTTGCAAGTGCATCGTTGGCGATGAGAATTTCTTGATCGGGTGCTGCACCTAGCGCATTGTTCGCCAACTGTGTAGTTATGGAAGGGAGTGAACACGCCATGGCTTCTAACAATTTGTTTTGTAGGCCACTGTTGATGAGCATCGGAGCCACAAAAAATCGGGAACTGGCGTATACACTGTGTATGTCATCCACCCACCCAGTAACTTCAACGCTGTCTGATTTCAATGCTTGCACGGCCGTTGAAGGGCTCGCTCCAGCCAGCGTTAGTTTCAATTCTGGGTATCGCTCCCAAACGAGAGGCATTACGTCGTTCACTAAAAATTTAGCGCTTTCTACATTAGGCCGGTACGACATGTTGCCTGTGAAGAGCAGGTCTCGGGTTTTCTTCACTTTATGCTCGCTGAAAAAGCCAGGATCGATGCCGTTGGAAAGGACGTGAATCACTTGTGGAATAGGAATGCAACTGGCATCCTGTTTTGAGATGATCAAGTGATGTTGGAAATGGTTTGCTACGCTGATCTCATACGCCTGCAGTCTTCGGTATTCTATCTGCATGAAGCGTTTGATGGGCCAAGGGGCGTTGTTCGCCATTTTATCCATGCCTGCAGAAAATGCATCCATGTAGTCCAATGTCTTCGGAATGCTGCGATACGATTTCACGTATTCCGAGGTACGGATGAGTTGACAGAAAATATGTTGCGGTACGTTTTCTTCGAGGAAGGCGTCAAATTTCAGCTGGGCCTTTTTACTATAGAAGTACTCTACCTGAAAAGGCATACGACTGAAAAGGGCCAAGAGCAATTTCCACAGCCGGCCAATGAAAGGAATCCGATGAATATAGACCTCAGAGCACAAGCGTCGTAACTCGGCTTCCGCCTTTGGGTGAACGCGCTCGTCAGCTAAGCAAAACAAGACCACTTCATGCCTAGCAGAAAGTTCACGAATCATGTGAAAAGCACGGAGTTTGTCGCCTTTTTCGAGCGGATAGGGTACGCGGCTTAGTACAAATAGAATACGCACAGTCGAGGTTAGTCTTGGTGGCTAAACAGTTGATACAATCGTAATCGTTTTAGCAGTCGGTCAATGGATTTCGTGTAAGTTTCCATATCGAAGAGCGCGCTGTCGGTGGATGCTTTATAGGTCAAATACAGTCCAATCGGCAGCAGCACCGCCGATGCAACCCACATCCCGAAGGCTGGTTCCACCTCCCCTTGCTTGGCGAGCTTTTCAAAAGAGATCGAGGTGATATGAAAAACCAGGAAAAAGAGAACGGAAATAACCACTGGAAGGCCCAAGCCACCTTTTCGGATGATGGCACCGAGTGGCGCACCAATGAAGAATAAGATAATGCAGGCAAAGGACAAGGTGAACTTCCGATGCCATTCGATCAAGTGCCTACTGATGCTCCGCTTGTTAGAGGCGATCAGGTCGCTTTTTGACTCCACAAAGGTTCTGTTGCTTCGGAGTTGTGAGATTGCCGTTTCCAGCAGATCGAGGCGCTTGGCGGTAAACAAGTTGGCAAACGCGGCGAGTTGCACGCTATCGGTTGCTGTATTCATGATTTGTTCCGTATCCAACTTGGTGGGCACCGTTTTTCGCTCCAAGAGTTCTTGGTAGTCACTCTTTCTTTCCTCAATGAGAAGGTTGTATGTATCAATCGCCAGTTCCAGTTGGCGGAGGTTGAGCATTTGGTAATTGTCGCGAAAGATGTCTTTGTCTGTTCGCTCCATTTGAAAACCGCTTAAATCAAACCGCAGAACTTCTTCATCAAAAGAAGAAGTCATGTGGGGTCTTTGTTCCTCTTCAATCTCTTCGTAACTCGTGCCGTTGTTCAGAGTAAAGACGAGGTAATTTTGATCCTCACTCATTTCCATGCGGCCTTTTTCGGCACGAATCACGTGGGTGTTTCCCTTCTTCTTAGTGTGGTCGTAGATCAAGATGTCATTCAACCCTTTTCCGTCCTCGTCTTTCTTTTCGACACGAATGACATAGCCATCGATTCCATCGTAGTAAACGCCTTCAGTGATGTCGAATGCGGGTTTCTTGTGACTGATATCATACAAGAGAGACGCAAATTCCAAGTTGGCCTTAGGCCACACGTAATTAGTAAAGAGAAATGCGCCCACGCTTGTAAAGACGGTCACTAGGAGCAGCGGATACATGATGCGAAGCAATCCCATCCCGCTCGATTTCATTGCGACGAGTTCGTAATGTTCTCCAAAACTTCCGAAGGTCATGATGGAAGCTAACAATATGGCCAGCGGCAAGGCCATAGGGACCAAATTGGCCGAGGCATAGAATAGCAATTCTGCGACGAGGTGAATCTCCAGACCTTTGCCCACTAGGTCATCGATGTACTTCCAAAGAAACTGCATCACGAAAATGAACAACGTGATGAAGAAAGTGAGGATGAACGGCCCTAAATACGAGCGGATAATAAGCTTATGAAGCTTTTTCAAGGTGATTCATTAAGATTCACCAAAGGTAACGGGGATTTGCGAAAAATATGCAAAGATCAGCTGCCGAGAATGTGCCGGAGCTCATTGACTTGCGACTCCCAGAGCAAGGTTTGCTCTTCAATCTCATCGTCGGTTGCGAAGTCAGTGATGATCAACGCCACATCTCCAGTAAGTGGGTCCGTTTTAATGGCGAACTCAAAGTAGTAATCCGTGCCTTCATGCTCTTGAAGCTGAAAACGGATGAACTGGTCTGTTTTTTTCGCGAGTACTTTTCCTTCTTCGTCTTGGCCGTCCCATACAAACTTTGCGTAGTCTTTCTTGATGGTCACATCATCAGCAAACCACTCTGATAACCCACTAGAGGTGCTCAGGCATTGGAACAATATCCTTACTGAACTCTTGATCTGAAACTCCAGCTCAATTTTCTTCTTTTCCATTTCTTCAGCTCAAATTAACCGTTATCCGTAGAATGCCGCAATATAACCTTTTGGACAACAAATCAAAGTACCTAAATCATCCAATGAAAGGGAATTGTTAACCGCATACATGTAATACAGAAAAGGATATCAAGTTCCTTATGCCATTCAAATCGCTTGAGGTAATCGGAAGAGAACCCGATGTAGAGCCGATCATGGCTTTTAGAGTAGAGCACATAAGTAGAATACATCATCAAGAGCATAAAAAAGGCCAGCCGAAGCTGACCTTTAATCTGGTAGCGAAGGGGGGAATACTTGCGTGAACTCACTGCGTTCAGTTCGAACCCCCGTCCGCCTAAGGCGGAT
>JAVKEP010000031.1:0-1666 GCA_040221375.1 Cryomorphaceae bacterium
CCTTGTCGGGCCGGTCATGGGCGGTGCGGATCGGATGCAACGAGACAAAAGGGCCCGGGCGGCATCGCGTCCCGGGCCTTTTTTTGGCGTTATAATACTTGACGTACCCAATTCCGAGGCGTACTTCTTGGGTACGCAAAAGGGATCGATCGTCATGCCTATTTTCAACGAGCTGCAGTTTCACGATGAGGAGGCCGCTTACGCCTTCGTAGAGGCTCGCATCTGGCCCAATGGCCCAGTTTGCCCACACTGCGGAGAAACCGAGCGCACCGGCAAGTTGCAGGGCAAGAGCACCCGCATTGGCACCTACAAGTGCTACACCTGCCGCAAGCCCTTTACCGTGAAAATCGGGACCATCTTCGAGGCCAGTCACGTCAAGATGCATGTCTGGCTGCAGGCTATCTTCCTGATTGCGGCCAGCAAGAAGGGCATCAGCGCAAACCAACTTCATCGCACTCTCGGTGTCACCCTGAAAACCGCCTGGTTCATGGGGCATCGAATCCGTGAGGCAATGCGGTCGGACGACCTCATTCCTTTCGGCCGCAATGGAGGTGCGGTGGAGGTCGACGAGACCTTCATCGGCCACGACCGCGCCATCAAGCCCTATGGCGAGAAGAAGGGGCGGGGCTATCACCATAAGTACAAGGTTCTGTCGCTGATTGACCGCAAGAGCGGGCAGGCCCGCAGCATGGTCATCAACGATCTCAAGGCTGGCACTCTTGGTCCGATTATTCTTGAGAACCTGGATCGAGAAGCGCGCCTCATGACCGACGAGGCTTCCTACTACACCCTGGTCGGGAAGCATTTTGCGGAACATGGGATCGTTCAGCACAATCGCGGAGAATATGGGCGTGGTGACATTTACACCAACACCGCGGAGGGATTCTTCTCGATTTTCAAACGTGGCATGAAAGGTGTCTATCAGCACTGCGCGAAGCACCATCTTCACCGCTACCTTGCCGAGTTCGATTTCCGATACAACAATCGAGTTGCGCTTAAGATCGATGACAGGAGCCGCGCCGATAACCTGCTCCGCAGCGTCTCTGGCAAGCGCCTCACCTATGAAACGATTGGTGTCTGATGACAGGGCAGAAGCAGAGCGAAAGCGACAACAGTCAGTCGGAAAAGTTCCGAAAAAAAGTTCAGGAGCTAATCGACGCTGGCGAACTAAGCCCCACCGAGGCTAAGGCGGAGTTTGAGCGGGCAATGCGTCAAGTAGCTTCTACGGCCGCAAAGGGCCGATCCAATCCCCCTTCAGATGAGAAAAAATGATTTCGGATGTCTCTGAACGGACGCTCGGAACGCCACGCATAAGGTCGAACCTGTGGGGTACTCTTTGGATAGCATCCATATATTCGTGGGATATCAATACATCCATTTTATCACCTAAGCGGGAAACAGCATTCTGAAACTTGCGCGAATGGAACGCATTGTAATCAGCCAAGTGAATAGCCCTGCAATCCTTTTTCCCGAGAAAGGTGAGCGACCTAATTGAATCTCCGTAGAGCGGAGAATCTTTCATGGAGGAAAAACAATCAGATATATTCGAATTGTTTTTGTTTCCGGATTCTACAACAAAAGATACACCTTTTCTTCTGATTTCGTTGAGAAATTTGTTCGGTATTCTGTCGGAATAAAGTACAGTTATTAAGAAACCGAAAATGGC
>JAVKEP010000032.1:0-6199 GCA_040221375.1 Cryomorphaceae bacterium
CAATTGGCTTTGGTCACACAAGCGTTGGAAGCACAAAATGCCCGAGCGGGCCATTCAGATAGATCGTTGATCAAATCATTCCGGCTTCGATCAGTAAAATGATGCGTTCGATTTCCTGGTCTTCACCGGCAGGCTGGTAACGACTTTTTAAGTCATGGCCAAAAACGCGTGAAATACCCTGCCAAAAGAATGCGGTAAAACTGCCCCGAAATTCCTGGACAATCTCGTACGAAGTATTGCTGGTCTCTCGGTCGATCAACTTGATCAGTATTCGGCCTTGGGTAGTCGACATCGTTCGAATATCATCGTCAAACTCTTCCATCAACTCCTTCTCAATGAGCCGGAAGTACTTCTTGCGTTCTCGTTTATCGGTAATCGTGTCCAAGGGGACTTTGTACTTTTCAAGGAGTTCTCCGGCCAATTTGGCGTAGGGATATACCTTCTTGACGTTGTACTTCATTCGGCTCCATTTGGCTCGTTCTCGCTTGGTAACGAATTGCCTCTCGCCCACCACCATCACATTGGGTAGGTATTTCACCGGGAATGTATCTCCATCAAACACTTCGGCGAGCATGATGATCCCGTTCTCTGGTTTTCTATCCTGGGCAATGACTTCCTGGGCCATGCAAACCATCCACAGGCTCACTATCAATATGTTCAAGACGTGCTTCATGCCGTTTACTTCTACGCAAGGCGCATACCAAAGTTAACGGAAGAAGTGATAAAATCTTTTACCACACCCGGTCAAAGCCAATACATGCCTTCTGACTAGAATGGGCGAACTGACGTCATGGCGCTACCTGCGATTGATCTTCCACTTGGACACCAACGGCCGCTGATCCACGGGAGCGCTGAGAGCGGGTGTTGCCGTATCGGACGTGGCGCCGATGAACGCGGCTAAAGCTTCTTCTGCAATGGCATCAAAAGGTTCCAGGGCCTCTGGTTTAAAGTGATCATTCACAAAATGCGTATCGAACTTGCCGCTCACGAATGCTTCGTGGTTGATGGCAAACTTGCAAAACCCTAGCGTCGTTTCTACGCCAGAGATTTGGTACTCATCGATTGCACGGGTCATTCTATCGATCGCTCCTTTTCTGTCTTCGGCGAATGTGCACAACTTGGCAATCATCGGGTCGTAGTAAATAGGAATGGCCATCCCTTCTTCGAAGCCGTCATCCACCCTTACGCCCGGACCTTGCGGCCTGCGATAGGTAGTCAACGTTCCAATGTCGGGTAAAAAGTTATTCTTCGGGTCCTCGGCATAAACGCGCACTTCCAGCGCATGGCCACGAATCTGAAGGTCTTCTTGACGGAAAGACAAAGGTTCGCCATCGGCGATGAGTATCTGTTGCTTTACCAAATCTACATCCGTGATCAGCTCGGTAACAGGGTGTTCCACCTGTAGTCGCGTGTTCATCTCGAGGAAGTAGAAGTTCATCTGGTCGTCTACCAAAAACTCAACCGTACCTGCACCGACGTAGGAACAACCCAAGGCGAGGTTGACCGCGCACTCACCCATTTCCTTGCGCATTTCGGGTGTCAAGATCGATGAGGGAGCCTCTTCAATTACTTTCTGATGGCGTCGCTGGATGCTGCATTCACGCTCGAAAAGATATACGCAATTGCCGTGTTTATCTGCGAGCACTTGAATTTCAATATGCCTCGGGCTGGTAACGTAGCGCTCGATGAACACGCTCGGATCTCCGAATGCCGAGCGGGCTTCGTTCATCGCCAATGTGAGTTGCTCATCGATCGAAGCTTCGTCATATACAGCCCGCATTCCCTTTCCGCCCCCGCCGGCAGATGCCTTGATAAGCAATGGGAAACCAACCTCGCGTGCCACGTTTTTTGCCTCTTCTAAGTCGTGGACGGCGCCGGCAGACCCAGGCACGAGCGGTACATTTTGCTTTTCTGCCGTTTCTTTCGCAGCTAGCTTATCACCCATTACCTCCATGGCAGAGGCAGGTGGCCCAATCAGTGTGATTTTTTCCGCTTCCAACCTCCTGGCAAATTCAGGATTCTCAGATAGAAAACCATAACCCGGGTGAATGCCATCCGCCCCAGATTGTTTCGCCACATCGATGATTTTATCGATCACCAAATAGGACTCAGATGAAGAAGGGGGACCAATGCAATAGGCTTCATCCGCAAAGCGCACAAAGAGTGCATTGCGATCGGCCTCAGAGAACACCGCGACGGTTTGGATGCCCATCTCGCGGCAGGTTCGCATGATTCTCAAGGCTATCTCTCCTCTGTTGGCTATCAGTATTTTCTTCATCTTCCGATTCTAAATGACAGGCTCAGCCTGTTGTAGGTGTTGGTCATTTCTGATTGAACGCCAAATGTACTACCGGTCTGATAATACACTCTGGTAGGCGCAACTCCGATCATATAGTACACCACGAGCTTATCCGCGTGGATTCCCATCCGAACCACCGGTGTGGCCCAATCCAAGTATTCACGGTAATCGTCGCGATCATATTTTTCGAAAAAATTCATGAGCAGCGGCCCACGGATGTAGTTGAATCCTGCCGACAATGTCAATCCGACCATGTCCGTGTTCTCGACGGTGGCTCCTTGTCCGAGATTAAACGAGAGCAAAGCCCCTGCTTCGATGTGTGAAATTCCCAGAATGCCATCGCGTTCTTTAGCAAAGATGTTCGAAGCCAATTCTTGTTGTGTCAGCGGTTCTGCAGAATACTTAAACCGAGAACCCGATAATACATCTACGAGGGAAAAAGAGACCGTCAACGGAACATCTAGGCTCAGTGAAGCTGCACTCTTGTACTCCAACAGCCTCAACCTCGGTTCGTAGCTAGCAGCGAGGATGCCGATTGCCCGTGTAAATACAGGCTCGGGATAGGCCACGCCATTGACCACAGAAGTGTAGGTTGTCCTCATCGGTGATTTCGTCCAGTGGGTCCCGATCGACATACCAAGTTCGTGACGCAAACTCGTGTTGAGGTGCTTCAGGTTGAGGACATACAAGCGCTGTTCCTCTGAATCCACTTGTGCAGAAACGCCACCGGCAAGCAGAAAAGCCATGGCTATCAAGAGCAGCTTTCTCATGGATCGATCTTGCCTTCAAGGAGGTTCAACAAATACGAGCTGATCTCATCGGTTTCCAGATCGTAGATTAGCAAGCCGTCACGCGTGCCGATATATACAGTGGTGCCCAGCACGTCGAGGTCTGTGATGCTCTCGCTCCATTTGAGTTCTTCGTTGCTGTAGAGGGTAGTAATTGAACACGCATCATTCGCTAGGTCGTAGTCGAGCATGTAGCCAATAGCTTCGGTATTCGGAGTCAAGGAGTTCGTGTAATTCCGAATATAGAACCTAGCGACATCACCTTTCCAATCCAGCAATTTAACCGCTCCCTGGCTTTCAACCGGAATCTCACAATTCGTCACCAATTCGTGCTCCACTACGGTTTTTGAATTCAGCCCAACGGAGAGCATGCTCGCCACTGGCGAAAGCAAGGTTGGCACCGTGCGCATTCCGTAAATATTTCCCGATGCGGATAGATGAGGATGGAAAGCAGTTCTGAACTTGAATCCTTGGCCCGTCCTTGAAATGGAGTCGGCTGAAGTCTCCTCGTCATTATAGTCTGTAATGACGAAACCAGGATTGGTATGCAGAACTATGTTGTCGTTCGCATCCACGGCGAAATTCGGCGTTGCCAGAAATTTTGAGTTGATCCTTAGATCGGTTTGGTACTCCCTCCAAGTATTGTTCTCGATGCCGAGGTATTCGTAGATGCCGATGTAGTAATCCGAGTAAAACGAGCCCGAGTTCTGATCCCAAAACTCTTTCCAGTACCCTAAGCGTACGAGCTTTCCGTCGCCATAGAGGCCGTAGGCAAAGTAGGATTTGGTAGGGGCAAAAAACTTCGTGTTATCGTAGTGCACATCGAATGTGTTCTTACCCATTTGAATGAACGTAGAATCCTGGATGATCCAAAAAATCTCCGTTGATTCAGAATACAGCACTTGGGCCACGGACCATTCGAGTTTAAATAACTCATCGTATGTATTGGCATCAAAGAGTACCTGATCTTCTCCGTAAAGGAGCATCACCCCTTCGTCCGATGCTATGAGTATGGCGTTTTCATTGTCAAAGCATTCCACCTTTCGGATGTACGATTTGACCAAGTCCGGTAATTCGTACGGGTGCAACGTTATCTCACGAATGCAACCTTGCGAAAACAACAGCACAGCTAAGCACGCTATGAAAGTCAGCCTATTCATATTCGATTCCTAAGACGAGTCTGATGTACCGGGCGTCGACAGCAACTGCGGTTCGAGACAGCTCTCCTTCCATAGAGTCGATGTCGATGACCCCGATTATGCGTCCTTCAGCATCGATCAGGGCCGCTCCATGGCTCACTCGTTCGATTCCTATGTTGGTCAACAAGCTCCTCACTCCATTCGGGTCTTTCTTGCCCATCAATAGTCCATGCGCTGGTTTCGCATCCAAGGTATGAATGTCTGCCGACTCCCACGAGATGACTTCATCTTTGCCGTTTACCGTACCCATGTCTTCAATGATCGGAATGGCATATAGGCCTTGCGCTCGTACTTTTATCAATGCGATGCCATATGCATCGGAGCGTGCTTCAACCTTTCCACCGAGAATGATTCCATTGGAAAATTGAACCATGACATCGGCTGTGTTGGAATCCAACTCAGCCGTAACGATGTATCCATCGCTGCTGATCACCGTTCCTCCGTACGCGGTGTTGTTCTCGGAGACTTGGATGGTAACCACGGCACGCTTTGTTGATGACTCCAGGTCAAGCGGATTCTTAATCTCCCGAATTCCAGGCCTTGTTATGCGTACTGTTTGAACGGCCAGTTCAGTTGCCTTGGCGCTATCGATTTCTACTTCGGAGCTGATTGCCTCCATGTTTTGTGAGGAAGCCAAGGAATCGAGCGCAGCTTGTCGCAATGCTAACTCCGCCTTCTTCTCTGCCTCCGCTGCTAGCTTGGCGGCCGTTACGAGTTTCATGTCATAGGCGTTGATCTCCTTCTCCACGCTTGGCTTGACATTAAACATCACCAAAAAGTTCTCTACGATTGCGTTGTAGAATTCGACGTTTACTTCTGAGTTGGTGAACTCATAAGCTGCTTCATTGGTTTCTTCCAAGAACACTTCTTTGGTTTCTCGGTCATAGAACTGCCACCGCATGGTGGTTTTAATGGTGTTGTACTTGGAGTAAGGTGAATAATTATCGAGGGCTCTACCCCGCTTGATATCTAAGCCGTCGACGATTCCTTTCACCTGGATGCGGGCGATGGGTGGGGCATCTTCCCCGGCTTGCCGCAAGGTGGGCATTTGCATGCGCTCCATGGCATCTAGAATCTTGAGTCGCTTGTCTCCAATGGTGATCTCTTCGTCAAACTTATACTTCCACTTGGTATTGCTGCCGACGTTGGAGGAATAGGCGATTCCCGATTGAATCTGGTCAAAATCCATCAAAAATGGCGTCTCAAAATCGAAAGTTGGGAGGCTTCTTTCCAGCTTAATAACGCTCAATTTTTGCGCTGGCATGTCTTCGTTGAAAGTGATTTCAGCGTCGTTATAGCCCGCTGCTTTAACAATGAAAACATGCTGCACGATGCCTTTTCGTGCGTTGAATCCTACTTTTACTTTACGCCCATTGGCGTCGCCCACCTCTTCACCGTCAAAGATGAGTTTGGCGTTGGCGGGTTCTGTTCTGAAGGTGATCTTGCTCTGCTGAGCGTTGACCATTGAGCAGATGCCAACGGTCAAACAGCAGGTTACAAGTGCCTTCAATCCCATAAAAAGTCGATTTAGTTCGTGCTTATGCCAGGACCTCCTTAACGGCGTCGGCTGCTTCTTGAAGCGCAATGGCCGAACGCACCTTGAGGCCAGATTCGTCGATGATTTTCTTCGCTTCCTCTGCATTGGTACCTTGCAAACGCACGATGATCGGAACTGGTATTTCACCGATGTTCTTATACGCGTCCACTACCCCTTGGGCAACTCGGTCGCACCGAACGATGCCACCGAAAATGTTGATCAAAATAGCTTTCACCGCTTCGTCTTGCAAGATGATTCGAAAAGCATTCTCCACGCGTTCAGCATTTGCCGTACCCCCTACATCGAGGAAGTTGGCTGGCTCTCCACCGCTCAATTTGATCATGTCCATCGTGGCCATGGCTAGTCCTGCTCCGTT
>JAVKEP010000033.1:0-35495 GCA_040221375.1 Cryomorphaceae bacterium
TCTTAGACTCAGTTAACGTTGCCGCTGTTGCAGTGATGGTTTCGGTATTGTTCAACATGGGTGAAGCCTCCCTTATCGATTGGCGGTCGTTTGTGATTGCAGGACTGTCTACAATCCTTTTCTTGTATGTAAAAAAAATGAGCTCGATGTGGCTCATTGTAATCGGAGCTGTGATGGGATTTTTACTTTCCTTCATTTAGCCTCCTGTTTAGGGATTCGCACGATTACAGTCCGCGCGTTTTCCCTGGCAGCATGCCATCTTAAAGGCTCAAGTTTTCATTGCCCCTTCAACTTTTGATGATAAATAGTTGGTCGCTTCATCATTAATCGTAATATTGCAATGAACAAATGATTATGGGACTTACCAAAACAGACCTTTTCACAGAAAAGCAAAACGCGCTGAGCGGTATTGCAAAAGCGCTAGGGCATCCTGCGCGCATCGCCATCATACAGCATCTACTGAAAACTAATGCCTGCATCAACAGCGATCTTGTGTCGGAACTCGGCCTTGCACAAGCGACCATATCACAGCATTTGAAAGAATTAAAAGGGATTGGGGTCATCCAGGGAACGATCGAGGGCACATCCATGTGTTACTGCATCGACTCTCAAGTATGGAATTCCATTCGCGATTTATTCAACGAGTTATTTGATCAATTCGACACCGCCTCTAGAGACGGTTGTTGCTAAACATACATCATGAAAACAGAAGAACAACTAAAGGCAATCGTTCGTGAAAAATACACCGAGATTGCGCAGAACGAAAAATCCGTGAATGCGGCATCCTGCTGCGGCGCAACGGACGTCACCAACGAAGTGTACAACATCATGACCGACGACTACGGCAGCGTGCAAGGGTACGAAGCGAATGCCGACCTAGGCTTAGGGTGCGGACTCCCGACCCAGTACGCCAACATTTCACCTGGCGACACTGTGATCGACCTCGGTGCAGGGGCTGGAAATGATTGCTTTGTCGCGCGACATGAAGTAGGGGACAAAGGGAAAGTCATTGGCATCGACTTTACCGATGCCATGATTTCCAAAGCGCGTAAAAACGCTGACCACTTGGGCTTTAACAACGTGGAATTCAGGTTTGGCGACATCGAAGAAATGCCCGTTGCCGACAATACGGCCGATGTCGTGGTAAGCAATTGCGTGCTGAATTTGGTTCCTAACAAGAAAGCCGTTCTCTCTGAAGTCCATCGGGTCCTGAAACCTGGAGGTCATTTCAGCATTTCAGACATTGTCTTGATCGGCGAGCTTCCTGATCGACTGAAGCACGACGCAGAAATGTACGCCGGCTGTGTGTCTGGCGCGATCCAAAAAGAGGAATACCTGGGGTACATCCACGCATTAGGATTCGAAAACATCGTAGTTCAAAAGGAAAAAACCATTTCAATCCCCAATGATCTGCTTTCCAAATACTTGAGTCCAGACGAAGTATCAACCTTCAATCAAGGAAATGTTGGAATCTACAGCATAACGGTCTATGCCAGCAAACCTGGCGCATTGAATAAAAAATCTCCTGTCGCGATGACATCCGAATCCGACGAAGTCCCATGTTGTGCGCCCGGATCTGGGTGCTGTTAATATCACTATGAACGATACGCTAAAAAAGAACTTGGCGGCCTCGGAAGAGGAGTCAACTCAAATTTCCGCCGCAAGAAAAGAGGTCTTGGAACCGCTGGTTGCATACATTCTCGATCTACAGCAATCCAACGAAATGGTAAAGCTCAATTTCATCTGTACCCACAATTCTCGAAGGAGTCACATTGCCCAACTTTTAGCGGCTGCAGCTTCGTTGCAGGCTGATCTGGAAAACATTGAATGTTATTCTGGCGGTACCGAGGTCACGCAGATCCATCCCAACGCCAAGCTTGCCCTTGAAACGTTTGGCTTCCACTTTTCCGGTGAAGAATTGGGTGAGAACCCCCACTATTTGATCAATTTGGGCGAGGCAAACATGATAGAAATTTTTTCCAAGCGCTACGACGACGACACCAATCCTGCAACCGGTTTTGCAGCGGTAATGGTTTGCTCTGCCGCTAGCGAAGCGTGTCCATTTGTGCCCGGCGCTGGTAAGCGGTTTTCGATCACTTATGAGGACCCGAAGGAGTTTGACAACGACGCCAACCCCATCGATGGGTACATGGGACGCATCCAGCAGATCGCACGTGAAATGACGTATGTTATGAGTCAAGTATCAAGTAGATTGAACGCATGAAAGGGATAGGATTTTTCGAAAAATACCTCACCGCTTGGGTGCTGATTTGCATTGCGGTGGGCATTGGCTTGGGCTACTTGGGCGGGGCTGAAATTGAAGTCATCGCCTCTTGGGAATACGCACACGTAAACATTCCGGTAGCCATTCTCATCTGGATGATGATCTATCCAATGATGGTGCAAATCGACTTCAGTTCCCTGAAGAACATTGGATCCAATGTCAAGGGAATCGGATTGACAGTCGTTGTAAATTGGCTGATTAAACCTTTTACAATGGCGCTGTTCGCCTGGATATTCTTCGATAAATTGTACGGTGCGTGGCTGAGTCCCGAACTAGCTGACGAATACATTGCAGGCGCCATTCTTTTGGGTGCCGCTCCTTGCACCGCAATGGTGTTTGTATGGTCTTACTTGAGCAACGGCGACGCCAACTATACCCTGGTTCAGGTTTCAGTGAATGACCTCATTCTATTGATCGCCTTCGTCCCGCTGGTGCAGCTGTTGCTGGGAATCACCGATTTTCAGATTCCCTATGACGTTTTGGCTACCTCGGTTGTAACCTTCGTTTTCATACCCCTAGCAGCGGGGTATTTATCGAACCGGTGGCTGATCAAGGCAAAAGGAAACGACTGGTTTCAAAACCGCTTCTTACCGAAGTTGAAGCCCGTATCCATGATTGCCCTACTCTCAACGTTGATCTTGTTGTTTGCCTTTCAAGGTACTCGCATATTAGACGAGCCATTCCACATCTTGTTGATCGCCATCCCACTGGCACTTCAGACCTACATCATCTTTTTCATCAGCTGGTTTGCCGGAAAATTTATGAAGATGCAATACAACATCTGCGCTCCTGCCGCGATGATTGGTGCGAGTAACTTTTTTGAGCTCGCAGTAGCGGTAGCGATCGCTTTGTTTGGCCTTGAATCTGGTGCGGCCCTCGTAACGGTAGTCGGCGTTTTGATCGAGGTTCCCATCATGTTGAGTCTCGTGCGCATCGCCAAGGCTAATGCGTATTGATAGAAGGGCTTACGAAAATCATCTACTCAATGTCTGCGCCGCGTTTAATGAGAATGAAAACCGATTAGCTTTGCGTCACAACAAACATATGCTATGAAAAACATGAACAAAAAAGTGATGATCGTCGCGGCGCTAATGCTTGCCGTAGTCGGTCTAGAATTCTCTGGTTGTAAGAAGGGAAATGAAGATCCTGGCCTGTCGCTCAAGTCTCGCAAAGCCCGCATGACCGGTGAATGGACTGTAGTGTCTTTTGGAGACACCAACACCTATGAAGGAACGTCTGACTATACCTATTCAGATTCGGATGGAGACTCTTATGCAACTACAAGCGAAATGACGTCTACTGAGCGGATGAACTTCGATGGCACTTACATGAGCCAATACTACATGGAAGAAACGTATTCTTCTACCAGCTCCAATGGATTCGTTAATACGCATACCGGAGAGTACGAATACACCATGGAAGACGGCGAATTTGAGTCGAGCTCTAAGGATACCTACACTTACTCAAGCGGAGGAAGCGACATCTACACATACGACGCAAGCGGTGACCACGTGAGCGATGTTTCAATCACCTACACCTTTGAAGGCGATGGTACATTCTCCGCATCAATCATGACGTCAAACGAAGTGGACTACACCTACATCCAAGGCGGAAGTACCACTTCAGCCGAAGAGTCGGAGAGCAGTACCACGATCATTACGGGTACTTGGTCGTTTGTCGGAGGCAACAAAGCAGACGGATTCAAGAACCGAGAGCGCATAGCCCTTTGGTACAAGACGAGCAAGAGGACAAGCGAAAGCATGGATTCTGAAACCTACTCGCTTTGGAATTACACGTATGACAATGCGTACGAGGGTGAGTACACATACACAGCAAGCGATACGGATGCGGATGAAATTTGGGAGCTTGTCATGCTAAAGAACAAAGAGATGAAGGTGCGCAGGGCCTACACGCATACTGACGTCGACAAGGATAGCTACAGCTATTCAGACAACGATCCGTACTCTGAAAATGAAGACGAGGATTTTACTGGAACTGTTACTGGAAGCTCAACTATGATGATGACGCGCGATTAATCAATCGCACTTTGTATACATGCAAAAGGCCCCAAATGGGGCCTTTTTTATTGTCCTTCAATCTCATTGCTCTACTCGGCAATCACAAGAAAGTAGTTCTTCTTTCCGCGCTGTAGAAGCAAGTATTTGCCTGCAATTAAGTTGTCACTCGAAGTGCTGAATGTGTCGTTGACTTTTGTCTTATTCAAAGAGATGGAGTTTTCCTTGAGTGCTCTTCTCGCTTCCCCATTCGATGGAAGAAACCCGCTTTCGGCAGAGAGGAGGTCAACAATGTTCACCCCACCTTCGATGGAACTCTTCGAGACCCTACCCTGCGGAACGCCATCAAATACATCGAGTATGGTAGCTTCGTCCAGCGCCATCAACGCTTCGCTGGTAGCCTTTCCAAACAATACTTCTGACGCGTTCACCGCCTTTTCCAACTCTTCTTTTGAATGCACCCGCGCAGTCAGTTCTTCTGCAAGACTCCGCTGCATGGTTCGCATGTGAGGTGCTTCCAAGTGATCCTTCTCTATGGCTTCGATTTCTTCTCTTCCCTTGGTTGAAAACACCCGCATGTATACGCCCACATCGCCATCTGCGGTATTCAACAAGAATTGATAAAACTTGTAAGGCGAAGTCCGGGCAGGATCCAACCATACATTTCCGCCTTCTGTTTTGCCGAATTTTGTTCCATCCGCCTTTTTAATCAGGGGGGTGGTCAAGGCATAGGCTTCGCCTCCTTCCATGCGTCGAATGAGTTCCGTTCCCGTGGTAATGTTTCCCCACTGGTCGCTTCCACCCATTTGAATTTTGCAGCCGTGGTTCTTCCACAAGTGATAAAAATCGTATCCCTGAATCAGCTGGTAACTGAATTCGGTAAAGGACATGCCATTCTCCAATCGATTCTTAACAGAATCTTTGGCCAACATGTAATTGATTGGAATGTGCTTACCGACGTCTCGAATGAAGCCGAGAAAATCAAAGTCCTTGAACCAATCGTAATTATTGACGATTTGCGCTGCGTTTTCCCCTTCAAAATCCAAGAATTTTTCGAGTTGCTTGCGTTGGCAATCCAAGTTGTGTTGGAGTAGATCAACGCTGAGTAGGTTTCGCTCTGCAGATTTACCGCTTGGGTCTCCCACCATGCCCGTGGCTCCACCTACAAGGGCTATTGGGGTGTTTCCTGTGCGCTGAAAATGGGTCAAGGTCATCACTTGCACCATGTTGCCAATCCCTAAGGAATCAGCCGTAGGATCGAAACCGATGTATCCTGTGACCCCTCCTTTGGCCAATAGCTCTTCGGTGCCTGGCACCATGTCGTGGAGCATGCCCCGCCACCGTAATTCCTCTACAAAGTTGTTCATCAAATCAGCGTTTGGCCGGCAAAAATAAGTTTATCTCCTCGCCTAGGGATGAAGATGCATCACTCGTTCAAGATCTCGAAGAGTCGATCTAAGTTCGGGGTAAGGATGATCTCAATGCGGCGATTTTTCGCCTTGCCATCGGTAGTAGAGTTTTCTGCCACCGGAATGAACTCTCCACGACCCGCGGCCGTGAGCATGGTATTATCTACTCCTCCGTCTTGGTTCATGATACGGACAACAGAAGTGGCCCTGAGGACCGATAGGTCCCAGTTGTCTTTCATCGCCGCCCCCCCGTTGATGGGGTCGGTATCGGTGTGTCCCTCCACTAGGATGGTGATGTCCTGTTCATCTTTTATCACCTTGGCGAGGTCAAGCAGGGCTTTTTTTCCTTCGGAGTTCACAACCGTGCTTCCGCTCGGAAAGAGAAGTTTAGCCTCGAGGCTTACGTAGATTTTGCCATTGCGTTGCTCCACGGTAAGTCCTTTGTCCTTGAAACCGAGCAATGCCTGAGAAATGCGATCCTTTAACGCTCGCACAGCTGCATCTTTCTCGGCAATGATGTCCTCGAGTTCCTTTACACGCGCTTCTCGGTCCTTCAGTTCACTCTCTACTTGGTTGAGTCGCTTTTCTTTTGCGTTGAGGATTCCTTCCAGTTCTCTGAGGTCATCTTCCCGCCGTTGGAGGTCGATTTGCGTATCGCGCAGGGCATCTAAGAGTGTCCTGTTTTCTGCGTCTCCTTGTGACTGAATTTGCTTCAGTTTCTCGAGCAACTGGTCGTTGATCT
The DNA here is from genome assembly GCA_040221375.1 of Cryomorphaceae bacterium. Lineage (GTDB taxonomy): Bacteria > Bacteroidota > Bacteroidia > Flavobacteriales_G > Salibacteraceae > SHAN690. Next base: position 6,451 of record JAVKEP010000033.1, read on the forward strand.
TGTTCAATTCAGTGTACTTCGCTCGGGTTTGGCGGTGCCGTTTGCCCAAGTATGTGGTGTCTTCCCTTAGTTCTTTGAGGGTTTCGTTGATGTTTTCTAAATCAGCCTGTAGTTCCTCGTTTTCAGCTGAAAGGGTGCGGTTTGCGTTGGTCAGACTTTCGCGCTCTTCTGAGCACTGAGACTGCTTAGCCTTGAGTTCTTGGTACTGTCGTGAAGGAACGCAAGCGCTTGCAATGAGTAAAATCGAAAGAAATAGAAAAGTCGTTCGCATGGTATGCCACTTTGGTTTGGGACAAAGCTACCGGCATATGAAACTTACGGCAGGGTTTGAGTGACGACTTATGAACAAGGCTGCCTTGGTTTTGGCGAACATCTTAAGCTCTCATTTCATTCACTAATCTCGCTGCCGAAGCGTTACTTTGGGTCCGAGAAGCTCCATGAGGCATTTTCCCCATATCGCAGCGCCCCTGCGCATCCTGATCTTGACCGCATGCATCGCCTGTGCTTCAGGAATGAAACCCGCCGCAGCTCAAGAACGTACTTTTACGCTGGCGCTCACACAGGATTCAACCTTGCTCGACACACACAGCATTATTCCAGAAAGCTTCACCTTGACTGGTCTTGACAGTGACTCGTACACCGTGGATTTCGCCAAAGCCTTGCTGGTCGTGGACCCATCCGTGGCACTTCCGCACGAGGTGGAGGTCACTTTTGTCACGTTCCCATTCAATTTCACCGCTCCATTTCAGCACAAGGACGAAGGACAAATTGCAGCGCGCCAGAGGGTATACAACCCGTTTCGTTCTACGGCTGCGGATCGAGAAAACGGGGATTTGCTCAACTTAGGCGACATTGAAAAGCGCGGAAGTATTTCTAGGGGAATATCGGTGGGTAGTGCGCAAAACTTAAGCGTGAATTCAAGTCTCAACGTCCAGCTTTCGGGCCGATTGAACGAACGGTTTAGCATCGTTGCCGCAATTGCAGATCAAAACATTCCCATTCAACCCGATGGCAACACGCAACAGTTGCAGGACTTTGACCAAGTGTACATTCAAGTATTTGATGACCACAACCGCTTGACCGCCGGCGACTTTCAGGTAGTGCGCACCGACCAGAGCTATTTCATGCAATTCAACAAACGGCTGCAAGGTGCACGCATCGAATCCGAGGTGGTGAACCTAGGTGGGGATTCAAGCAACGTCTTAAGGGTGGATGCGAGCGGCGCTGTTTCACGTGGCAAGTTTGCCAGACAGACGATTCAAGGGGTCGAGGGAAACCAAGGCCCCTACCGATTGCTGGGTGCGGATGGGGAGCCATTTATCATCGTGCTATCAGGAACAGAGCGTATCTATTTGGATGGCCGCTTGTTGCTTCGTGGGCAAGAAAACGATTACGTCATTAACTACAACACGTCAGAAATCACCTTCACGGCCAAGGTTCCGATCACGAAAGATCGACGCGTGGTTGCCGAATATCAATACTCAGATCGCAACTACGCCAGGTCTATGCTGTACGGAGGTACCAATTATTCAAGCGAGCGCTGGGAGGTCGATTTGGCCATTTACTCCGAGCAAGACGCAAAGAATCAGCCTTTGCAGCAAAACTTGACCGACGCTCAAAAAGATGTGCTTCGCATGTCGGGAGATGACTTGAGCGCCGCGGTCGCTTCGAGTGTAGACTCGGTGGCCTTTTCGTCGAATCAATTGCTGTACGATAAAAAGGACACCACGGTGTTTGACTCCGTCCTCGGCACTTCCATCACGTATGCAGAGGTGTTGGTGTACAGCTCTGACCCGGCTCGAGCGCACTTTCAAGCCGTATTTAGCAACGTAGGCGAAGGAAACGGAGATTATGTTTTCGAAGAACAGCTGGCTTTTGGGCGGGTGTATACATGGGTTGCTCCTGTGAACGGGCAGGCCCAAGGAACGCACGCGCCGGTGATTAAACTTGTGACGCCGAAGCAACGACAAATGATCAGCGCTCGTGCCCAATACAACATTTCAGAAAAAATTACCGCTTCCGTAGAATGGGCGGGTAGTGGGAGTGACGAAAACACGTTTAGCGCTTCGGACGGAAACGATGATCTGGGCATGGGAGCCAAGGTTGTTCTGGACGGAGAGCAACGAATACATGGAGACTGGCACGCGATCGGAATCGTTGACTATGAATTTCTCCACCGCAATTTTGAGCAAATAGAACGGTTCCGGGGTGTTGAATTCGATCGCGACTGGAACCTTCGCGGTTTAGACGTGCCGGATGACCAGAGCGTGCTCGGGGCCCAAATAGGAATGCGCAAGGCGAGGCAGCTCAAGGCAATTTACGGAGTGCGGTCCTTCAACGCGGGCCCGTCGTTTGAAGGCTTGCAAAACTCCATCGACCTGATGTCTGACGTAAAGCACCTGAAGGGCAGTTACGGAGCCAGCTTGGTGCAACAAAATGGAGACCTGATCCAATCGGAATTCTTTCAGCACAATACCGACCTCCGCATTCCGATCTGGAAGGTACAGTTAGGCTTCAAAGACGACTTGGAAGACAACCGCAGATTTGATCCTAGTACGGACACGTTGAGCGCGTTGGCTTATAAATGGTGGGAATGGGAAGCGTCGATTTCTAATCCTGACTCGGCGCTGAATCGCTACAAGGTTTCTTATGCGGAGCGGACGGATTGGTTGAAGCATGAACAAGATCTGGGCCGGGCGACATTTGCGCGGATTTATGGCTTTGAAATGGGGTTGAACGACATGAAGAACGCGCGTTTTGGGTTTCGGGTAAACTACCGCACGCTCGATATTCTCAACGACGAAATCACAGAACTGCGGCCGGAGAACACCCTTATTTACAGAACCGAGAACCAAGTGCGTCTCTTTCAAGGAGCAATTACTTCTACCACTTTTTACGAAATTGGATCTGGCTTAGAAAACCGCCGTGAATTTGTGTACATAGAGACAACGCCCGGACAAGGAACCCATATTCACATCGATTACAACGAGGACGGCGAAAAGGATCTGGACGAATTTGAGCTCGCCATGCAGGCTGACCAGGTAGCCTCTGCCAACTATCTCAAGGTGTTCATTCCGACGAGCGATTACATCAAAGTGTTTCGAAATCAATTTTCGCAATCCCTCTTCATACGGCCGGCCGCGGTGTGGCGAGGTGAAACCGGTTTGCGCAAGTTCGCCGCCTATTTTTCAGACCAATTTTCGTTTGTTTCGGACCGAAAGACGTTGGAACTACCGTTGTTGGATCAATTCAATCCGTTCATGCTCGATCTAGAGGACTCGGTGTTACAATCGACCAACGCCAACGTTCGAAATATTTTCTATTTCAACCAAAGCCATCCCATTTTCGGGGCTGACCTTACGTACCAGCGGTTAGAGAGTCGCAACCTGTTGACCAGTGGTTTCGAGTCGAGACAAAATGAAAAAGCGGCGGTCGGATTTCGATGGAACTTTACTTCGATACTGGGATTGGAGGCAAGGGTGGAGCAAGGGATCAAATCCTCGTCTTCGGATGCGAGTATTCTCAACAGCCGAAACTACTCCATTGACTACCTACAGGCAGAGCCGAAGCTGGTCATTCAACCCGGAACCCTCTGGCGATTGAGTTTCGTTTTCAATTACAAGGAGCAGGTCAATTCACTCATGATCGAGGGAGCGGAGACCGGTGGTGAGCGTTCGTTTGCCCGTCGCTCTGGAATGGAGTTCACCTTGAGTTCGCCTGAAAAAGGAAGCCTGTTTTTAACGGGCAACGTGATTCAAATCAATTATTCTGGCACCCCGGGAAGTCCCGTCGGATTTGAAATGTTGGAAGGCTTGCAGCCAGGGTTGAATGCCACTTGGGGCGCCTCGTACCAGCGTACATTGGCCAACAACCTACAGGTGAGTCTTTCCTACAACGGTCGGCAATCTCCTGGACTGCGAATGATCCATACTGGCGGCCTTGAAGCCCGGGCGTTTTTCTAAACCTGGGTGCTTTCTGCGTGAGGGATAGTAGCGGCAGCTCCCACGCCAATGGCGTGGGACTATAGCGGATAGCCCGACCGAGTGACGCGCTAGCTTCGCTCGGGCACGCCCACATCTTTCTTCAGATCGATCTAGCTTACTTCAATTCAAAACTGGTACTCCCCATGAGGTAATCTTCTGCGTAAATTTCTACGAGGTACTTTCCTTCGAGGGCTTCTTCATTCATGTCCCAATAGAGGCACATATCGGTTTCTTCGTTCTCGTACATGATCTCTTCTTTCCTAGAGTAGAGCCCTTCTTTTCCTTCGTAGGTAAACATGTATTCTTTGTCCTGATCAAAGGCCAGCACCTTGCCGTCTGGACCGATGATGCGCAGATAAATGTCCTTCTTACCTGGTTTTGAAACCTCGTTTTTATCGATGGTAAAGCACGTCTTGATTTTATCCACTCGCTTAGCGCGGTCGGTTTCTCGATGAACGGTGTTGTTCTTGACGCGTTGGCCGAGGGATACCAAGTCTACCACCTTCAGCTTTGACCCGATCTTGACCTTTTCGGCGAGAGCGTCATTCTTGCTGCTGAGTTCTTGGTTTTGTTCTTTTTGCTTGGTGAGTTTGGTCTCCACTTGCGCCTTCTGTACGATGAGCTCCTGATTGGCTGTATTCAGTGAGTCGATCGTAACGAGATAATTCTTCATTACCTCACGGAGCGTTTTGGCTTCCTTTCTCAATTTGTGGATGATCCACGCATCGTCTTTGTGCTTTTCTGCTTCTTTCATTAACGCTTCGATCTCTGCTCTTTGCTCCGCAACCTGAGCGAGGATCTCCTCATTATCAGTAGTAACGGAGTCGTATTGGGCGAGCATGTCTTGGAGCTCCATGCTGAGGGCGTCCTTTTCGGCGCTCAAATCCGTGTTGTTGGTGACCAGTTCCACGTTTTCTTGGCGTTCGTTGTAGAACAAAAACAGCGTAGCTGCATTGGTGATGACCAATAAGACCAAGATGACAATCAGTCCTTTATTACTTTTCTCTTTGTTTTCAGCCATGACCGAATGAATTATTAGAATACAAAGCTAGGAACGTTCAGATGCGAAAATCTTATGCAGCTAATGATTTTTTGGCAGTGCGCTGTTAGCTCATACATTGACATCGACGCTCCGAGCGCGCGTGCTTACTTTTGGGCCATGGATAGAGCGACCAATCTCTTAATCGGATTCATCAGTGTCATTCCGGGCATCATCATGGCATTGGGACTCTGGCACAGCATCAACACCCTACCCGTCCTGGACGTAATGGTGAAACGGACGCTGGGCAGCTTCGTCATCATTTCTGTGATCGCGATCCTTCAAACCAAGAAAGACGTAAAGCGCGTCTCGCAATTGGGCATAGCTGTCGGTTTTTTGTGGACACTCACGGCCTTGATTCTCGAGTTGGACTTATGATTCAGGCGCGCGCAGAGGATTGGTTTTCCGCCCAAGGGTGGAAGGTCTTTCCTTTCCAACAGCGCGCTTGGCAGGCTTTTGAAGCAGGGAAAAATGGCATCATCAACGCTCCTACAGGAAGCGGGAAGACCTATTCCCTCCTCCTGCCCATCTTACTTGCCATCGATTCTCAAGAACGAAGCGGCAAAGGCATCCAAGCCATTTGGATCACCCCGATTCGTGCGCTGGCCAAAGAAATACAGCAAAGCGCTCAACGGGCTTGCACGGGAATGGGAATCCATGCGGAAATCGCGATCCGCACAGGCGATACGAGCACCAAGGAAAAGGCGCGCCTCAAGAAATCACCTCCCGACATTCTCATCACCACTCCCGAAACGCTCCACTTATTAATCGCCCAAAAAGGCTATCCAGGGTACTTTAAAGATTTGATTGCCATCGTCATGGATGAATGGCACGAACTGATTGGGTCCAAGCGTGGCGTGCAAGTAGAACTGGCGCTCTCTCGGTTGAAAAGTACTTCGCCCAAGCTGCGTATTTGGGGCATCTCCGCTACCATTGGAAACATGGAAGAATCGCTCGAGGTGCTCTTGGGGAATTGGCACGAGGAGAGGGAGCGCGTTTTTATCCGCGGGGATTTCGACAAGAAGATCGTGGTCGAGTCCATCTTTCCGGACGAGTTGGACACGCTTCCTTGGGCGGGTCATTTAGGCCTGCGGCTGCTGGACAAAGTGATTCCCATCTTGCTTCGGAGCGAAAGCACGCTGTTGTTCCTGAACACGCGCGGACAAGCCGAGATCTGGTACCAAAAACTGCTAGAGCACTCGCCTGATTTTGCCGGGGTTGTGGCCTTGCATCACGGTTCCATGAGCAAGGAAACCCGCCATTGGGTAGAAGATGCGTTGTACGACGGCCGACTCAAGGTAGTGATTTGCACCTCAAGCCTCGACCTCGGTGTCGACTTTCGACCTGTAGACACCATCATTCAGGTGGGAGGGCCGAAAGGCGTGTCAAGGTTTATGCAGCGAGCCGGAAGAAGCGGTCATCAACCAGGCGCCACGAGCAAAATCTACTTTTTACCGACGCATTCGCTTGAGTTGATTGAGGCAGCTGCATTGCGAGAAGCGGTAGATCTGAAATTGGCGGAGAGCCGCGTTCCCTTTGTCCGGTCCTTTGATGTACTGCTTCAGTATTTGGTAACCTTAGCCGTTTCGGATGGGTTTCGTCCTGAGCTGATCTTCCCTGAAATAACCAGCACGTTTTGCTTCAATTCTATTTCAGAAGATGAATGGCGCTGGTGCTTGGACTTCATCGTTTATGGGGGCAATTCGCTCAACAGCTATGATGAGTTCCACAAAGTGGTCATTGAAGATGGCCTGTACAGAGTAACGAGCAAGCGCGTGGCCATGCGACACCGCCTCAGTATGGGAACGATCGTCAGCGACGCTATGCTCAAGGTGAAGATCGAACGCGGCGCTTATTTGGGCACCGTAGAAGAGTACTTCGTATCGCGCTTGAGTCCTGGGGATGCGTTCTGGTTTGCAGGAAGAAGCCTGGAGCTGATTCGGATCAAAGACATGACGGTGCAGGTGCGTAAGTCGAACAAGGAAACCGGTCCGATTCCGAGCTGGCAAGGGGGCCGGATGCCGCTGAGTTCTCAGATGTCGAAGATGCTTCGGAAAAAACTGAACGAGGCAGTCCTTGGCGCGTCGAACGATCCAGAGGTCCTCTTTCTACGGCCTTTGATAGATCAACAACAGCGCGATTCCATCGTGCCCCAGGCGCATCAGTTTCTGATCGAAGAATTCGAGAGCAAGGACGGCCACCACGTGTTGATGTACCCATTCGAAGGTCGCTTTGTGCATGAAGGGTTGGGGGCGCTGCTCGCCTATCGCATTTCGCTTTTGCAGCCGATAAGCTTCAGCATTGCCATGAACGACTACGGCTTTGAGCTGCTCTCTGATCAACCCATTTCCATCCGAGAAGCCATCGATACCAATATTTTCTCTACGGAGCATCTGATGGACGACATCCTTGCCAGCGTGAACTCGGTAGAAATGGCAAAACGACGGTTCAGAGAAATAGCGAGCATTTCGGGCTTGGTCTTTCAGGGCTATCCGAATAAGCAGAAGAAAGACCATCACCTGCAAGCGAGCTCTCAGCTGTTTTTTAGCGTCTTTGAGGACTACGAAAAAACCAACCTCCTCCTTCGGCAGGCCTATGACGAAGTGATGGATTTTCAACTCGAGGAGGCCAGGATGCGCGAAGCATTGAAGCGCATCAACGGGCAAGAAATTGTCATCACTCGACCCGATAAATTCACGCCCTTTGCATTTCCCATCCTCGTGGATCGCATGCGTGAGAAACTCACATCGGAGAAGCTCCAGGATCGCATTCAAAAAATGAAAGTCGCGCTATAAGCCGATTATTTTCTGACATCTTTGGGGCATGTTTTGCAAAACATTCGCCTTCGTTCTTCTTATGATCCCTTTTTGCGCGATGGCACAAGGGGATGTTCGCATAGACAGCCTCATCCTGGCGGCTTCAGGCGCCGAGGGTTCTGAGCAAGAACGAATGCTCAACGAGGCCCTCGACTTGGCTTCGAGATCGGATTCGGCGACATTGACCAGCACCATTGAAGCGATCACAGCATTGACTACCTCCTCTAAAGTGGATCATCGCATAAAGTACCATCGGGCCCGCTGGCTTGGCAGGAATGGCCGCGTCGAGGAGCAAGTCTACGAATTGCTCGACTTATCTAAAGTCCTGCCCGAGGAGGGGGATCCCGAGCTGCGGTTTCTGGTTCCGTTCATCACTGGAAATTCATACTTGGGCTTGGGGAGTCTTGAAAAGGCAATTGCCTATGGTTTGGACGCGCTGAAGGAAGCAAGCCGTACCGACGAACCCTTGGATTCGATCGATGCGCTAAACATGATTGGCGAAGCTTACCGGGCCAAAAGGGACCCCTCCATGGCGTTGGATTATTACCGCCGTGCCTATGCGATTGCAGAACGCAACCGTGATTCATTGTTCATGGCCCGATTGCTCAACAACCGAGGCATCGCCTTGTCAAAATTGGAGCGTTTTGACGCGGCGAGAACCGTCTTGGAAACAGGGTATGAAATCGCCATTGCCATCGACAGTAAGGTCGGGCAGGCCCGTTTATTGACCAATTTAGGATTTAACGAAAAGGAGCGCGGGAATTATTTGGAGGCGCTGTCCTTTTACAAGCAATCACTCAAAATCAAGGAGTCTTTAGGCAATGACTTGAGTACTGCATATACGTTGAACGACATTGGCGAGGCGCTCTCACGCCTCGGACAGTTTAAGCAGAGTTTAGCTTACTCGAGAAGAGCGCTGAACATTGCGACGAAAAACGACGCCTTGTATTATATGCGAGACATGAGTAGAACCTTGGCGGCGACGTTTGCCCTGGCTGGCATTCACGACAGTGCGTACCTCTATCAATACCAAGCGCAAAACATCGCCGACAGCATTTTTAAAGAGGACAGCTTTCGGGAAATCGCTCGATTGGAACGATCTCAAGAATTGCAACAAAAGGCCCTCGAGAATGAACTCCTAGCAAAAGAAAATGAGGCCGCTAACCTTTCCCTTCAGCGTCAATCATGGGTCGCTGCCTTTGCATTAGCGCTCGGAATTGGCGGATTGGTCATTGGCTTTCTGATCTGGAGGGCAGGACGAACCAGAAAGCGCTTAATGGAGCGTCTCGAGGCTAGAAATCAGGCGCTGGACGCGGCAAATGAAAAACTTCATCATTTGCTAAACGAGCAGGATAGCCTCTTCAATATTGTCACCCACGACTTGAAAGGGCCGCTCACAAATGCGCAACGATTATTAGCGTACGAAAGTGAAGAGTCATCCGAGGAGGAAAAAAAGAAACTGCGAAGCATGGTCCAATACTCGGTTGGAGGCGCCTTAGATTTCATCACTGAGTTCAATGTGCTTCACGAAATTGAAAAGTCTTCATCGCTCCCCCCCTCCGATACATTTGACCTTACTTCATTGATTCAAGAAGAGATCGCGCATTTTTCAAGCACGATTGAGGAGCGAAAACTCACGCTTCACTTCAACAAGGAAGTTCCGGTTCAACTATCCACGGTACAAACCTACCTCAGGCACATTGTACACAACCTCATTTCGAATGCGATTAAATACTCCGACCCCAAGGGAAGTGTGTTCATTACCATTACCAAGGCAGATACCTTGCGCTTGTCCATCGAAGATCAAGGCGTAGGCATCGCTAAGCAAGATCAAGGCCGCATTTTCGAACGTTTCTATCGCGGCGATCAAAACGGGAGTTCCTCTCCGTCAAACGGCCTCGGTTTGTCGCTCGTGGCGCTCTTGGTTGAAAAATTGGGTGGAAGCATTCGGGTCAACAGCGACTTAGGAAGCGGCGCCGAATTCATCGTTCAACTTCCCTTATGAACCCGTTGCTCAACGTAGAAATCGCTGGCGTTTCCATGCGCCTAGGTGACCGTTTCATACAGAAAGACGGCGATGTGCTCCTGGCTGATTTACACTTAGGAAAGACCATGCATTTCAGAAAAGCCGGTCTTCCAGTACCTGCCAAGGCCAGGGATGCGGATCAATCAAGTTTTCTGACATTGCTCGACCAATTTCGCCCCGCGCGCATGATCATCCTTGGCGACTTGTTTCACAGCGAACACAACAGCGAAGTGGATGAAATTGCAATGATTACCAGTCAATTTCCTGACACCCAATTCATGTTGATCAAAGGCAATCATGATGTCATGCCCGACGAGGTATACCGCACGATCGATATGGAAACCTGCGATCGAATGGATTGGCATGGAATGACACTCAGCCATGAGCCGTTGAGCGATTCACGCCAACCGGTGGTTAACGTTCATGGCCATCTTCACCCGGGTATTGTGCTCAAAGGCAAGGGTCGTCAAAGCGAAAAAATCCCTTGTTTCCATTTCTCTGGGTCGCATTTTTGTTTACCTGCTTTCGGCGCATTGACGGGGCTAATGAACATTCGTCCTAAAAAAGGGCACGAAGTATTTGGCATTGTAGAAGGGGCCGTAATTGCCTTTGAACTCTGAGCGAAATGGGTAAATAGTCCTCTGAAAGTGGCACCTTCGCAGCTCAAGCAACAAATCAGACCGATCATGAGCGAAAAGATCAATGCAAACAAGGCCCCGAAACCGGTGGGGCTCTATCCTCACGCACGCAAGGTTGGAAACCTCTTGTTTCTCTCGGGCGTAGGGCCACGCACGGCTGGTTCAGACGCAAACGATAGCGGTGTCCCAGGCCTTGCCTTAGACCACAATGGCAATTTTGAGGAATTCGATTTTGAGGCCCAGTGCCGATCGGTGTTTGACAATGTGCGGGCCGTACTCGAAGCTTCCGGTAGCTCCTGGGAGAACTTAGTGGATGTGACGGTTTTCTTGGTGCATATGAAGCGCGACTTCAAGACCTACAACCGGGTTTATGCCGAGTATTTTAAGGACGTACAGCCCTGCCGAACGACCGTTGAAATTTCATCGTTGCCTACCCCAATTGCCATCGAGCTCAAGTGCATCGCGACCATCGATGAAGGAGCCTAGCCGCGAAGACATCTTGGCTCTGCTGAAGCGAGAGATCACCAAAACCGAAGGCATCATTGCTGAGTACAAGGAGAGTACAGCACCCGTTGCGCCAGATGATGCCATTGGTAGGGTATCGCGAATGGATGCGATCAACAACCGAACAATCGTGCTCGCTGCGCTCAGAACTGCCGAAGAAAAATTGAACAAACTGAAGTACATGGCAGACAACATTGATAGTTCTGAATTTGGCAATTGCGCACGTTGTGGTGGGAAGATTCCCGCGGGCAGGCTCATCCTCAAGCCTGAGAGCCCTTTCTGCGTTCGATGCGCCAGATAACTTCTTGAGCCTTAATTTTGCACCTCTTTTTTTACAGGCAGTACCCTTGGAAGAACAAGCATCAATACTCAATCCTACCGTGTATTTAGGTTCGCTGGAAGTGCGTGAACCGGTGACCTCCATCACCGATTTCATGATCGCGATCACGTGTTTCATCGGATTCATCTACCTCATCCGCAACAAACAAGCGTCCGAAACATCGTTCACGCTTTACCGCCTTTATTTCCTGATGTTCGCGATTGGAATGACTAGCGCAGCTTGGTTTGGTCACGCGCTTCAGGCGTACGTCAGTTTTGAATGGAAAATGATTGGCTGGTTGTTCAGCTTGGCGGGACAAACCCTGTTGGCCTACGCCTCCCTTTTTAGCGCGCGGGCGGCCTTATCAGAAAAAATGCATCGTTCGATTTTCCTCATCATTTCGCTTTCGTTTGCTACATTCTTGGTTTGGATATTGAGCCCTGCGCGGTCTTTTGGCGTTGCGCAAATGGCGAATGGCGTCTTTGTTATTGGCCTCATTTTACCGCTCCAGCTGTATCAGTACATCCACTTTAAGAATAATGGGAACCTTATCATCATGGGCGCGTTACTCTATGGTACGCTCCCGAGTCTGGTATTTAATCAGAAAATCAGCCTCAGTGAGTGGTTCAATTACCATGACATCAGTCACCTCCTATTGTGCGGGTTCATGGCATTGATGATCTTTGGCGTGCGAAAATTGGAGCTAATAACCGTGCAACGATCTACATGAGCAGACCATGACAACATTCTTCATTTTCATAGGCGTGGTCGTCTTCCTTTTTCTCATCATCCTCGGATATGAGATCGTGGTTTCATTGAAGACCGGGGTACGCGTTTTCAACCTTTCGGATGCGTTGGTTAATACCTACTGCGCAATTTTGGAACGTTCGTTTGACATTTTTTACGGCGTGCTCTTCCTTTTTGGGGCCCAATACATCTACGAGCACATCGCGCCGTTTCAGATGCCGATGAACGCTTTCACTTGGATCATCGGCATGATTCTGTTCGATTTGGTCGCCTATTGGTTCCACCGTTTGAGCCATGAAATCAACTTTCTTTGGGCGGCGCACATTGTTCACCACCAAAGCGAAGAGCTAAATTTCACCACCGTTTTTCGGGTTTCATTTTTTGCGGTGATTTTTAGGTCTTTCTTTTTCATCTGGTTCCCGTTCATCGGCTATGACGCGCTCTCCATTGTGACGTTTAGCGTCTTTCTAGGAACGTACCAATTGGTGACGCACAGTCGCTTGGTTGGGCGATTGGGAATTTTGGAGGAGATCTTTACAACCCCGTCACACCACCGCGTACACCATGGACGCAACGCGAAGTACATGGATCACAACTACGGCCATGTCCTCATCATTTGGGACAAGATGTTCGGGACCTTTGTCCGGGAAGACGAAGAGCCGGAGTACGGCATTACTTCTGGTTTTGAAAGCAACAGCGCGTTCAAGGCTCAATTCGCGTATTGGAAAGATTTATTCACCCGGGCGCGGCGCACAAAACGGCTCTCTGACAAAATTCGCGTCTTCACCAAGGGCCCTGCATGGACGCCCGAAGACGTCGACTTCCTACCTGCCCAATACAATGTAGATGCGAATGGAAACCGAATCAAACGGGACGTTCGCCTTAGCTTCGAATACGGTGCTTATGTCTTTATGGGGACGCTCGTTACGCTCACCCTGTTTGCCCACTTAATTTTCACGGGTAAATCCATCGTAGAGCCGACGTTTGCCTTGATCTTCGGCAATCAAGAAATCATTGCCTTGACCGCCGCTATGCTCATTTCTGTCTTAGCCCATGGTCAGATGCTCGAGCATTCTCGCATCGCCTTTCCTGTGGAGTTGCTTCGCTTGTTGACGCTTCCTGTTATTGTTCTCAACTATATGACCGATGCCCCTACGGCGGCTTGGTTAATTCCCCTCGTGGTAGTGTATTGCAGCGCTTCCTGTCTGTGGTTGATCCGCATCGCATTTTTCACGAAGAACCATGTTCGAAGGTCGCCTTCGACCGCGTAACCGTCGCACTTTTCATTCCGGTCAAACTATCTCCCCGCTCGAGCACGCCAAATGCTTTGAGCGTTTTACCTTTGCGCCCTTTATAAAATCAGGGTAGACGGCTGAAATGAAACCATTTAAAGAATACGAAGGGCTGAACTTGCCAAACATCGCGGAGCAAGTGCTTGAGAAATGGAAACGGGACAAGACGTTCGAGGCGAGCGTTAGCTCCCGTGAAGGGAAGCCGAGCTTCGTATTCTACGAGGGACCGCCTTCAGCCAACGGAATGCCTGGGATTCATCACGCGATGGCCCGCACCATCAAAGACCTTTTTTGCCGCTACAAAACACAGCGCGGCTTCCAAGTCAACCGAAAGGCCGGTTGGGACACCCACGGGTTGCCCGTTGAGTTGGGCGTTGAAAAGGAGCTCGGCATAACCAAAGAAGACATCGGCAAAAACATTACGATTGAGGCATACAACCAAGCGTGCCGTGAAGCCGTGATGCGGTACACCGACGTGTGGAATGACCTGACGGAAAAAATGGGTTATTGGGTCGACATGAGCGATCCGTATGTAACGTACGAAAACAATTACATAGAAAGCGTTTGGTGGATATTGAGTCAGCTCTACCAAAAGCAGATGATGTATAAAGGTTATACGATCCAGCCGTATTCCCCTGCAGCCGGAACGGGCCTCAGTTCACACGAGCTAAACCTTCCGGGAACCTATAAAGATGTAAAAGACACCAGTTGCACCGCGCTCTTTCAAGTAAAGGGTGAATCGAATCTCTCTGCCGTAACCGATGCCTTGTCAGCAGGAGGGGTATTCATCATGGCTTGGACCACCACTCCTTGGACCTTACCTTCCAACACCGCATTGACGGTAGGAGCAGACATCGAATACGCTTTGGTTGACACCTTCAACCCCTATACTGCCGCACCCCAAAAGATCATTCTTGCCTCGGCTAGGCTTGGCGCTTACTTCAAGCCCGAGGGAGCTTCGGCCGATATGTCGTTTGCCGAGAATGACAAGCTGCTGCCCTATCGAGTTTTGGCGACGTTTTCTGGTGCCGATATGCTCGGCATTACATACGATCAATTACTGCCGTATGCTAGTCCTTATAAGGACGCAGACAAGGCGTTTCGCGTAATCGCGGGCGATTTTGTTACCACGGAAGACGGTACGGGTATCGTACATACGGCTCCAACGTTTGGCGCAGATGACATGCAGGTGGCAAAAGAAGCGGGCATTCCTCCGATGTTGGTCCTGAACGAACACGGGGATCCGGTGCCGTTGGTTGACTTGAGAGGGCGCTTCGTGACTTCGGTCAACGATCCCGTTTGGGGCTTGGGTGGAGAGCCTGTAAAGTCGGAGTACCTGAGCGAAGATGAGCAGCAGAAGGCATTTGAGCTACAAAAAGAGGCGTTCAAATCATACATTCCGAACCTGAGCAATTACCTCAGCGTAGACGAGCGAATCGCCCTCAAATTAAAACTAGAAGGAAAGGCCTTCAAAGTCGAGAAATACCAGCACAATTACCCTCATTGTTGGCGAACTGACAAGCCAATCCTGTACTACCCCCTCGATTCTTGGTTCATCAAAGCCGCCTCGGTGCGCGAAAAGATGATCGCGTTGAACAATACCATCAACTGGAAACCTGCGAGCACGGGTACGGGACGTTTTGGCAACTGGCTTGAAAATGTGAACGATTGGAACCTAAGTCGATCAAGGTATTGGGGAACACCGCTTCCGATCTGGCGCACGGGCCCGTACGGTCCGTTGATGGAAGAATGCCTCGGTGCGATCGATGAGTTTAAGGAGAAGAATGCCTACTTCATCACAGAGCAATGCACGGATGGTGAAGGCAATCGTTTCGACGGGCAAAGCCTGCGCAAGTACCTCGGAGAAATGCGCCTACGCGGCGAAAACGTCAACGACGTGTGGAACGACATGATCCGAAGCAAGAAAGTGATCTTTTTTGCTTCGGTTCCCAACGACGAGGTAGACCTTCATCGACCGTTCGTAGACCACGTGATTTTCTTCCGCAATGGGCAAGTCTTGGCGCGAGAACTGGACCTCATCGACGTTTGGTTTGACAGTGGTGCCATGCCTTATGCACAGTGGCATTATCCCTTCGAAAACAAAGAACTGGTGGACAATGGGGCTGCCTTCCCGGCAGATTTCATTGCCGAAGGCGTAGATCAAACGAGGGGCTGGTTTTATACCCTGCATGCCATATCTACGATGATTAAAGGTTCGGTCGCCTATAAAAATGTAGTGAGTAATGGCTTGGTGCTTGACAAGAAGGGGCAGAAGATGTCAAAACGCCTGGGCAATGCTGTAGATCCGTTTGAAACACTCGGTACTTACGGCCCGGACGCCACAAGGTGGTACATGATTACCAACGCCCCGCCGTGGGACAACCTCAAGTTTGACCTGGAGGGAATCACGGAGGTGCAACGCAAGTACTTCAGGGCCCTGCACAATACGTATGCCTTTTTCGCCCTCTACGCCAACGTAGACAAATTTAGCTATAGCGAGGCCGAAGTTCCTCTAGAGCGTCGACCAGAAATAGATCGTTGGGTGATCTCTCGATTGAACAGCCTCGTCAAGGAAGTGGAAGACGCTTATGAAAGCTACGAACCTACCAAGGCTGGCCGAGCCATTCAAGACTTTGTCGTAGACGAATTGAGTAATTGGTACGTACGATTATGTCGGCGTCGATTTTGGAAGGGGGAGTATACAGAGGACAAGATCGCAGCTTATCAAACCTTGTTTACTTGTTTGAAAACCGTAGCCAAGCTAAGCGCTCCGATTGCCCCGTTCTATTCAGATCAACTTTTCTGTGACTTGAACGAGGCGACCGAACTCGAGGTGGAATCTTCTGTGCATTTGGCCGCTTGGCCCGAGGTTGATGCATCGCAAATAGACCTAGACCTCGAAGCGCGCATGGCATTGGCACAAACCACCACCTCGCTCGCTTTGTCGCTAAGAAAAAAAGAAAACATCCGCGTTCGCCAACCGCTTCAGCGGATCATGGTGCCAGTGCTGAGCGGAGATTTCGAGCGTCATTTGCGCAAGGTTGAGCCGCTTATCCTGTCAGAAATCAACGTTAAGGCCTTGGAATACGTCAAAGATCAAGGCGTCTTCGTGAAAAGCATCAAGCCAAACTTCAAGGCCCTCGGCCCTAAGGTGGGCAAAGACATGAAGGCATTGGCCGGCATAGTCAGTCAATTCGGTCAAGACGAAATTGCTGAGATGGAGCAGCAAGGAAAGGTTTCCATCGACCTTAATGGAGCGGCATTTGAGCTCATTGAAGCCGATGTTGAAATCAGTACCAAAGACATCCCAGGCTGGAGCGTAGCAAACGAAGGAGGCGTAACCGTGGCGATGGACATCTCGATCAGTGAAGCGCTTCGCGAAGAAGGAATCGCCCGCGAACTTGTAAACCGCATTCAAAACATGCGAAAAGACAACGGATTGGAGGTGACGGACCGCATTAAATTGTACGTTGAAAACCAAGCGGATATCGCACGTGCAGTCGAATCCAATATGAATTATATTTGTGATGAAACGCTTGCCTCAGAGCTCACACTCACAGAGGAGATCACAAACCAACAAGCCCAAGAGATCGAAGTGGAACCCGGCGTGTCCACAAAGATTTATTTAGAGAACGCCGAAGAATAAAAGACATGGCAGAAAAAGAGAAGACAAGGTTCTCAGACGCGGAGCTCAAGGAGTTTCGCGACATCATTGAGTCAAAGTTAGGAGAGGCGAGAGAGGATTTAACCCTGTTGAATTCTTCGATGTCACTTAAAGATAACAACGGAACTGACGACACGTCGCCGACCTTTAAGTTGATTGAAGACGGTTCGGACGTCCTTTCTCGAGAAGAGACTTCACAGCTCGCTGCTCGACAGGAAAAGTTCATCAAGCACTTGAACGACGCATTGATACGGATTGAAAACAAAACGTATGGTATTTGTCGCGTCACCGGTAAACTTATTTCCAAGGAACGACTGCGTATCGTTCCACACGCAACCTTGAGTATCGAGGCGAAGAACCAGCAATCATAGGAACCCTTCCTTCAATCCCCAATGCGCTTTGAAGAAGGCTATTTTCATCACGCTCGCCGTCCTCATTGCTGATCAAGCACTGAAGATTTGGATCAAGACCAATATGTACCTCGGGCAGGAGTTCGCGGTTCTTGGAAACTGGTTCATCATACATTTCACGGAAAACAATGGCATGGCGTTCGGGATGGAATTCGGAGGCGATGGCGGAAAAATTGCACTGTCTGTATTTCGGATCGTCGCCGTCTCCTTGATTGGTTTCTATCTGTTCCGGACCGCTGCTCGCGGGGCCAAGCCGGGTCTAATTGTAGCAGGCTCGCTCATTTTTTCTGGGGCCATGGGCAACATCCTCGACTCGATGTTTTATGGAATCATCTTCAGCGATAGCTACCATCAGATCGCAACGTTCATGCCCGACAATGGTGGATACGCCCCGTTCCTATTCGGCCGTGTTGTTGACATGCTTTATTTCCCGCTTTTTTCTGGAACCTTCCCAGATTGGCTTCCGGTGTGGGGAGGTGAAAACTTTGCATTCTTCCGTCCAGTTTTTAACATCGCAGACACAGCAATATCGACGGGAATTGGTATGATCGTCGTTTTCCAAAAGCGCTATTTTCCGGCTGAGAGTGACGATGCGAATCAAGACGGGACTGAGAAGGCGTCCACAAAAAATTGACCTTAAATTCTATCCCCATGAAGCACGTATTACTGGTTATCACAACACTGTTTCTCATGGTGTCAGCTTGTAAAAAGCCCGAAACCATCGAATGCGACGAGGCTACCATCTGCGTGCGAAACACTTCTGAAGATCAATTCGTGATCTACGGTTGGAATACCAATCTCACACCGGACACGCTCTTTCCGGGCGAATGCGCTACTCGAACCGTCGAAGACGTGAGGGTAGAATTTGATCGGGCGGGAAACGTCGTGTCGTCAAGCACTTCCGCTGTCACATTTCAAACAGGCGGCGCAGGATACATTTATGTTATCGACCAATGTTATATCGAAGTTGAAGCCCCTGGTGGCTATTGGGATCCACGCCAAGATTGCGATAATGGGTCGTTTGATCCCCATATGGGTGAGTTGGATACCGACTGTGGTGGTTACTGCGATGAGTGTCCCGAACCCAGCATGAGTTGCACCCCAGAAACCAACTACATCGATTGGGATGGACTGCTCGGCGCTGATGCGTCACTTGCCAATTCAGATTATTCCCAATTCTTTAGTTATTCCCATGACGCCAAGTTCACCTTCAGCAATGGTTTTGAACTTGAGGCCACATTCAACGTTGCTAAAATGCCCCCTGGTACGCGTCGGTTTGAAATCGGAAACGGCGATCACGAAATGACCATGAAGTACAATGAAGGCTGGGGGTTTTGGTACGCGAGCGAAGGACAAGATGTGTACTTATACAAGGATGCAGATGGGGGCTATCGCATGGTCTTCTGCGACCTAACCTTTACCAAGGATAACTTCACCGTCACGGCTTCCGCGGATCTCGCGCTTGAATATTGAGGTGCATAGTATTCTTCTTGCCCTGGCTCAATGGGCTTATTCGGCTTGAAGCTCAGCGCCCGACCGCTGTGTCTGATTCCAAAACAATCCAACCTATCAAACTACTCGAGCTCTAACCAACCAAAGTAGTGGAGCGTGCGCGTAGACTCCTGGATGCACCTTGGGTGGCACATTTTGTGAAACGAATGCCGCCGTCGATTGTCACTGGGCTTACCATCCGTTGTTAAAAGCCAGGATGCGTTGAAATCTTAAGAGGTCAGTTCGCCACAAATACCATTTTCTTCGAGTCAATCACCTGATCTCCGATCACAAGTGAATAGGAGTAGGTACCTACTTTACCGTATCCGTGATGATAAACCACCTCATTCATTCCTAGCTGAATCACTTGCTCGTCTCGATGGATAAGGCGGCCATTTACATCGGTAACATGAATGGTCGCAAGCTTCGATGCGGGCATCTCGTGCACCAAAAAAGCGATGGTAGTGCTTTCGTCAAACGGATTGGGTCTATTTTGAAGGAGTTCGATGCCTTTCTTCTCTTCAGGGGCCTCATCTACTCCCACAATATCGATGAACTGCTCGGTTGAAAACAAGCTCTCAATTCCGTCTTCGTTCACTCCGCAAACACTGAAAAAATGCATGAGACCAGGTGTGACTTCTACAGTAGTAGCATTCGTGTTCGTATAAAACAAGGTGTCGAAATCGTTTGTTTCCGTGCGGATTGCGATTCGGTACGGAGGTCCAGGACACCAATCGCCACCTGCGGTCACGCGTACTTGATGCCAATTAATTTGCTCGACCACAAACCCTCCGTCGAAGCATACGTTTTGGGCCAACATCACCGCGGCATTTGCGTTGATTGCGGCGTTGCGTGCGAGGTAATTGAAATCGACGAAAAAACTATCCAATTGTCCGTCGCCATCTGTGTCCATCCCTAGCACATCGTCGCTGGTGTGTTGCCGATCATCATAGCCGTTTCCATTGGATGCATCACCATGCTCATTGGCAGAAGTGAATCGAATTGCAGCATACCCTTGGCTCCGGAAGGGAATGTGATCTCCTCCGCGTCCTTGCCGGTCTTCTGCCGTCATGATCGTAATCTGATGAGGCACCTTCACGTGTTGGATCAGCTCCTCTTGGTACTGTAGCTTCACGTATCGAGCCAATTGCTTGTTTCTAGAACTAAACGTGCCGGATGAGAAGAGCCTAACCTGGGCGCTGTCGATGTCGTTTTCTCCCGGACACGATGGTGCAGAACTCGTCTTTCCGCAAAGGATGCCTCCGATCACATCGTTGTTCAATACCGCCTCAACAGGAATGCCATTCTCCTTGACAAAATCAGCCATCGCATCTGCCCCGTACAGTCCCTGCTCTTCCCCAGTAGTGAGCATGAATACGATGGTCCGTGAAAATGTGTACTTAGACATGACCCTGGCCAGCTCAAGGACCAAGGCGCTGCCGCTTCCATTGTCTTCCATTCCCTCAGCCGCACAATCAATGTCGCACGGCGTGTCACAACGACTGTCTAAGTGCGCTTCGATGATCAACACTCCCGTCTTTGCGAGTCCGGGCTGATGCAGGCTAGTGCCCGGTAATACAGCCAAGACATTTCGGTGTTGGGAGACGCCACAAATTGTTTGATCAAATTGCAAGTAGGCGGGAATCAACCTATCCTCGTTTTGTGAGCTGAACTGAGCGAATTTTTTGTGCGCCCATCGCCTGGCTGCACCGATTCCCCTTTCATTGGATACCGTATCTGATCCCGTGTTTCGGTTTTCGAATGCGCTCAATTGTTTCAAATAGCTATGCAATGAATCGGCGTTGATTCTGTCCGTGAGTTGGGAAGCAATTAAATGTGGGTCATCCACCACATTGCTCGCAGCGAAGTCTTCCGGGTCGTAGTTGCCCATGAGAACATCATTGGCAATTGGGTTGGTCAATTCGATGTTGCTCTGGGCCATCGCGGCAAAACCGAGCATTGAAGTGCAGAAAAGGAGTAATAGATTCTTCATAATGAACGGATTGGTTCAGAAAAATACACAATTTCATCCAGCGCCGAGCGTCTGATTGTGAGGATGTACTTTCGCGCGGATGAACACAACTCAAAGTACCCAGTTGAAGCGCTTCTTGTGGATTGGCCGCGCGGAGGCGATGTCTTTTCTCCTTTTGGTATTGGTCGCCATGCCCTTAAAATACATGATGGGACTCCCCCTGATGGTGAAGTACGTGGGTTGGGCGCATGGCGTTCTTTTCATTGGATACATGATTCAGCTCATGTACGTCGCATACGTGCTCAAATGGGATGTGCTGAAAGTAATCTACGGATTCATAGCTGCCTTGATTCCCTTTGGACCGTTCGTATTTGAGCGGAGTTTACGTGAAAAAGATCCTGGGATGTAGGCCTTTGGCTCAGCGCGTTACCGCGGTGCGACTAGCTTGTCCAGCCAATTGAGTAAATAAGCCTCTTCCTCTTGGGTTGGACAGATCGTCACCCAGTGCTCAGGTAACTTCATTCCATCAAAAGCCGCCTTTCCATACGCCGATAGCTGCACAAGGTTTTCTTCATAGTAGATGCGGTATGCGCGTGCCTCTGCCCGATTTCCTTGGTCGTCCAGTCGAATGAGTTTGGATTCGAGTAGGTATATTTCTCCCGCTCGGTCGAAATAGTACAGGTGTCGTTCTTGGGAATGAGATGCGCTGATCGAGGCCTCGATTTTGGCGGTGTCCTGACCGTCGCGTGTAATGCTAAATGTCAGCGACTTCTCCCCTTCTTTGCGGCTTCCTACCGTCGTTTCCAAGCCTGGATTGTTGTCGGTAATTTCCCTAACATCATCTAGGGCGGACTCCAATGGTTGGAGTAAAAACTGGCGGTCTTGAGTGGGGAGGCTTCGAACGATCGATTCTTTTTGGGTAGGCTTCATTTGCTCCATGGAGCCTTCGTCGCTACACGCAACCAGCATCATCGACGCAGAAAGCAAGAAGTAATGCAAGCGGGTCATGCGATCAAATCTTTTACCCTTTCTGCTATTTGAACGGCGTTCGTCGCCGCCCCTTTCCGAAGGTTGTCGGAAACCACCCACATGTTGAACGCATTGGGTCGACTTGCATCACGGCGTATGCGTCCAACAAAGACCTCGTCCTTCCCTTCGGCGTACAACGGCATGGGATAGGTGTTTGTTTCAGGCATGTCTTGCACTTTTACCCCCGGTGTATTAGCCATTGCGCTCCTGATCCCTGTCAGTTCAAATGGCCGCTTCGTCTCCACGTTAATTGATTCACTGTGCCCTCCTTTTACAGGAACCCTGACCACGGTAGCCGATACTTGAATGCCTTCATCGCCAAGAATTTTTCGAGTCTCATGGATGAGCTTTAACTCTTCCGTGGTGTTTCCGTCATCATCGAACTCCCCCCCATGAGGTATGCAGTTCATATCAATTGGATAAGGGTACACCATCTTCACTTTTTCTCCTTTCCGCTCTCCTTCAAGCTGAGCCAAGGCATCTATACCAGTTCCCGAAACGCTTTGATACGTAGAAACAACGAGTCGTTCGATCCCAAATGCCTTGTGAACATCACGCAGAGCCAAGACCATCTGAATGGTGCTGCAGTTGGGATTTGCAATGATCTTATCGTCAAGCGTAAGCTGGCTTCCGTTGATCTCGGGAACGATTAATTTCTTGTCGGCGTCCATCCTCCACGTGCTGGAATTGTCGATGACTACCGTTCCCGCCTGCGCAAATTTTGGCGCCCATTCTCGGCTCGTCTTTCCTCCAGCAGAAAACAAGGCAATGTCTGGCTTCAATGAAACGGCTTGTGCTAAACCGATCACTTTGTGAGGCAGTCCGCCAAAGGTGATCTCCTTTCCAATAGAGCGCTCACTCGCAACCAAGAATAATTGAGAAATTGGAAAACTCCTTTCTGCCAAAACTTTGAGCATTACGCTTCCCACCAAGCCTGTGGCGCCAATTACCGCTATTCTCATTGTGAAATTTGCAATTTAATCGAAGCGCAAAAGTAGCACATTTACCAAGGTCAAACTCCCTATAACCATGGCATTGAGGACGCTATTCTTATTGGTAATTTTCTACCCCGCACATTGTTTTTCTCAATTCGTAGATGATTTCTCGGACGGAAATCTAAGTGCAAATCCGACATGGCGGGGAGACACCTCGTCGTTTGTGATTTCCTTCGAGGGCGAACTTCAAAGCAACGCACCTTCTGTTTCTGACACGGCTCATCTATTCACCCCATTTAATCCTGATATTGACGATACGCTGCGGTGGCTTTGGTCTTGGCGGCTTGAGTTCTCTCCCAGCAACAACAATTGCAGTCGGGTATTTTTAATGGCATCCGATTCAAATCTTCTCGAAGGACACGGCTACTTCATCCACCTCGGTAAAAACGGGAGCGACGATGTGCTGGAATTTTACCATTTCGAGAACAGCGCCAAGGAGCTTTTACTTTCCGGTAGCACCAACCTGTCTGATAGTCCCCACCGTCGGATTGAGGTGACTCGATACCCCACAGGCCTTTGGCAAGTACAAAGCGCTGAACCGGACGGGCAGTATACCCTCGAAGGTTCTGTGGCCGACACACAGTCCACTGCTTCCAGCTTCTTTGGTGTGTGGTGCAAGTACACCTCGAGCAACAGCACCTCATTTTTCTTCGACAACTTCGAGGTCGACTCTACCATTCTGGACACTATACCCCCGAAAATAACCCTTGCTATGGCAACTGGAGCTCATCGATTAAAATTGGACTTCGATGAACAGCTGGACCCATCGACTGCGCTAACCGTTTCGAACTACCAGCTCGTCAACGGCTCTTCTCTCCCCTCAGCGGTAGCCTTAGACACGATCGACTCTAGCTCCGTCTTATTGACCTTCCTCGACAGTTTTCAAGTAGGAAAAGAACTCCTGATTACTGCCTATAACATTGCAGACCGGTCTGGAAACGCTCATGCGGAACAATCATTTGAGTTCGTCTACTTTGATTGGCTCGTTCCCCGCTTTCATGACGTCGTAATCAATGAAGTGATGGCGGACCCTACGCCGAGCGCCGGGTTGCCTGAGGTCGAGTTCATTGAGTTATACAATACCTCGGGGAGGTACATTCAGCTGGACAGTTTCGCCGTCGGTGACGCTACCTCCACCTCGGTTCTTCCACCGGGCTTGTTCATCGGGCCTAAAGCGTATGTAATTCTCTGCGACGAGGTAGACACCCTGGCGATGCACTCCTTTGGAAAAATAGTGGGAATATCGGGGTTTCCAAGCTTGAACAACAGTGGCGATGACGTCGTTCTAAGGCGCCCTGGAACCTTGTTGGACTCCATCCACTACGACCAGACTTGGTACGGAAATGAGTTGAGTGAGGCAGGCGGATATGCATTGGAAAGAATCAATCCCTATCGTCCGTGCAGCGAAGCGCAAAATTGGAGGGCGTCTCTCTCAACTTCAGGAGGCACCCCGGGAGCGCAAAACAGCCTTTACACTATTTCTCCTGACACCACCGCGCCGGTTGTGCAAAGCGCAGCGGCATTGAGCTTCGAACGTCTCTCATTGCAGCTGAGTGAAGCTTTGGATACGGGACAGTCGTTCGAGTCGGCGCTCATCCTCGACGGCCACTCGCTAACCGTGACACACCTTGCCAACACCGTCATCAAGGCGGATGTTTATCCACCCTTAACCGAAGGGGTTGCATACAACTTAGAACTCCAGAACCTGTACGACTGCAGCGGTAACAAGCTGTCAGATACGACCATCATCATTGGGGTGCCCGTTTCTGCTGAGCCTTTCGACCTGATTATCAACGAAATTCACGCGAATCCAACCGAGCTTGGCCCCTTGCCGAATGCCGAGTTCGTCGAACTTTTTAACCGTACGAACCGCCTTATATCGACCGACCTGCTTCAATTGGCAGATCAGACTTCTGTAGCCAAGCTTCCGGCCATTGCCTTACCCCCTAAATCCTACGCCATCGTTTGCGCGAGCAAAGACGCCTCCCTCTTTGATGGGTTGGTCCTGCCGGTTTCTTCTTTTCCGAGTTTGAATAACAGCGGGGATCACTTGAGGCTATTGTTGCTAGAGTCGGTGATCGATGACGTGATGTACAGCAGTGAATGGCACCGCGATGAGCTGAAAAAAGGCGGTGGTTGGTCCCTTGAACGCGTGGATCCCGATGCGCTCTGTAAAACGGACAGCAATTGGTATTCCAGCAACTCGGTTACTCAAGGCACCCCCGGGAAGGTGAATAGCGTCTATAAGTCGCTGCCCGATTCTCCGCTAACCATTGAGGCGCTGTATTTCTCTGAGGCTGAAAAGCTCAGTCTGTTATTCGATCGCCGGGTCGACACCTCGAGTATTCATGGAGCTTACCTCAATGGGCGATATGTCGACATCCATTTTACCGCCAATGCTCAAGCGGCTGGCATTACACTAGACAGCGTCGCCTCCAAAGGCCAAACTTACTCCCTCGATATTTACGAGATCTCAACATGCGCCGGCATACCGTTTTCTCCACTGTCTGCTTCTACTTACTTAGCCAACGGTGGTGATGTCCTCATCAATGAAATCCTTTTCCACGCCAGGGACGGCGGTACGGAATTCGTCGAGCTGATCAATACTACCGCCCATAACATCCCGCTCCAATCTTGGTCATTCGCATCTGACATCCAAGGGTCGGCTACCTCTTTTCCAGTGACAAACCGGCTCCTTGAAGTGGGTCCCGGTGAAATAATCGCATTTCATGAGAATAGAGAAAGCCTGGAGCTGAATTATCCTTTGGCGGAATCCCAACAACTGTTCGAAACCCAACTACCAAGCCTTCCTAATGATGCAGGTCGATGCTATTTACTCAACCCATTCGGTGAGGTAATGGATAGCTTGTACTACTTTACGGATATGCACTTTGCGCTGATCACAGACCCCGAAGGAGTTTCGCTCGAGCGGCTTTCCACAAATCGTGCCTCGATGGACAAAGGAAACTGGCATTCTGCGTCGAGTACTGACAACTACGGAACCCCCGGGTACGTGAATTCACAGTTCCTCGATTCAGAGACGGATAGGGGATCCGTTTGGCTGTCGAGTACGCATGTTTCACCTGACAATGATGGCTTTCAGGACGTGGTAAATGTTGAATTTTCTGGCCTCAGCCCTGGATATTCTGCCACCGTTCGCGTTTTTTCTCAAGACGGTGCCCCGATTCGAACCGTGGCTTCAAATCGGCTTGTTGGCAATCGGGGAACCATTAGCTGGGACGGCTCTACCGACCTTGGAAAGGCCGCAGAGCTCGGGATACACCTCATTTTGGTGGAGTTATTTGACATGAAAGGACAGCATAAGCGATATCGTTTGCCCGTGGTTGTAGCCGGGAATTTGTAGTTTTTTCCTGCGTTCTGCATCTTATTAAGGTTTACGTAACACTCAACCGAACCATGTTTATCAACTTTGCACTTCAAACAAATCAAACGGATACAATGAAAAAAATTTTACTAGGGCTTGGGATGATGATCACAAGCATAACCGGATTTAGCCAGGCTTCTGACCTCTTCATCTCGGAATATGCCGAAGGTTCGTCAAACAACAAGTACATCGAAATTTATAACGGAACCGGCGACTCAGTGAACCTGGTTAACTACGCCCTTTGGCGAATTTCAAACGGCGGCGTCTGGTTCGAAGATTCCAACATCATGTCGGGCTGGTTGTACGACGGTGAGGTATTAGTAGTTGCTAATTCAAGTGCCGATACGGCAATCCTTAACCTTCCTAACGCAACAACTGCCTACAATACATCTACCTTTTATAACGGCGATGATGCCGTTGGATTGGCAAAACTCGTGAGTTCAGTTTGGACCCTCATCGATGCTGTCGGCAAGCAAGGTCCTGACCCTGGAGCGGGATGGGATGTAGCCGGAACGACCAACGGAACCGGTGAGCACACCTTGGTGCGTAAACCGAATGTTTGTGGACCCGATACCAACTGGGATACGATTGCGGGAACCAATCCTGCAAACTCTGAGTGGTTTGTGTACGCTCAAAATTTTTGGGACAGCGCTGGTTCGCACTACATGAATTGCAGCTGGACACCTCCGCCCACCCCAACGCTTCCTGAATATCCGATTGCTACGATCAATACAGAAGACGCTACAGGTGTGGCTGATTCTTTAGGGGTAGAGTGTTGGACAAGGGGTGTCGTTGTCGGCGTTGACTTGGATGGAAATGACGGGTATTCTTTTTACATCATGGACACCCTTGGGGGCCAGGTGAATGGAATCAATGTATACAGTTCCGTGGATGTTAGCGGGTATCAAGTTCAAGAAGGAGACTCCATCCTCTTGCGTGGCGAGGTCGATCAGTTCAATGGATTGACCGAATTTGTTCCTGATTCCATCGAGCTATTAAACCAGAGCAACCTCCTTCCAGATACAATGACCATTGTTTCTCTGAGCGAAAGCACAGAGGCGATTTTAGTGCGCTTTGACAATTCTGTTATCATTGGTTCATCCTTCGGAAATTATACGCTCGTCAGCGGTTCAGACACCATCGTCATGCGGGTTGATTCTGATACTGACATTGATGACTCTCTATCGCTCAATGTAGGCGATTCCCTTTGTTTTGTCGTGGGCATCGGCGCTCAGTTTGACAACTCTTCTCCATACTTGGGGGGCTATCAAGTATTTCCTCGCTACTACACGGATCTAGATACCACTTGTGGTCCTGCGTTGACCCCGCAATTTACATTCATCACAGATGACTTCAGTCTGATGGAAGAATCGACAGCGACGTATGAAGTTGTATACACGGCTACCAATAACACGCTCGATACGGCTTCGGCCACCGTTAGCGTTGCAGGGTCCAGCACCGCTACCAACGGAGTAGATTTCTCTACAATCTCTTCAGTCACATTCACCGTTGCACCTAACAGCAGCGATACTGACACCATCACATTCACTATGATAGATGATGGGGCGAATGAAGGAGAAGAAACGATTGTGCTCAACTTTAGCAATTTCGTAAATGGCACATTTGGGGTAAATCCTGAATTGACCATTTCGGTGAGCGATGATGACGTTCCTTTCTACCCGATCCCTGTGATCAACACGGACGATGCGAACGGGGAGCCTGATTCCATGGGTGTTTACTGCTGGACCAAAGGCGTTGTGCTTGGCGTTGACCTTGATGGAAATGCGGGGCTTTCGTTTACGTTATGGGACAATGGTGGAATCAACATCTTCAACTTTGTGGATGTGAGCAATTATGCAGTCGCTCAGGGAGACTCGATCATGGCGCGAGGTGAAATTGATTTTTACAATGGCCTCACAGAGCTGTTTGTCGATTCAATTGTCCTCATCAATCAAAGCAATCCATTGCCACAACCAATGGTTGTTAGCGCTCCAAGCCAAATGACTGAGTCAAACCCAATCCGAATCAACAACGTTTCGGTAATCGATTCTACCCAATGGCCTTCTGGTGGTTCCAGCAATGTGAGTCTCCTCACGTGCGATGGCGATACGATCACCATGCGCATTGATTCTGACACAGACGTAGACGACAATTGGGCAAGTGCTCCGGTAGGAACGTTTAATGTCACCGGTATTGGAGGTCAGTTTGACAATTCTGCGCCCTACCTTGACAATTACCAGATCTTTCCGATGTTCGGTCCTGATATAGACACCAACCAAACGCCAGCACCATCCATTTTGATCAATGAGATCATGGCCAACAATGTGTCGGCATATGCGGATGAAAACGGCGATTTCGACGATTGGATTGAAGTGTTCAATACTGGAAGCAATGACATTCCTCTTGCTGGACTTTATTTCACCAATGACAGTCAAAGCCCATCATTGTATCAGGTGCCGATGTCGGCTAGCGAGATGGTTCCTGCTGGAGGATATGCAATCATCTGGGCGGATGGCGAAGACGGAGAGGGCGACCTCCACACTACGTTCACATTGGACGCAGCAGGCGGGTTTGTCGGTGTTTCCTACATGGGCGGATGCGAAATGACGGTCGCTGATTCGATTACTTACGTCGCCATGGATAGCAATCAATCCTATGGCCGACTTACGGATGGCGGAACGCCATGGGTGATCTTCAGCGTTTCAACGCCGAACGCAATGAATGAGCAGCTCGCT
>JAVKEP010000034.1:0-13027 GCA_040221375.1 Cryomorphaceae bacterium
CTTGGAAGGATTCTGGAGGTTGCTGCCTGTACTATCACCGAAATCCCAGAGCCATGAAACACCCCCAGCGGAACTATCCGAAAAATTCACTTCCAACGGAGCGCAATCCAACACAGCATCGGAGCCAAAGTCAGCCGCTGGATTGCCGAGCACGGTAATCGTGTCGTACACGGTATCAACGCAACCAAATGCGCTTTGTGCGATCATGACTACTGTAAAGGTGGTATCACTCAAAGCATTGTGCACATAGGTGTGGGATGGGGTTATGGACGTCGCTGTAGTGCCATCCCCAAAATTCCAGGTATACGAAGCTGCACCCAGTGAAGTATTCGTGAAAACGACGGTCAGAGGTGAGCACCCACCGGTGTCTGAAGGAGAAAAATTCGCTGTTGGCTTTGCTTCCACGACGATCGTTTGACTAGCAGAGTCTGAACAATACGGAGTGCTCGCAACCAAGGTAATGGTGTAAGAACCAGAATCGACATAAGTGAACGATGGGTTCTGTATCGCTGAGCTCGTATTCGCCGTATCGCCGAAACTCCACAACCAGGAATTTACCGGTCCGCCATAGCCTACCGTGGTCGAATCTATGAAGTTCGCCAAGGCGTCTTCGCACACATTCTGTAAAACGAAATTCACTGAGGGGGTATCGTATACTTCGATGATGGCCGTGTCGGATGTACTGCAACCGTTGTTGCTTGTCACGGTGAGAATCACCTGGGTCGCGCCTTCGTTCGTGTACATAATCGGAGGCGGATTTTGAAGGGTGCTGGTATCCCCATTCCCGAAGTCCCAGAAATAGATGCTCCCTCCAAACGACGAGTTGATGAAGACCGCTTGGAGTGAATCGCATCCCGTCGCCGGAGAAAGGCTTGCTGAGGCGGTAGGGCTAGGAAGCACTTCCACATCGATGCTTGCCGTATCGGTACAAGCTTGTGTCCCACCTACAATGTTGGTCACCAAGAGAACCGTATACGTGCCAGCCGAGCCATAGGTATGTACCGCCGTTGCACCCATTCCTTGGAACCCGCCGCCGTCACCAAAATTGATCAGGGTTTGATTACCGCCCGTACTGGTATCAGTAAAGGTTACAGGCGTGCCTGTGCATGCGCTATCCAAACTGGCCGTCAAACCCGCAATGGGTGCGTCGACTACTTGTACCACGATGTACGCCGTGTCTCGTCCGCACATGTTGCTGTCAGCCATCATAACGGTGTATACACCGATGCCCGGAAAGGCGATATCATATCCTGGCTTGGCAGGTGGGTCGAATGGCGTCCAATCGATGATCGAATCCTGCCCTTGCCCCCAGTAATCTCCAAAATTCCAATACTCAAATCGCTGTGCCGTATTTCCTTGTGGAACACAGTTCTTGGCCGTCGTATTATCGAAGTGAACAACCGTATCAGGATAGCACAGCAACACATTATCAGCGGTTATTTGAGCATCGTCTAAATCATAGATCTGAATTGGATTGAACGAGGCTTCGGTGGGGTTGCCGAAGCTGCAATAGTTTTCTGCAGTTAATATGACTTCCGTTACGCAATCCACCGTCCCTTGCAAATAGGTATGGGTAATCGTTTGACCCGCATTGGCCGGCCCGAACGTCAAAATCGGTGATCCGTCTCCGAAATCCCATGTAAAGGTTGTGTTCTGTGATACATCCGTACTACTATTCGTGAACACCAAATCATCAGGTGCGCACGTTTGCGTCACACCACCAATCGGAATCTGGATGGATGCATTCACCGGCTTCTCCATGACTACCAAGCCCGTTATCGTACAGTTATTGGTCGTGTCGGTAATCGTCACTGTAAAATTGCCTATACCAGCAGCATATGTATGCGATACAAATGCAGGCGGAATGATCGAAGCCACCACCGTATTCGCCGAAGCATCTCCCCAATCGATGATCGTATATCCGAAATTATTGGGCGATTGTATGTAGAGTGTAAAAGCGCCTCCCGTACAACTCACCCATACGGGATTGTTCACAGCTTGTCCTTGCCCGTCGTATACAGTACACTGGCTCCGAGCCACGCTACCGAGTAAGAGCAAAAACAATACAATCAGGATCTTCCGCATAAGAAAACAAGCCTCGTTCCACGAAAATAAAGGAGTTTCGGGAGCCTGCGACTTTGAAAAGCGACTAGATAAGATTTCCATAACCTTAATTTTTAGGGTCAATGGAGCCTCATCGATAAAAAGTTTGTTCGGGGTATCTATATAGACTCGTATGTTGCCCTCTCCGTTGCCTTAGGATGCATTTGGAAAATCGCGGAGTAATATTTTCCATACCTTAGTCCATGCAGAAAACAGCCCATTGGAACATTACGATATCTGTGTGATTGGTGGCGGCCCTTCCGGGTACGCAGCAGCAATGAGAGCGATTGACTTCGGAAAGAAGGTCATCCTCATAGAAAAAGGCAAGGTAGGTGGCGCAGCTATCTACGATGGAGCCCTGACATCCAAAACGACTTGGGAAGTCTCTTCTCGGGTTGCGTCCATTAATGAAATGCTCTCGGCACAAGGACGAAAGCTCTTTGATTTGGAGTGGGACGACGTGCAACAAACGGTTCGCGAAGCCATATTTGATCGCAAACAACAGTATTCTGCACACATCAAATTACTCCAGGAAGAAACTTCTACCGTTCGGTTTAGATACGCACGGGGCAAAGCGACCTTTGAGTCTTCTACGGAAATAAAAATCACGAATAAAAAAGGCGAAGAAGTGGTCCATGCCGACTACACCATCATCGCTACGGGCAGCCGTCCCAGAAAACTCCCGAACATTGAGATCGACGAGAAAATCATCATGACCTCTGACGGCATTCATCACATGGAAGATTACCCGAAAAGTCTGGTAATCTTGGGTGCCGGAGTGATTGGTTGCGAGTATGCTACCATCTTCTCCAATTTTGGAAAAACCAAAGTATACCTCATCGATCGCGCGGATCGTATTCTTCCTTTTGAAGATGAAGACATCGCAACCATGGTCAGCGGCAACCTGAAAGAGAAAGGTGCCGTCATCCATAGCACCGCCAAACTTCTTCGCATGGAAATCGTGGATGGTGAGGTGGAATACGAACTGACCTATCCTGACGGCAAGAACGAAGTCATTCGCGTAGAAAAAGCCTTGTTGTCCGTAGGTAGAATCCCCAACACCGAACACCTCTGTCTAGAAAAAGCGGGCGTTACTGTCACCGATAGGCACTACATCACGGAACAAAATACTCGAACCAATGTTCCGAATATCTACGCGGTAGGAGACGTTTCCGGACACATTGCGTTGGTGAATATGGGAGAGATTGAAGCCAGACATGCCATTGAAAGAATTGTTGGGTACGAACATGACAACACTGTGTCCTACGACAATATCTGTACGATCATGTTCCTCAATCCCGAAGTCGCAGCCGTTGGACTCAATGAGCAACAATGCATTGAAAAAGGATTAGCAATTCGAGTCGTAAAGATTGATTTCAGTTGCATCGCTCGCGCGATTGCCATGCGTAAAACACAGGGCTTCTTTAAAATCATCGTTACCGACGACGACGATATGCACATCTTAGGTATGCGTGCAATTGGAGAACACGCCTCAAGCGCCATCCAGGCAATTGGATTACTGATCAAAATGGATGAGTCCATCGAGGTGCTAGCCGACTTGGTCCACCCACACCCTTCTATCATTGAAGGCATCCAAGAATGCGTTCGGATGCTGCTCAATAAATCGATCTTCAAATCGGCCGTTTTCAAAGACGCGATGCAATGCTACCGAAGGAAGGCCGAGCATATTGAAGCGCTTCAGGAGTTGTAAATCTTTAGTCAGTCGAGGCAGGGACAAGCGCAGCGTCCTGAACAAAAGTGGAATCCGTCATCGTCAGTAAAAAGGCTTTCAGAGCGTCTTTTTCCTCAGCGTTCATTCCTACACCTCCTTTGTACGCAAACTCCATCAAAACATCCACGTTGCTGTTGTCTCGCACCCCTTCTGAGTAAAAGTCGATGACTTCTTCTAAGGTATTGAATCGACCATCGTGCATATACGGGGCAGAATAGGCCAAATTGCGAAGCGCGGGTGTTTTGAACTTCCCTAAGTCTTCATCCTTGCCCGTAACTTCCATTAATCCGAGTTCCATGTCGGCATCGTCATCAAGTCCGTTGTTGTGAAAACCATTGTCAGTGGTCAACACGCCTCCATGGCAATGAAAGCAGTCTGCTTTCTCGCTGTTGAATATGATTTGACCTATCTGT
The DNA here is from genome assembly GCA_040221375.1 of Cryomorphaceae bacterium. Taxonomy (GTDB): domain Bacteria; phylum Bacteroidota; class Bacteroidia; order Flavobacteriales_G; family Salibacteraceae; genus SHAN690. The sequence goes on from JAVKEP010000034.1 coordinate 4,249, forward strand.
TCCTTTTCTGTGAATTCAACTTCCCCTCTCAGCCAACGGTCAAACCTTGAATTCGCACTCACCAGAGTCATCTCATACTGTACTAAGGCTTGAGCAACAAGGTTGGAGTCGATTTCATTCGTCCCAAATGCGCCTTCAAACAACGACGGGTATTCTGGATGAGCCGATAATCGCTGCTCGACTTCCCTCCACGTCATGTTCATTTCTACGGGGTTGGTTACCGGTTGAAGTGCTTGCTCTTCCCTGGATTTCGCCCTTCCATTCCAAAAGAATTCATTCATCCATGCCAAATTCAAAATCGGCATCGAATGAAAGGTCGTTTGTTCGCCCCCCGTTCCCGTACTTTTTCGTCGCGGGTCTGAAAAGGAATTGGCCTGAGAATGACATGACGAGCACGAAACGTTTTCATCCCGCGATAAAATAGGATCAAAGAAAAGTCGCCTTCCCAAGGCAATTCCCTCTTCGGTTAGTCTATTCTCTTCAAGGAGAAAATAATCAGGAAAGCCCGGCGGTATTTTTAAATGATAAGGGGTCGGTCCTGAATTCAAATCGCTCAGGCTCTTTTCTGTTACTGGAACATCTTTCGAGCAGTTCACAAGTAAAAAGACCGGAAAAAACAGGACTATTATGATCCTAAGGTATTTCAACGGAGTATCTGAATTTGCTTGGCTACCGTCACACCATCGGTTGAAATGTGCAGGATGTAGTTTCCACTCCTCAAAAATGAAAGATCCAACGCAGCATTGTTTTCATGCACAACAAACATCGCGAGCTTTCTTCCGACAAGGTCAAACACCACGATTCTCCCTTCAGAATCATTTAGGCCCTTGATCGTCAGCATTCCATCAGTCGGATTCGGATACAACTGCACCTCATCTCCTTCCACGGGTTCGATTCCAATCGGATAGCCCAGTGCGTGCTCAAATTCTGACGTACAGCCATTTGCATCTTGCACAGTAACGCCATAGTCTCCCACCGCAACGTTGGTAATGCTTGAGTCAAGTCCTCCATTGCTCCATGCATATATGTAGGGAGGCGTACCCCCACTCACCAGCAATGACAATGCGCCGTTACTGGAACTATATGGCGTAGGAATCAACGCACTAAAGGCCGCCTTCATCGAATCCGGTTGGTTGACGATGACTTCTGCAATGGTCGTACAATTACTAGCATTCGTAGCTGAAATATAATAGCTGCCTGCGCTTAGACCTGTTCGGATACTATCTTGACTACCGTTAGACCATGCATAATTAGACGCGCCGCTCAACGTCACTTCTCCTGATTGCCCTCCGTAGCATTTCACGTGCTGCGTAACAGAAAAAACAGATGGGCCACCAGAGTCAGAAACAAAACCCTGCCTGATTAAAGTATCCGAAACAGCGTCAACCACGGTCAGCGTATAGGTGCCTGCACAAAGTTGGTCAACCGTACTGCTCGTATCGCCCGTCGACCACATATAATGAAACGGAGCCACACCACCAATGACGGTCGCCTTGATCGACCCATCACAACTACCACATGAAGCTTGCTCTGCCTCAAACGCAATAGTACGGCATGAATCTACAACGCTTTGCACCGCCTTATACAGGTTGAGCCTGCCTCCTGTGACGGTCAAACCTTCCAGGCTCTGCAATGGATCCACGCCTTCGATTAACAGCTTACTACGCATGTAGATTGCGAGTCCCGCAGGATTTCCTTGATACCCATCCAATACGTCTGCACACAAAGCGCTGTACATCAAGGCCACTGCTCCGGCAACATGCGGCGTCGCCATCGAGGTTCCGGTGAGATTTCCATATCCGCTGCTGGTCGTGGATCGAATATTCGTACCTGGTGCACCCAAGTCGATGGTAGTTTCACCAAAGGCCGCTCCTGAATTTTTTACATCCGAACTCGTAGTATTCGTAACGCTGAGAAGAAAATTGCTTCCGCAGGCGGTTGGCACATCGTTGGCAACGTCGACATTGATGTTGAGATTTGCAGTAGCACCCGCACTTATAATGCCAGCGATACCCATAGAATCATACATGGCGCACCAATTAGGGTACTCTGCCGGGTCTCCATAATCAACGCCAAACGAAGCATTTGTAGAAACCACATAAGCGCCTTTCTGCCCTCCAGTCGAATTGTACAAGCGTCGCATATCAAGTACATATCCATAGGACGCCAAAACGGTTGACTCCAGTGATGAAGATCCCGATATGGGCAGCACTTTGACATTCCAATTGACTCCTGTGACTCCAATTTCATTGTTTCCAACCGCGCCTACGGTTCCCGCAACGTGCGTTCCGTGGTTACTAAACGATTGGGACCCAGAGTTGCTGTAGGCGTTCCACCCACTTACATCGTCGATGTATCCATTGGCATCGTCGTCGATCCCATTCCCCGGAACTTCTCCGCGATTGATGAAAATATTTGCCTCAAGGTCTTCGTGATCTATGGTAAAGCCTGCGTCAATTACGGCGACAACAATCGTGTCACCCATTGCCGTGACTCCACCTGTGGTCACGTCCCAAGCGAGCCGTGCATCGATGTCTGCAGTGCCTGAGCCTCCATTCGTGCCATCGTTATACAACGCCCATTGGTCTTCAAACAATGGATCATTGGGCGTATTCCGAACGACGAGGTTTGTATGATTCAGCTGGGCAATCTGGGTAGACTGCATGCGGCTTGCAAAATTCAGCGCCACGTCCGTGTTTACCTCATCAGGATCAAATTGTATCCTCCATAGGTTCATGGTTTGTGCAAGACGCTGCGTTCTTTTAACCTCCGTAATTCCCACTTTTCGGAATGACGCGCTCCATTCTTGTATGCTCACGTTTGGATGAATCATCACGATCAATTCACCCGCCAAACTCGACTCCTCAGAACGCTCGTTTTGAGCAAGCACAGCATGGGCTGAAACAACCAAACAAAAAGCAAGGATCAATTTTTTCATTATCATCATCTGATTAATAGACGAAAATCGTAGAATAAAGTTGAATTTTAGGGTATGGATTTTCCACGGCCGTTTCTCGTTTACAAAAGCTCTGCAGGATCGGGCAAGACATTCAACTTGGCTAAGGTCTACCTTACCTTGATTTTAACGTCTTCAGACCCGAACTATTTCAAACGAATACTGGCCATCACCTTCACGGTAAAAGCTGCGGCGGAAATGAAGGATCGCATCGTAAGCTATCTCTCGATCCTTGCTGGAAATACCACACGACAACGGAACGATGCCCGGCACATGTTGAAAGCCTTGATGGATGAGACCGAGCTGAGTCAAGATGAAATTAGAGCACGAAGCCAAAGCTGTTTGAATCTAATCATGCACCAATTTGGCGAATTCAACATCGTGACCATCGACAAATTTTTTGCGCGATTGGTTCGGGCGTTTGCCAGCGACCTCACCCTCGCCCCAGATTTCGAAATACTGGTCGATCGAAACCTGCTCATCGATCGAGCCACTGACCTTCTGTTTGACCGAGTTGGCCAAGATGAAGACCTCACGTTTCTGGTCCTTCAAATGCTTAAATCCCGTCTCTCTGACGACAAATCCAATAATGCAGATGACATCATTGCCAATGCCTGTCGATCACTCCTATCGGATGACTTCTACTTCGCGAAATCAAATTTCAAAGAATGGACACCAAAGGCGGTTTACGCGCTGAAGGAAGAACTCGATCAAGAAGCCAAACGGCTTAAAAATTTGATCTCTGAACCCGCTACACTTGCCATGAAGCTTTTGTCGAATTGGTCGATCGACGAAAAGGATTTGTATTACGGTAAAAGTGGAATCTATGGCTATTTCAAGCGCATTTCCAACGGCGACTTCAGTAAAATGGCGCCAGGTGCCAACGTCCTCAAGACGATCGAAAACGACAAGTGGACGAGTTCAACCAAGAATCCCGCGGTCGATCAAATAAAGGATCAATTGCGCACTTGCTATGAGCAGATACTGGCCTTGATTCAAGATTCTGAGCGGCTTCAGCTGATCAACGCGCTTCGTGCCGAAATCTATACCTTGGGATTCTACAGCGAACTGGAGCGCATCCTTGAATGGATTCGGGAAGAGGATAACGTCCGATTGCTCAGTGAATTCAATTCCTTGATTTCTGATCAGCTACACGACGAACAAACATTCTTCTTATTTGAGCGGCTCGGCACGCAATTCAATCATATTCTCATCGACGAATTTCAAGACACCTCCGTGCTCCAATGGAATAACCTCCTTCCCTTGGTAGAAAATAGCCTTTCTGAAGGCAATACTTCTCTGATCGTCGGAGACGCCAAACAATCTATTTACCGCTGGCGGAATAGCGACCCTGAGCAATTCGTGAAACTTCCTAAAGTGAATCACCCCTCGTCTGGTTTGCTTGAATCGTTGTACAAGGAAGTAATCCTCGATAAAAACTATCGATCGGCCAAACAGGTGGTAGAATTCAATAACCGATTCTTTGACCTCGCTAAAACTCACATTCTCTCTGACGCTTACTCGCCTACCTACGAAACTTTACATCAGGAGCACACATCAGAGATCGACGGAAGCGTGCAATGGTGGATTGGGGATGATCCCAAACAAACCAAAGAAGCTTTGCTCCTAACCATGCTCGATCGGATTAGGATCATGATGGACACCGACGGCATCGCACCGGGTGACATCTGCACCTTATTTCGGACGAACTCGGATGCGGCATCGTTTGCATCCATGTTGTTGGAAAGCGGCTTTGATGTGATCAGCCAAGAAAGCCTTCTGCTTAAAAACAATCCTCAAGTAAAGCTGATCCTCTCCAGCTTGGACGGACTGCAACGCAATCAAGACCCCTACATCGTTCAGCTATGGCTCTCACAATTGCACCAGCACCGGGCTTTTCCAGATCCACACCTCTTGGCAAAAAAAGCGAAGAAAGAACGATGGACGTTTATGCAAACGGCTTCGCATCTTGGCATTGACCTGTCGGTCCCAGTAGTTCAGCACGGAGATAACTTTCAAAGATCATTTGCCATTTGTACGTTGTTGAACATCCCAACCGACAATGCCTTCGTGTCCAAGTTTCTAGACTACTGCCTGCGTTTTGAAATGACTGGGGGGTATTTAAAAGAAAACTTTCTGGAATTTTGGATGAAAAAAGCCGATACAGCAAGCATCCAATTGACCCCCACCTCCGATGCCGTCAACGTAATGACCATCCATAAATCAAAAGGCTTAGAATTTCCCGTGGTAGCCGTGTTTATGCCTGATGTTTCCCTGAGTAGAAAGACCAAAGAGTACGCTTGGATCGACGTGCAAGAACCTTGGGAAATCGGAAACATTCAGCTGAAAGTGACCGATTTAAACGATTCGAGCTACCGCCATCTCTTAGAAGATGAAGTACAGCGGTCAAGTTTAGATGTGCTGAACGTATTGTACGTGGCGTTCACCCGTGCCGAGCAAAGGTTAGAGGTCTTTTCTTCAGGGCCGACGAAGAACAGCCTGCTCAACGCCCTATTTGCTTGGCCAGAATGGGATGAACAAAACCGTGTGTTAAGGATTTAATACGATTCGTCCATTGCCCCAAAGAGTTCGTGGAGCTTGTGCTCTCTGAAATCAAATATGGTTTCAATCTGTCGCTTAACAAACATCCTGTTGGCCACGCGGCCCAGAAAGCCAAAAGGCAGCGCATAATCAATGATGTCAGTCGCTAAAACACCGCCTTCTACAGGCTCAAAAAAGTGCTTGTGATGCCAAAAACTGTAGGGACCAAACCGTTGCTCATCCACGAAGTATTTGCCCGACTCCACATGGGTAATCTCTGTAGTCCAACGCATCGCTATCCCCAAGATCGGCGTCACGATGTAATTGATGATTTGGCCTGCATACATGTGCTCGTGCTCGATATTCGTCAGCACGTTAAACCTCAATTCCTTCGGGGTAATCTCCTGCAGGTTGCTTGGATTAGAAAAATAGCCCCAAGCTTCTTCCATCGAAATTGGGAGTACCTGAGTTTTGGTCAAACGGTATACCTTCATGCCCAGTAAACAAGCAAACGGCCACAAGGTTTTGAATGAGCAACAAACTACACATACTTGCTTTCGACGCGATCGAAGTTTCATGGTGGAATGAAATCATGGCATTGCGATCTGCTGTGTTTGTAGTAGAACAGCGGTGCGTCTACCTCGACCCCGATGAAAACGACGCATCGGCTATGCACTTAGTCGTGAGCAAAGGGAGCGATCTTCTCGCCTATCTCCGCATCATTGAAAATGACGCCTGGCACATCGGACGCATAGTGGTCAACCCCTCCCAACGGGGAAGCGGAATTGGAATTCGAATGGTCAAAGAAGCAATTGACTGGTGTGTAGCAAAACATAAGAACAAACCCATCGAAATGTCGGCCCAAGTGTACCTGAGTGATTATTATGGCGCATTGGGGTTCTTGCCAGCAGGCAAAATGTACTTGGAGGATGGGATTCCACATTTGAGAATGGTTTATCAAGAACCGTTGAAATAACCTGTTGAAAGAACGTTCAGAAGTTTTATCGCTTGTTTTATCCCAGTCGTACGGCTATTCTGTACGTAGCTTGCTGACCTTGTGCATGGGTGCATAAGTTTAACGACTTGATTCTTGAGTCCGCCCCTTCCTATTCCTACCTTTGATTCATGGAAGAACCGAAGTCTACAACGAGTGATAAGAAGACTGGATTGAGCGTAGTACGCAATAAATTGGAGAGTCCTGAATACGGCAAACTCCAACCCCAGGCGGTAGACTTGGAAGAGGCGGTACTGGGAGCCTTGCTTTTGGATAAGGAGGCACTGACAGACGTGATCGACATTCTCAAACGCGAAAGCTTTTACAAAGAGGATCACCAGATGATCTTCCAAGCGATCCTCGACCTGTTTGAACGATCCGAACCGATTGACATCTTAACCGTAACCCAGGAACTTAAAAAGCAAGGTAACTTAGAAATCGTTGGGGGGGCCTTCTACATTGCTCAATTGACAAACCGAGTGGCTTCTAGCGCCCACGCTGAGTCGCACGCGCGGATCATTGCTCAAAAGCATATTCAGCGAGAATTGATCAAGATTTCCAGCGATACGATCAAAGATGCCTACGACGAAACCATCGACGTGTTCGACTTGCTCGACTCTGCAGAAGGGCGCCTGTTTGAAGTGGCTGAAGGAAACATCCGGAAGTCGTACGAGGACATGGGGAAGCTCTTGCACAAGGCGGTAAAAAAACTGGAAGAAATCAGCAAGCAAGACGGAACCAGTGGGGTACCGTCAGGGTTTCGTGACTTGGATCGGCTGACCGGAGGTTTTCAACCCTCTGATATGGTTGTTATTGCGGCTCGTCCGGGTATGGGTAAGACTGCGTTTGTCCTTTCCTTGGCGAGAAATGCAGCCGTCGATTTTAAGAAAGGCGTCGCGGTATTCTCCTTGGAGATGTCGTCGCTCCAGCTCGTCAATCGACTCATTGCTTCTGAAACACAAATTCCTGCTGAAAAACTTAAAAAAGGAACCCTCGAGCCCTACGAATGGGAGCAGCTCAATTCCAGGATCGGAAAACTCACCAATGCACCGATTTACATCAACGATACCCCTGGTTTGTCCGTCTTTGAATTGCGAGCACAATGCAGAAGGTTAAAGGCAGAAAAAGACATCCAACTCGTCATCATTGATTACCTGCAGCTCATGAGTGGCTCGGGCGACGCGAAAGGCAACCGAGAACAAGAGATCAGTACCATCTCACGTGCCATCAAAGGAATTGCCAAAGAACTAAGTGTACCCGTCTTAGCGTTAAGTCAATTAAGCCGGGCAGTCGAAACGCGGGGCGGTGATAAGCGCCCCCAGTTGAGTGATTTACGTGAATCAGGCGCCATCGAACAGGATGCGGACATGGTGATGTTTATCTACCGGCCTGAATATTATGGTATTCTTCAAGACGAAGAGGGAAACAGTACGCAGGGGCTAGGTGAATTGATCATCGCCAAACATAGGAATGGTGCTACTGACGATGTGAAAGTGAAGTTTGAAAACCACTTGGCGAAGTTTGTGAATTGGGAGCAGCAAGCATTCGGAATCGGACAAGAAAACGACGTTCAAGTCGAAGATCAATATGGAAGACAGATACTCAAATCAGAAAATTGGGATAAGGCAGAAGGCAACGACGATGAGCCGCCGTTCTAGTCTTCTCTTGGTATTCATCTTACTGATCGGCCAGGTTTTCGCAAAGAAGATCCTCATCCCGATGGACGAATCGCAGGCCAATCATCTGAAGGCCTACGGACTGGCTTTTTGGGCGCTTGAACGGGATGTGGAAGTCCAGTGGTTGCTCAACTACCAGGGAGGAAGTTTCATGATTGAGCATTATCCTGAACTCGAATCAGAACTGGTGATTCGAGGAGTCACGTATGACAATATCGCAGACGCCAAGGCCACCGCAATGCTGCTCGAAATCTCGAATCCTGAGGTCAACATGGATGCGATTAAACTCGAAAAGGCTCCGAAAATAGCGGTCTATTCTCCGAAAAGCGCGCAACCTTGGGACGATGCAGTTACCTTGGTATTAACTTACGCAGAGATTCCTTATGACGTAATCTATGACGATGAAATCATTGATGGAAAGCTCCATCTATACGATTGGCTTCATCTGCATCACGAAGACTTCACCGGTCAATATGGACGCTTCTACGGTTCGTATAGAAATCACAAGTGGTACCAAGACCAAGTGGCCGAATTCGAAAAAACAGCTGCTCGGCTGGGTTTCGCGAAAGTTTCAGAACTCAAACTTGCCGTGTCATTGCGGATCAAAGAATA
>JAVKEP010000035.1:0-20567 GCA_040221375.1 Cryomorphaceae bacterium
GTTCTGCAAGGATTTCAAGGTTATCCCTCCTTGACACACCGCTTCTCAGCACCAAAAGATTGATGTCGGTCTTCTGAAAGAGGGCCGTAGAATCGCTCACGAGTACAAAAGGACTGGTGTCAATAATCACATAATCGTAGCCTTCACGTGCCCATGTGAGCAAATCGAAGAATTTTTTCGAATCTAACAACTCCAATGGGTTGGGCGGAATCGGACCGGATACGATGACATCTACTCCTTGGGTGGTGTTCTGAACCACCGCATCACGCTCAGATGCTCCAGCCAGATAATTGCTCAAACCGATGTCATTGGAAAGATCAAAGTCGTTTTGTAGTTGGGGTTTTCTCAAGTCAGCTCCTACCACTAAGACGCGTCTACCAGCGGATGCAATCGAAAGCGCGAGGTTGGATGATACAAAGGTCTTTCCCTCTCCAGGAAAACAAGAGGTAATCAGAATGACTTGCGCTCCTTCTCCCTTGGCCATGTACTTGAGGTTCGACCGGAGGGTTCGAAAGGTTTCTGCCAACCTGGACTTGGGCTGCTCCAAGACTGAATACTTCGATTTTCCAGATGCGTTGGCGATGTAGCCCATGAAAGGAATGTCCAAAGCCTCGGTAATCTCTTCTTTGGTTCGAATCGATCGATCAAAATAGACCGATAGCACAATCCAAGCAAGCGGAAGGCTGAGGCCCAACAGTAACAAACCGCCGTAGTAAATCCGTTTGTTTGGTTTTACGGGATCCCTGCGTAATTTTCTCGCACCCTCGATGATTTTAATATCAGGGGTGTTGCTCGACCGCGTAATTTCCGCTTCAGCCTTCTTCTCTAAAAGTAGTAGGTAGAGGCTCTCGCTGAGCTTGTGCAGCCGTTCGATGTTCATCAACGCCATCTCAGAAACAGGTAGGTCCTCAATCGTACGTTCGATCAAAGACATCCTTCGATTCACCTCACCCAGTTGTATGTCGTTCGAACTCGAAATATTCGAGATATAAGACGTCAATGACTTACGCAATTCGGCAATCCTCGCATTGAGTTGACCTGCTATCTCACCTTTTGAATTGGGTCCGAGTAAATTCCTTTCGGTTTCTAGCTTGAGTAGGTTTTCAGTCAATGAATTCAACGATGGATCGTCGATTCCGAAGGATGATGGAGTGACAAGCTTGTCGCCATTTTCTTCTTGCAGGTACTCTCCCACCAAATCGAGGTACTTCTTGCGCAGCTGAAACTGCGCTTTCTCTTCTTCCAGGTCCAAGAGCTTTTCAAATATGCGTTGGCCTTCACTTTCGAGATTGCTTATTTGATTGCGGCTTTTAAACACTTCTAAGCGCCCTTCGATCTTCTTCAACGAATCCTTGATGGAGGCCAGCTCACTGTTGATGAAATCGATCGTATTCGAAGCGCCCTGGTTCTTCTCCTGCAAATTGGATTCCAAGTAATTGTTCAACATCTGCTTTAAAAAGGAAGCCTCCTTATTGGTCAGCGAAGCCTCCAGCGAAATATTGAGGATGGACGATTTCTCTTCAACGATCGATGCCTTGATTTGCTCTTGGTAAAAAAGCACGGTGCTCTCCACTGAATTTACGCGGAAAAAATAGTCGAGGTTCTCTGCTTCTACCGTGAATTCGTCGTTGCGAAACAGTTTCAGTCCGAACTCACCAATGCTGGCCAGTTCACCCCATTCGGTCAAGTCAATCAACAACTGCGAGCCATGAAAGACCTTGTACCCGGCAGGAGACATTTCAACGCGCAGCGGATTGTCAAATTTCAGTTCGGAATCCAAATCCCAATCCCCGATGGTTTCTACGGCGAATGGACTGTTTTCAGGTTCCACCTCAATTACCCGTTCCAACGCGGTGGTGGTGCGATAATAGTGCACGTGTTGTGCCTGGTCTAGCACGGTCTTTTTTACGATCGGATACGACTTGATGATGATCAACTCATTCACCACTTCTTGGTTGCTTCCCAGCAGCTGATCGCCAAATAAAAAGCTGGTAGGATCGATGCCTTCTGCGGAATTCTCGATCATCACTTTCGCTCCGATGGAATACACTTTCGCAGAATAGCGGATGATGAGAAAGGCCAATATGATCCCTACGAGTGCGCTCGCAGCTACCAGCCACCAAAACTGCCGCAGCTTCATTACCGTCCGACGAATGAATCGCTTGTTCTCTTGGTTGGCCTTCTCTAAGTACGCTTCGAATTCCATGACTCTTTATCTAGTAATGCTGACGACCAAACTGGCAATTGCAACCAGGGCCGTGACACTTCCAACCAACCACTGGATATTTGTGGTAACAAACTTGCGTCGCTTCAATGGGGTGACCACCACGATGTCATCGTTTTGAAGGAAGTAGCCCTTTTGAGACAATGCGTTGTAGTCGCTTAAGTCAATATGGAAGATAACCTGTTGCCCATTCTCCTCACGAATGATCTTCACTTCCGATCGATTGGCAAAATCCTTCATGTCTCCGCTCTGCGCCAATAGATCAAAAATCGTGTTTCGGTCTCGATAGATGGGATAGCGTCCGGGTTGATTGACTTCTCCCAATACCGATACCATGCCGTCCAATTGGAATACTTCCACCACAGAACCTGGGTATTGCTCGTCTGCTTTTTTACTCAATTCGTCCTGCAATTCGTCAATGGACTTTCCTTCGGCCATGACCTTTCCGATCAAAGGCAGCGTAATCTCCCCTTCAGCATCCACTCGATGCCCAAGTATGTATGGGTTCTGAACCTGATTGGTTCTACTGAATTGCTGAAAATTGCTGATGGAGAAGATCTCCTCTCCTACCCTGAATTTCTCCATGTTGACGTACAGGACATCCCCAGACTTCAGATGATAAGCATCGCTAGGAGCCGCAATGCTCGCCTCTTTCTTGTAGCGTTCGTCGTTGCCTGCATCCTTGTCTTGAAGATAAGCCAGCTTCTTATTGCCCACGCAAGCGGCAAGAGACAGCGATAAAATCAGCAAGGACAGGTATTTCAACCCTTTTTTCATAGGGGCGCAAAGATAACGGGATTTGCATAGAAGCTAACAGTCTCCCACGAGTAGAATGGCAATGAAAAGACTGAGTATCAAAAGTTCAGTCGACATTCAAGAAAGGGAGCCTCTGCGAAGGCTCACAATTCATTCGGCCCTGGCATCATCCTTGTGTATCTTTGCGCATTGTTCTTTGGGGCTGACTGGTTTTGACAGCAAGATGAAGGATACTGTAAGCAAGTCGGGGGTTGAATGGCACCTCGTTATCAAGTCGTTCAAATTTTATCTGGCGAGACTTCTTACGCTCTTGCAGCCTAATCATCCGATAGGATATTAAGCTTAATCCCGTACTAGGTACGCGGACAAGACGTCTCCGGTGTAGGTAGGTCTATCCCCTGCACCAATGGAGGCGCGGACAATGATAGACTAGGTCAGTTGGCGCTTTGACTTCTGATCGAAAATTAAAAAGCTAAGCTGTAAGTGGCCTGCCTCTGGGCAGCTGGCAGTCGAAAAATCAATCAAAGGATAAGCTTGTAGAAGGCATTATGTTTCCTTGTTTGGACGTGGGTTCGAATCCCACCAGCTCCACAAATTAAAAACCTCGACGCGGTGCGTCGAGGTTTTTTTATTTGAACTATTTATCCTCTGAATCTCTCCTGTAATTCCGAATTTCGCAGTACTGAGATACGCGCCATCGCACGGGTCTCCTACGAATCGTATAAGCACCAATTGAAGGCTTCACATGTTAAAGGGAACCAAGCTCTACTCCATCCTCTTCCAAAAATGTCCGCGATGCCATAAGGGCGAACTGTTCGAAGAACGCAATCCATATCGCATCAGTAAGCTCTTTGATATGCCCCACCAATGCGCAGAATGCAGTCAGATTTATCAACTCGAACCGTCCTTTTTTTATGGTGCCATGTACGTTAATTATGGACTTACGGTAGCCATCGCCATCGGCATTTTCGTTGCCATGTGGGCAATACGCATTCCTTGGGAACTGAACGATTACCTCATCGGTATCATCACTGGAATCATTGCGCTTGCACCTTTAACTTTTCGCTTGGGCCGCGCAATCTGGATCAACATGTTTATTAAGTACGACCCCGAAGCGATAAGGGAGGAAGGAAACTAAGTACCTAAGCGCGGGGGCAAAAAATGCCCCATATCACAACACCGTTTCGTGAGGACGGAATCTTCACGGTTCGCTTGTCTTCTACAATGCTTGCCTTAGTGAATCCTGTGTTGCTTCCAAATAGCGTCGGAATATCCAGCTTGGTTCGTCGAAACTTCAGCACATAATTGTCTTCGGCAACTGTCCACGTGCCTTTCATGACATACTCTTTCGCCTCGTCCAAGCGGTTAAACCGCAAATGAAAATGTTGATCCTCGTCCAATGAAAGTTGAATGTCAGCCATTCCGTTGCCAAGGGATCGGTACTTGACCGAACCAAACGATGCGTGGGCAAGCGCAATAGAAACGGCCAACGAAGCGTACTTACGCCTGCGGCTGCTCAATAAATATTTGTAACGGAGGAGTCTAAAAATTCTCATGTTGCTAAGTGTCTCATCTATAAGACGTAAAACGAGACAAAAGGATGATTCTTATGCTAAGTATTTGCTAAGTGCATACCAACAAACGATTAACATCTGAGTAAAATCGACGAATCATAGAAGACAAGAAGCCCCGCCATACTTTCATCATAGTCGAGGCATGCTTCGTCTCGCTGGGAAGACAGGGAGGGTTCCGTTTTAGTTAGAAACCTCGATGACCAAATAGTCTGAAACACTCCAAAAACGCTCGCGGTCTTTGATGCTCAAACTTTCCACTTGGCCCTCGCTGTCTAGCACCCACTCGTAGGACGTTTCGGGATGGTTCGTGATTACCTTCGCCTTCTTAGAGTACAGAGGAAGCTCCTGCAACTCTCGCTGATCTACCATCGTAAAAAATGACGGATCTAGTTGAGAAGCATCCAATTTCTTGGTGCCGCCGATCCCTAAAATGCCTCCCTCCTTGGTGATGATGCCTTTTTCCTTGAGCTCTTTGTTCTCTCCAACGACGTATCGTACGACGTGCATCTCCTCGTCCATCTCGATCAAGTCTTCGGTCAAGGAAATGTTGTTCCTACGGAAACTATCCACGGCCAACTTGATGTTTTCAATGAGGATGTCTTTGTCACCGAGCATTGCCATCAGTTGATCGATCTGCTCTTCCCGCTGGGAAATTCGAGACTGCATACTGGCAATCAGTTTCTCCAACTCGCTGTTCTTAACCTTGCTCTGTCGCATCCGATTGTACAAGTCGTCCAGTTCGCTTTGATTCTTTGACAACAGCTGATCCAAGGACTCTACCTGCTTCATGATCACTTCCTTGCTGAGGACAACGCCCTCCGTTGCATCAAAGTTTAACATTCCATTTCGTACCGAAACTTCATTCACCTTCGCTGAAATGGATTCCAATTCACCTCGAAAGACATCTAAAAGAGAATCCTGTTGCACCTGCAGTAATGAGTCTTCTTTGGCTTTTTGCTTTGCCTTCTCTGCTTCTGGATTGCCGCATGCAACAATAAAAATCAAGAATGGTAACAAGAAGAGGTAGCTAATTCGCATGGCTGTATTATTTGAAACAAAATTAATCATTCGATATCGACGGTTTGAGAAAAGGAAATGCTGCGCGTTTCATCGACAAACTTTTCGTTCAAGTATGCCATGCTTTCCTCAATCGAGACGATGCTGGCTTCCCGCTCGAGTAAATCACTGCGAGTCGTCAACAATTGCAGCTTTATCGTCTCCAATTCATCGATGTGCTCTGAATGATCTACCGAGTATTGAGATTGCTTTGCCTTCAACAATGTAATCCAATTGTCGATTTCTTCCAGTTGAACGTTCATCTCCGTTTCCAGATTGGACCTTATATCGATGGAAGTTTCGGCTGCAGGATTGATCTCTAGGGGAGGTTCGTCTGTATTGACGTAGACGATTGCAGCCAACGCCACAAGCGCGATTCCTATGCTCAGTCGACCCAAAAATTTTCTGACTTTCTTAGACTCTGTTGTTTGATTGTTCATGTTGTTCATTGGTTTAATATTCAGACAAACACCGGCCCTTAAGCCGGTGGAAAAATTGCGTTGGGCTGAGTATTTACCGTTCTAGCATGCTCCTCAGCATCCAAGCGGTTTTTTCATGTTGCTCCATTCGCTTGGTGAGTAAATCGGTTGTTACTTCATCCTGGCCCTTGTTGCTCAATTCAAGGATCGAGCGCGCGGTTTTCGTAACAGTTTCGTGTCCGTTCAACAAGTTCGCGACCATTTCTTGCTCACTCAGCTCAGCATTTGGAATGTCGATGCTCGTGATGTCGTTGAATTCTTTCATGGTACCTGGACTGAGGTATCCCAATGATCTAATACGTTCAGCGATTTCGTCCACCGCTTCAAAAAGTTCGGAATAATGTTCTTCTGTCATCAAATGGATGGTTCGGAAATTCATTCCCTGAACATTCCAATGGTAATTCTGCGACATTAACATTAGACAATACGAATCAGCGAGCAGCTTGTTGAGGCCTTCGACGATTTCTGAGCGATGATTTTTTTGAATGCCTGTGTTCAACTCAATGTTTCGTTGATCAGGGCTTTTTACTTCTAATTTTTCTAGTGCTATGCTTTCCATATTGATTTATTGTTTGCTCAGTATCATGCGATGTTCGTTCCAAGGTTCGATGCAAAACCACGGAATGGCGCTCAACCCTTCGCTATCAATGATTTAAGAACAGCATTCGTTTCCTCCACCCAACTCATCTGTTCAAATTCTGTAGAATATTTTCCCCAACACCGATGCCTTATGGGGACAATCTTCCTTACTCCATTGAGCAGCGGGGACCGCTCGCTACATTACATCGCTCTATTCCAACTGATTAGCTTTCATCAGCGATCATGGCACCCTTCTTTCATATAAGTAGTCAAATCATTCAAACTTTAAATTTTACAAAATGAACAACACTCAAAAAATACTTCTCTCCGGAATTTTAGGAATAGCTGCAGGAGCCACTGCAGGAATACTTTTCGCACCAAACGCGGGTAAGAAGACTCGAAAAAAGATCGCTAAATCGGCCGAAGACATCAAGGGCAGCATGCATGAATTTGCAGAAGCCAGTAAGGAAGCCATCGTAGACATGGCGCGAAACGGTCAGGAAAAAGTAAAAGCCTGATTTACATTAACCTCCGTATAACCCAGTAAATTGACAAAAATGGAAGACCTCAAAAACGATGTTAACTACGTTTCATCAGACATTAAAAAATACGTTCAATCCGAAGTTCAACTCGGAAAATTAGAGTTGATCGATCAAGTATCAAGCTTCTCAGCTTCCTTGTTCAGCCATGCCGTTTTGGTCATGCTCGGAATCGTTAGTTATCTGATGTTTCTTTTTTCACTGGGTTTATTTCTCAATCAATTTTTCACGGAAACTTGGATGGGTTTTTCTGTAGCCTTCGGAATAAGCTTGTTCGCCATATTGGTAGGCAGCGCTTTCAACCGCTATTTGCTTGAGGGTCCGATCCAAGATTTCATCATTTCAAAACTCGCTAAACGATTGCTTTCATGATTATCCAGCAAAACATACAAGTCACCGATCGGAAGAGCCTCCAAATGGTAACGGCCTATGCGCGTGAACGACGCAACGAACACCGAGCGTCATTAGGAAGGACTACGGAAGCGTTCCGCTCGAAATGGTCGTTGGAACGGATAACCCGTGCGTGGGGTGTGACTGCCATTCAATCCCTCATTGGAGATGGACTGAACGCCCTCATGGACAAAGTCGAATCGAACGATCCGACAGAAGAAGTGCCCGTTTGGAGATCGTTGCTCTCTGAATTTTTACAGCGCTTCCTACCTCGTTTCATCGAACGAATGGCCTAAGCTATTTGAACAGTGAACAACGTGCCCTCTGAGAGGGCTTTTTTTTTGCCTAAAAATCAATCCCATACGCCTTCATCTTGTTGTAGAGCGTCTTTCGATCTACCTTCAATAAACTTGCCGTCTTGCTTTTATTGTAACCGGTGCGTTCGAGTGCGCGCACAATGACCACCCTTTCTGCGCTTTCAGCCGCATCCTTCAGGGATGAAAAATTTCCATGAAACTGCACCTCACCCGATTCGTCTTCGCGATGCCTAGAAAGCACTACTGGAAAATCCAATGGCTTTAGTCGGTCCGTTTCAGTCAGAAGCACAGCCCGTTTAATTGCATTCCGAAGTTCTCTGAGGTTGCCATCCCATCGATGCTCGTGCAAAAGCTGCATCCCATCTTTTGAGATGCCCTTGATCTTCTTACCCAGTTCATTATTTGCACGTTCCAAAAAATGCATCGCGTATTGTTCAATTTCGATCGGTCGGTTTCTCAAGGGCGCCAATCGGATATTGAACTCACATAAACGGTGATACAAATCTTCTCGGAATTCGCCTTTTTGGGCCTTGACCCACAAATCTTCGTTGGTCGCGGCGATCAACCTGACATCCACCTTGCGGTCCTTGGCATCTCCGATACGCTTGATTTTTCGCTCCTGAAGCACGCGTAGCAACTGGATCTGATTTGAATAATCCAGGTTCGCGATTTCATCTAAGAAGAGCGTGCCTCCGTCTGCTTCTTCAAAGGCACCCACCTTGTCCGACACGGCCCCCGTGAAGGCTCCCTTCTTGTGGCCAAACAATTCACTTCCTGCTATTTCGTTGGGAAGGGCACCGCAGTCAATGGCAATGAAGGCCTCATTTGACCTTGCACTCTTTCCATGAATTCTACGCGCCGCGTACTCCTTTCCCGTTCCGGTCTCACCTTCCACGATCACCGACATTTCTGTTGGACCTACCAAATCGATCAATTTTTGGACTTGCCTGGATTGTGGACTGATGCCGTCGATGTACACACGTGTGTTGGAAGGCTTACCCCTCTGTGGAATAGAAGGACGGCCGCCACGATCTGGTCTCGGCTTTGACCGATCCTTTTGCTTCTCCTCCGCCGTGCGTATGCTGTGTAATATTTCGTCCGGTTGAATGGGCTTCACCACATAATCTGACGCCCCTTGCTTTATGCAACGAACGGCCAGACGCACATCGTCATAACTGGCCATGATGATGATATTGGAAGCCGCTCGTATCGATTTTATTCGCTTTATCATTTCAATGCCCTCACCGTCGCTCAATCGGTAACCACACAACACCATTCTGTGTTCCTTCTTCTTGAACAAGCTCAAGCCTTTCTTCAATGAATAAGCCGATTCAGCACTATATCCATGCCTTGCCAAGAATCGTTCTAAGATTTCACAAGTTTGCGGATCGTTATCAATGATGAGTATGGATTGCATATAGCTAGTTTGATGCGTAAACCAATAAGTTGTGGAAATTGTTCTACAGTATATGGATTTTTAATCCACTCCGCAAATTCACCTATGCTCGAATGACTCGTCATCACTGGATTGGCAAGAAAAAATTTGCCATGTCATGCCAGTTGTCCCGTCCTTGGTGTCGGCAATTGCAGCGAACCATGGGCACATCTATAGTAAATGCCTGCATTATTATCTACGCCAACATTCGAAGAGAATACTAGGCCTTATTTTTGTCGCCAAATCAGTTGAGAATGACAGCGAGGGAAAAGGCAGAAAAGTGGTTGGCACTGGATCTTGAAGAGCGTTTCAAAGAAGATATCCGTGGATTGCTCAGTGGAAATGAGGCCGAGCTAGAAGATGCCTTCTACAAGGATTTAGAGTTTGGCACCGGTGGAATGCGCGGCGTGATGGGTGTCGGTTCCAACCGCGTGAATAAGTACACCTTTGGCATGGCAACACAGGGACTTGCCAACTATTTGAAACGCAATTTTCCGAACGAAGCACTCAAGGTGGCAATCGCTTACGATTGCAGAAACAACTCGCAGTATTTTGCTCGAATGGTGGCCGCTATCCTCTCGGCAAATGGCATCAAAGCCTTCTTATTCGAAGACCTACGACCAACCCCTCAACTTTCCTTTGCGGTTCGCGAATTAGGGTGCCACAGCGGAATTGTGATCACGGCTTCACACAATCCACCTGAATACAATGGGTACAAAGTCTATTGGAACGATGGTGCGCAAATCGTTGCACCGCACGACAAAGGAATCATTGACGAAGTCAGAAAGGCCGATGATCCATCGAACATTCCATTTGAGCCCAATGAAACATTGATAGAACATCTCGGCAAAGAAATGGATGAAGCGTTCTTAAAGGCATCACTTGCCCAAAGAAGGACCAGCAAGCCGAATCGGGCACTCAAGATTGTGTTGACTTCTCTGCACGGTACTTCCATCACACTGCTTCCTGAACTGCTCAAGCGAGCGGGCTATGACCACCTTTCCATTGTAGAAGAACAAGCAAAGCCGGATGGGAATTTTCCGACCGTAAAAAGCCCCAACCCTGAAGAGCGTGCGGCTTTGGACATGGCATTGACCCTCGCGGATAAAGAAGGTGCCGACCTCGTCATCGGCACCGATCCTGATGCGGATAGAATAGGCGTTGCGGTGCGCAATAACGCCGGGGAGTTGATCCTGCTGAATGGAAACCAAACGGGAGTGCTCTTGACCGAATACCTCCTTCGGGCCACCCCATTGAAGGGCAATGAATTCATCGCCTACACGATCGTGAGCAGCGAATTATTTGGTGATGTTGCCCGGAGCTATGGAGTAGATTCAGAAGTATGCCTTACCGGATTCAAGCACATTGCCAATCTCATTCGATTGAACGAATCTACGCGAAGCTTCATCGGTGGCGGTGAAGAGAGCTATGGATACATGATTGGCGATTTCGTTCGGGACAAGGACGCTTTGACCTCTGCCCTTCTCTTCTGCGACTGGCTTGGAGACACACTCTCGAGCGGAATGTCAGCGGAGGATGCATTGACTTCCATCTACAAGAAGCACGGACTATATCAAGAAGACTTGGTCAGCCTGACCAAAAAAGGCAAAGAGGGCAGCGAGGAAATCAGGGCCATGATGGGACAACTCAGAAAAAGTCCTCCACAAAGCCTCGGAGGCGACCCCATCGTCGCTGTGGAAGACATACAAAGCGGTGAACGGAAAGACTTGCTGACTGGGCATGTACACCCCATTGATTTGCCTTCGAGCAATGTGCTGCAGTTCATCACGCAGTCGGGCAGCAAAATTTCTGCGAGGCCATCCGGGACAGAGCCCAAGATCAAATTTTACTTCAGCGTCCGAAAAGATTGGGACCCATCGCTCACGCTGATCGAGCAACAAAAAATCCTCTTTGCTACGATCGAACGCATCAAAGAGGATCTTGCTCTTTAGTCGGAAAAAGCTTCTTTACTCTTCTTCGGATAGGAAATTATTTCGCCGCTCGACGTATTCATCGATCTGTACAGGGTGGTGTGAAGCCCACCAATACCAAGTTTCTAGACGATTCAATCCGTTCTGACCACTCTGCGGTACTTGGTACTCTTGAAGGAACTCTCCAATGAACGCATTCTCTGCCGTTGGCGCCTTGAACCAAGCATTCCATTCCTGGGTAATCTCGGTCAAATCGTACGCATTTCCGATTTCAGCATCTGACGGATTGCTCTGTTGGCCAAATGCCGTAAATCCCACAAATAGGGTAACGAGAAGGAGGTAGGTATTTTTCATCATAACTGACTTCATCATTGCTTACTTATCGTTTCTTGATATGATCACGTTTCCTCGCAGCAGCTGCTTGATCTGATTGACTTGCTTATACTCTACCACATAGGCGTAGGACCCAAGTGGCAAGTTGGTGCCATTGATTTTACCGTCCCATTGTGCGTTTTCACCTTCACCGTGGAAAATTTCATTTCCCCAACGATCAAAAACGCTCACCTTAACGTATTCAAGGTCTTCGCCGAAAATCATGAAGAAATCATTCTTGCCGTCTCCATTTGGGGTAAAGCTCTTAGGAATGTACAACGTCTGATGCCGCTCTACCGTCAATCGCTTCGCCAAGTAATCTGTGCATCCATACTCTGTGCGGGTTGTAAGACCGATGGTATATACCCCCGCTTCTAAATAGGTATGCTTGTTTGGATTTGGAAAGGTATTGATGGTTGAATCGCCAAATTCCCACAACCAATAATCGGCTCCTACGGAGTAGTTGTCAATGAAGACGACTGGTTCCAACAAGCTGATGGAAGTTTCGCTCAACTCGAAATCAGAAACTGGGTTTGAATGGATGACCACAGGTTCAGGATGAGTAAACGAATCAACGCATCCGAATGGCGATGTTACATCCAATTGAATCTTGAATTTTTCAGAGCCGATGCCGTCGTCAATGCGGTAACAATAGGTCGGATTGACGTCATCCAGGTTCTTGTCTCCATTGCCGAATGACCACTTGTACATCAGGTCCTCGCCAGATGCCAATGCCGATTCATCGATGAAGGTCACGCAATGAGGTGAACATCCCTCTGCGGAGTCGATTCTGAAGTCGGCCACCGGATTATGATGGATAAGCGTAGTTCTGTACGTAGAATCAATGCATCCATAGCCCGTTTCTGTGACCAATAGTGTATTGTAGCTTCCTCCTTTTACAAAAGCGTTAGAAGGATCGGTTTTCAAGGAGGTGTTACCGTCTCCAAAAAACCAATTCCATGAAACGACACCTACCGAATCAAATTCGTAATCAAAGTATGTCTCGTCACGGTAATGAATGACGTTGCCCGCACAAACCTTGTCGTCGAGGATGAGAATTTTAGCCTCAGGCTTAGGACGCATCAAAATCTCGAAGCCTTCCGTACGATGACATCCGTAATTGGTATAAGGCGTTAGAGAAAGGGTGTAGTATCCAGGGTCTTGGTAGAAATGGCCTACCTGCTCATTGGTTGCATCTGTGCTGTCACCAAAATCCCAATGCCACGATGTCATCACCGAACCAAACATAGGATCGAGTTGAGAGTCATCTCGGAACAACACCCGCTGTCGCTCGCACACTCCCTCCTGGATAAAGTCAGGCACAGGAACAGGGAATGATCGTAAGGGCTTCACAACTGTATTGGTACATCCTTTATCGGTCGCAACCGTCAAGCGCACGCTGTACGTTCCATGCGTAGCATACATGTGGGCCGTATGCTGGTTGTAATCGATTGGCCAACCGTCTCCAAAATCCCACTCCCAATAATTAATGGTACCCTGAGTTGATATCGATGTATCTGTGTAAAAGACGGTATCGTTGCTACAAACTTCTGGCGCTATGAAGTCCACATCAGGAATGGAGAAGGCCTCCACACTGTCTACATGGCTCACTGCACAGCCCGAATCACTTGTCACGGTCAAGGTAACCAGGTACCAACCGTCCGATAAGTACACGTGCGCTGGGTTTTGAGCGCCGCTCGGATTGCTGCCATCTCCCCATTGCCATGACCATTGGCTCAAATTTCCGGATGAAATCGAGGTCAAATCTGTAAATGTCATCGCGTTTCCTTCACACTCTGGGTCGTAGGTGAAATCCACCTGTGGATTCGGTGAAGCCACGATGGTTTTGGTCAAGGTATCTTGACACCCACCGTTCGCCGTGACGATCAAACGCGCTTGATAAGCACCGGCCGAAGAATAGGCGTGATTAAAGCTATTCGTGGTATAATCGGTTGATCCATCGCCATCGACATCCCAATCCCACGAGAGAATGATGCCGTTCAATGCGTACGAATTATCATTGAATGAAATCGGTCCGTCAACGCATCCGTTGGGCGCGTTAAACTGAGCCACAGGAATCGGTTTCACCGTCACATTCACTTCATCGAATATGGTATCGCAATTGGCATTTGCAACGGACCAACGAAACGTATTTACCCCTGGGGCAAGTCCACTTACAGTTGTGTTGTAAACCGTCGCATCTGCAAAGGTTCCTGCGCCTCCTACAACAGACCAAAATCCGGTGGCGGCATTTCCGTCTAAGATGTACGTAGTTGAGCAAATGGAAGTATCATTTCCAGCATCTGCAATGGGAGGGTTGATCGCAATTGGGAAGCAGGTATCGACATTCTCGCAGCCGCCTTCAAGCGTCAAGCAGATCGTGTCGAACACAACCGTGCCGTCAAACAACATACACACGGTAGAACTGTCATTATTGGCCGATACGATCGTTCCAGACTGCCCTTCGTTCCAAGACCACGCCCCTGGAGCCATGCCACTTCCTGGTACAAACGAATAGCACACTGTATCACCAGAGCACGACGCAGTTGGAATGCTGGTATACGTAGCGCTAGGAATACTGGCAGGTATGCAGCTATAGTGAATACGACCATTCCAAATACGCGGGTTAAACGTCGCACCGAACGGATAATCCTTGCCATAGGCATAAGAAAGGGACATATCCGTATTGGTAGTATAGGTTTGACCAGCCGTAGAACCGAAAGGTCCGTTGGTATAGTTCATATAGGGAGGTGAATTCACCAAGGATGCACGCGTAACATAAAAGGATATGGTACATCCAGGCTGAATATCGACATCGACAAATATGGGAACCTTAGTAAAGTTACCAGGCCCTGCAGAAGTCAAGTTGGTTACGCTGTCGATTTTTGTCCAGCCGACCGCCGAATTCTGAAAGCCGACAAAGCCTCCTTCTCGATACCAAATCTCTATTTCATTGATGGTTCCGGAATAAAAATTACACCAGAAAGAATCAATCCGTATCGGATTGATTGCGGTGATGCTAAACATCTTACCGTCCTGCGCATTGTTGTTGGACATGGTCGAGTTGAACGGCCCACATTGAGCGTTAACATCGGTGGATGTCAAGCCCAAAAGAAGCATGAACAGAATCGATAGCTGTATACTGAGGTTCTTCATCATCTTATTCAATTCCAATTACCGTTACGTTACCAAATAGCTCGAAATCTTCCCCGTTCGAATGGGTATATATGATCTTGTAAGCATAAGTACCTTGTTGCACCAGCTTATTTTGTGAATTTCTTCCCGACCACGATGCGCCTAGGCCTTCTTCATAGTAAACCTGCGTACCCCATCGATCGTAAATGAACATTTCAAACGACGTTACGTCTTGCAAGCCCTCCACGAAGAACACCTCATTCTTTCCATCACCGTTGGGCGTAAATGCACTTGGAATGAATGGAATGTTAGCATGGCTAACGAAGGCTACTTTGCGGAGCGTATCTGTACATTGGTAAACGTTTCGCGCCGCTAACATCACTTCGTACTCGCCTTTCTCAGGGAATGCGTAAGCCGGATTTTGTTCATTGCTTCGACCACCGTCGCCGAAAGTCCACACATACCAGTTTGCTTGCTCCGAAAGGTTCTTGAACTGAACCAATGGATTCGCAGTAGTAAGTTTTGCGATGTCCGGATCATTTGAGAAGTTGGCAATCGGCTGAGGAAGCACTGCAACCGCGTCCTCCATCGTGTACTCGCTGACACAGCCTTCATCCGAGTAGATCATCAAGGTAACGTCGTAAGTTTTCAGCTTACCAGAGGTATTCTCATACGTAAAATACGCTGTATCTTCCCGCATGTACTCTTCGTTGTACTTCCAAACGTACCTCAATTTAGGATTCGTATAAACCTCTGTACTGTCGGTAAATTCGACGTACAACGGTGAACAGCCACTGTCTGGATACACTTGGAATCGAGGAGTAACCCGCTCGTAAATGGTCACTGGATAGACAACGGAGTCTAAGCAACCTTTGTACGACTCAACCTTCAACTGCACGTCATAGACGCCATGTGCATCATACGCGTGCTTTGGGTATTGCAGGTTCGAAAGCGGACTTCCATCGCCAAATTCCCATGTAAATTTCTGCAACGCGCCGTCACTAAATTTAGAACTGTCGCGGAACGAAACTTCAACATCCTTGCATTGATTGACGAATGTAAAAAACGCCTCAGGTATTTCGTAGACAGGAACTTCTTTTTCAATCGAACTTTTGCAGCCTTGGTTTGACTCCGATTCGAGGGAAACAGTGTACCAACCAATTTTATTGAAAAGGTGTGATGCGGTAGGACCGATGTATTCAAACGAATCTGCAACCAACCAGGTAAAGTCGGTAACTGAACCGTATGCAATGGTTGTCTGCTGCTCCAGTTCGAGCACTTCGCCAAGGCAAACTCGATTTGAGAAATTGAAATCCGTCACAGGCGTCGGGAAAATTTCAATCTGAACCAAGGTGTCGTCGTAGCAGCCTTCATCTGACCACACCCGTAACGACACAGGAACGAATCCGTTCAACTGGTAGTCATGGCTTACGTCTTGTGTAAAGGCCGAATCAGAACCGTCGCCAAAATCCCACGCCCAAGTATCGATATCGGCGCCCACTACGGTACTCAAATCGGTAAATTCAGTCGTCTGAAACTGACACGCATTGAGCGACTCAAATTGTGCAATGGGCAGGTGATAAACTTCCACGGTCAATTGTTCAGAGCTCGTACAACCGCTGTCAGACTTCGCGGTGAATGCTACGTTATACACGCCAGGTGATGCGTAGTTATAGATGGGTTCATTGTTTAAAAAGGGAAGTCCGCTGGCCTGCATAGGAGTGCCGTCACCGAACGTCCAGTACACGGAGTCGATGGCCCCCATCGTGATCGATGAATTATTTTCAAATTCGACTCCTTGCTTGAAGCAGCGATCCTCCACAGAGAGGTCAAGGTCGGGACGTGGATTGACAAACACATCCTTGTACAAGGTGTCAGAGCAGCCTTGTGCATTAACGATGAGTCTGACATTGTATACGCCCGAATTGCTGTAGTTGTGAATCGGATTTTGTGAAATGTGGTTGTCTACTCCGTTTCCGGTCATATCCCACAGCCATGAAGTGATGGTAGCTCCGTTTCCGGTACTCTGGTCTTGGAATCCCACCGGCGCTCCTTCGCACACGTTTTGGGTGCTAAAATTTGCCGTCGGCGTAATGTTCACATTGATGACCATCTGGTCTGACGTGCTCGGACACCCTGGCGATGAAGTGGTCCACTTCAGCAAATGCTGGCCAGGAGAATTCGTCCAGTACGTAGAATTGTGCGCTGTGCTGTCGGAGAAAACACCAGGCCCCGGCGAGTTTACCACCGTCCATTGGCCGCTTCCGACCGCTGGCGAAACCGCCGAAAGTTGGGCGAGATGACCCGTGCAGATTGCCTTATCAGCTCCTGCATTTGCCAGAGATGGCGATGCAGCTACATCAACGTACAAACAAACCGTGTCGCTGGTTGCACAACTATCCGTTACAGAGACGCATACATTCCCCGAAGCCGAACCAAAAAGCACTTCCACTTCATTGCTGTCTTGCGTCGAAAGTATGCTCGCCCCTGAAGGCACGTACCATGTGTAAGCAATCACATTCGCGTTGGTTGGAATGGAATACCAAGTGCTGTTGTTTTCGCAAACTTGAGTAGCTCCGGATATACTGCCCGGAACCTGAGGTTGATCTATGGAATAAGAAATACATGTATCAGGACCGTTCGTACAGGTATCCGTCATCGACACGCAAATCTGACCGCCCAATGAATTCGGACTGATCGCTACAACAATCAAGGAATCGCCCTGGCCTGAAACGATTGTATCGCCGGCCGGAACGGTCCACGTGTAACTTACCGCTAAGCTGTCCCATGGTATCGAGAACGTTACGGTATCACCCTGACAAAGAAGGGTATCCCCAGAAATGGGACCTTGCGGAGCCGGGGGCGTAGCACAACAGGTGTGAAATCCGAAAATTCTTCCAGTATTTGCGTTTACCTCCGCCCAGATGTCATGCATCTGTTGATTGTTCAGTGGAAATTGCATCCCACTTCGATAGAGCGTAACGGTGTTTCCGAGAATGTTCGTCGTCGGCTGGGTGCCGTCATAGCTATTGGCCATGTTGTTACCCGAACCACTCCTCGATCCGTAAATGCCGATGATGTCACCGCTTGAGACAGGAATGTTGCATACAATCGGCGTGGTCCCGGAAACGCTATCTGCATAAAAAAGCGAATTGAACGCGTTGGTTGTACCTGCCCATGCAGGAGGTGCACCATTGGTGAACTTTACTACCTCAACATGCCAGATGTTATTGTTCATGGCATTGTCAACGTATAGCCGACAAATATTAAAATTGGTTGGGGCGGTGAAGTAGTAACCCCTTACCCTAGTGTCGGTATAGGAAGCAGTTTGCGCTCCAGGTCCAAATTGGACTTGAGCCAAGACATCTTGACCGAAAGCCAAGAAGAACACTGCCACCACTACCAACCCTCTGTAAATCGCTTTCATCACGCTGTTGGCTCTGTACATACTTTTCATTTCCTTCATTACTTTTTGGACTTGCCTTTGTAAGCAGGATTAAAATATTTGTCGTAGTTCTTTTTTCGAGCGATGAGCAGTGATTCAATCGCACTCGGATGTTCTTCAACCCATTTTGTAAGCCGCTTGACCTGTCCTTTCGACAGTTTCTCACCGACCTTCATCGCTGGAATACCAGAAAAGTCTTCGACCATCAATGCATACGCATTGGTTTCTTCAGGTGCTTCGTATGCGTTCTGGATCAACGCGACCATTTCCTCCACATTATACGGCAGTTCTGCCCGATCTGTGGGGAAGTCATACAAGCCTTCCTGCGCCTGTACCCCGAAAGAGAGTACCAATAGCAACACGGCCATGAGTGGCTTGACTAAAACGTAGGGCCTAAATGATTGTCTCGATTTCATTACACGATTCGTATTCAATGGTTTAGCCTTTATGGAGTAAAATGCACGTAAAAATAATACATAAATGTCACTCCATGTAATGGACGACCGCAGTGGACATAGGTTGCCATCGCTAGCAAACGAATTATTCAGGTAAATGCGCAGGCCTTAATAGATCGTCCACTTCTTTCACGGGATTAAATGTTTCCAACGGCACTTCAACGAAAATCGTAATCCAATGAGCCATGCCACCATTCCACAGACCTGGCCACTCTAACGCCTTGATTTTCTGACCGTTTAAGGTCTTGTCTGCAATAAAATACAGCTCGTGATCCACGTACTCAGTCAGATCAATACGCTTGCCTTCGAGGTCTTTGATGCAACAGACCAAGTCAACCGGATTGAAGTGGGTAGCCGTAGAAAGTATCCGCAATTGGCGTGAATTTTTTCGATCGATCTGGGCTTGTTCCACAATTTGAAGGCTTTCACCCGTAAATCTGTCCAACGTAAAAAACGGCCCTCCTCCGGGCTCACCTTCGTGCTTCACCATCCCGCAAACGCGTATGGGCCTAGACAAATAGGCCTTGAGTTTTTGGTAGTCCTTGGGAATCCGGATTTTCCACTTTTCTCGTAAGTCTCGGATCGGCACTTCATCGATCAAGCCTTTGGAAAGGTCATCGTTGAGGAGTTGTAAATCCTCCCTCAATTCAAGTAAAATTCCTGCCAGCGCCTTCTTGTATCCTACCGTCTTGCTGAGCAATCTTCCGTGCGCTACGTTGTCTATGTTTTTGATGAAGACCAAGTCGGTCTCTAAGGCATTGAGGTTGTGAATCAACGCTCCGTGCCCTCCCGGACGCTTCACTATTCCATCCGGCGCGTCCAAGGGATTATTTTGTGCGTCAACAGCAATGGTATCAGTGCGTTCGTCTTGATATGAAAAGGTCACCTCCCACTCCACTTCTGAAAATGGATCCATCTTTAGGTAGTCAGCTACAACTTTTTCAAATGCCTTACGGTGTTCCGCAGAAATGGTAAAGTGCAACCTCGCTTTGCTATCGTGTACGGCATAGGCCATGGCTTCTTTGAGGTGCTCTAGGATCGGCGTGGTCGGGACATCATACGCGTGAAACTTGAGCAGGCCTTTTGGCATCGACGCATATGCCAAGCCTTCCTTCGATACGAGCAATTCTAACCAGCGCACTTTAGAAGTTATGCCCGATTGGAAGGTTTCAACATCCGCTCGATTCGCAGCCTCCAACCATTCATCAAAAAAAGCAAACTCCTCTGCGCGTTCAAAGAATGCCTCGATCTGTTTTTGGTGCTTCTCAGGTGCCTTTATCCAATCGAGTTGTCGCTTGAACATGCGCGTGGCTGCACCCGATGCGGGTACAAACTTCATCGGCACCATTTCCTTGGATGCTTCAAATCGCTTCACCGCTGCCTTTTGCTCTTTATCCGACAGCCGAATAATGCCCCCTCCAACGGTTGCCGGTCGCAGCAGCGTAACGTATTGTGTACCCTGCTCAATTTTTCGAATCTGCTCTTCGATTCTGATCTCGTTCGGCTGGCTCAAGTTCGACGGGAATAGTTAATCCAAATGCTTTGCATGCATCGCAAAGTTAGAGGTGCAAACGTTCTAGACAAAACATTGCAGATTATGTGATGTACTTTTGCACTCGATGGATTCCTTGACTACAAAAACGACCGTAACCTTTCCCATCATGGAGCACTTCGCCACGCTCCAAGGCGAAGGCTTTCATGCCGGAAAAGCGGCTTATTTTGTTCGCACCGGAGGGTGTGATGTTGGGTGCCACTGGTGCGACGTAAAGGAAAGCTGGCCTGGAGATGGCCATGCTAGAATGAGCGTTGAACAAATCCAGAGCCAAGTAGAACAGCATTCCACGGACATCGTGGTTGTGACCGGCGGAGAGCCTGCGATG
>JAVKEP010000036.1:0-1869 GCA_040221375.1 Cryomorphaceae bacterium
TGGACTCCAATCGGATACCTACAACCTAGCAGATGACGCAGGTGCATTCGGTGCGCTTAACAACGATGTCTTTCTCTCCTCAGCTTTCAACAGGAGCACCGACCTTAGAGTGCAAACGGATGTTGAGTACACGCTCACCAAAAAATTGAACTTGACCGGAATAGGAAGGCTCAAACAGCAGCGGTTTCTTTATGACGACGAACGTGGCGATCAATCATATTATGACGCGTTTCGTAACGATACAAGCTTGAGCCGGGTGCGTGACTCCAACAAGGTGTTTATTTGGTCTACCGGCGCTCGCGCTTCCTATGTCATAGCCCAAGATGCTTCTAAGTCCCAAAAGGTACACCTTACCTTCCTGCACCACGCCATTCGATATCGCTCTATGGAGGCTACGCAGTTTACCACCAACACCACAGTGAGTGCTCAGTTCTTGTCGGTCGGTACGTCCACCTCACTTGATGTCCTCGGTCGAGCAGTGATTGCAGGATACAACGCCGGAGATATTCAGCTCAAAGGAGTGCTCAATCACGCGTTGTCAAATGTGCCTGCGGCTGACTCGATGCCAAGTGTCGCTGGAAAATGGAGCGCTAAATTCAAGTTGGCCGCCCAGCGCTACGAACCTTATGTCATCTATTCCAGGTACCGATCAAGCTATCTGAACTGGACTTCGGATTTGACGAAAACCACCGCCGTGGATATGGCAGGTGGCTTGGTACGATCGGCTGCCAAGGGAGGAGCCGAATTCCGCTTGACTTCTCAATGGAGAGATGGATTGGTCTATCTGAATGAGGATTTGGAAGTAACTCAATCCCTCACTAACATTGCCTTGGTCGGAGTGGAAGTACAAGGCGATCTCGCTGCCAAGGGATTTGAACTGGCGGGGATAGCCCGATACCAGTTAAACGTACTCAGCAAGGTCTATGACTTACCGATGATTTCGGCATCTGGTGAATTCTCGTATGCTTTCCCAATGTTCAACAAAAGCATCTACATCCAGGCAGGAGCGGGCGCTTCCTATTTTTCGGATTATCGGGCTAGGGCATACGCACCTTTCATGGATGTGTACTACCTACAGCGCAACGCACGATTTGGAAATTACCTTCAATTGGATCCTTTTATGCGAGCAAGCGTTCAATCGGTTGACGTAACCTTACGATTAATCAATGGTGCATATGGCTTGTTTGGAAGTCAGGCGATGATTGCGCCAGGCTATCCAACGGTCCCTCGATTCTTGGAAATCAGAATCGATTGGGTCTTCAAGAACTAAGTTTTCTGCTTTTTCTTCTTCGCAGCTGGGAATAAAACGTTGTTCAAAATCAATCGATAGCCAGGGGAATTTGGATGTAGACTGAGATCTGTTGGAGGATCGCCTACAAAATGTTGGTAATCTTCTGGGTCATGCCCACCGTAAAAGGTCCATTGGCCTTTGCCGAACTCACCGTGGACGTACTTTGCTATTCCCATTCCTTTGTTCTCTGCCAGAATGAGCACATCTGGCTTGATGTACTGCTTTTTATAAGACGTTGTCTGTCCCATGAAGCCTTTGATGATCGGTTGATGGTTTTGACAAAGCATGGTAGGAACTGGGTCCCATTTTGCAGAAAATTCAAAGAGCGTAAAGAAATCCTCGGTCGGTTTCACTTTTGCATGGATGTCTGTGGCATCGATGTCAGAGAACTCATAAACCATTGGATTCATCACAAGGTTGTAGTTTTCGAACGCGAAGGATTTCTCGAATTCCATCTTTTTTTGAGCCATGGGATCCGCTGGGTCTCCATCAAACATGCGTTCGCAGATGTCGACGTTTTCAGCCGCCAGAGCGATGTCATAAGAATCAGTACCCGAGCACATCGAAAAGAGAAATCC
>JAVKEP010000037.1:0-12064 GCA_040221375.1 Cryomorphaceae bacterium
AAGAAGCAAGGGGCGCGAGTCCGATCATTAAGCACTTGAGCTTCATCCAAACCTTGGCCAACATCACTTCTGTAGCCGTAGAAAATAAGCGGCTTGAAAGAGAACACCTAGCGCAGGAGAGAGTGATGCAGGAACTTCACCTCGCCAGTCAAATGCAAGAGATGCTCCTGCCCAAAGTGCTTCCGAACAACACTCATTTACAAGTCGCTGCGCATTACAAACCGCACCTTGAGGTCGGCGGAGACTTCTACGACATCATTCAGGTTTCGGAGCATGAAACGGTTTTTTGCATGGCCGATGTATCTGGGAAAGGGATGGCGGCTGCGATCATCATGGCCAATTTCCAAGCCAATCTACGCGCCAACCTCAAAGTAGACCGCGACCTTAAAAAGGTCATGGCTAACCTCAATGATATTGTTTGGGATAATGCCATGGGTGAGCGATACATCACTTGTTTCTTAGCGAAATACGACCAAGAAAAAAGAGAGCTGACGTACGTGAATGCAGCACATCCCGCGGCAGTATTGATTCGAAAAGGAAAGACGCTTGAATTGAATCAAGGCTGCGTAGGCATAGGAATGTTCGAACACATTCCGAGCATGGTGCAAGGAACGACATCGATCGACCCTGGGACGCTCTTTCTCTGCTTTACCGACGGCATCTCCGAAACCGAAAACGCAAGCGAAGAACAGTTCCAGCAAAAAGAGATGCTTAAGACATTTGTGGCAGCCGAACGTCTTGGAATCAAAGAAGTCAACCCTTTCATCATTCGCCAGCTAGATGGTTTCAGGGGGAAAAACCCTTACAGTGACGATGTAGCCTTAGTAAGCTGTCGCTTCGTCTGATTTGTCCTTGTGGTAAACTTCAACCGCAACCAGAATGGCCAAGAAGCCCCAAAATGGAATGTTTGCCTTGTCTAGATCCAAGTAATTATTGAGCACTCCATGCACGATGTAGGTTACGAATCCCAAGAAGGAACCCATCAGTACGATTTGCATTTCCCTCGATCGTGTATCGTAGTAAACAACCACGAACTTGTAAATCGCAATCCCAATTACCAGCAATAAGGTCACAAGGCCCAGCACGCCCATTTCTGCTAATGGACCAAAGTATTCACTGTGCGCATTTCCAAGGTTTCCGAAGTTGGTGCTGATGATCGTCAATTGAGAAGAATGCTGGTACGGGGCGTAATAAAATTTGTAGGTACCAGGTCCAAAGCCAAATACAGGTCGTTCTTCAAACATGCGAAGCGCTGCACTCCATCGATTGATTCGTTCCAGATTACTGGCGTCGGTGGCGACGTTAGAAATGGAACTTACGTGTTCGGACAAGTCGTCGGATGAGTCCTGCCGATTCTTCTCAAGCTTCATCATTACCTGTTCTTCAAACGCAAAATACCCCCCAACACTTCCAAGCGAAAGGAGGGCAATGATCCACCATCGTACCTTGATCTGAACCAACACAAAAAGCACAAGGACGCCTGCTAAGCTTACCCAAGCAGCTCGCGTATATGACAAGATGATGGCCAGCGTCAATATGGTCATCAATACGCTGACGACGATCTTGGTATTCAAACTGAGGTTCTTGCTCCACAGGTAGGCCCAAACCAAGGGATAAAACATCGCCAAAATAGCTCCGTAGCTTGTGTGATCCTTAAAAAAAGGCTGCATTACCCAGTGCGCCGGCTTCTGGTCGAAGTTATGGGTGGAATGAACGATGATCGTATAGATCGCAACCACCGTCAATGGCACAACGAACATCCATATGTACCTGCGAATGTTATTTGGGTTTCTGAATACTTGGGTAGCAATAAAAAAGAACCCTACGATGTACCAGAGTTTAGAAAGAAAAAACTTAATCGAAACCAAGGGTTCTTCACTCGTGAAGCAAGTAATTAGAATCCAACCCAGGTAGATGCCAATTGCCAGTGTAAGTGGGTGGCGCATCACCTTACTATCAAAATATCCATCGTAAAACACCCGTATCAAAAAGACGAGCATCAGGCCAAAAATGAGTGGTTCGGTAGGAAGCGCCAGCCCGAACCCACCGCCGATGTCTTCAATATTGACCGAAAGTGGCGTTAGCAAGGTAATGAGCAGGAACAGCCAATCGGATCGAAACATGGCGACGCCAATCACAGCAAGGGCAATAGGAATGCCGAGAAACCAATACTGCTCAAAGTAGAGAAACCCTCCCAGCGCCAAGAGAAAGGTACCGGAGATCAGGTAGAGCAGTCGATGTTTTTGCGCCTCGGTCAAACTAGGGTTATTCCGAGGTCTTGAACTTCTTGATGTTCTCAATGGCAATGATGCCCAATACCGTCAACAAAAAGGCTGAAAGCGTGCTTACCAGGACGATGAGCCAGCGGATAGGATACGCTTTCTTTTCAGCGGCCCACGCTCGGTTTACGACAAAGCTGGTCGTCATCGACTCTTCCGCATCTGCCTTGGTTTCCTCGTACTTGGCTCGCAACAACGCCAATTGTTCCCGCTCGAATTCGAGGTTTTCGGTCAACGACAAATAAGCTGATCCATATTCTGAAAAGATCTCCAGCTTTTTTTCGAGTTCCTTTCGAACTCCGGTGCTTCCTTTCGAAATGGCATCGTAGTACGCCTTGGTCAGCTGTTCAACCTCCACTTCAAAGTCGGTCAACCCTCTGCGCCGAATCGCCGTCAACGAATCTTCCATTCCTTTCATGTACTCCTGCATCTGCTGGTACTCCTGCTCGATGATTTTAAGTCCTTGACGAGCACGATCGTGTTGCATCCTCGTACGCACATAATCCAAGCGCTGAGCTATGTCATTCGCAATCAGCGCCGCGGTATCCTTGTCGTGGTCGAGGACATCAATGCGGACTGAGTTGAACTCCGTTCGCTTGAACGTGACATTATTTTGGTACTCCTTGACCGTATTCGTGAGCGCAAATTTCTCATTGTCCTCGATGCCGTAGTGCTTCATCAAATTATACTTCTCACGGATGTAGCCTTCGATTTCGTCCGAGTTCAGAATCTGGAGCAATTGTTCGGCCTCCTCTTCTTCACCAAAGGCGTTGATGTCTTGCTTGCCGCTGAAATCCTCGGCCATCAATGACTTCGAAATCGAATTCGTTGCCGCAGGAAATAATATGACAGTAGAGAGAAATTTTTCTTGAATCAACAAAGACACGACCGACGATACGACGGCAGCGGCAAAGGAAATGATGATCAATGGCTTGCGGTAGCGCAATAGAAACATGATCAGGTTGGTAGAATCAAAATTCTTCTGGTAATCCTTGTCTTGCATCACAGGTTAATGGGTTTTTTGAAGTGGGCAAATGTAGTGCTTTGAAACGGAGAACTAGTGGGTCTAGTGTATGCAACACTAAGGCTTCAAGGATGTGGCAAATGCCTTGATTCAACTTGCCGCTTGAGAACAAAGCCCCACAAATCTTTGAACGCTTATTTATTCCTCCAAACGGCCAATCCCTCTTTAAAATCAATAACGAACAGAAGAAAGGCTAGAACAGACAGCACAGCAGACAGCAAAAGGGCGTAGAGTGGCAATACGCCAATCAGTCCGAAGCCAGCGACAAAACCGAGGGTCAAACCCCATAGTAACAGTGTCTTGCGTATCCAATTTCTACTATCCAAATCATGCCGGTGAATGGCATACAACGCCTGGCTAAGCGCCATAAATCCAAGGCTTATAAAACTTGTCATGGCCGCACCTTCTGCGCCCATAGAGGGGATCAAGGCATAATTCAAGGCTACGTTGAGAAGCACAGTGAGTAAGGCGATGCGGTTCAGCCATTTCATATTTCCAGAAGCGGTGATTAACGTTCCAAACACGTATCCTACGGCGAGAAAAACGAAGGACCCCATCAGCCAGGTTAAACTCTTGGCACTTTCTGGCGCATGGGAATGGTATAATACATCCATCACCCAACCGCCATAAAAATAAGCGAGTATGGCCACGACGCCAGCCGGTGCAATTAGAAATCGTGCGGCTTGGTCTACCAAACCAGCCATCTCCGCTTTCCCATCTCCGCGGTGAAACAAGCGAGCGAACATCGGCAATAACAATCCAGCATAGAGGAATGCAAAGCTGTTTCCCGCGTCCAGAATTCGAAAAGCCTGCGCGTAGATACCTGCTTCCAAAGTCCCTTCAGGAGCCAGTCGCTCCAGCATGATGCCATCGAGCTTATTGTACGCAGTCATGAGCAAAACCAAGAGCGCAAAAGGCCAGGTTTGTCGGGCCATATGAACAAAAGCGGCAAGGCTCAGATTCGGCTTCAACCAACGCTTACCGGCCGGGGTGAGTAGCACGGCCAAAGCAATTGCTGCTGCGTAGGAAGCGGTCTGGAAATAGACAAACGTCTCGATGGAAAAATCGCTGGTGCCAAACCAGAGTACGTACCCGACACCTAGGATCAGAAGCAGCCGATCGGTGACGCTCAGTATACTGTCGCGGAGAAAGAGATGCATTCCTGAAAGGTTAGCCCGAAACAAGAGGAGAAACATTGAAAGCACATGGTTGAGCATGAGCCATCCGATGAACAACCAATACCGACCTTCAAACCCCAACAGCAATGCCGCCATCACAGTGACAATCATATAAAGGCCACTCAGCGAAAGCTTCATCGGCAGCAGGGTGGCCATGTTGCCCAATCCTACTTCTTCGTCTTGGGCTACGCTGATCTTCTGATAATTATTGATGCCCAGATCCAAGAGGACATTGAAGAGGAAAGTGAAATTGAACATGGCATAGTACAATCCATATTCTTCCGCCCCTACTTCATTTTGCACGCCAACCTCAATGCCGAACAAGTAAAATGGCTTGACCAGCAGGTTCAATGCCAATAAAAAAATTAGGTTCAAGGAAAATTTACGCTTGCTCTCCATCGTTCTACATGCGAATTACGTCTAAAACCTTGAAACCCCATTTACTATGAAATCAATCTTCATTCTTGCATTAACCATTGGACTTGGCTGCGTAACGCTCAGTTGTGACAAGTGTGCAACTACTGAGCCCATTGATGATTGCATCTGTATTCAAGTTTATGATCCGGTATGCGGTTGCGACGGCGTAACCTACAGCAATTCATGTCACGCCGATTGCGCTGGAGTGGAAGAGTACGAGCCTGGAGAATGCGGAAAGTAGGCCCTATTTCGGCGCCTTGATGTATAAGTACACCGCCAAAAAACCATAGAGGATGTTGGGTATCCATGCCGCGATGATCGGATCCAGACCAGCATTCGTCGCATAGACCGTCGATACCTTCATGGCGAGGATGTACGTCACCGCTAGGGCGAGTCCTGCGGCAATATGTGCCCCAATTCCACCCCTGACCTTTCGGCTGCTCATGGCTACGCCAATCAGCGTCAGAATGTAGGTTGAAAACGGCAGGGCATTCCTTGTATGCTTCTCGATTAAATAATACGGGATGTTTGGTGAGCCTTTGATGCGTTGTTCGTCAATGAAGGCATCCAACTCATTGACGTCCATTCGTTGGGTATCCTCTATCCTACTGGCAAACTCATCGGGCGTAAAGGCAAAGGTTGTGTCCAAGCTCTTGCCTTCAACCACCCGCTCCCCTTTGCTCGAAAACGTTCGGATGTGGTAATTCTCCAATATCCAATGCAGGTCATTGGTGTCCCACTTGACATAGTTGGCGAAAATCTTCTTCTTCAATTTGACCCCGTCCCATTCTTCGAGGGTAAAACGATAGCCAACATCGCTCTTGGAATTGAACTTGTCAAAGTAGATCATCTCACCAGGCTTGATCTGTTTGTGTACGCCTTGATTCAAGGTGCGGTGGAAGGTGTGGATGTATTCGGATTCGAACTCCATCCGGTCGCGATTTGCCTTGGGAACTAGGTAATTATTGAGGTAAAATGACCCCGCTGCAAGAATCGTAGCGCTGATGAAGTATGGCCACATCAGGCGGCTAAAGCTAACTCCTCCACTCAAGATTGCCACAATCTCTGTACGGTTCGCCAATTGAGAAGTGAAAAAGATAACGGCAAGAAAGGTCAACAACGGGCTGAAAAGGTTGCCGTAAAAGAGCACGAAATTCTTGTAGTAGTCCCACAAAACGGCTTTCAAAGGAGCCTTGGTACGAATCAAATCATCGATTTGCTCGCTTACATCAAAAATGATGGCGATCGACATTATGAGCGCCAAAATGAAGACGAACGTCAGCAAGAATCGCTTGATGATATAGAGGTCAAGTATCTTCACTCAGAGGCGTTGGGTGATCTTAGGAACGACAGCATCCTTCCAAGATGCGAAGTCTCCTGCTAAGATATGTTGTCTAGCCTGTGATACGAGGTCGAGGTAAAATGCCAGGTTGTGGATGCTCGCTATTTGTGGTCCGAGCATTTCTCCGCTCGCAAACAAGTGCCGAACGTACGAACGTGAATAGGCGGCGTCAACGTATGCCTTTCCCTGAGGATCCAACGGAGAAAATTCATGTTGCCATTTCTTGTTCTTGATGTTGAGAATGCCCTCCCACGTATACAGCATTCCATGCCGTGCATTACGTGTTGGCATTACACAATCAAACATATCGACGCCCAAGGCGATGCATTCTAAAATATTCTCAGGTGTGCCCACTCCCATCAAGTACCGTGGCTTGTCTTTCGGCAAAATGCCACAGACCAAATCCGTCGAGGCGTACATCATCTCATGCGGTTCACCGACGGACAATCCCCCAATGGCATTTCCTTCTCTGTCCATGTTCGCGATGAACTCGGCCGATTGCTTACGCAAGTCGCGGAAGACACTGCCTTGTACAATGGGAAAGAGGGATTGTGCATAACCGTACTTCCCTTCCGTCGCGTCGAAGTGCTCGCAGCACCGTTTTAACCACCGATGGGTCAGGTGCATGCTGTTCTCAGCATACTCTTTTTCACAAGGATACGGGGGGCATTCATCGAAAGCCATGATGATGTCCGCACCTATTTGTCGCTGTACATCCACCGCACTTTCCGGAGTGAAGTACTGTTTAGAACCATCGATGTGCGACTGAAAGGTGACACCTTCTTCGGTGATTTTTCGATTGTTGGCAAGGCTATAGACTTGGTATCCGCCGCTGTCTGTAAGGATAGGCCGATCCCAGCCCATGAACTTATGAAGTCCACCGGCACCTTCCAGCACGTCCATGCCCGGACGCAAGTAGAGGTGGTATGTATTGCCCAAAATAATCTGGGCCTTGATGTCATCTTTTAATTCCCGCTGATGTACCGTCTTTACAGATGCTACGGTGCCCACTGGCATGAATATCGGCGTTTGGATCTCCCCGTGGTCGGTGGTAATCTTTCCCGCGCGTGCAGAAGATTGAAGGTCCGTTCGTTGCAGTTCGAATTTCACGGGTGCAAAGGTAAGCGCGCGATTTCGGATTCTTTGTTACAAAGCGAGCCAAGTTAACGTGCGCGTTGCCTTAGCATTTCCTGAGCTTTGTCAAAATGTTCGTTTCAGCGAACAAAACAATGTACTTTCTTCATTGCAAACCTCGTCAAGGTTCCCACCTTTGTAGTTATAAATGGCAGACATCATCAAATTACTTCCCGATTCGCTGGCGAATCAAATCGCCGCCGGAGAAGTGATCCAGCGACCCGCTTCGGTGGTCAAGGAACTTTTGGAAAACAGCGTTGATTCAAAGGCCACTCACATCCAGCTCATTCTAAAAGAATCCGGCAGAAACCTGATTCAAGTGGTGGACGATGGTAACGGGATGTCCGAAGCAGACGCACGGATGAGCCTTGAACGTCATGCGACCTCAAAAATTTCTACCACAGAGGACCTCTTTCGCATACGCACCATGGGCTTCCGGGGCGAGGCCTTAGCGAGCATCGCGGCCGTAGCTCAGCTAGAAATGAAGTCCCGTCCAGAAAGCAGAAAGGTGGGAACGCACCTACTGGTTGAAGCCTCGAAAGTGAAATTTCAAGAGGCCTGTGCCCATGAGCAAGGGACTACCATTTCGGTGAAAAACTTATTCTTCAACGTGCCCGTTCGGAGAAAATTCTTGAAAAGCGATGCAGTGGAAATGCGTCATATCATCGATGAATTTCAGCGCGTTGCCTTGGTGAACAAAGACATTGAGTTCAAGTTGTACCACAACGACCAACAGCTTTTCTTTTTACCAAAGAGCAATTTGAGACAGCGTATCACCAACATTTTTGGAAAAAGCTACAACGAAAAAGTCGTACCGGTTGAAGAAGATACCGACCTGGTTTCGATTCGTGGTTTCATCGGAAAGCCCGAAGCCGCTAGAAAAACCAGGGGTGAACAGTTCCTTTTTGTGAATGGCCGCTATTTTAAGAGCTCCTATTTTCACGCCGCGATCCAGCAAGCTTTCGAGGGTCTGATTCCGCCTAAGCACCACGCTTCCTATTTTATCTATTTCAACGTAGACCCAGAGAGCATCGACGTCAACATTCATCCAACGAAGACCGAGATTAAATTTGAAGATGAACGGAGCATCTACGCGATTGTGCGAAGCGCGGTAAAACGTTCGATAGGTCAATACCACGTTTCGCCCTCATTGGATTTCGACAAGGAAACGCATTTTGACTACCTCCCGCCCAAAGAAGGCAGTCACATTCCTGCACCAGGCATAACCGTCGACAAAAATTTTAATCCCTTTGAACAAGAAAACAAACGCAGGCAGTCGAATTGGGAACGCGGGTCTTCCTTTCAGCGGCAACATCCCTCGAGCGATGGATGGGAAAAGTTGTACGAGGGTTTGAACAAATCATTGGACGGGTCTACGTCCGGTCCGGATGAACAGATTCTCGAACTCGAAGGCGATGAAGACAATACGATTGTACGCCAAATCGGGTTGAAGTACATCTTGGTTCAGAGCTCGGAAGGGATATTTCTGATCCACCAATATCGCGCCCATATGCGCATCTTGTTCGAGGCCTTTGAACGGTCGTTGACGTCCGAGAAAAAAGCATCTCAGCAAATGCTCTTTCCGTCAACGATAGAGCTGAGCAAGCAAGACGCCAACCTCCTCGCCTCTCTTACACAACCCTTGGTAAACATGGGATTTGAGATCGAATCCTTCGGGGGTGACGCATTCATTATACGGGCCGTTCCTGCCGTTTGCACGGACATCAATATTGAAGAGGTAATCGGCGGATTCATCGACGACCTTCGGAGCGATAAGCCCACGGATGAGAAAGAATTGATGCAGCGCGTTATACGAAGCATGGCTCAACAATCTGCCATCAAGTCAGGCAAAGCATTTAAGGCACAGGAAATGCTTGAGCTATTCCGTTCGTTGATGCGTTGCGGTGATCCTCAACACGACTTGACCGGTAGGCCGACGTTCGTCTTGATGAATGCGGGGATGCTCGATAAAATTTTTGATTGATGCAAATTGGAAGCGGAAAGTGGAGCATGATGCCTCCCATTGTTAAGAATCTCTTGATCATCAACGGCTTGATGTTCTTAGCTACATGGACCTTTGAAACCTCCATGGGCATTGATTTGCGGGACATGCTCGGGCTGCATTATTTCCAAAGTGAGAAGTTCAGCCCAATTCAGATCGTCACCTACATGTTTATGCACGGTGACCTATCGCACATCTTCTTCAACATGTTTGCCGTTTGGATGTTTGGCTCCGCCATTGAGAACGTATGGGGAAGCAAGCGATTCCTGATCTACTACCTACTCACCGGATTCGGTGCGGCCTTCTTGCATTACGTGACGATCTACATCGATATGGCTCCGCTCATTGATCAAATGAATACCTTCATTGAAGTTCCTCGGGGTGGAGACCTCGTGGCATTTACAGAGGTGCATCCATGGGGAAACTACATCGATAAGTTTCAATTCCCAGAGATTTACGATCGTACCTTAAGATTCATTTACGAAACGATTCCCGTATTGCGCATCCATCCGGATGACCCTGACGCTTTGGGCGAATCTTCCATCTTTTTTCAGCACTACCTAGAGCATTTTATGAACTTGCCGAACGTAGTGGGCGCCTCAGGTTCTTTGTTTGGTATCCTGCTGGCGTTTGGAATGATGTTTCCCAATATGCGAATGTTCATGATCTTCCTGCCGATTCCCATCAAAGCAAAGTACTTTGTCATCGGTTATGGCGTCATGGAATTGGTTTCAGCGATCCAGAACAACCCAGGTGACAATGTTGCGCATTTTGCCCACCTCGGTGGAATGCTCTTTGGCTTCATCATTATTAAAATTTGGGAACGATCTGGGGTCCGCTGGCGTTGAGACTTGGATATTCGTCTTAATTTTAAATAGAGAATCAGACCATCGGAATGCTTGAAGATTTAAAGCGACTTTTTAAAGGGAATAATTTCATCGGCCAGATTATTTTGATCAATGCCGGGATATTTCTGTTCGTAAATCTCATCAGCAGCCTCTTTCTTAAGGGCAATGAACGCTTGATTCAAGAATGGATCGGACTTCCGGCCCTGCTGGACGAAGCGATCACTGTGCCTTGGACATTCTTCACTTACATGTTCTCTCACGGCAGTTTGTGGCACCTGATCTTCAACATGTATTTGCTCTTTTGGTTTGGGAGAATATTTGGGAGCATGATGGGTGAAAAGCGATTGATAGGACTCTATTTCCTATCCGGACTGGCTGGAGGCTTGCTTTACTTCTTGGTTTTCAATGCGCTCTTCTTGGCGGGAGAACCCGTTGGTGGGATGATTCTGATCGGTGCCTCGGCTTCGATCATGGGCATCGTCATCGCTGGCGGCGCTCGATTTCCAGATTATGTTGTCAATCTATTCTTACTGGGTCCAGTTCAATTAAAATACGTCGCCCTTGTCATCTTCATCCTATCCACGTTGCTCGATTTTAATGTGAACATGGGAGGGAAAATTGCCCACATCGGTGGCGCAGCAATGGGCTACTTCTACGTACGAGGCCTCAACAATGGCCAAGACCACGCGATGGCATTCATGCAATGGATCGAGAAAACACTCAGCATTTTTAACCAAAAGCCTAAGCTTCGCGTAGTTCCAGACGACCGTCAGAACTCATCTCGCTCTGCCTCCTCGTCAAAGGACGCGCGAAATGCAAAAAAAGCGTCAAGCGAGAAGTCTACCGAGGTGCAAGCGAAGACAGATGCCATCCTCGATAAAATCTCTAAGTCGGGTTATGAAAATTTGACCAAAGAGGAAAAAGATTTTCTATTCAAGCTAAGCAATAAGCCCTGATGCGCCGGGGCTTCAACCTTCGTAGATCCATCAAGCGTTTGCTCCTGATTACGAACGTCGGAGCGGCATTGGCTTTGCTGATCAGCGCTTTTTCATACTTAATCGACCCAAACACATTGCTTTGGCCAGCGTTCTTGGGCCTTGCCTTCTTACCCATTTTACTGGTCAACGCATTGTTCATCGTGTTCTGGTTGTTTGCCAAACCTAAGTTTGGGTTTGTCGGATTACTTACCATCGCCCTTTGTTGGAGTGCCGTGAGCAAACATTTGGTCCTCTGGCCCAACCAAGGAGAAAGCAGCCCCGAATCGATCAGCATCATGTCGTTCAATGTTCGTCTGTTCGATCTCTATAATTGGGGCGGAAACAAAGAAGCGCGCAACGACATCTTCGAATACTTGCAAGAAAAAAATCCGAAAATCCTGTGTTTTCAGGAGTTCTTTAACACCAACGATCCTGCATACTTCAATACGCTCGATACCATCGTACAATTTCTTGACGCCGATCAAGTGCATGATCACTATACGGCAGTATTGCATTATGGGAAAAGTAAGTTTGGTATCGCGACATTGAGCAAGTACCCAATCGTCAATCGGGGATACGTGCCGCTGGATACCGCTGCGAATAACGTTGCGATCTATACGGACCTTCAGGTCAATGGCGACACCCTTCGTGTCTTCAACATTCACTTAGCTTCGGTCTACATTTCAGGAATCGAGCGAGATTTGAGCAAGCACATTGAGGCCAATGATCAAGATGGCCAGATGCGGGATATTGAGCTCATGACGAAAAAACTCTCCGGTGGATTCAAACGGAGGGCAAAGCAGTCCCAAGTCATCCGTAAGTTCATCAACGCGTCGCCCCATCCTGTGATTGTCTGTGGTGAT
>JAVKEP010000038.1:0-2547 GCA_040221375.1 Cryomorphaceae bacterium
AAATGTGGTAAAGCTCGAGCACTACTATTTGCCTCAGGAGTTAGAATATCGCATGGCTGAGTTCGTCCAGTACTACAACACCAAGAGATACCACGAATCACTACAAAACTGCACCCCTTAAGATGTCTATCTGGGAAGGCAATATCAGATCTTGGAAAGAAGAAAAAGAATCAAACGAAAATCAATGCAAAAAAGACGAAGAAATCATCGATTGGAAATCGATCTAAATCTAACTTAATTTTAAACCCGTTGTGTCCGAAATCTTTGAAGACGTACATATAGGTCTCGGTTACTTCCCGATACAAAACTTCCCAAAAATATTCCCGAGCAGATCGTCGGTGGTAATGTCGCCCGTAATGCTACCCAAATGGTGCAGCGCCTCGCGAATGTCAGCGGCGATGAGGTCTCCGGAAAGTCCCGATTCTATGGCGTGGAGCGATTGCTCAAGGGCGGCGTCGGTGGCTTTCAAGGCGTGGAGGTGACGGGCATTGGTTACCACAACATCTCCTCGGCCAGCGCCTGTGGTGTTGATGCGAGTGAGGATGGTTTGGATCAGCGCCTCTATGCCTTCGCCGGATTTGGCGGAAATGGGAACCACGGCTTCGTGGAAGGGGGTTCCGGAAGCTAAAAGATCCGTTTTATTGGCGACGGGAATGACCTCCGCTTGGGTTTGCTTGAATGCTTCGATCAAGTCTACGATGCTATTCTGATGGGTTTCCCAAGGTTCAACGGCATCGAAGAGGTAGAGCACCACCGATGCGCTTTTGATTTTCTCTAGGCTCTTTTTAACGCCCATGGATTCGATGACATCTTCGGTCTCTCGGATGCCTGCGGTATCGATGAAGCGATATCGAATGCCTTCTATGATCGCCGTGTCTTCGATGGCATCGCGCGTAGTTCCTGGGATGTCAGATACGATGGCCCTGTCTTCGTTCAACAGATGATTGAGCAGCGTAGACTTCCCAGCGTTGGGCTTGCCGATGATGGCTACGGGAACGCCTTGCTTGATGGCATTGCCGTATCGGAAAGAGTCCACCAACCGCTGCACAAAACCTTGAATCGTTCGCACCAACTCTACCAGCTCGTCTCGGTTGGCGAATTCTACATCTTCTTCTGAGAAATCAAGCTCTAGTTCGATGAGGCTGGCAAAATGGATAAGCTCTTCGCGCAAATGGGTGATCTCTTTGGAAAAGCCACCGCGCATTTGATGCATGGCAAGACGGTGCTCGGCTTCGGATTCAGAGGCGATCAAGTCGGCTACGGCTTCGGCTTGACTCAAGTCGAGCTTTCCATTTAGGAAGGCCCGCTGAGTGAATTCACCCGGGTTTGCGAGT
The DNA here is from genome assembly GCA_040221375.1 of Cryomorphaceae bacterium. GTDB lineage: Bacteria > Bacteroidota > Bacteroidia > Flavobacteriales_G > Salibacteraceae > SHAN690. The sequence continues at coordinate 1,335 of JAVKEP010000038.1, forward strand.
CGGGCGCCAGAGGCCAACACGGCGTACAAAGCGCGGTTGAGTATGAATCCTGAACCGTGGAATGAAAGCTCAACGATGTCTTCACCGGTATACGATCGAGGTGCTCTGAACACGGTGGCAACGACCTCGTCTAGCACGTGATCATCTTGCACAAATCTGGCGAAATGCACAGTGTTCGCACCCGCCTCAAGGAGAGAAGCACCAAGGTGTTTCGCTACCACCTCCAAAGCCATCGGACCTGAAAGTCGAATGACGCCGATGGCGCCGATGCCTTGGGGTGTGCTGAGGGCTGCGATGGTATCGTTTGTTGACATGGTGGACAAAGGTAGTTTGGCTTTTCGACATTACTTTCGTTTGCTCCATGAACAAGGTCCTTCCCTTCCTATCGATTGCAGTGCTGCTTACTATTTCAGCAAGTTGTAAAAAAGCTGCATTTGACATTCCACTTGAGCGGATCGACTTGCCTGTGGATGCCGACGCGCGATGCCTTTACATACATGGAGATAGCATTTTCGTTGCGGGTGGAAACGTGGATCAAACCGGATTCATAGCAGGTTCCGCGTTGGATGAACTGTCATTCCAACTGCAACGCTCTGACCTCAAACGCGAACTCTACAGTTTCGCCTACCACAAGGAGCGCTGGTATGCCGGCGGAGATTCACTTTTGGTCTACCGAGGACGAGAGCTGTCAAGTATGCCTCAGTACTATTGGAACCGAGCAGACTGGGTCAGCGATCTCTCTAACCACCCCATCCGAGACATGGCACAAGACTCGACCGGAATCCTGATGGTGGCTGGAAGAAAATTGGCCTTTGGGGTGTTGTATCAATCTTTTGACGATGGCGGCAGCTGGAGCCCCTTGGAACCCGAAAACGAGCTGCGCTGCGCAGCGATACAAGATGGGTTGGCTTGGGTGGCAGGAAATGGCATTTTGATGCGATCGCAATGGGGGAGTGGAGCCTGGGAACGATTGGCCTTGAATGACCGATACATCACCGATCTGCATTTTGAATCTGCTAGCGACGGATGGGCGCTTATCGAGGATGGGCACGTGTTGCAGACCTCAGATGGTGGGACCACCTGGCAAGAAGTTAGGAAGAAGGGAGGCATGTCTTTTATGTACCGCATGGCGACGGAAGGAGCAAGCATCCTTTGCGTTGGCGAGGCTGGAATGTTGAGCTACACAACGAACGAGGGAATGGATTGGAAATCG
>JAVKEP010000039.1:0-28344 GCA_040221375.1 Cryomorphaceae bacterium
GTTTTTATCAAAATGAAAACTCATGGCGATGTATTCTTGGTGTTAGCGACAGCCTGGGAGCATCCAAGCGTTCGATTGGATTCAAGTGATGGTGACACGCATACGCTGAGCTAGTCATTGACGCCCTGCTCCATTCGCATCTCATCGTTGGGTTCGGTTGTCAATCATACTTCGAGTTCCCAATCCACCGATAGTCGTGAACAATAATAGGTCAAGCCATGGTATATCCGTATGCCTTGGCCTCCAATTTGCAAATGTTCAATTATCTGGTGTGCAACAGACCCCGATCCAAGTTCGGGGTTAACGTTCACCCCCCACGCTAAATCTCAATCAAAGCCAGACCTGCCGAGCTAGTTTCGGCAGCCATTAAAGTTTACGCAGAACGCCATTAAAAAAAAAGATCTCAAGATGTAGAAGTAAGGCCAAAATTGGCGGTTTTCCGCCATTGCCTCTTACCCATGGATTGATTTAATTTGGCACAGGATCCAAACCGTAGAACGAACCACTAAACCTTACACGCCACTCCGCAACAAGCAAAAACGCATGAACAGCATAAAATCATTCTTCTTCGTCATTCTCCTAATAACCTCCCTAAGCCTGCAAGCCCAAGACGCCGGAACGGTAGATGGCGTCATCACCTGGACGGACGGTACCCAAACCGAAACCAGCATTTTCGTCCCCATGACGAGTCGTTCATTTTACCCCATTGACATGGCGTTCTTCCAGGAGAAAGGGGTACGATACCTCGATGAGTCCGGCGACCACAGGCTGATCACCCAAGACCGACTCGATTATTTTGAATTCACGTTTCAAGACTCGCTGTACCTCATCAAGTACGCCGAGAAAACGTACAACGGAATCTCAACCCTCATGCGGGTAGTGATCAATGGCAAGGTACAGCTGCTGGAACACCACTACTTAAAGGAGTCGGCCAACGGAATTGAAATGCGCGAAGTACGCTACTACCTCTGCATGCCCGACCGCGACGGCAGCGCGTCTACCAGCATCATCAAAATGAACTTCAAAAAGAGCTGCCTTGCATTTTTCGCCGACTACCCCGACATGCTCCAAAAGATTAACGACAAAGAATTTAAGTACAAAAGCATCAAGAAGATGGTGCGGTATTTTAATGCGGAGCATGGGTAGGGGGGTATTGTTTGAAGGTGGTTGCGCATATTCGATGACCGCATTTTATGGCTTGGGGAATGGAGGAGTCAGCTGAATCCAGAAACTTTTAAGTTAGCTATCCTATGGCAGAATGTATTGAATGTGGGGCGTATACAAAGTACAACGGTGGCCATTGTGCAAAATGCTACCGAAAGAAACAATCTAAAGAGAGTACGGGAAACGACGTGGCTGATGATCAGCCGACTGTTGAGAAAAATGGATTAACGGATAAGGAAAGGAGCTATAGATACGGCATGATCAAAGGCCGAATAGCCGAAACGCTGATCCAAGAACTTTTTCTAAGCTTAGGATACAACGTCTTTCGATTTGGTATGGAAAACACGATTCCAGGTATCATGGAATTGCTGAAGGGAGTACGTTCTGATGTAGCACAGGAAATCAGGCGAATGCCAGACTTTGTAATGCAAAACCCGAAAAGCAAGGAGGTGTATTTCGTAGAAGTAAAATTCCGGGCCAATGGAGAGTTTAAATTCAAAGACTTGCCTAAGAACTATCCATATGAAAATGCATTCATAGTGCTGGTGTCAAAGAAGCACATAAAGTGCATCACGGTTCCTGAATTGAAAGATGGAAAGGAAGTGTCCCCTACATCTCATAATTACTTGGGTAAGCGAAAGGAATTCGACCTTGATAAAGAAGTGATCATCGACTTCTGCAATTTTGCGATTAAGTTTTTTGAGAATGTCTGATCCTACGTTGAAAGCTGATAGCGCTTTGCAGACAGGGTGTCCTTTATTGCAGTGAGGAGTTGTTAGATTCAATTTGGATTATCCTATATATCTATTCTAGTCTTCGGAATATCATCTTTCCTTTCAATAAAGCAGTAATTGAAATTCTCAATGCATTCTTATGATATTGGCGGATTTCCGCTATTGCTTGTTCTTTAGGAACTACTTAATTTGACGGCTAAACTTTTAGATTGCAAGTTGATCACACTGAAAAGCTATGGATGCATTCAAGACTCACGAAAAAGTTATCAGCGACTATAGATCGTATTTAAGTTCGTTTCTATCGATTCACGATGAGCGCATTCAAGGGGAAGTTTCAAAGTCATTGAATGATGATGGTTTTCTTCCTGAGCCGCTGGTGCAGTTCAATCCATCATTTGAAACGGGTAAGCCGTTAGCTGAAATTAAAGGCATCAATCCAAAATTGCCTAACATTTTTGGCGATTACAATCTCTATCGGCATCAAATTGAAGCAATTGAATTAGGTATCAATGGCGAAGGTTTCATTGTAACCTCTGGAACTGGGTCAGGTAAGTCGTTGACATACTTGGCAACGATTTTTAATTCAATACTAAATCGAGCTGCGCGAAAAAAAGGTGTTAAAGCGATTCTTGTCTATCCTATGAATGCGTTGATCAATTCGCAAGAAGAAGAGATAAAAAAGTACGCTGAAAAATTCGGCAATGCAGATGATATAACCTTCGGTAAATACACTGGGCAGGAAAGCACAGCTGACAGGGAGGCTATGAAAAGCGAAGTGCCTGATATCATATTGACCAACTACATGATGTTAGAACTCATCATGACACGGCAAGGGGAAAGCTGGCTAAGAGAGTCAATTTCAAACAATCTAGACTTCTTAGTTTTCGATGAATTACACACGTATCGCGGTCGACAAGGATCTGACGTTTCACTGCTCATTAGAAGGATCAAAGGTTTAGCTGAAAAGAGAAAAGTGATCTGCATTGGCACTTCAGCAACCATGGCTTCTAAAGGCACGCCTATCGATAAGAAACGGTCGGTGGCAGCGGTTGGAAACACCATTTTTGGCGAAAATTTCACTGAGAAGAACGTTGTTGGTGAGTATTTAAAACATTGCACTGAAGGCAGGCAGATAGAGCGAGAGGAATTGATCCGGGCCATGAAGAATGGCATAGATCAGAATGCCGATGAAGCAGTGTTTGTTTCTCATCCAATGTCAAATTGGTTGGAGTCTGAAATTGCCCTACGCCTTAATGAGGATGTATTAGAACGTGGGATGCCTAAACGGATTTCACAAATTGCAAAGGAATTGGCGGGCATTACAGATTCTGATCCAGATGAGTTAAGAGCGTTGATTACCGATTTATTGAAATGGACAGAAAGGCTAAACGAAGATTTAAGAAAACGTAATTCCAGAAAGACTTTTCTCCCATTTCGATTTCATCAATTCATATCTCAAACTAGCGTTGTGTCTGTGACGCTTGAATCTAGAGAAGACAGAGAAATAACTATCAAACCAGGAAAGTATATCAAGAAGAATCAGCGGGATATGCCCCTTTATCCGATTCTATTCAGCAGAACATCTGGTTATGATTTCATCTGTGTCGAGAAAAAAGTCGATGATAATAAACTGCTTCCTAGAAATCCGGATGATCCTATTGAATCGCTGACACTCAAAGATGCGAAGGGGAAAAACTTGTCGGAGGAAGATTTTAAAGCCGGATACATTGTATTTGATGATGGCGAAGACTTTTGGGACGATAATCCTTTAGAGTATGTTCTTGATTCTTGGATGAACACTGCGCAAACAGAACTTAAACCGTTCTATAGTTTCCAAGTACCTCAGCGAATTTATTTTGATTCGGAAGGGAATTACTCGTCAAGTAAGATTTATCCCTACTCGGGTTTTTTCATCAGTGCTAAGTTAAGGATAGATCCAACTGCGGGTATTGTTTATGAAGATGTAAAAACTAGTGAGAATACCAAACTCATGCGCATCGGCAATGAAGGGCGAAGCACTGCAACTACCATCATTTCTTATTCGGTTATTGATTCACTTTTCCATCAAAACGAAAAGGTATTCGATCAGAAGCTTTTAAGCTTTACGGATAATCGTCAAGACGCATCATTACAAGCAGGACATTTCAATGACTTCATTGCAACCATAAGGCTTAGGTCTGCACTGCACCATACACTGAATAAGCACCCTGAAGGACTCAATGTTCACAATATTGTAGAACGCCTATATGAGACACTGTCGCTCGATGAGGATATGTATGCCAAGCAAAAGAGCGAGAACCCCAAGTATCCTGATGTAGAAAATACAAAAGCGCTCAAATCCTATTTATTGCTGCGTGTATTGCAGGATCTTAAACGTGGATGGCGATACACCTTACCCAATCTAGAACAGACTGGATTACTACGACTGAAATACAATCAGCTCCATCAATTAAAAAGTGATGAGGAGGAGTTTGAAGGGATTGAGCTACTGAAAGCCATGCCCCCCGATCAACGGGAGGATTGCTTAACACAAGTGTTGAATTATTTCAGAACCAATTTAGCATTGGATCATAGAATGCTTCTTGATGATCGTGGAGAAGTAGAAAACCTACTTCGCAATAAGCTGGATGAGAAGAAACTATGGTCACTCGATCATAATGAACGAGTTGACAGTCCTCGCTATTTGACGGTTTTTAACCCAGGCAGAACTCAGCGAGGGATTTACACAAGCAGTATTGGTCCGAGATCAGGATTAGGTAAATTCTTAAAGAGAATGCATCGCGAGCAGGGATTGATTGTGCCAGATACAGAGGGCATGATTGGACTCTTAGAGGGCTTGTGTGAAATGCTCACGGGAGTTGGGTTGTTATCCAGAAATGATAAAATTAGAGGTGATAAGACAGGTAGCGATGGAGTTAAAGGATATCTACTGAGAACCGATTGCTTGACATGGCTTCCTGGTGATGGAGAAACAGTGAGTGTTGATCAAACGAGGATCAATAGCTTCAGAGAAGTCAACATAAAGCCAAATCAATACTTTCAGAAGCTTTATAAGACCGAGTTTACTCAATATGAGAAGGAGCTGGAGGGGAGAGAACATACAGGACAAATCGGTTCTGAAGATCGAATCGAACGAGAAAATCACTTCAGAGAGGGAAAGATTTCAGCTATGTTTTGCTCGCCAACCATGGAATTGGGTATTGATATTGCCAACCTGAACATCGTTCATATGCGCAATGTGCCACCAAACCCAGCCAACTATGCCCAGCGGAGTGGGCGAGCAGGAAGAAGTGGACAGACGGCAGTTGTCTTTACGTATTGCTCTTCCATGTCACCGCATGATCAGAACTATTTCAAGGAATCGGAAACGATGGTTGCCGGATCTGTTATTCCGCCTAGAATTGATTTGCTAAACGAAGAATTGATTCGCTCACACTTCCATGCTTACATACTTATGGAGCTAGAGTTGGGTGCACTACATACGTCCGTGTCTACGCTCGTAGATTTGGATAATAGCAAGGAGTTGCCGTTGCTTCAATCTGTTCACGATCAAATTGAAAACAATCTTTCGCTTCATAAGAGAAAATGGACTGCGCATTTCAAGCAATACATTGAAGGAATTCTACCTGAATTGCATGAAATGTGGTGGTACCGAGATGAATGGTTTGCCATTCAAGCCGATGCTTTTCTCAAAAACTTTGACGAAGCATTTTCGCGATGGCGGAATCTGTATAAATCGGCTAAAAGATTAATAGAACAGGCTCGAGTTGTGCTTGATGACCCTACTGTAATTTCAAGCAGTGAGCAGAATAGAGATGCTAAAAGGCAGCACAATGTCGGTCTTGTACAGATCGATTTATTGAAAAACGATAAAGGATTTTCATACGGTGGCCAATCCGAGTTTTATGTCTTTCGCTACTTGGCTTCTGAAGGCTTTATTCCAGGCTATAATTTCACCAGATTGCCTGTGAGGGCGTTTGTAGGATGGAAACATCAAGACCAGGGCGAATACATTTCAAGACCTCGATCAATAGCGCTCCGTGAATTTGGACCCGATAATCTGATATACCATAACGGTAACCGTCATCGTGTTACGAGAATGATGATGACCGATGCTGAGGCACTACAACGTAAGATTAAAATATCGGATGAGACCGGTTATGCATTCTTGGATACAGAGGCTTCTACCGCGAATAATGACCCTATCACACGAGCTGAATTAAAAGGAGGTAATTTCGAGTATCGTTCAAAACTCATCGAAATGTCAGAGGTGGAAGCTAATCCTCAAATGCGCATTTCTTGTGAAGAAGAAGATCGCCTGTCTAAAGGTTTTGAAATAGACAACTATTTCAACTATGCCGCAGGAATAGAGCAGACCAAGAAGTCCGTTGTTCAGAGTGGAGGACAGCCTTTGCTTAATCTGATCTATGGACCAGCTACCAACCTTATTGCGTTGAACCGACAATGGAGGAAATCACCATCAGAAGGATTTTCCATTGATAAGCGAAATGGAAAGTGGCTTCGACAAAAGGACTTAGAAAACGATGAAAACAAGGCGAACGAAGAGAAGGTCATGATTTTCGCGCAGGATACTGCAGACACGCTGTATATCCAGCCATTGGAAAATCTTGAATTGAGTCCTGATGAAATCATAACCTTAAGCTACGCCCTTAAAAGAGGCATTGAAGTTTTGTTTCAAGTGGAAGAAAGCGAAATTGGAGTGTCTATCATTGGTAAGAAAGAATCACCGAATGTGATGATTTACGAATCTGCTCAAGGCAGTTTGGGCGTGCTTTCGTTGCTTTCATCTGAACCAACTAAGTTGAAAGAACTCTTCAAAACGAGTTACCGATGCATGCATTTTGATCCTGAAACCAGAGAGGAAACGGATTATGGGATGAGTTTGCCAAAAGCAACCTACGAAGATTTACTCTCCTACTACAATCAGCGCCATCATGAAATACTTGATCGACATTCCATCAAAGCAGCTTTGGAGTATTTGATGGATTGTGACGTGAGTAGCTCCAAGAATGGAAAAAATCGGGATGAGCAATACGAAGACTTGCTGGAAGCTTACGACAAAAACTCTTCTACGGAATTGAAAATGCTACGCTACTTATATGAAAACTGCCTGGCATTGCCAGATCGGGCGCAAGTGAATGTGCCTGAATTCTATATCAGCGCAGACTTTGTCTATGACAAGGACACTGGCCCGGTTCTTATTTTTTGTGATGGTTCGGTGCACGATCAAGCCAATGTTCAAGAAGATGATCGGCACAAACGAGAGCTATTAGTAAACAAAGGGTATGACATCGTGGAATGGCACTATATGGAGCCTTTGGAAGAGCTAGTGAAAAGAAGAAAAGATGTATTTAGAAAGGTCTGTTAGAATATGAGTGCAATTGCCAATAAACCAGGAACGCTTGTACGTTTTAGATCTAGGGATTGGATGGTGTTACCATCGAATGATCCGGATTTAATGATCGTTAAGCCGTTAGGAGGATCCGATGAAGAAGAAACTGCTATTTACCTCCCGTTGCAAATTCCTGAGGATGCGGTAACTCCTGCCACTTTCGCTGAGCCAACACCAGATGAACTCGGATCTTATGAAACAGCTAAACTGCTTTTTGACGCATCACGTTTGTCATTCAGAAACGCATCTGGTCCATTCAGGTGCATGGGTAAGCTTTCATTCAGACCCAGATCTTACCAATTGGTGCCGCTCGTTATGGCGCTTAAACAAGATGTTACGCGCTTGCTTATAGCAGATGATGTTGGTATTGGTAAAACGATTGAAGCGCTCATCATTTTGAAAGAATTAATGGAGCGTGGTGAGATCAAACGTTTCGCTGTAATCTGTCCGCCTCATTTATGCGAACAGTGGCAACAAGAATTAAAAGACAAACTCGATATTGACGCTGAAATCATTCGCTCAAGCACTGCCGCACGTTTAGATCGCACGATTCCAGATGATCGCAGTGTGTTTCATCATGTGCCGTATCAAGTAGTTTCCATTGACTACGTTAAATCAGATCGCAGAAGAGGCTTATTCATTCAAGATTGTCCTGAGCTTTTGATTGTAGATGAGGCACACACCTGCACCTTACCCGATGGCTCAAAGTCAAAAAACCAACAACAACGCTTTGCATTGCTGCATGATTTAGTGCAAGAACAACAGCGGCACTTAGTATTGCTAACAGCTACACCACACAGTGGGAAGGACGGTGAATTTCTGTCTCTCTTGGGTTTATTGAAAAATGATTTTCAAAAGCTCAATCTAGAGACCATGGGTCAAAGTGCTCGAAGAGATTTGGCGAAATACTTTGTGCAGCGAAAGCGAGAAAACATTAAGAAGTGGTTGGAAGAGGTAACTACTTTTCCTGAGCGTGAATCAAAAGAAGTGGGCTATGCATTGTCGCCTGATTATTTGATGTTTTATCAAAACGTGCTGCGCTTTGCACGGGGCATCACGAGCAAAGAATCATCTACCGCGCAAGCTCAAATGCTTCGTTCTTGGGCGGCTATCGCTTTGATTCGTGGTGTAATGTCAAGCCCAGCAATGGCCATTGAAATGCTTCAAAACCGAAGGGAAAAGAAGTTGGGTGAAGAAATAGAAGAAGCCATTCCAACTTCACGCGATGAATTGTTTGAATCGCTTGACTCTGCTGAAGACGTGATTCGAAAAGATCTCATTGATGCCTTACCAATGGACGATTCCGAAGTAGCCGAACTTGATGCACTTTGCAAGGAAGCAGGTGCGATGCTATATGGCGAAGCAGATCGCAAAATCTCTGTGACGGTAAAGCTGATCAAGGAATGGTTGAAAGAAGGTTATCAGCCGATCATTTTTTGCAAGTACATCGCAACGGCCAATTATGTTGCCAATGCTTTGAAAAACGATTTGCCGAGTAAAGTTCATGTGGAATCTGTGACCTCTGAATTAGCTGACGAACAGCGCAGGGAGCGCATCGACATCATGGGCGAAGCCGAGCAGCGCGTATTGATTGCTACCGATTGCCTAAGCGAAGGAATTAACCTGCAAGAGCATTTTACAGCCGTATTACATTATGATTTACCATGGAATCCAAATCGGATTGAACAACGAGAAGGGCGTGTAGATCGATATGGTCAAAGTGCGCCCATCGTGCGAACGTTTATGCTTTATGGCCAAGACAATCCGATGGATGAATTTGTAATGGAAGTGCTGATTCGTAAAGTGCGCGAGATTCATCGGACCACTGGGGTGTCGATTTCTATTGGTGAGGATGCTGAAAACTTGATGACCAAGGCAGCCAGAGCCATTCTTTTTGAAAGTAAGAATCAAGGTGGAATACAGGCACAACTATTCAATGATGCAGATGCTTTGGTCACGAATGAACTAGAATTAGCAAAGAAAAAAGGCGAAAACCTCAGAACCATTTTCGCCCAAGAGAGCATCAAACCCGAAGCGATTAGAAAAGACCTTCAAGAAGTGGATGAGGCGATTGGAGACCTTACTACCGTGGAACAATTCGTAGTGCAGTCCCTGAAATACTTGGGAGCTTCGTGTGAAAAAGACAAACTGGGCTTTGTGTTAGATGTGATCAACTTGCCACAACACCTCAAAGGACAGTTCAAGACCAAAAACGACAAGGTGTCGATCAGCTTTGAATCACCAACACCAAAAGGCTACCGATACATTGGTCGCAATCACTTGTTTGTTGAGCAGCTCTGTCAATTCATGCTTTCCCTGGCCTTTGACGGTCATCCCGACCATGGTAAATTGGCTCGTGTTGCGGAGATCCAGACGGATGATGTGAGCACGAAAACCACTTTGATCATGTTCCGTGTGCGCAATGTGATCAAAGAAGTGAAATCGAGCCGTGAGGTGATTTCAGAGGAAATGTACTTGTGGGGCTATCGAGGTGTTGGAGAAAATATTGAAACACTAGATTACAATGAAGGCAAGAAATTGCTCATGTCAGCCAGTAGTATCATTCAATTGCCGGATGAACGTCAAAAAGCAGATATAGAGCGAGAATTGAAGCATTTTGATACACTGAAGCCTCGCTTTGTTGAAGTTGCCACTAAGCGTGCGGATGACCTTGTTGAGGCGCACGGTAGATTCAAAGACCTAGTAGGAGGAAGGAGATATGAAAAAGCCACACCTGTGTTGCCGCCTGATGTGATGGGCGTGTACATATTAATGCCAAAACCAAAAGCGCTGTAATATGAATTTCTCCTCCATCAACATACAAGGCAACATCATCTCTAGCGACATCCTCGCTAAGATTAGAAATGAAGACCTACGCTTTCAAAAGCCAGCTGATTTTGGATTGGACCGCAACACCACCATTCGCGATGAAATTGGTATTGCCTGGGGTGCAGCACAAGCGCATTGGAAGGCCTTTAACCTGCGCAGAGAACGGCTCAAGGATACCGACAGCGGCACCAGCGAAACCCGCAACAGTTGGATCATTCCATTCATGCGTGAACTGGGCTATGAATTGGAAGTCTCGAAGGCCGAAATCATCAATGAAAAGTCCTATGCCATTAGTCACCGCGCTATCAATCGCGATGGTTTTCCGGTGCACATCGTGGGTGTAAACCAAAGCTTGGATAAGCGTGCCGATGGCGGAGCGCGCCTTTCGCCACATGCCTTGGTGCAGGAATACCTCAACAACCACGATCATTTGTATGCCATTACCACCAATGGCAAGCACTTGCGCTTGTTGCGTGATGCTACGCGCTTGGCTCGACTCAGCTATTTTGAGTTCGATCTGCAGCAAATGATGGAGGAAGGCCTCTATGCCGAGTTTGCCTTGCTTTTCCGTACGCTGCACGCCAGCCGCATGCCCGAAAAGCAAGATGCCGGAGCCGATAGCATCATTGAGTTTTACCACCAAGAAGCATTGGCCAGCGGCACACGCATCCGCGAGCGCTTGAGTGTGGCTGTGGAGCAAAGCCTAAAACTCTTGGCCAACGGCATTCTCAAAAATCCTGCCAATGCAGACTTGCGAGAGAAGGCCGAACGCGGAACCTTGAATGCAGAAGATTACTACTTGTATTTGCTGCGCACGGTTTACCGCATGTTGTTTTTGTTGGTGATTGAGGAGCGCAACCTGATCTATCCAGCAGAGCGCGATGAAGACCTCAACCAAAAGCGCGACATATACTACAACTATTACAGCATACAGCGCCTCACCAAGTTGGTAGAGCGCAGGGTGTATGTAGATCCGCGCAAGACCGACCTGTGGCGATCGCTTATGACCACGTTTTTGCTCTTTGAAAAAGGCCATTATGGCACCAAGCTGGGTATACAGCCTTTGGGTTCGGGCTTGTTTTCACCAGCTGCCTTGGGCGATGTGGTAAACCAGCACATGGACAATGAAACGCTGCTCAACGTGCTGCGCCACTTGGTCATGTTTGAAAACGAAAACCAGCAATGGACGCGCGTCAACTATGCCGACCTGGACGTGGAAGAATTTGGTTCTGTCTATGAAGGTTTGCTGGAATACGACCCGCAAATTTCTATGGTAGACAATACGCCTGTGTTCAGTTTTGTCGAAGGCACAGGCCGCTCATCCAGCGGATCGCATTATACGCCAGAAGAGTTGGTGAAACCACTCATCAAGCACTCGTTGGATTATGTGATTGAAGACAAGCTAAAGGCTGGCAAAGCCGAGCAAGGCGATAAATACCAAGCTATGCTGGCCCAATGCCGCCAATTGCTCACCATAAAAGTGTGTGATGTGGCTTGTGGTAGCGGACACATCTTGTTGAGCGCAGCGCGTAGGATTGGCATTGAGCTGGCTGTGTTGCGCGAGAGCATTGATGCGCGCCAAGAAGTAGAGCAACCCAGCCCGCCTTATTTGCGCGCAGCTGTGCGCGATGTGATTAGGCACTGCATCTATGGGGTAGATAAAAACCCGCTGGCCGTGGAGCTGTGCAAAGTAGCCCTGTGGCTGGAAGCGCACAACCCGGGCGAACCGCTCAATTTCTTAGACCACCGCATCAAGTGTGGCGATGCCATTGTGGGCTTGGCGCACAAAGAAGAACTGCAGCGCGGCATTGCCACCGAAGCTTTTAAAGCGCTGAGCGAAGCAGAAAAGACCGATGGACTGGCCCGCATGTTGAGTAAGCGCAACAAGGAAGAGCGGAAAAGACGCGAAGAAATTGAAGCCAAGGATTTGGGCCGCCAAATAAGCACTGAAATAGACTACGACCTGCAAGCCAAGGTAAAAGCCTTGGACCAAGCCTTTGATGCCTTTGTGCGCCTGCCCGAAACCACGCCCGAAGAAATTGACGCCAAGCAGCGCGCCTACATCAAATTGCAAAACAGCGATGCCCTGAACCGCTTGCGCACTTTGGCCGACCTGCAAGTGGCGCAGTTTTTCTTGAGCAAAACGCCCAACCACAAAGACTACTTGGTAACCGATGCCGAATACCACCGCTACCTAAGAGGCGAAAAAGCCTACACCCATGCCCAAGAAACCAAGTGGATGCAAGTGGCACATGAAAAGCGCTTCTTCCATTATTTTTTGGAGTTTCCAGAAGTGTTTAGCGCTGGTGGTTTTGATGCGATTTTAGGGAATCCTCCTTACTTGGGTGGTGGTAAGATATCTACCAATTTTGGTAAGGATTACCTGACCTTTATTACTTCAAGCTTTCGAGGAATGAAAGGCCTGACTGATCTTGTAGCCTATTTTCTTAGAAGAAACTTCGATTTAATATCAGATAATAGTTTCACCTCCGTTATAACAACTAACACAGTCTGTCAAGGTGATACGAGAGAAGGAGGTCTAGACGTTATTTTGAAAGATGAAGGCCAAATTGTTTTTGCAATAAAGTCTATAAAGTGGCCTGGTGTAGCTGCAGTTGATGTGTCTATCCTGTCAATAGGAAAAAACACATCAGTGAAGCCTGTCTTTCTAGAGAAGCACTCTGTCGAGTTTATTTCTTCATTCTTATCTGATGAAGAATCGTCTATGCTGCCTCAAAACTTGATTAATAACCAACAACTAAGTTATTTAGGTTCTGCTTTACATGGTAAAGGATTTTTTATTTCAGAATTCGATGCAGAACATTTCATTAAGTCAGATTCTCGAAACGCTAAGGTTATTAAGCAATTTCTTACTGGAGATGATATTAATTCAAATCAAAAACTTAATCCAAGTCGGTGGGTCATTTTTTTCTCCACAATGTCGGAAACAGAGGCTTCCAAATTCAAAGAACCGTTCAAGTATGTCGAATTACATGTTAAACCAGAGCGTCTGAATAACAACAGAGAATATCGTAAGAAGCACTGGTGGCAATTCGGAGAAGCAACGCCAAAACTATATGATGCAATTTCAGATAAACCACAAGTATTTGTAACCAGTAGAGTGACGAAATATTTGCAGTTTTTTCGCATCAGAACAGATTTGATTTTTTCGGATGCGACTGTAGTTATTAATTCTAATGATTGCGGTGTAGGAGCTATACTTTGCTCGTTTACTCATGATTATTGGTCTTGGAAATTTTCATCAACTATGGGCACAGGAACGCTTAGATACAGTGCGTCTGATTGTATTTCTAAATTCCCATTTCCAGGAGGCAATTCGGATTTACTTGAGAATTGTTATCAACTCATAGAAAATCATAGACTTAATTTGTTTGAGGTGACTTCTTTGGGTTTCACATCTGTTTATAATCAACTAAACAATAAAGACCTTACCGATCTAGTAGAAGAAATACCAGCTAAAGAATTTCAAAAAAAGTATGGAAATGAATCTTGGAATTTGTACAACCACTTAGAGGTAAAGAAAGAAGGTAAGATTGGCTATAAAGAAGCAGTGCAGAAAATAAAAGAGCTGCGCGCCTTGCATGTGCAAATGGACCAAGCTGTGCTAGAAGCTTACGGCTGGTCAGACATCAACCTCCTCCATGATTTTTACGAAGTAGAGTACCTGCCCGAAAACGACCGCGTGCGCTACACCATCCACCCCGATGCCCGCAAAGAAGTGCTCAAGCGCCTGCTGCAACTCAACCACCAGCGCTTCGAAGAAGAAGTAGCTCAAGGCCTGCATAAAAAGAAGGATGTGGTGAAGTACTATGAGCAGAAGGGACAGCCGGTACCGGAGGGTACGGTGTTTAGTGATGGGAAGGTGAAAGGTGGGAAGAAGGGTAAGAATGAGAAGACTAATTCGAATCAGAGTAAACTTGAGTTTTAATATTATGGAGAAAACCAAAGAACTACTAGCTGCCGAGGCACTCTATCTACAATTGACGGATGAGTTGGCTGATTCGGTGGTGAACGGAAATCACAATGCTGAAAGTGGTCCCACGTTCAACACCCGTTCCGCCTTGGCGAAAGCGAAAAAAGCGAAGGAATTGATGGATGATTACAAGTTAGAGCAAGTCTCATACGATACTGCCTGCGAGAAGGTTTACAATGATTTGATGGAGCGGAACAAACTTGAACAGGCGATTCAGTTTGCGAAAGAATTGAAAATGTAGCAGTCAACAAAAGAACTATTGATTATGGATATTGTACGTATAAGTGGGAATTGGAACGTGGACGAAAAGTTCATTGTGAATGATATAAGACCATTTAGGCTGGAACTCAGAGGAGATGCTGATATTCAAGGGAATAGTGCATTCAATCTTTACGTCACATTGCCTGATCAGCCTTGCCCGCTTGATGGTTTTAGATTTATAAATCAACGCGAACTTTTCAAGTTTTCCGAAAAAGTCCGAGGACGTGATTTTTCTGATTGGTCTTCGATCTTATCAGAAATCAGGGGCGAAAAAGTAGAAATGAATCTTCATAACTTTTCACGAATTAGGCAGGAGAATTTTCTCAAGTCTTTGTTCATGATCTACTACTGGCTTGACATCATTCTGATGGAGAAAAGCCTTGAATTGGATAAAATGATATATGACGAAGTTGTAATTGAAATGAAGGATTATCCAGGCAAATTGAATTACCTCTATTTTATTTCAAAAGAATTCGCCACTGCTCCTGAATTAGATAAGCACAGGGCTGAATTGATGATGATAGGCAATCTTGTTCAACTCGATGTGCAATCAAAAGGTCGAAATATGACATCTTTTTTTGTGCCCGTCTTCGAATTTGGATTTGCAGGAGGACTTCTGTCAAATGAAAGTAATGTGCTGTGGCATGACATTAAATATGATTTAGACAATCGTGTAAAATATCGAATAAATGGATGATAATGAATTAATTAAAGAGTTGCTTCCTGCCATATCGGTTGCAGGCACTTATATAGTGGCTGTTCTATTACCGAGCTTTATTTTTTGGGTCAAAGAGTCGTATAAACACGCAGGCGTTAGAAATTTTGCACGACAAAATGCAGGTCAACTTGCTTCCAGGCATGGAAGTCAACAAGCTTTCAGCTCATATGTAAATTCAATTGGCGCTGGCACAAGATTTTGGGTGATTCTTGCTAATCGCTCAATTGTTCCAATCCTAGTAGTAGGAGTATTCGTTTTAGTTTCATTCACCTGGGAGAGCTATTTAGATTTAGCTGAATGGTTATTTCTTGGCGTATTGTTCTTTTTGCTCTTGAAACATGAAGACAAATTCAGTGAGCATTGGTGGTATAGAAGTATCGTATTTCTATTTTGGATTTTGGCCGTATTTCATGAAATCCCAATGGAAATATTCAGCCAGCCAGAAGCCACAGACGTAACCTAGTCAGCAATGTGATTGTAATCATGGCCATGTACACCACATTCTGGCAAAATCTACTCACTCAGTTTTCTGAGGAGTTTAATACATAATGGATCAAGCTGAGTTAAATAGAATATTACAACAAGGCGAAGGGGTGCGCATCGAATTCAAAGAAGCGCAAAACGGAGTGCCCGATGCGTTTTATGATACGGTGGCATCTTTTCTAAATCGTGAAGGAGGCATAATTCTGCTCGGAGTTACGGATGATGCTCAGCTGTTGGGTTTGGGAGCGCAAAATCTGATGCAGCTCAAGCAAGACATCGTTACTGCGCTCAACAATCCTGAAGTGATAGATCCGCCCTTTACACTTGCGGTAAACGAGGTAGAGAAAGAGGGGCAGACGATGTTGTACGTGCGGGTACCTGTAAGTTCCTTGGTACACCGGCATGCGGGTGTCATTTACGATCGAGAAAACGACAGCGACATTCGGATTACAGATGCGGCTAGAATCGCTCTATTATATGACCGCAAGCGCAATGTGTTTACGGAGAATCAGATTTTTCCAAACCTTCGGCTAGCAGATCTGAATGAGGACTTGTTCAGAAGGGTTCGTGCCCGCATTGCCATTTTCAATGCCAATCATCCATGGCTCACAGCTACCAATGAACGCTTGCTGCGCGATGCACGCTTTTATCGAAGGGATTTCATTACCGGAGAAGAAGGGCTTACGCTTGCTGCCGCATTGGTGTTCGGAACCGATGAGGTGATCGGCAATTTATTACCCGCGTATAAAATCGATGTACTTGTAAGGCGTGAGAACCTGGATAGATATGATGATATTTTACGCCTAAGAACCAACCTGATCGACTCGTATCTGCAGGTATTGGAGTTTGTGAAAAGCAAGTGGCCTGAAAAGTTCCACGTGGAGGGTAGTGATCGGAAAGACTTGCGCGAAGCGATCTTTCGGGAGTTGATCGCCAATGTGATCATCCACCGCGAGTACAACAATGCTACGTCAACTGAGATCGTGATCTATGATGATCGGGTGGTGGCCACCAACCCAAATCGGGCTCGTTTTACCGGTCCGCTCGACTTAGAAACTTTTGACGCTGAACCCAAGAATCCCAATATCCGGGCTTTCTTTAATGTGCTTAACTGGGCCGATGAGTTGGGTTCCGGAATTAAGAATATGAATAAGTATGTAAGCATCTATTCCGGAGGTGCGCATCCAAGTTTTATTGAAGACGAGCCATTTAGCACCATCATTCCTATGGTGTTGGTAAAGGTTGCTGATAAGTATGTCTTGTATCTGCATTTGTCTGCCATGGCTGAAGCAGATCTTGGAGCGGAGAACATTGCCTTGCTTCGTGAATTGCCCCTTGATCTAAGTCTAAAGGGCGTCACAGATTTAGATGATTTAGCGCTAAGGTTAGTAGGGACTTGGCTCGAAAAAAGTGAGGAGTTAAACGGTCTTAGGTTCTTGACAAACAAGGAGTTATCCGTAGAAGCGCTCAAAAAAGTGGGGACTTGGGAAAAAAAAAGTGGGGAGCTCTTAAAGAAGCGGGGCCGTGTAATTTTAAGCACGCTTCTACTCACTTTGCAGCCAGCTACTTTGGATCACCTTGCCACTGTATTGGGATACAACAGCAAGGAGCGATACAGAGACGATTACTTGAAACCAATGCGGGAAAATCGGCTGATTCAGTACACGAAAGAACAGGCAAATGATCCCAATCAGGCATACGTAATCACTCAAAGAGGCAAGAGCTTTATAGTGGGGAGTTCAATCTAAAAATGTGGGGAGTTAAGTAACTGGTAATTAAGTAAAAGAATGAAAATGAGTAAAATAATGTGTGGAGTTGAGAAACGAATAAAATCTCGCTAATATGTCTTTATACACCGATTTCTGGCAAGACATTCTCGCAAAGTTCACAGCTGATTTTGAGAACAACACTGAGCCATTAGAACGTACCTATTCAGACACGGGGCTTTCTAGGCTTGGAGACCGACAGAGCTACAAGGGCTTCTTGGAGCTTTTTGGAACGGATGTGAAAAGGCATACAAAAAGCCAGGTGTTGAAAGACTTGGCTGAAGCAATCAAAAAGAAAACGAGCCTTCGCAACAAGCTTGTAGGATTATTGATGGTGCGCGTTCATGTCAATGATTCCATTGAATTCAATTACACGCCCTTCAGCTGGGAGCTGATGATGAATCGCTACCGCGATGCGCAAGACAAGACACAGTCGGCAGATGAGCTTTTTAAATGGGAGCAAGTCAAGCAATTTCAAGATGCCTTTCAAGATTATGAGAAGGGTAATCTAAGCTTTGAATCGCTTTTGCTTGATTCCAAGTGGGATCAACTGGTATACCACAACTTCACGGGCATGATGAAGCTGTTCTTAGAATCCAATCCAGAAGCATATCAAGAGGCAATAGAAGGAATTTGGGATGAGTCCACTGAGCTGGAGCAGCGCATCAGCCGTTTTTCTGAGCAAATGAATGCTTTGCTACAGCCTTTAAAAAACGAAACAAGAAGAGAGCATTTTCACGATGAACGAGAGATTGCCACTTTGTTGACCTATCGCTACCCAGAGCGATACACATTTTACATGAGCACGTTTTATGCACGGCTCTCCCGCTGTATGGGTGAAAAACCAAAAACGAAAAACAAGGCTTTTATCCACTACATGACCTTAGTGGAGCGTATTCGAAAAGAGGTGTTGCCAAAATTTGATGATGTGGTTGCGCCAAACACGCATTTCATTGAAGACATCAAATACTATGATGATCCAGAACATCTCATTTTAATTCAGGACATACTTTATGTCACTTTATATAAAGGTGGTAGGCCTGAAACCGAGGTCGATGATGAACCTGAGACATCCAAACTCAATGAAGCATTAAACCTATTTGCATATTCAGAAGTCGTGGATTACTTGAAACTCATGGATCGGATTGTAAGTCATGGTTCGCTTCGCTCAGGTGACGAACGTTTGCTTTTCACTCTTGCAGAGAATAGACTAAACTTCTCTATCGGTCAGCGATACGTTGCAATTCTTTATCCACCCAAACAGCGCAAAAAGGAAGCCTTGTGTAACGTCATAGGACTCACAGAGTTTGGTAGGCGGAGTGATGAATTTGATAACAAGTCACCGAAGGCGACCTTCAATCGATTGGATGAGATAAGTCTAAATAAAGAAGAATTTGATTCTCATCTAGGTGCTGTAGATCAAGAGCTGAATCGAACTAAAAAATCCGGATTGAGAAGGCATAATGACGAAGAATTCGAGCTATTCGTATTCGACAAAGCGTTTCGCAATGAAGTACTCTCTCAACTATTTCCAGAGCATCAAAAACCAAAGGGCATGTCTGACCTCAACATCATTCTTTACGGGCCTCCAGGAACCGGGAAAACATACACACTTAAAAGCGAGTATTTCGAGAAATATACAGTCCGCGAATCGAGTGTTACGCTGGATCAATATTTTAAGGAGCAAGTAACTGAACTATCTTGGTGGCAAGCAATTGGGCTAGCATTATTAGAGCTAAATGGTCGGGGAAAAGTTGCTGAGATTTTAGAAAATCGATGGGTAAGAGAAAAGGCTGCGATTTCAGTGAGTAAAAATGTGCGAGCAACTATTTGGGGGAATCTACAGACTCATACGATTGAAAATAGCAGTACTGTCGGATATAAGATGCGAATACCACCGCTCATTTTTGATAAAAACGATGACAGTTCATGGGTGTTGTTAAAGGAAGCATGGCAAGAGCAGTGCAATGATTTGACGGAGATTAAGGAATCTGTCGATTCGTTTAAAGCTAGTTCAGACAAGTCTATTGAACGTTTTGTTTTTACAACATTCCATCAATCTTATTCATACGAAGACTTCATGGAAGGAATTAAACCGGTCATGGAAGAGGTGCAAACAGAGCTAAGCTATTCTATTGAACCTGGAATATTCAAGAAGCTTTGTGAACGTGCAGCCAACGACCCGGAGAATCGATACGCCATCTTTATAGACGAAATTAACAGGGGTAACATCGCCAATATATTTGGTGAATTGATAACCTTAATTGAGCCTGATAAAAGAAAGGGTGAAGACAACGAAATGGCCGTTACGCTACCTTACTCTAAGAAGAAGTTTTCGGTTCCTGCCAATGTAGACATCTATGGAACAATGAATACCGCAGATCGCAGTGTAGAAGCTTTAGACACAGCGCTTAGGCGTAGGTTTAGTTTTGTGGAAATGCCGCCAAAGCCAGAATTGGAGGAGCTTCAAGATAAGATTGATGAAATGAAATTTTCAGCTGGCGATGTGCTCCGCAAATTGAATGACCGCCTTTTGTATTTCTTGGATCACGATCATTTGATTGGGCATTCATTTTTCATCGATAAAACATCCTTGGAAGACATCAACCAAGTGTTTCAAAAGAACATTATTCCTCAGTTGAAAGAATACTTCTATGGTAACCACAGTCGCATCGCGGCTATTTTAGGGTGGTCAACAGATAAGGGTCAAGCCTTCTTGACTCGAACCGAAGTGAATTCCAATGAAATGCAATTTCCTGATGAAATCGAGGATTCAGGTGAAAAAGTAAACTGGGTGTTCAATTCGTTTATTGATGACAATGGTTATTTCCAAAAAGAGACATTTTCCATTGCGTTGAACCGCTTTTACGAAGGCAAGTAGCCTAATGAGCAAGGCGCTACCCATACAAGTTTTTGAGCACGAAAAGCTTCGTGTAGGAAAGGACGGTATTTCACAAACGGTTTTCAATCAGTTGGAAAAGTATCGGGGAACGGGAGAGGACTTTCCGTTCTATTCGCTGGGTCATAAATGCGTCATTTTTAACGAGCACGTTGGTGTCATTCAAGTGGGCAAACAGAGCATTGAAGTCTTGCCAAAAATTGATCGAGAGGATCAAGACACGAAAAGCTGGCAGCGGATTCTCTTGGATATGTTGTTCTTCACACAAAATGTTCAGCCACAAACCTTTCAAGATGCCCAGCTCAACCTAAAGGCCAACTCTATTCTAGAGCTATACTTCGATCTGTTTCTGAATGAATGCCTGCGTTTGATGCGTCAAGGATTGATTAAGAAATATCGGAAAGAGGAGGGAAATCAACTGGCCTTAAAAGGGGCGTTGATGTTTGGAAAACACATCCAACAAAACGTGGTGCACAAAGAGCGGTTTTATACGCGCCACACCAAATACACCAAGGAGCATTTGTTGCATCAAGTGCTTTTTGAATGCCTGCATTTGATCAAAAGTGTTAGTGCAAATGCTGCAATCACCGAAAAAACGAACAGAGTATTATTCGACTTTCCCGAGCAAGAACGAATCAGTGTCAGTTCGATTCATTTTCAACGTCTTGTCCTCAATAGAAAAACGGAGCCCTACGCAGAAGCGATCAAGATCGCTAAATTATTGCTACTCAGATATCGGCCAGATATCTGCCATGGCAGAGAAGAGGTCATCTCTCTAATGTTCAACATGAATGATTTGTGGGAAGAGTTCGTGTTTAAGAGCGTTAGAAAGTATGGCTGTGCTACCCGAACCATTCAAGAGCCCAAATTCAAGTATTGGAACGGCGAAGGACTAGGCAAAAAGCTGCTTAAGCCAGATATTTACATTGAAACGGAAGAAGGCAAAATCATTCTAGAAACCAAATGGAAAACACCTTGGAATAGCAAGCCTAATGATGCAGACTTAAGACAATTGCTGGCCTACAGTCATTTTTACGATGCTAAAGCTGCTTATTTGGTTTATCCTTCAAAGAAAGCGTTGCATGCGATTGATGGTCAATTTGCCAGTTCAAAGTATAAAAAGGGCGAATCCGTAAGCTATGGAGACATTCATGGTGGGGTTATTCGGTTGAATATTCTGAAGCAATATCCAGAATCGAAATCAACGCTAAACATCCAAATCGGCAACGATCTTATCAATAGCCTAAACAACCCTGTAGTACAATAATTTCTGTTTCGCTATTATTGAATAATAAACCAATCACCTATGAAGACTTTCTTGAATTATCTATTGATTATCTGTGTTATCGCATTATCGGGATGCGAAGCCTCTAATTCACAAAATGGCGAAAACGGAAAGTCGAGTACTCGTGCTGAAACCGTAAAAGTTGAGTCCGTGGTTGGGTTGTGGAAGTTATACAAGACCGAAAGCGGACCGGATGAAGACCGTAAGATCGAGACTGAGCGAGATAATGTATACCTTAATTTACAAGCCTCAGGGTCATACGAGCTCAAGGATAAAAAGGGCAAGTGGGTTCTTGCGGACTCAAAAAATGATCTAGAAATTGGAAGTTTAATTGTTCTTATTCCAGCGTCTTACGGCTCTGAAAAGGCCATCGCAGCTGAAATTGTAAACGAGAGCGAGACAGAATACTTGGTCTTATCTCATTTGACAAAAGACGAGGATTTGTTTTTTGTTCGCCAGAAGTAGTGAGATGTCTTTGACTTGAACTTGGTAAACATGCGATGATGAATGCAGCGTTGGCCGTTTTTTGCAATCGAGCAAAAAATGCGCACAAGGGGCAGAACTAGCTAGCCAACAACTGCCTCAACCCCTCCACACTTAAGGTATCCAACTTCCAGTGCAGCATCTGATGGCAATTAGAGCAGACCAGTGCCAGATAGGAAAGTATCCAATCTCTCATTTCTATTTCTACGGAGATAGGGTTTAGTCAATCAACGAATATTGAAAGAATTGAATCTATGCGCATAGCTGTAGAATGGTTCCAAGAATACGGCGAAAGCCGCCAAAACCCTACCAATAAGCTGATCTACTGGGTCTGTGT
This sequence comes from Cryomorphaceae bacterium, assembly GCA_040221375.1. Classification (GTDB taxonomy): domain Bacteria; phylum Bacteroidota; class Bacteroidia; order Flavobacteriales_G; family Salibacteraceae; genus SHAN690. Next base: position 22,367 of record JAVKEP010000039.1, read on the forward strand.
GCCGATGATCTTTTTCTGTGTGTTGGGGTTCTGGGAAACCACTTCTTAAATTCTACTCCTTATCTTTATCATTTTAGCGTTTATATTGCTTCGTGTATGCTTCGAACTCTTTTCACCTTCTCTTTGATACTTCTGTTTCAATGGACGCTAACGGCCCAATTGATCGATGAGCCGTTCATTCGACCCACAAAGCCTGACAGCTTGCATTATTATCACTGGTCAACCACTTCACCGACTGGCTTTCCTGGAAGTTGGAGATTTGCCGAACGAAGCTTTTATACCTACGATGCACAAGGCAATGAGGTGCATTCTTACACCTACAGAAGTCAAGGAGGTCAGTGGTGGGATGTACAGGAGATTAGCAAGACTTATGACAGTTTTGGGAGACTCCTTCTGAGGAAAGAGGGCTATCCAGATATCGATGGTTATGAGAACTTGATCATAGATCGATATTCTTATGATACGTCAGGTAACGTGATTGAGGATGTGCGGGTTTTTCGTGACTCCTTTGGTTTGGAAGAACGTCAGGCGGCATACAGCGAGTACCATCCAATGGGTGGAAGGACAAGCCTGTTGTTTTACCGAAAACTTGGCAATGGCTACGATACCGCCAATATGGAGGTATGGGAAAGGAACAATTCCGGATTTCTTCAGAAATACACGCTACTCAGAGGTGACTCGGGTTATTTAGATTCGGTTTCCACAACCGACTATGAAGCTGATACATCTACCAATACCTCAGTCGGCACATCCTACTTGATAAATGGCGGCACCTGGGAAACTTATTCTCGCTCCACTACCATTCAAGACAGTGCGTACAATGTAACCTCTTTGAAACTCGAGTGGTGGCAAGATGAAGACTGGCTGAATTTCAGGCGGTATACCTACTTGTATGACAATGAGAACAGAATGACCGAGTATCGGCAGCACAATTGGGACACTGCTACGAACCAATGGTTTGTGAGTGTTTATAGGGAGTGGGGTTACAACGAAATGGGTCTTGATACACTGAGGAATTATATCAATAACTACAGCTCCAATGATCCTCATGGCCATCGCTTGCGACGCGATTGGGATGCCACCGGACGTATTCTTTGGGAACAATGGGATCGTTACGACTATTCAGAAGGAGGCTACGAACACTATTACAACATCACGTTCGACTATACCTTATCTGGTCAACCAAACCGAGCACAGCATGAGTTTTGGGTTGACTCTAGCTGGGCGCAGAATGCCGAATACGAGCAGTTCTATTATAATCAGAATGATTCTTTGGCTTCTTATGTGGATTTAGCGCTTGATACCTTAGCTGGGCAATATGCCTATGGTGATTCAACGGTATACTTCTACGATACATTGCAGTCCGTTGGGTTTAGCTCACCGATTCTTACTCCGTTAGAGATTTCTGTCTATCCTAACCCTTGTTCCGATCTGATACAGTTAAGTATCTCTGAAGGTGCAGCAGTGAGTCGCGTTCAATTGATTGATGCTCAGGGAACAGTGGTGCGGACGACCGCTCTGCGAAATCAACAGTTCATCAAAATGGATATACATGGATTACCAAGCGGTCCGTATTGGGCAAGGGTTGTGCTTCAGAACGGTGTAGTCCGGGCGCTGCCGGTGGTGAAAATGTGATCAGGAACTTTCCGATCAAGACTTGGTCACGCCCAAGCATAGCTTCAGATTTCCATTCGTTATTAAAACCCTATCCCTGAATTCAGGGATGCGGTAATTTCACTGGATTGGGTGTTTTACTGCGGAGGGGTGTCGGGCACCTTTGTCTCAACAAAAACCCCAAACACCCAACGCTATGAAAACGTTTATTACAACCACCGCCCTGTTGCTTTTCTCACTGGTACAGATCCAGGCCCAAACGACCTCTTGCGAAAACAAGATCGAGACCTTTGCATTCGTTGAAGACAGCACCGTGTTTTTGACGTGGAAGCTCAACCGCGAGGTGAATACGGATTACTTTGTCATAGAACGTGCCGTGAACGGTGCAGGATTTCAGACGATCGCTACGGAGGACGCTAAGGGATATACGGTTCATGCGTCTTCCTATGACTTTGAAGATGCTGAGTTCAGTACCGAAGCGGGATACCGCGTGGTTTTGGTGACCATGGACGGACAGCGCATCGCATCGCAGACCCTTCACTTGTCTCAGTCGAGCGCGGTTGCCAACGCCCCAGCGCGCTAGGTGCCTTGTTTTTCGATTTCTTGTTGTATGATTGTTCAAACTCCTTAATCCATTACCCTATGGCTACTGACCTTTCTCCCCGCACGGTAATCCTGCAGTCGAACTCCAAACCGAATGAATATTTCTTCTTGTTTTTCATGGAAATGCCCACGAACCTTGAAGGAATGCAAAGCCTGATCCAGGTGAGCTCGCCGGCACCGGATGCAGATGGATGCCTAAACTACAGCATGCCCGGCACCTCGGCGATCATCCCGGGGGATTATGATGGACCTACGTTTACGGCAGTGTTTCCAGTGTTTTCTATCAGCGATGGCGATCCTTCGGCCATAAAGAAGGTGCAGTTTACCGACAGCCAAGGCAACAAGAAGTCGGGCGACGTAGAAGGCATTCGGACGAACCAGCTGCCGACGCTTGGCGGCAATGGTGACAACATTTCGATGGACTACAGCTGCAACGGACGCACCTTCGTCATTCAATCGGACCAAGATACTTCTGTGTACTACGCAGGCACCTTGGTGGACGTACCCGCTAACAATACCTTGTCGCCTTCGCCAAACGGTTACTACGCACAGTCCGTGCTCTCGATCGAAGGCTCCAGTGAGGCTCCTGCATCGAGGACGATGTGCATGCTCCTCGATCAACCCGCGAGTTACGACGGGAGCGCCAATCCCAAAACGGCGACCTTCTTGACCATCGAAGTCTTCGGCAACTCGATCAATGGCGGCGCATTCCTAGATGGCGCTACCGATCACTATGCTTCTCCCATTCCTATGAACGATACCGTTGCCGTTTTCAAATAACACTGCCTACGTTTACGCTCAGATTGCTTCGCTGAGAAGGGGGGCGTTCCTGCTTGTTCTTCTGCTTGTACCGGCGTTTTCTTGCGGAGCAGAAGAGGTGAGCAGGGATTCGATTACCGCATTGTTTCAACGCGCACTCAAGACCCAAAGCCGCGACCTAGATTCGGCCATGGCCTTGGCAAAAGAGGGGTTGAAAGCTTCCCGATATGCGGGTTTTGAAACCGGCGTCGGCTGGGCTTTCATGCGATTTGGCAGCATCTACCGGGAGAGGGCTATCAACGATTCAGCGCTCTTTTACTACCGCAAAACCTTGAAGATCAGGTTGAAGAACGGCGAATTGCTGCCAGCTGCATACGCGTGTAAAGACATCAACTACGTATTCCAAGATTTGGGCAAGCGCGACTCGGCGTTTTTCTATCTACTCAACGCGATGCGCCTCTGCGACCGCGCCGATGATGCGCTGGCCAAAGCCATGATGCACGTGGAGCTCGCCGAATTGAGCATCAAGTACGAGGCCTACGACGATGCCTTGCGCTACCTGGAGTCGGCAACGCCCGCCGTTGAGGCGTCGGGAGATTCGGTGCTGAACTACCAGCTGTACGGCGAATACGGCATTCTATTCTTGGCGCAAGGCCGCTTTGAGGAAGCGCTCCAATACTTGGTCAAGGCGAGTGAGTACGTAGAAGGATTAGGGAGTAAATACTACAAAGCACGGCACCTGAACCGGTTGGCGTCGTGCTACGAAGGGCTGGGAAATGCTCGACTTGCAGAACAACTCTACCGTCAGGCCGTGTTGGATTACAAGGCCCTCGAAATGCCGCTTGCACTGGCCTTGGGGCAGTTCAACTTGGGGCAAGCGCTGCTCCGATCCGGGCAGGTAGACAGTGCCCTCGTTTACCTGCATCGGTCGCTCCGAGGCGCTCGGGGGGTACAAGATCGCTACCGCGTTGCTCGGTGCTTGGATGTGCTGTCTGAGGCCTATGCCGAAAACGGTGCCTTTGAGAAGGCCTATGCTTATCAACGCCGCTTCGCGCGGGCCCAAGACTCGGTGCTCAATGAAGAAAAAGTGACGAGCATCGCCGAGATGCAAACGCGGTACGACACAGAAAAGAAGGAGCAAGAAATCCTGCTGCTCGACGAACGCAGTAGAACCAGAACCGCTCAGCGCAATGCCTTGTTGGCGGGTGCGGCGGTGTTGCTGCTTGCATTATTTTTATTGGGTTTTGCCTACGTGCAGCGCCGACGGCTTGCCAAGAAAAATGAACAACTGGCCAAGCAGCGGATCGACGCATTGCTCAACACACAAGAAATCAATACCTACAACGCCATGCTCGAAGGCCAAGAAGAGGAGCGAAAACGCATTGCCAGCGACCTCCATGATCGTTTGGGAAGCATGCTGAGCACCATTAAGTTGCTGTTTGGCGCCCTGGACGACAAGATCGATCGGTCACAGGTTCAAAATGAAGAGCGCTTTCAGAAAGTGACCACCTTGCTGGATGATGCAGTGGTGGAGGTGCGCAGGATTTCACACAACCTCGGTACAGGTATGGTGACGAGCTTTGGCTTGGTGGCGGCCTTGCAAGACTTGACAGATAGCATCAATGAAAGCAACTTGATCCAATGCAAACTGTTGACCTACGGCATGGATGAGCGCTTGGATACCCAAACGGAAGTGGCGGTGTACCGCATGGTGCAAGAGATCATGACCAATACGCTGAAGCATGCTGATGCGCAAGTGGTCCAGGTTCAAGTGAATCGGAGCGAGACGACGTTGTCTGTCACCGTAGAAGACGACGGAAAAGGATTCGATCCTGCGAAGGCTAAAAGGCAGGGTGGAATGGGGTTAGAAAACCTATCTGCCCGGGCCGCCAAACTCAACGGTAGCTACCACATTGATTCTGCTCCGGGGCGCGGCAGCATATCCATCATTGAAATTCCAATCCATGAAAAAGGAGAAAACTAGGATCATCATCGCGGATGACCATCAGATGTTCATCGACGGAATAAAAGCCTTGCTGGAAACCATGGATGTGGAAGTGATTGGCGAAGCGAACAACGGGAAGGAGCTGCTGGCCTTGGTAAACAGTACGCCGGTAGACCTAATATTGATGGACGTGAACATGCCGGAAATGGACGGCGTTGAAGCGACCAAGGCCATCCGCGAAGCCTACCCTGACTTGCCTGTGCTGATGCTCACCATGCACAGTTCAAGAGACTACATCCAACGCCTTTTGAGGGCAGGGGCAAGCGGCTACGTACTCAAAAACACCGGTCGAGAAGAGCTGCAAGAGGCCATCACCACGGTTATGGCGGGAAACGCATTCTTCAGCGAGGAAGTCTCCCAGCGCATCATGGAAGGTCTGCAGAAAAAGAAGTCGCAAGAGCGCGAGATGGTGGTAGAGCTGACCCCCAGGGAGCTCGACGTCCTTAAGTTGATCGCCCAAGAAATGACGAGCAACGAGATTGCCGAGAAGTTATTCATCAGCCATCACACGGTTGAAACCCATCGCAAAAACCTCATCAGCAAGCTCAACGTGAGGGGAAGTGCAGGATTGGTGAAGTACGCCATTCTGCAAGGCTTGGTGGATTGAATTGAGCGAGCATCAGCACTGGAGGTTGGTGAAGGTGGGCACGCAATGACGTTTGGTGGAAGGCCCAACAGGTCCCGAATCGAGTTCGGGGACCGCGTGCACTCCCCACGTTAGAATTCAATCAATGCTGGACCTGCCGAGCTAAGCTCGGCAGCTGTTGAGGTTTGTCTCGAGTCCATACCAGGATCCCCCCAACTATTGTCAGTTCGAGTGGCCACGCCAAGGGCGACCCCTCCGAGATGTCAGTTCGAGTGATTACGCCACAGGCGTGATTGTATCGAGAACCGACTAGCTTCTAGCCTTGATCGAATATTTGGTATAGCGGTACGTGAATGCTTCTCGATACAATCGCGCGAGTTTTGAGTGAGCCAGGATGGGTCAGGAGCGATC
>JAVKEP010000040.1:0-21091 GCA_040221375.1 Cryomorphaceae bacterium
GATTGCATGAAAGTACTCTATGTTTTTAGCGGAAACTCCGGCAATGATGCAGCGTTTATCCTTGAGCAGATTGCATCGGTTCCAAACACGACTTCAAAAATTTTCAGACTGAAGGGAAAGGGAAGTTTGGGTTATTTATTGAATTATTTCCCGCTGCTGCTGGCCGTACTCCGTTTTAGGCCTCAGATCATTCATGCGCATTACGGATTATCAGGTGCTTTGGTAGGAATGCTGCCGGTATGGATGCCTAAGATCGTCACGTTTCACGGTTCGGATATCAACAACCCACAAAACAGAGGCTATTCGAAGTTCGCGCACCGAGCTTCTTCGAAAAGCATTTTCGTCAACGAAGCGTTAAAAGATTTGCTGCAGGTTACCGATAAGTACGAAATTCTGCCGTGCGGTGTGGACCGTGAACTGTTTCGGCCAGCTCCACAAGCAAAGTGCAGGGAGCAACTGGGGCTGCCTCCTTCCGACGTCGTGATCCTATTCAGTTCATCCTTTTCGAACCCGGTTAAAAACTATCCACTGGCGCGAGCCTCGGTGGAATGTTTAGCAAAGAAGTTGGACCAAGAAGTCAAACTGGTGGAACTAAAGGGAATGTCTCGAGAAGAAGTTTCGATGGTGATGAATGCCAGTGATGTTTGCTTATTGACTTCGAGAAATGAGGGTTCACCTCAGTTCATTAAGGAGGCTTTGGCCTGCGGTAGACCGGTCGTATCCACCGACGTTGGAGACGTGCGGGCGTTGTTCGAAGGAATAGAACGTGGAACTTTCTTAGTGGACTCAAATGCCGGTCAAATTTGTGCAGCATTGCAGGAAGCATTGGCGTTTGATTCAATTTCAATTGGCCCCAGCATAGAGAAACTTGATATCAATGTCTTAGGTTTGCGCCTTGCAGAAATCTATCGATCAGTACGGTGAATCTTGAAGACGTGAGCAAGGATTTTACACTTAAAATTTACGATGAATTGCTTGAAGCATGGGCTTCCAAAGGGTATACCTTTTACACCATGCATGACTACTTGCTTTCTCCGCCGACGTCTGGCGCCTCAGTGATACTCAGGCATGACGTAGACCGAAAACCAGAGAATGCGCTCAGAATGGCTGAGCTGCAGGCATCCAAAGGAATCCGCGGCACTTACTATTTCCGCATCGTACCCGAAAGTTTCCAATCTAAGTACATTCAAGACATTGCTGACCTAGGCCATGAAATTGGCTATCACTATGAAGATGTCACCCTCTGTCGCGGCGATCTCGACAAGGCCATCGAACATTTTGAAAGAACGCTTGAAACGTTTCGTGCCATCGTCCCCATCACAACGATATGCATGCATGGCAGCCCAATGACCAAGTGGGATAATCGAGATGTGTGGGCCAAGTACAATTACAAGGATTACGAGATCCTAGGCGAACCGTATTTTGACGTCGATTTTAAGGACGTTTATTACTTGACCGACACGGGTAGAAGGTGGGATGGGCATGCAATGAGCGTTAGAGATCACGTTGCTCGGAGTTTTGATTTTTTAGTGACAACCACAAGGGAGCTTATTCAAGCAGTAGAAGTAGAAACTGCGCCTAAGAGTATCATGCAGAACGTGCATCCTGAGCGATGGACGGATCAGCCGTTTGAGTGGTTTCAGGAATTGGCTAAATCCTCGATTAAAAATCCTGTGAAACGGATGATTAAAGTCGTTCGGCCATGACATCTCTAATTTGCCGAAATGCCTTTGAGGTAGTTTCTGATACGGAGTGGGATGAATTTGTAGAGAATCACCATGATTCAATGGTTTTTCATTCACGAGCCTACATCAATGCGCTTCGTCAAACCAATGCGTTTGATGTGCGGCCAAGATTTTTATTTGATGAGGAAAAACTAGTTGGACTTTTGTTCGTCGTCATCCTCAAGAGTAGTCGAAAAATGCTCACTCGTTTTACTCAGCGTTCAGTTTCGTTTGGTGGCCCTCTTTCTGAAGGGAATAACACACGTTACTTGGATAGCTTGCTAACGGACTGGACTTCGGAAGGAAGTTTGTACACTGAAATTCGCTGCTACAAATCCATGGAATGGGCGCGCGAAAATCTTAAGAAATTCGGGTTTGATTATGAGCCCCACCTAGATATCCTCATCGATCTATCAAACACCGAACGGGTCTGGAATACGCTTAAATCAAAGAAAAGACAAAGAATTCGAAAGGCAGAGAAAAATGGGATCGAAGTATCCTATGAAATGAATCCAAGTCAGTCGGAGCTTTCGAGTTCATACGCACTGTTGAATGAGCTATATCAACGCATCAAGCTACCAATCCCAAAAGAGGATGGTTTTATCGGGCTTTGTACGGTATTGAAAGAGCAAAAGAAGCTGTTGCTGGTGACGCTCAAAAAGGATTCAGCGCTGCTGGGGTTCAGGTTGGTACTACTGCATAAGGATTTGATCTATGATTGGTACGCCGCTGACAAAGCTGGGTACAGGAATTTGGCAATCAATGAAATGGCTGTTTGGCACGTCATCAAATGGGGAGGTGAGCAGCAATATAAGGTGTTCGATTTTGGAGGGGCCGGACATCCAGAAAAGGAATATGGCGTGCGGGATTTCAAGCTTCAGTTTGGGGGAGAGGTAGTAAATTTTGGACGGTACCAGAAGATTCACAAGATTCTGATGATGAAGTTTGTTATGATGATCTTTAAACTCTTCCAGCGATTGAACCTAGTAAGCAAAGTTTGATGCTCTCGTCCCTAGGTAAACAAATACGTAAGCTTTTTGCAAGAATGCCGATGCTCTCGGTGTTAGAGCGATTGGTTCCGCAACGGAGTGGGAATATTCCATTGCTCCTAGTGATAGGTCCCCCTCGATCTGGAACCACGCTTATTTATCAATATATTTCTTCGTGCTACAATGCAGCGTATATTTCGAATTTAGCTTCTGTATTTCCATATTTTCCTGGGCTGATTTCCTTCGTTCAAGGAGTATTCAGTCGGGCTGAACGCGTATCTAGGTTTGACAGTAATTTTGGACTGGTCAGAGGGTTTCAAGGGCCTTCAGAAGCCGGCTTGGTCATGTCCGTGTGGTTCGATAAAGGCATGGATACTGAAAACATCTCTCGATCCATCCGTCGAATCTCAAAAGAAGAGGATGGCCTATTCGTAACTAAAAATGTGTGGAACGCGTTTCGAATTTCCGAGATTTCTAAACTTGATATGGATGTTCACGTACTTCTGCTCAGACGGGATGTATACACCAACGCAGCCTCCATTTTATCTGCGGAATCGAAAGGGGTTTCTATTGTCCCAAAGTTAGCCCAGGCTCTCGGTAAGAAGCCCAGTGGAACCTTTAACTCAATACTCCACTATCTAGTTGATTATTACGAACAATTGGATAACGAGTTAAAAATTCACGGAATCAATGCCTCAATCGTACAATATGAAGACTTTTGCAAGTCTCCCAAGGAAGTACTTGAGTCAAGCTTGAGCTCAGCGCTGTCCGAAAAGGTTGTTCGGAACGAAGATGTAATTAGAGACCTAACATTTGAGGTTAATTTGATGGATGAGCAAGAAAAAATTGAGAAGCAAGCTTCTCTAGACCCTGAATTAATCTCACGCATAGAACCGTATGAATATTCTCTTTGAGGTTCGGCATCCTGCACATGTGCACCATTTCAACCCGCTGATTAAAAGTGCAATGAGTTGTGGTGATCAAGTGTTGGTAATGGCAACAGAAAAGGAAATTACCACCGAATTGCTTCGTGAATATGAGATTCCCTTTCGTTTATACGGTGAGAATAAGAAAGGAGTGTTCAACAAGGTGGTGGAGATTTTGAAGCAAGACGTTAAAATGCTTCGAGTTCTGCAAAAGTTCAAACCAGATGTCGTCGTAGGAAGACCTTCGCACCCGTTGGTCTTTGCGAGTTGGTTGCTGAATATCCCGTCGTTAATTTTTGCTGAGGACGATGTGAATACGGTGTTTTTCAACGCACTGGTAGCTCATCCTTTTGCTAGCGTGATAGTAGCACCTTCAAGCACTAATTTATGGAGATTTAGCAACAGGAAACTCTCGTACCACGGAAGCCAAAAATTGGCATACATAAGGCCGTGTGAAGAGTCGGCCGTGCGCGCTGTTAGGGAGAAGTATGGCATGCTAAAGCCGTACATCATACTTCGCATTTCTTCGTTATCCGCTAGCCATGATCGAATGGCACTTGGATTCAATGAGCAAATAATCGATGGTCTAATTACGAGATTAGAACCAAAATTTGAAGTTTACATTTCTTCTGAGAAACCATTGGGAGAGCGTTTCAAGAGTAGGTTAATAAAGGTTTTAAATAAAGATATTCATGCCCTTATGACTGGAGCTCAGATGTTTATTAGCGATAGCCAAAGCATGACAATTGAGGCGGCGTATTTAGGAGTCCCTAACATTCGTTTTAGTTCTTTTGTTGGGAAAATAAACGCGTTTAAGGAGCTGGAGCAAACGGGGATTTCCTATGGAATTCATCCCGATCAAGGAGAATCTGAGTTGTATCGAAAGGTATTTACAATCATTTCTGATCTAGACAGGACAGATTTCAAGAAGCGCAGGGATGAAGTCCTTGAGACAAAAACCGATATCACGAAGATGAGTGTGAATTTGCTGTCGGAAATCAGGCTGCGCGAAAACAAAAAAAGGTATTTAATAGAGTTGAGAGGTAATGACCAACTGCATCAAAAATTTCGATTTACAATCAATGATGTTGATAGTCGTATGCCGCGTTAAGTTCCCTATGTAAGCCAATACTTTGACGAATAGCCAAGACGACAATAGGACGCGAAATTCATTCATAGACTAGAGGATTGATGTTCGTTAAGTATCGACGATTTTCAGTTCATATGCTCACGCTTGAGTCACTTCTCTGGTCCAAAATTCGACTTCCGATGAATTGGAGTCTTTTGTACAGGAATATGAACAATACGAAGCTACCTTCTCAAGATTGGAGGATGTATTGAATATTCTAAATGGAATTCGATCTTTCTCAAGATATCCCCTAAAGAAGCGTTAATTTTAGGGATTCTTGAATTCAAGAATTGAGTACTACTATGCGTAAAGTCCTTATTTCAGTGGGTACCCGCCCGAACATCATCAAGATTACTCAATTCAAGAAACACGCTTCTGCGCACGGAATAGAAGTAAAAATTCTGCATACGGGACAGCATTACGATCATAAGATGGCCCAGGTCTTTTACGATCAGTTTGAAGTGCAACCTGATTTCCGGCAAGACTTGAAACCAGGGACAGTGTTGGAGCAAATTACCCAGATGATGCACAACGTGACCGCGATTTTAGCAGAATACAGACCTGATATATTGTTGACACCAGGTGACGTCAACTCAACGTTTGCAGCGGCCTATGCTGCCTATCAGTCAAAAATTCCTGTGGGTCACATTGAGAGCGGATTGCGGAGCAATGATTTGACGATGCCAGAAGAGATCAACCGCATCTTAACGGACGACATTACAGATGCGTACTTCATTACGGAAAAGTCAGGGATAGAAAATTTGAAAGCCTTGGGCAAACCTGAGGAGTCACTCCACTTTGTGGGTAATACCATGATCGATACGCTCGTCGCTTATGAACAGAGCATCGATAGAAGCAAGATTCTGGAAAACAACGCCTTAAACGAAGGGGACTTTGTGCTCTTTACCTTTCATCGACCTGGAAACGTTGATGAAGTCGAACCTTTGAATCAATTGGTGGATTTGTTATTATCGATAGCAAAAGGAAGTAAGGTTGTGTTTCCTGTGCATCCCAGAACGCGCAAAATGTTTGAGCAGAATGATTTGATGCCAAGACTTCAATCGAATCGAAACATCAAACTGCTCGAACCTCTGGATTATTTTTCCTTTCAAAAGTTGGTGAAGCACGCGAAGTTGGTCATTACAGATAGCGGTGGAATTCAAGAGGAAACTACCTTTCGGCAAGTACCGTGCTTGACCGTTCGACCAAACACGGAGCGGCCCAGTACAGTGGAGATAGGTTCAAACACCTTGTTAGACTTTGATGTTCCTTTAATTATGCGTCATGCAGAAGAAATACTGACAGGGAAAACAAAGGATTGCCGTATTCCAGACCTGTGGGATGGCCATTCCACAGAGCGTATCATGCGGGTAATTCAGGCAATGTAATTCGTGCGAGGAATAGCCATTCATATCGTTTTAGCGCTGATCGGATATTCCGGCTTTGCTCAGCAAATTTTGTTGGATTCCAGGGCCGATTACGGTGTGGCAGCCTTCTCAGATGAGTTATTAAATATCCATTCTGGACAAGGCAGTATGATGGCGCAACCGATGAGCCGGCGGACGGTTGCTAATTTAATGTTTAACGCTAACGTCAGCATGCTCAATGGCCGTCAAAAAGCAGAGCTAAAATTTTATCAGTTGGCGTTCAGCAAGGACCTGGAACCGGATCAGAGACCTGAGTTGGAACGGCCTTTTCGTGGCTTGTTTCAGGGCTTAGATCGCTATAAGCAACCCGATTTGGCCTACTATCATCAAGGACAAACCACCGTTACCATCAACCCCATCCTCGGGGCGAGCTATTGGAGTAATCAAAACGGCGTCAATTGGCAGAGAAGGGTTGGGGGAGACATACAAGCGTACATAGGGAGGTTTGGGTTGTACGGCAGTGTGCGCGATGTCTATGAGAGAAGTCCAATGAGTCAAGATTCCTTGTTGAATCCGCAAGAAGGCGCACTCTATAAGTTCAACAACGATGGCAGCCGTGAATTCAGTGAAACGCGCGGGGGCATTACCTACGACTTCGATGTCGGCTACGTTGGCCTTGTACGCGATCACGTTCGGTGGGGCTATGGTTATTACAGCACGAATATTCTCGATATCAATACGGTGCCCTTTGCCCAGATTAAGTTGCACTTGAATCCGGTAGATTGGTTTCAGTTTGATTATTTCCACGGTTCCTTGCAGTCAGACGTGGTAGATTCTAATAGCATCGTAACCGTAGGCGCCGTAACCACGTTTGAATACCACAATAAATTCATCGCTGCAAACCTGTTCAGTTTCCGACCGATCCGCTCGCTGTGGTTGACATTCGGGAACAGTATTGTCTATTCCGAGCGCGCACCTGAGTTGACGTATTTCATTCCTGTCATGTTTTACAAATCGGTTGACCACTACCTGAATGGCCGCAACAATTACGCTGGAGGAAACGCCCAGATGTTCGCTGCTGCTTCCTTGCGACCAGGAAAGGGCGTTCATCTGTATTCGACCTTATTTGTTGACGAGCTATCGTTTCGTCGCATGTTTGATCCAACGCGGCATACCAACTGGTACAGTATAAAATCAGGGCTGCGGTGGTCAAATTTTTTGCCGAATGCAACATTTACGATTGAACACTACAGGAGCAATCCGATGGTTTACAAGCATTTTTTAGGGACCACCAACTTTGAGAATGCGGGTTATACCATGGGACACTACCTCCGAGACAATGCCCGTGAATATATCTTATCACTTCGATTCAAGCCCTATTACTGGCTCAGCATTGAAGGGCGCTATCAATACGCCCAAAAAGGAATAGACAACCCCGATGTGCGCGGATTGCGAGACCCCATCACAGGCATTCCTTTAACGCAGGGAATTCCGTTTCTAGAAAGCACTACTTGGCTCCAAACGACCTATACATTGCAGATTGTAGCTCAGCCTGTTTATCGATTAAGTGTCATGGCCTCACTCAATAAGATCCAACGACCCGTAGAGAATGAACGCTACCAAGTTCCCTTTCTTCGCGGCAGTGGATTCACGTGGCAGTTTGGAGTTCAATACGGATTGTAGCAAGCGGATTGCCGTTCATACTAGAAGTACTCTGTCGCGCTCGTAAGCTTCGAAGAGTGTTTTTATACCAATACCTTGTTAACCTGCTCATTACAGACATCAGGAAATGCAGTCGGTAAATGAATTTACCTAACTTTGCCGGCACAGACGAATCAAGACTGTTGAGAAGTTGGTCTTAACCCAACCCAACCTTAGCAGCGGATGGTACGTATTGGTGGCGTGATTATCGCGAGGATGATAACAGTTGACTAACCCTAAACGTAAGGATTGAGGCTATTATGGTTGTATTGTCAGAAAAAGAGACGTTAAGCAGTGTCTCTTACAAACTAAATCTGAACGAATTCCCCGGAGTCCCTGGCACCGAGCTGGAGGAGCTCCTGTCGTACTATCTGGATATTTACAATCCTACCAAAACGCTCGTGCTCAGCACAACGGAGGGATTAAACATCGTCAATGCCTTGAAGGGACGGGAGGACGGTCCGGTAAACTGCGTAATCAATTTGAAGCGCATCAACGATGTGCGTTGGATCAATCAACTCTTCGAAACGACCAACCAAAATCTTCCTAAGGATGGAATTTTCGTTGGATGCTTGGAAACCTACGGACTCCGAAAGCAAAGGATCCTTCGGAAGTTTCCCAAGGGGTTGAACTACATGTACTATACGGCAGACTTTATCATAAAGCGAGCTTTCCCTAAGCTTCCTGTCTTCAAAAAACTCTATTTCTTTTTAACGCGAGGCCAAAATAGAAGCATTTCAATGGCTGAGGCGTTCGGCCGACTTTATTTTACTGGCTTTGAGCTAGTTGAGTACAAATCAATCGGATCGAACCTGTATTTCGTGGCCAAGAAAACCCAAGCGGTCAAGAATTTAGTCACGCCCACTTACGGCCCGCTTTTCAGAATGAAACGCGTAGGTAAGGGTGGAAAGATGATCGAAGTGTACAAGTTGCGCTCGATGCACGCGTATAGCGAGTACTTACAGAAATACGTCTACGATCAAAACGACCTACAAGAAGGAGGTAAAATCCGAAATGACTTCCGTATTACTACCCTTGGCCGATACTTGCGTAAGAGTTTTGTCGATGAGATTCCCATGTTGATCAACATTTTGAAAGGGGACCTCAAATTGGTTGGAGTACAACCAATCAGCGAGCACTATTTGAGCCTGTACGACAAGGAGTTAAGGCTGATGCGGCGTATGGTGAAGCCAGGACTCGTGCCGCCTTTTTACGCGGACATGCCCAAAACCATTGAAGAGATCATCGAAAGCGAAAAAAAATACATCCGAGCCTATATTCGAAACCCGATGAAGACGGATGCTATCTATTTCTTTAAAGCATTCGTAAACATTGCATTTAGAAAGGCTAGAAGTAATTGATAATCAATCGAACAGTCCTTACCTTTGCACGACCTTAAAAAGACCATGAAACACTTGTACAAGACCTTTTTCATTTTGTCCTTAACACTTTTATCAGGAAGTGGATGGGCTCAATGGACTGCTGGAGCCACCGGCGGATTATTGAATTACTACGGTGACGTCTCGGAATACCAGACGTTTAACCCAGCGGGATCAAGGCCAGCCGGCGCATTGAGCATCGAAACAAAGCTGTTTAAATTTCTACGTCCACAACTCCAGATCATGGGTGGAAGGATTTATGGAAGCAAAGAGTACTTAAACGTTGAAATGCGATCAACACATTTCGAGGGATCGTTGAAACTCGGCGTTGATGTAATGTCCTTGATCAATCCGACATCCAAAGTTGAAGTTTCGGCCAACGTTGCTGGAGTGGGTGCGTATTACAATCCTGTTGTCACTCGAATCAATGGAACCGCTCCATTAGGCAGGTACATTAACCAAGGAGAGAATGTCGGATTTGGCTTAGGATGGGGTGGTAGATTGGGCTATGATTTCAACCCTAAATGGAAGGGATTGGCTGGAATTGATATGCGCTATTACTTCACCAACGAGTTGGATGCATTCGATGGAATCGCAAGCACTGCTAACGATTGGCTTAGCTATGTGTATGTCGGTGTCGGTTACACGCTTAGCGATGGTAAAAACACCGCCGACGCAGACGGAGCACCTGATCCGAAGCGCCTATTTGTGGGCCAATTCACCTACAATAACTTACCAAAGAGCGGGGTGAAGTTGAACTTGTTTGACGAAGACGATAATTTATTGTCGAGTACTGAAACGGGCTTAGACGGTAGCTTCAACTTTGCAGGGCTTAAGCCAGGAAAGGACTACACCGTGCGGATTGATGACGAGGATGCGGCTCTTGCCTCTGGAGGTAAGATTTACGTAATGAATGCAGCAGGCGCCAGGGTGGATGAAACCAACAAGAAAGGGACGAACAAATTTGCATACAACCACATGACTCAAGACGATGTCAACGAGATGGCAGAAATTGAAGTGGATGACAGCGAAACCACGTTGGGTGGTGTGTTCACCTACAAGAAATTAGCCAAGGGCGGCGTAAAATTGAATTTGTATGACAACAGCGGCGTCAAAGTCGGCTCAACGGTCACGGACATTGGAGGTAAGTTCAAATTCCAAGGCCTTACGCCAGACGAAACGTACGTTGTCAAGCTCAGCGAGGATGATAAGGACCTCTTTAATCAAGGAAAACTTTACCTCATCAATGACCAAGGAAAGCGCGTTGTTGCTTCTGAGCGACCTGAGTTCAATGAGTACAAGTTTACCCACCTTACCACCGAGAATAGGAATATGCTTCCTGTCTTAGAAGAATCCGATGCAGAAGCGGACATGCGAGGGGTGTTTACCTACAACGATCTTCCGAAAGCAGGTGTGAAACTATACATCGTAGATGAAGAGGATAATCGCATTGACTCAGTTACCACTGGTGTAGATGGATCTTTCAAGTTCTCACAGCTTCAACCGAATAAGCCGTATTTGCTGAAAGTTGCGGATGGAATGGTCGACGATTCGGAAGGCATTGATATGTTCTTCTTGAACCAAGAAGATGAAGTCGTGATGCGAGCGGGTCGTGAGAAGGCGGAGAAATTCTCCTTTGAAGCAATGGACGAATCGGATTTAGCCACCCTGCAAGTATTGCACGCAGAAGTAGCCGGCGAAGGCAAAATGTTGTACCGAAGAGAAACGTTTGATGGAGAATACATCAAGGGCGATACTCCAGACAGCAATGCAATCGACGGTTTCGAATTGGTAGGAAATACTCCTGACTCTAAAGACAAGCCGCGTGATCCGAACGAAGCCTTGTACAACGTAAGTTTTGAAAAAGAGACCATTTTCTTCGATCACAATAAGTATTCGATTTCTCAAAACCAGGAAGGTTCGAAAGGATCGGTGATCGCGAAAAAGTTGAAAGCGAATCCTGCAATGCGCATTGAAATTCAAGGATATGCTTCACAACCTGGCACCGAGGCGTACAACTTGTTGCTGAGCCAACGGCGCGCAGACGAACTGAAGAAACTACTCGTTGAGAAATACGGAATTGATGCAGGACGCATCGTGCCCGTAGGAAAAGGTGAAGACGTTACCGGAAGTGAGTCCGAAGCACGTCGCGCGAGAATCGTAATTCTCGAGTAATACACACCAAGATATTCGAGAAAGCCCTGCATCTTTGTAGGGCTTTTTTGTTGAAGATCATGCCAAAGAAGATCACATATCTGCTCATTTTGTTTCTGTTGCTTTCGGCGATGGAAGCTTCAGCACAAGGATATTTTTGGCAAAGCGGTCAAAAGAAACAGCATTACAAATACCTCTCTGTGGATGCGGGCTTGGGGTTGCGCATGTATTCAGGAGATATCCAACAAAAAGGAGCCTTATTTAATCCACTGCGCTTTGCCTATGGAATTGGGGCGAGGTATCAGTACCGTCCGAGGCTAGGATTTGCGCTGCATGCAGGTGCCAGAGGCTATAAAGGAAAGGCGGACCACGGAGGGTTTCCCGACGCGCTAGATGACATGAGTGGTAAACTTTGGGAGTTTAGCTTGATGACCCAGTTCAGCATTCTTCGATGGGAGGATTTTACCCAAAGGATGTTTACCGATAGGGATCCGGTCAGACGCATGAATGTCTTCCTCGGTGTTGGTGCAGGTGGAGCCTTGTTCAATGCATCCTACACGTCTAGAAAGTACGTCACCAAGGTATTTCAAGATACACTGGGACGAGATTCCATGTCTTTTGTACCGATAGATAATTCCGGCTCTGGGGCAGGATTTGCATTTCATGTTCCTGTCGTTCTAGGCGGCCGTTATCGATTCAATCCGTCGTGGTTTATGTCGTTTGAATTGCACTACGACGTCTACTTTAGCGATAACCTGGATGGTCTAAAGCGCGGCAGGAATGACGGAATGGGCTTAGCGATTGTGAAAGTGGGCTATGCGTTCGGACAGCCGAAGAAGAAGGGTACCATTGGTATGACACCCAAGCAAAAGCGGAAGCTCAAGAAATGATACACTTTGGAGTAATTAGAGAGGGCAAAGTGCCCACTGACGAGCGAGTTCCACTGACTCCGAAGCAGATCGCAGCATTGCAAGTAGCGGAGAAGAAATGCACATTTACGGTGTGTTCTTCGGAGGTACGAAGGATCAAAGATGACGAATACCGAGCGGCAGGTGTTACCATACGCCCCGACGTGTCCGATGCAGACGTACTGTTGGGAGTGAAAGAAGTACCAGTGGATGAGTTAGTGCAAGGTAAAACCTACATGTTCTTTTCTCATACCATTAAAATGCAGCCCTACAATAAGCATTTGTTGCAGGCAGTATTAGACAAGCAAGTTCGGTTGATCGACTGGGAGTGCCTGAGAGATGCCATGGGAAGAAGACTCATCGGTTTTGGACGTTACGCTGGAATTGTCGGGGCTTACAATGGATTTCGGGCATTGGGATTGCGCAGCGGATCCTTTGCGCTTAAGCAAGCGAGGAATTGTGAAGATCGATTGGAATTAGAGCAAGAATTGAAGAAGATTCAACTTCCCGTGATGAAGATTTTGTTGACGGGTCGAGGAAAGGTTGCCAAGGGTGCGATGGAAATTCTAGATGAAATGGGTATACGAAAGGTGGGAATCAGGGAATACCTGAAAAACAGCTTCGAAGAACCCGTTTATTGCCAAATAACCTTCACGGAATACTTCAGAAGGAAAGGAGGAGGAGCTTTTGACGTGAAAGAGTTTTATGCCCAAGGCGAAGAATGCTATGAGAGTGATTTCATGCGCTTCGCGAAGGTGACCGATATGCTCATTGCTGGGCATTACTGGGAATCGAAATCTCCATTTCTATTTACCCGAGAGGATGCTCGCCAACGTGAGTTTAACATTAACCTGGTGGCCGACATCAGCTGCGACATTGATGGACCGGTCGCTTGCACGCTTCGTCCTTCTACCATCGAGGATCCGTTCTATGGGTATGATGCATTGTCGGAAACGGAAGTGGCATTTGATGCTCCAAGATCCATTACCGTCATGGCCGTTGACAATTTGCCATGTGAATTACCGAGAGATGCGAGCCATGATTTCGGTGAAATGTTTATCCGATCGGTGCTGCCGAGTTTTCTCAACGGCGATAAAAATCGAATTTTAGAGAAGGCGACCATTGCTGAAAAAGGTGAGATTACAGAGCACTTCTCCTACTTAAAAGAGTGGGTAGGGAAATGAGACCTATGAAGCACCAAGTGCTTTAATGGTCGCTTTAGGGTCGTTGGATTTATATACTGTGCTGCCTGCCACCAACACGTCAGCACCTTCCCTTACCAGTTGAGGTGCGTTTTCAAGATTTACTCCACCGTCGATCTCTATCAACGTAGGAGACGAGATCTGATCTATCAATGCCTTCAAGTATCGAACTTTGTTGAAGGTGTGTGGGATGAACTTTTGTCCCCCAAACCCCGGATTAACGCTCATGACCAGAACCATGTCAACATCCTGAATCACGTCAGTGAGGGCGCTGATAGGCGTATGTGGATTCAATGCAACGCCCGCCTTCATTCCTGTCTTTTTAATTGCATCAATGGTGCGATGCAAATGAGTACAGGCCTCGTAATGAACGGTCAGTATATCCGCGCCGGCAGCTTTAAAATCTTGAATGAAGTCATCAGGCTTGGCGATCATGGCGTGCACATCCAAGGTTTTTTCAGTATGCTTTCGAAAGGCTTCGATGATGGGTAAACCAAAGGAAATGTTCGGAACGAATACGCCGTCCATTACATCCAGATGGAACCATTGGGCATCGCTTTCATTGAGGTATTCGGATTCTTCTTTTATCCGGCCAAAATCACAAGAAAGTAGGGAAGGTGCAACGATCGATTTCATAAAACAAAGGTATCGATCTGGGTCAGTCTATTGGGAAACTGATTTGAATAATCAGGGGCTTTCGGGTCACCAAATGGATCGAACCGTTGATTTGTTGTGTCAATAATTCGATCACCTTCATACCGATGTTGCTAGTGTCCGTCTTTTCTGGTTCGAGATCCAGTCCGGCCCCGTCGTCTTCATACCGGAGTTGCAGATGGTCTTGTTCACGCCTCAGTTGAACGGCGATCATGCCTTCGCTGAGGTCTTGAAAAGCATGTTTCATCGAGTTGGTAACGAGTTCATGAATGATCAAACTCAAAGGGATGGCCTGGTCCATTTTGACATCGAGGTATTGGATATCAATGTTTGTTGCGATGTTCAATTCGTGCAAGCGATAAGAGGAGATGGTCTGTTGGATCAACTCCGCAATGTATTTGTCAAAATCTACTTGGTTGAATTGTGATTCTTGATAGAGTTTTTGGTGGATGGTTGACATCGTCTGTACACGCTGATGCGCTTCTTTGATCAAGCCTTTCGATATGGGGTCCTTTGTATTTCGGGATTGCAGGAAGAGGAGGCTTGACACTATTTGAAGGTTGTTTTTCACCCGGTGATTGACTTCGCGCAAGAGCACTTCTTTTTCCTTCAATGAAGCTTGAATCGTTCTCTTCTGATCTTCAATTTCTTCGTTTTTAAGTTGTATCGCCATCTGTTGCCTATTCTTTGCGTTGAATCGATAAATGGCAGCGGTTGCGATGATCAAGGAAATGATGATCAGGATGACGAATACGACGTTGGTTTCTCGTTGGACTTTCGATTCGCGTTGCAAGAGTTCAATTTGTTTGCGCTGGGTTTCTTTCTCTTTGTCCTTTATGATGGATTCATAAGCGATGACAACGTTTTGCGTTTGAATCAACTTCTGGTGCGATTGAATGGAATCTCGCAAAGACACCAATGCTTGCAAAGCATCCAGTGCAGAGGAATCGTTACCGACGTATTCGTAATAGTCAGATTGGGCCTTGTACAGCGCATCCCAAAGCGACGGAGGATCGGTATTCTCTATTAATTCCAGTGATTGGTCAACGCAGGTTTGGGCTGACTCTGGCTGGCCGGTGGCCAAATAACTGTATGTCAACTTCAACAGGCTGATTACGGCATTGATACGTGCTTCTTTTCGGCCCGCGTCGTTTAGGCTGGCTTCAATGTCTTTTTTGAAAAGCGGAATCGCATCGTTGTGTAGGCCTTGGGTAGCCAATATTTGAGCTTGATTGCCCAGCAGCAGTCCCAGGATGTAATCAAATCGATTGGTATCCATGGTTATTCCCCGCTCAATTTGGTTTTCCAGAACGTATCTCGCTTCGAGGTAATGGGCCAAAGCGCTGTCTAACATGCCTATCCGTTCGAATACCACCCCTCGACTATTGGTAAAGGACATTTGCCAATACGGTTTGTTTTGATCGGCCATTTTCTGCATCGAAGTGTAGTACGCCTCGAGTGACTTTTCGTAATCTCCGATTTGCAGATATAATCCTGCCAAGAAGCTTTCGGGTGCGTGTTTTTGAAAGTAATTACCCGCTTGGTCCCAATCGATCTCTTTGTGCAGTTCGAAGGCCTTGTCATAAGCTCCAAGTTCAAAATAAAAGTCCCGAAGCACAAGTGTCGCCGAGAAGTTGAGTGAATCTGTTCGTGATGGGCTGCTCCGAATAGCATTCAACATTCCGATCGACTTTCCTTTCAATCCCATTTGAAAAAAGTGGCGCGCGCGTAGGAACTGCACTCGTAAGATGTCAAGTGAATCGCCGTTTCTTTTGCTCCACTGCCATGTGGTTTCGACAACTTCTGGTAAAGTAGGTTCGATTTTATCCACTTCATCCGCTAAGAATCGGACGTTTCGTTCGAAGTCTATACGAGATGCGGTGGAATCAATAATATACACCTCGAGGCCTTGGTTTTCTTGGCCCAGAAGATGGAAGAATCCACCTACCCATAAGGCGATCACGAGCAAATATTGACGGTGTGTTAGCATGCCAGAGGACGGTGTTCAAACTTAGGATATTTGACCTTGCTTGAAGCTGATTGGGCTACTCTCTTGACAATCAAATTGTTTTAACCTTCAAGCGCCGTAAAAAACAACAACCTTTTACCCATTTCACACGTAAAAGTTTGGATACTTGCAGTTGCTTGTATTTGTGGTTTCCCTATCTTAGGGCTTCTAGGCTGAAAAGGTTGATTTTATTGGCAGTTGAGGCATTTGTGAAGCCGGTTTGACGGGGAGACTTCGATGCATTGCTGAACCTACTCTGTGGAAATGCGCTTTTTGCGATGGTTAATTATATGGACAGTGCTCGGAATTACTTCCGGGACTGGGTGGGCTACGGACCTCCTTCCTGGAGAAGTTGCGTTCACTTCTATCAACGCAGATGGCAATAAGCGTTTTAGCTTCGTGTTGCTCACGGACATCTCAGATACAACTTCGATTTATTTTACGGACAACGGCTGGTCCTCTTCCACCACGTCTTGGTCAAACACTTCTGAAGGGACATTACTCTGGACGTATGATGGAAGTTTAGCTTGTGGAACGGAGGTACGCGTTGACCCTACACAGGACACTGTGAGCCTCGGGGTCTTAAGCACTCCAGATCTCGGATTCAACGTAAGTACTTCGGGCGATGGAATACTCGCGTATACTGGTACCGGAGTTGGGTCGGTTACGAACTTTATCGCGGCGATCGATCAATCAGGCCTTGGATGGTTAAGTTCACCATCTGGTTCAGGACAAACGGGTTTGCCAGCGGAGCTTAGCAATGGATCTTCTGCGGTTGCTCTTACACCGCACCGCGACAATTGGCGCTACGATTGCACGGTTCAAGGAGGTGTTATATCAGGCCTTGAGTCGGCTCTGAATAATGTATCCAATTGGAATTCTAACGACGATACTGAATTAATCGCTTCTTCTTGTATTGCAGGATGCGCCACTGATAGCACCATTGCTTCGGCTAATGGCGCTGGAAATGGGCTTCGCTTTGATGGATTCAATGATCACGTTGGATTACCAAAATGGTTGAACCCAGCGCTGACCGACTTCACCATTGAATGCTGGTTCAATCTGAATTCTGTTTCTACAAAAGCGCCGTTGGTTCAGCAACTGAATGGACCTGGAACTGGGGAGACATACCTGTATGTGCAAGGCGGAAGGCTGCGCACTGACCTCGGCGGATCTGCTTTAATCGGCACGGATGACGTGGTGCTTGGAGAATGGCACCACGCCGCGGTAAGCTGGGATGGGACTACCGTAAGATCTTATCTAGACGGAGTACTCCAAGCATCTTCTAACGTGAGTATGGGCTCTTGCGGGGGTAGTTTTCGACTGGCTATGAATCTCCCCGGGCCAGCCTATTACTTAGATGGTGAATTGGATGAAGTGAGGGTTTGGGAAACTTCATTGAACATCGATGACATCAGGGAATGGTTGTGCAGAAGCTTAACATCCCAGCACGATAGCATTGACGCTTTGAAGGCGTATTATCGATTTGACCAAGGCAATGCGAACGAACTGACGGATATTGTGGGTGGTTTCGATGGTGTGCTTTCGGGGATGGATAGTGCAGCAGCTTGGGTAGCCTCTGGCGCAGCCCTTGGAGATACAAGTGTGTATACATACGCAGGTGCTGACCTTTCCCTTCAGCACGCTGGTGGAGATCAACTTGAACTGCTGAACTACAACGGCACACTGGCTGGGATTCATCTTTACTTGATGGAAGGGGCTCCGAACTTCCAAAAGTTCAACGGAGTCAAGGAATTTGAGCAAGATTATGAGTTTGGCGTCTTCAAGGTTGGTCCAGCGGCTACGACGTACGATGTGAGATATACTTACGGCAACAGCACCTTGCTCGCAGGGAGTAGCGTTGAGGCTTTTGTCGGTCTTGCACGCAGGCACAATGAATCGGAAGAAGAGTGGAATTCACAATGGTTCGAAGGAAAAACGAATACATCCAACAACACCGTCTACCTCCCCGGACAAACGGGAACCATGTACGCAGGCATCGTTGCCGCAAACAATGCGCTCAATTTTGACGGAACTAACGACCACGTGCTCACGCCGACGGCCAACAATGTGAACGGAGAATTTACCGCCGAAGCGTGGGTCAAGTTTTCAGACGTCGCAGCTACTCGGACGATTATGTCCACAAGTGCGGCAGCTGCTACTAACGGCTGGAGCCTTTCCGTGCTCGGAAATGAACAAGTCGAATTTAGGATAGGTACGAGCTCGGGATGGCTGACGGTCAACAATGGATCTGCCTTGGATACTGCCTGGCATCACGTGGCTGCAGTATATGATGGCGATTCTTCCATCTTCTTATACGTCGATGGCTCGCTTGCAGGTTCGAGATCGGATGTGATTAATTATGTGTACGATGGTTCCAATCCTCTGATCCTCGGTCGATTGGCGAATTCCACGAACTATTTTGAGGGTAGCATGGATGAGTTGCGCATTTGGACGAGAGAGGTTTGTGCCATCGAAATCCAAGACCATCTCGGCTGTCAGTTTGATACCAGCCAAGTTGGACTAAATACTTATTTCAGCTTCAACCAAGGCGTGGCGAACGATTCCAATTTGCTCTTGGACTCATTGATCGATCAAAGTGGTAATTTTTACAACGGGACGCTCCAAAGTTTTGCATTGACCGATTCCGTGTCCAACTGGGTAACTGGGTCCTACGGAATTTCGGGAGTTTGTTCGCCAGGGTCTTATGCAAAGTTGATCGTATTGAGCGAAGGAGATACGATCTTCCACATCGATACCATTCCTGCGCAGGCGGATAGCACCGATTTTGGCAACGTGATTGTTGATCAACAGTTTGAGGTCACCTATGAACTGCACAACTTCGGTGGGGACACACTTTTTATCAATGGAGTCAGCTTTGCTGGGCCTGAGGCAGGCTTCTTCAATGCCATCTATCCCGCCTATGTTTTGGCAGGTGGCACGAACACATTACGCGTCCAAGTCGTAGCAACCGCTTCCGGCTCTCTGCAATCAGACATGCACATCAATTCGACGGATTGTGATGTCTCACCTTATACTATTCGCCTTGTTGGAGATGCTTATGACAGGGCAGGGGCCTTGGACTTTGACGGGACCAACGACTTTGTTTCGATTCCTTATGCGGCCGCCAATAATATTTCTTCTGGATGGACAATTGAAGCTTGGATCAATCCGGATGTTGTGGCAGGCACATATTTTCCAATCGTTGCTAAAGACGATTTTCCCAATCCACCGAGCTTATGGATAGGTTTTGGCAGAGCAGAAGTTTGGCTTGGTGCAGCTACTGCCGCGTTGAGAAGTACGTCTGACCTTTCAATTGATACGTGGGTTCACTTAGCTGCGACGTATGATCAAGGTTTGGTCAAGCTGTATGTCAATGGAGTACTGGATACCATGGCAGTCTATGGAGGAGCTGTGGCTACATCTACCAACCCGTATTTCTTAGGATACGGTGAACTCTCTTACTTTTTTGATGGAGAGATGGACGAAGTCCGCATTTGGGGCAGACCCAGAACGGCCGCGGAAATAGCCGGAACAATGCATTGCGAATTGGATGGAGACGAATGCGACCTCATTCACTATTACAATTTCAATCATCCAAGTGCACTGAGTTTTGGCACGAATACCGGACTTAATGTGCTCGGAGATAGTGCGTTGAACGGAGGCAATGGAACGCTCAACAACTTTGCGTTAAACGATACCACGTCCAACTGGACCGCCCAGGTTGACAGCGTGTCTGGTGATTGTTCTTCAAGTGGTGACATCATTCCGCCCATTGTGCTGCCCTATGATAGCGTTACCGTAACCTTGAGTGGGTTCAGCGCCGTGTTGTTGCCGAGCTCGGTTGACTCAGCGAGCTGTGACTACTATTCTGGAATCGATTCAATGTGGGTCAGTCCGGCAACGGTAGTCTGTGGTATGGATGGCGATACCGGCTATTTGTTCGTTCAGGATTCAACGGGTTTGATCGATTCTGCATGGTTCATTCTTTCAGTAATTGATGTAGCCCCGCCTGTGCTCGCTCCAGTTGCGATTTCTACGGTGGCGCTTGACCCAACTGGGGTGGGGAGCATCCTCTCTAGCGCCGTTGATAGTGCCACCACTGACAACTGCCAGGTGAACTCGTTTTGGTTGAGTGATTCTACCTTCGATTGCACGGACCTTGGCTCCAACACCGTCTGGTTCTACGCAAACGATACCAATGGAAATTTTGATTCTGTATCGGTAATCATCGATGTGATTGATACCATTCTACCCACTGTGGTGGTAATCAATCCGATCGTACTCTATTTGGATAATGGGGGCAGCATATCCATTGACACGACAGACGTCAACAATGGAAGCAGCGACGGTTGTGGAATATTTTCCATGGCATTGAGCCAAAGTACTTTTTCCTGTGCCGACACGGCTAGCACTCAGACGGTTTGGTTGTATGTGACCGACAATGCGGGGAATGTGGATTCAGCTTCAACCCAAATCACCGTTCTCGACACGATATCACCGGTAGTCAATGCAGCGAATTTTACAGCAGTTCTCGACGCGACGGGCAATTATGTCTTGGATACAACCGATGTCAATGTAAATAGCTGGGACAACTGTGCGATCGCAAACATGACCCTTAGCCAAACCAACTTTTCTTGCGCTGATACTTCTGCCGTTCAGAATGTGACCCTGACCGTCTATGACGTAAGCGGAAATCAAAGCTCGACTGTCGTGCAGGTCACTGTCGTGGATAATACGGCCCCAACGGTAGTCGCGACCGACACAACGATCTACTTGGATGCAACTGGAAATGCAATCATTGACACAAGCTTCGTCCATGTTAGCAGCAGTGACAATTGCGCCATCAACAACGTTTGGTTGAGCAGGACCAACTTTAATTGCGCAGATGTCTTGAGCACACCCACGATTTGGCTCTATGCTTCCGACGTTTCGGGAAATGTAGACTCG
>JAVKEP010000041.1:0-46296 GCA_040221375.1 Cryomorphaceae bacterium
ACAAAGTCATCTCCGCCGAGTTCATCGTACAAAGCCTGCAGGTCCTCATACTGTGGGGTAAGCCCACATTTACTTGCTACGTTGACGATCAGGACAACCTTGTTGCTGTATTGGCTTAGAGAGACGTCTTCACCCTCTATGCTCTTCATGGTGAACTGATAGATGGTTTGGTCAGGAGCAGCCCCAGCTACGATTCCGAAGAGGGCCAATGTGAGAAAAAGTGATTTCATTGTTGTGCATTTAATACCTTGAACAAAGAAAGGAGCATTTTGCTCACCATGGAAGAAAGTATTCTCAATGCCATTCGTGAAATCTTGCACGAAGATGTTGATCCGAGATCGATCACACACGTTGGTGGAGGAAGCATCAATGCATGTTTTCGTGCTTCCACCGCTACACGAGAATTGTTTGTTAAGGTTAATGATGCCGGAAGGTTTCCACTCATGTTCGAACGAGAGATGGAAGGCCTTGATTTGCTTCGAAGGAATTCTTCCTTTGTCACACCCGAGGTCTTCGGTGTTTCTTACCAAAAGAGCCACGCATTGCTCGTCATGGAATTCCTGCCGTCCGAGGCATCATCCGAGGCAAGTGATCTGAACTTCGGCGATGCACTTTCATCCTTGCACAAGCAATCCAGCGCGCAGGTTGGATTGGATCGCGACAATTATATCGGAAGCCTGGATCAGAGCAACGAGCCTGCCGATGCATGGATTGATTTCTTCGTATCGCGGCGACTGGATCCGATGCTTCAAAAGGCGATTGATGCAAGGCTCATGGATCGGCAGGACGGAGCATTTTTTCGGCGCTTGTATACCTCGTTGGGTGACCATTTTCCGGTTGAGCCGCCTGCATTGCTGCACGGAGATCTCTGGTCGGGAAACAGCATGACCGTGACCGAAGGGCGACCCGCTCTCTTTGACCCTGCGATATACTACGGCCATCGCTACGTAGACTTAGGCATGATGCAGTTGTTTGGCGGGTTTCATCCGCTCGTCTTTGAAAGCTATCATCAACAATTCCCCCTCGAACCTGATTGGCGCTGCGGGGCCGAAGTTGCTAATTTATACCCTCTCTTGGTCCATGTTAATTTGTTTGGATCATCTTACCTCGGTCAGGTGCGATCGATCTTGAAACGCTATACCTAAGGCGCCAACCATCGCTTGGCTGCAATAATTTTGCTACCTTGTCATGACCCAACTTCCAGGCATGAGAGTACCGGTAACCTTCTTTTTTCTTTTCGCTATTTCTGTGCTCAATGCACAATCCTCGCTTCAATATACGGTGCGCGTTGAGGCCGAAGCCTTGCCTTCTCAAAATGCAATTCAACTGACTTGGGACACCGATGCCAATGCGGTATCATACGCCGTAGCACGAAAGCTTGTGACCGACGCGAATTGGAGTCCGCCTTTGGCCGTATTTCTTGGGCATTCATTTTTGGATACGACCGTGCAAGAAGGAGTTGTGTACGATTACCGCGTCCTCAAAAATGGTGGGACGTATACCGGATACGGATACGTTAGAGCCGCGGTGCAGGCTAACTTAGTACACGATCGCGGCGATGCCCTGATCCTCGTTGCATCTAATATTCTGGCTGCATTGCCGGTCGAGGTTGCCACGTTGGCAATGGACTATGAAGCAGATGGTTTCCACGTTCAAGTGATTTACATCGATTCTAATAGTACCGTTACTGGTGTCAAAGGCCTGATTTCAGACGCCTACCAAACCCTCCCCAATCTTACGACCGTTTTTCTGCTGGGTCATGTTCCTGTTCCTTATTCAGGAAACCTAGCGCCGGATGGCCATGTGCCAGATCACCAAGGAGCTTGGCCAGCAGATGTTTACTACGCGGATATGGACGGAAGCTGGACAGATCATACAGTCAACAATACAAGCGCCAACGACCCGCGAAACGACAACGTGCCTGGAGATGGGAAATTTGATCAAAGTGCCATTCCCGGAAATAACCAGCCGGAGCTACGGCTCGGCAGGGTGGATATGTCGAACCTGAGCCATTTTTCGGATGATGAGCTGACGCTTACCAAGGCCTATTTGGATCGCGTACATGCTTACAAACAGGGAGAATGGACGCTTCCCAAGCGGGGATTGATCGATGACAATTTTGGAGGTTTTGGCGGTGAAGCATTTGCTTCCAATGGCTGGCGAAATTTTTCTCCGTTGGTCGGGAAGGACAGCATTTTTTCAACCGATTACCGGGGCACACTTTCTTCGGAAGGCTACTTGTTTTCATACGGGTGTGGCGGTGGGTCACACGAATCGGCCAGCGGCATTGGTACTTCAACACAATTTTCAGGCGACTCATTGCTGACGGGTTTTACCATGCTGTTTGGGAGTTACTTCGGCGATTGGGATCGAAGCAACAACTTGATGCGATCGGCCCTCGCGCAAGGTAGAACCATGAGCATAACATGGGCCGGGAGACCATGGTGGTATGTTCACCCCATGGGGCTCGGTGAAAGCATAGGCGATTGCACAATGATGACCCAGGGAAACAACACAATTTTTTATTCTAGTTACGGAGGAAGCTTTGTTCACGTAGCTCTGCTGGGCGACCCGTCGCTGCGTATGGAATACGTCGCTCCCCCCACGGCATTGGCGGTAGACACCGTAGATACGTTTGATATTACGCTAGCATGGGCGGCCAGTACCGACCCGACTACGGATGGATACCTGGTCTATCGGAGCTTCAATGGGGGTGCTTGGGAACGGATTACGTCGTCCATCATCTCTGAGGTTGGCTATACCGATGAGTGCGTGCTCGATTCGGGAAGCTACGCTTATCAAGTCACGGCGGTTCGTTTGGTCGAGGGATTTTCAGGATCCTACTTTAATGAAAGCCTTGGGGTTGAAGATTCCTTGACAATATCGACTTCAAAACGGCCTAAGGTAGTGGCTTTTTCTGCCGAGCAGGCGGGCTTTAATTCATCCTTAATCAACTATCAAGCATCAACGACATGGAGCGACGGAATCGCTTGGATTTTCCCAGACACTACCGTCCAAGATGTTTTTGCGTTTTCCGCGACCATCAGCGAAACGGGTTCAACCAATCCTCCTTATGACGATGGAGTCGATTTTCAAATCGTTGTATTTAATCGATGTTCCTCAGATTCTTCTTGGCGATATGCCTCGGCCATCATTGGAGGGGTAAATGAAAACGACGGCAGTGCGTTCAAAGTCTATCCCAATCCAATTCGGGTAGGCGAGCGGCTAAACGTTGTAGTTTTTGGGCGCATAGGCTACGAGCTATTTGACTTGCAAGGGCGGCGAGTTGCATTTGGCAAAATTCAGGACGGAAGCCTTGCGATGGATGCGATTGCACCAGGACAGTACTTCCTTACTTTAGGTGACCGAGATGGGGTAGTCCCCATTGTCGTGTTGCCATGAATACGATAGATCGCTGCATACAAGACCTTGGGAACCTGTTCTTTCCATTCCAATGCATGGGATGCAAGGGTTCCTTAGACTTCGACGAGAAATACATCTGCCAGTTTTGTCTGGAACATTTGCCCACTACCCAATACTGGGCTCAAAAGGAAAACCCCATCGATCGTATTTTTTGGGGGAAACTCCGCATTGCCGGCGCCACGTCTTATCTCTATTTTTCGAAAGGAGGAGTAGTGCAGGAGATGCTGCACAGCCTGAAGTACAAGCATCAATTAGGAGTTGGAAGATATTTGGGAGAGCAGTTTGGTAGTCAGTTGTCTGAGTCTCGATTTGCCGACGTCGATCTCGTGGTTCCTGTTCCACTGCACGCGGATAAACGCAAGAAAAGAGGCTACAATCAATGCGACCCGATCGTGGTTGGTCTCGCGAGTTCAATGCGAACGCAGTATTGCTTGACGGCCGTGGAGCGCATCGCTTCGAATGAAAGCCAAACACGAAAAGGGAGGTACGATCGTTGGTTGAATGTGAAGTCGCTCTTCAGGGCAGTTAAACCAGAAGTGTTGGAAGGCAAACACGTGCTCTTGGTGGACGATGTGGTCACTACGGGAGCTACGTTAGAGGCGTGCGCAGCCGCTATACTCGAGGTGCCAAATGTTCATCTATCACTTGCCACGATCGCTTGCCCGGCCGTGGTCTGAGCACCTGAAGCGATGTTATCTTTGCGGTCTTGGCTGAGAGCATTTACATAGAAACGGGAGCTCCGAAGGAGATCAAGTACCAGCAAATCCTGCCGCAGATAGAGGCCTTGATTGAAGGAGAGGAGGATCAGGTGGCGGCGCTTGCAAACGTAGCTGCAGCGCTTCATCAGCCTTTCCAACACCTTTGGACGGGGTTTTATTTTGTCCGCAATCGGGACTTGAAATTGGGACCTTTTCAAGGGCCTGTGGCGTGCATGACAATCGCATTTGGCAAAGGAGTGTGCGGAAGGTGCTGGAAAGAAGAAGAAGCCATTGTAGTCCCTGACGTAGACCGTTTTCCCGGACACATTTCATGCAACAACGAAAGCCGCTCGGAAATCGTAGTTCCGATCAAAACAAAAGACGGTAAGGTGATCGCCGTACTTGATATCGATAGCGCTCAATTGAACGCCTTTGACGCAATAGACCGACAATACCTCCAGCAACTCTGCGAATACCTTGGCAAGACCATTTTTTAGATACACACTGATCTGGCTGACGGCTTTCGTGCTGTGTGCTTGTGCTCAACCTGGCAAACTCACAGGTGGGGATAAGGACGTTACGCCGCCAAAGATCGTTTCGTCCAAGCCTCAAATCGGCGCGGTCAACTTTAAGGGAACCGCCATACACATGATGTTTGATGAATACGTCGACATCAGTGGAGCAGCAAAAGAACTCGTGGTAACGCCCCCGTTTAAAAACGCCCCCAGGTTTACCCAACGAAATAAGGAGGTCATCATTGGATGGGAAGAAGCCCTTCTCGATAGCACCACGTACGTATTTAATTTTGGAGAAGGTATTGTCGACGTAAACGAGAGGAATCCACTCGACAGCAACGTGTTCGTCTTTTCCACAGGTTCTTACATCGATTCGTTGAGTGTAGAGGGTCGGGTTGTAGATGCCTTCACATTGCAGCCGGTCAAGGACGTGACGGTTATGCTCTATGGGCGAAACATTGACTCCCTTCCCTTGACCTCCTTACCGCGGTATTTTGGGAAAACGAATGAACAAGGGGTCTATCACATTGACTATCTATCCGCGGCACGATTCAAGGTATTCGCATTGGAAACAGGAAACACTGGATATACGTTTGATCTTCCGATCGAACGCGTTGCGTTCTTAAATCATCTGGTCCAGTCGAAGGTATCGACCGATACTACCCATGAAACCATTGAAGACTTACGGCTTTTTTTACATGCAGACACCGTGCAATACATCAAAGAGAAGAAACAGCTTTTTGACAAAGGCATATCCTTCGTGTTCAACCTTCCGGTAGAAGCATTTGCGCTCAATGAAATCAACGGAAAGGATATTTCTGAGTGGATCGAAGTGTGGTCTGAAACGAAGGATTCATTGACGTATTGGTTTCCTGAAGTAGACGATTATGATTCACTCGATCTGCAAATCGCCATGAATGGTTTGATGGACACGGTGCGCTTCTATCAGCCATCAAAATTTGCAAAACCGGCAAAAAATGAGAAAGCACCAGCGGTGAAACTACGGGTCAAGGGCGGTAAGATTAAATACTTCGATGCCCTGCATCTGGTTACGGATAGGCCTTTTGGGCATGTCGACCTCAGCTCGGGTTTATTGATAAGCGGAATGGATTCTATGCCCTTGGAGCCGCTTGTCACGATGCGTAACTTGGGAATGGAAATCCGGCACACTTGGGAAGAGGGGAAGACCTACAAGTTTTTTTTAAGGGATTCAGCGCTATGTGATCGCTACGGCGTGTGCAATGACACCATCCGATTATCTGCTACAGTTACGTCAAAGACGGATTACGGGGAACTCGTCATGCACCACGAACTGCCAAGTGAAGCGTCCAGTTTCATATGGCAACTCCTCAACGGTGAAGGAAAAACGCTCAAGGAACGTTTGATCCACCCTGCCGAATCGGTGAAATTGCTGAATCTACCCGTTGGTAAATATCAGGTTCGATTGATTTTTGATGAGAATGGTAATGGGCAATGGGACCCGGGCGATTATCGCGCAAAAATATATCCTGAGCGCGTGGTGTTTTACGATCAAACGATCGACATCAAAGCGAATTGGGTAGAAGAGATCGACTGGAAGGTCTCACCTTAGATAAGGTTAAAACGATCTTTGTCCTTCCAAGGAGTGAATTTCTCACGAAAGGAGTGCAAAGCCCCCAGGTCAATATCATAGCTGCGAACGGTTTCTTCATTTGGTGGGATGTCAGAAACCAACATCCCTTTCGGGTCGTAGAGTGCGCTGTCGCCTGAATGGTCGATGCCATTGCCATCTGTTCCAACCCGATTGACGCCGATGACGAAACATTGGTTTTCATGGGCGCGTGCTTCTAACAACGTCATCCAAGGCCGGCGCCTGGCCTCGGGCCAATTGGCCACAAAGAGTTGCAAGTCGAATTCGCTGTCTGAAAAACCCCCATTGACATCTTGGTTTCGTGACCATACCGGAAAGCGGAGGTCGTAGCATATCAAGGGACAAACGCGCCAGCCGTACAAATCGGTGATGATGCGTTCCTTCCCAGCTTGATAATGCGCGTGTTCGTTCGCAAAACTGAAGAGGTGTCGCTTGTCGTAGTGCTCATACGAGCCGTCGGGCGCCATCCAAATGAGCCGATTGAAGAACTGCCCTCCTTCTTTGGTAATGATGCTCCCAGTTACATAGGATTGTTTTGAGGTTGCAATGTTCGCCATCCAATTTGTGCTGGGGCCGTTAGTTGCTTCAGCCATTTCCTGAGGCCGCATCGAAAAGCCCGTGGGAAACATCTCGGGTAGCACGATGAGATCGGTGCGTTGAATGGGTTCGATAAGCGATGCGAGATGGCTAAGATTCGCATCCCGATCTTCCCAAGCGATGTTGGGTTGAACCAGGCTAACGTTGATCTTCTTCTTGAATGCCATCAAATGGTACAGATGATATCTCCGGCTCTTTTCAGGGTGTCATCCTCTTTGGCAAAACAGAATCGGAGCACGTTGTTTTGAACGGGATTATGGTAGAAGACCGAGACAGGGATGGATGCGATTTTATAATCGATGGTCAAACGTTTGGCCAGCGCCGTATCTTCTTCCTTGCTGATTTTGGAATAATCAAGCAATTGGAAGTAGGTGCCTTTAGAAGGTTTGATTTTAAAACGAGAAGCCTTTATTGCACTGATAAATAGGTCGCGTTTGGCTTGATAAAATTCGGCGATGTGCATGTAATTTTCTTCATTACTCATGTAATCGGCTAGGGCATATTGAATGGGGCTATTGGCCGTAAACACGTTGAATTGGTGCACTTTACGAAACTCGGCCATTAGATTTTTTGGCGCGACGATATAGCCGGTCTTCCAGCCCGTAATGTGAAAGGTTTTGCCAAAGGAATAAACGATCATCGAACGATTGGCGAGTTCCGGATGCCTCGCCATGCTCTGGTGGGCTATCCCGTCAAACACAATGTGCTCGTACACTTCATCGCTTAAGATGATGATGTCGTTGTCTTTGGTAATCTTGATCAGCTCCTGAATGTCATTTTCTTTGAGCACGGCTCCGCTTGGATTGTGCGGAGTATTCACCATGATCATTTTGGTATGCCGTGAAACGACCTTTTTCACCTGTTTCCAATCGATGCTGTAGTCGGAAGACTTCAATTGAACGTAAACCGGCTTGCCACCTGCCAATTCTACTGCAGGGGCATAACAATCGTAAGCAGGAGTAAACATGATCACCTCATCTCCTTCATTGATGGTGGCCATGATCGCGGTGAAGATTGCCTGGGTTCCACCCGCTGTAATGGTGACTTCGCTCTCTGGGTCATAGGATACCCCATAAAGGCGATCCATTTTCGCACAAATGACTTCTCGAAGCTTCGGAATTCCGGCCATCGGCGGATATTGATTCCTGCCGGCGCTCATGTGATGATGCACCAAGTCAATGAGGTTTTGATCTACCGGAAAATCAGGAAATCCCTGAGATAGATTAAAGGCATTTTGTTCATGGGCGAGCCGACTCATTACTGTAAAAATGGTCGTGCCGACCTTAGGCAGCTTAGAACTGATCGTGTTTGGATAGGTAGGCATAGGTCTTATTCCGTCAGCGGCAAATGTAATAGGCAGTGCAGAGGTGGACTAGTCCTTTTACGCGCTTTCTTTCAACAAAAAAGGGGAGCCGAAGCTCCCCTTTTCAAGTATGTAGTTGATTCTTACTGAATCACGATCTGACGAACGGTGATCAACTCACCATTTCGCAACATGCGCAGCATGTAAGTTCCTCTTGCGAGAGCACTCAAATCTAGCGTAGTAAAGGATGATCCTGCAGAAAGTGCGTCGTTTCGATTATCCATTACCCGTCCTGTAAGGTCGGTCAATTCGAGATCAATCGAAGCATCTAAGCTTCCTTTCACTTCAATATTGATTACTCCGTTTGAAGGGTTCGGATACACGTTGATGAATGGAACATCGCCGATTGCGTCGATACCCGTTGGGCATGGATTGTTTACAACGAAGATTGACTTCGTTGCCTCGCATCCATTCGGACCAGTAACGGTTACGAATAACAAGCCACCTGCATTCGTGGTAATTACCTGGCTGGTGTCGCCAGTAGACCACATGTAGGACGCACCTTCAGTTCCTGCATCCAAGGTAACGGTGTTGTTCGCACATTTCTCTACCGAATCAGGAAGTGGGATGTTCGGAGCTGCGTTCTGGAAAGTGACTTCTACCGAATCAACAAAATCACATCCGTTGGCATCGGTGATGGTCACCCAATGGAATCCAGACGTGAGGCTGTTGGCATTCGGGTCGTCGTCGC
Organism: Cryomorphaceae bacterium; assembly: GCA_040221375.1. Taxonomy (GTDB): domain Bacteria; phylum Bacteroidota; class Bacteroidia; order Flavobacteriales_G; family Salibacteraceae; genus SHAN690. The sequence continues at coordinate 8,918 of JAVKEP010000041.1, forward strand.
CGTTGTCCCAAGCATATGCATATGGAGATGTTCCTCCAGTGGCAGTAACGCTTGCTGAACCATCATTGTCATCCTCGCAGACGTTTCCTGTAGAAGTCAAGGTCATTTCAACTGCGCTTGGCGCTTCTACATCACCGCTCAATACACGTTCGCAGCCGTTGGCATCGCTAACGGTAACCGTATATGCGCCATCGGCGAGGGTTGTATTGGTATCGTTGGTTACTCCATTGGACCAATTAAAGGTATATGGTGCATCTCCACCTGCAGTCAGCACGATGGATCGTCCGTCTTCTGAATAAGAGCAAAGCGGATCCATCTCACCATTTAATATGGGTGAGAATACAGACAACGGCTCCCAAACGTAGGCAGTGTCCAAATCAGAACATCCATTGTCATCCACCACTGAGAGAATGTAGTACCCGGCCGGCACATTGGAAATGCTGGATGCGGTAGGAGTTCCTAGATTGACAGACGTATTCATTGGCATCCAGTTGTAATCAAACGGAGAGGTGCCACCGTTCAATGTCGTACTAACTGCTCCATTAGAATCGCCTTTACAGGCAACGTTTGTTACTGAAAAGGAGATATCCGGAGAAACTGTCACCGTCACCGTTGCCGTGTCGTAACAAGATTGTGTACCATCGGTTATCTCAACGATGTACATCGTCGTAGAATCTGGTGTGACAGTAATCACCTGTCCTGAATCACCGTTGCTCCAATTGATGGTAAACGGCGATGCGGTTCCTGTGGTTGCGTCAGCATATCCAGCAGTCTCACTTGATCCTCCGAACAATCCGCCACCTTCATAGTGGAAATACCAACGCTGATGCCAGGGAGAATAGGTGACGCAAGCCATGTCGCTCACTGACCCACTGAATTCGCCGATTTGCTCTGCACTCGCATTGGCTATATCCCAACGAACCATTCGTCCAGGAGAGTATTGGTAGCTGCCGTACAAGTACGTGCAACGACCAACTACGGAATAACCGCCATTCAGGCATTCAGCGATGCCCCAATCGGCCCAGTTTTCTGTGCTGTTCATGTAGATTCCTGAAGAACCAGTGGTTTGTAAATCTCCGGTTCCGAGATTGGTCACTTGACCGTTTGAAAGTTCGATGTGATAGAACGTATTGTTGGTGTTTGCCCATAGGATGACAAAACCAGAACCCGCTCCGATGAACGAAGAAGAACCAGCGTTGATGGTCTCAGAAAGACCGATCACTGTACCGTAGTTCAAGCTGTCGTCCATGGTTCGAACCGCATTGATGGAGTTGTAGCTGTACGCTGGGTAGTTTGCATTGAAATCATTGGCTACAGTGTCCCAAAACGTATACACTTGTCCGGAAGCCAAATCACTGAAAATTCCTTCCCGCTGGGGCAGTGATATTCCACCTGTAAGGTTACTCGCATTGTACCGAACGGTATTGTTATCACCGGTATAGTAAAAGTAATCTGGCGTAATTGCGATTCCACCATTGTCATCACCCGTCAAGGAGTTGTGGTCGGTGATGTTTGAATTGGTCTCGAGGAATTCGTTCATCAAGACACAAGGATTTGGATCGTAATATGCGTTCAGTTCAACTGATTCACCCTGGCAGATCGTCGTGTCCGTAGGGAACATGTTTGAAGGGGTAATCAAGCTTACCATAACCGTGTCTGGGTAAGGGCAGCCTCCTGAGTCCGTCGCTAGCACGATGTATTCTCCGCTCTGAGAAAAAGTGGCGGTCGCATTGCTATCGCCATTACTCCACATGAATGAGGAGTAGTTGCTGTTCGCGCTTACGTTTACGAAGCTATCTCCACATACCGCAAGTACTGAATCTTCAGCGATGATTGGAGTATACGTTGGTGTACCTGGGCAGTAGTAAACGGTTACCGTCCAAGAGTTATTCGGTATGTGCTGATAAGAAGTCTCGCATCCTGAGCCTCCCCATGTGCGGTAAACTTGCATGCGCAACGTAATGCTTCCGCTGGAGATGCCGTTGGCGATGTTGACGTCGCTTCGCGAATAGTTGTACGTTCCTCCCGAATTGCTGCTTCCAGGATAGAACTGCGTTTCCGTATTCGAGTTGTTGAGGCATTCCATGCGTGATCGTTGCTCAGACATCCAAGCGCCGCTCGCGGCAACCATGCTGTAGCTCACGTCCATTCCGACGATCAGCGCACCGGCAGGAACAGCGATGTTCATCGTGTCATCCAGGTTGCATGTTGAGCTATAAGAACTGTAGTTGGCGGGAATGACACCTGCCGAAAACGTTGCCGTCACGGAGCTTTGACCATACGAACAAAGGACAGTGAGAAACGTGAGGGATAAGAGGGTAAATAATTTTTTCATAGTTAACTTTTAAGATTAATCTATCGAATGTAATGATTTGTCGATGAACTTGGTTCGCTCCACGTTTATTTCAGCACAGATCCTTGGACAAGTCTGATGGAAGATATAATGTAAAAGGGCGGAGTAATCCGCCCTTTTTACCTTACTATCCATATGGAATTATAGGATTCTTACCGTTTAACGATGCGAACTTGATTGATGCGTCCGTCTTGATCCTGCAAGCGAATGATGTACACACCGGATCGCAGATTGGCCACATTCAGATTGGCCGTGTTGTGTTGAAACATTACCTGATCTTGCATAACTATCTTACCCGTGATATCCACAATCGTCATAGATACGTTGCCATCCACTTCAGCCAACACCAATAATTCGTCTTTGGCTGGATTGGGATAAGCATTGAGCTTAAACGAAGCAGTTTCTTGCACGCCAGTGTTGTCAGGTGTAGTGTCCACAGGAATGACAATTTCGGACGAATCCAAGATTCCAAGACGAATGCTTGGAGTCACATCAGCCTCGAAGCCAATGGGGTCGTAGTCAGAGCTCGTCTCGACAATTCCGATCGGCTGGCGATACAATGCCTGATTTGCCACGTATTGCGTGCGCGTATCAAATCCGATGTACAGAGTGGGGTCGTACGTCTGCACACAAAACAAGTACCGCGTGTCGTCGAGCAAGGGTACATCTTCCTCAAATTCTGCATAGACAAACGTTTCTTGAATGTCTTCCGAGAAGGTGTACGTAACACTGCTCATTTCCTCCAAACCAATGAATCCAATATTCGGATCATCGAGATCGACGAATTGGTCGTTCCACTTAAACGCCTTGACATAAAAAGGTTGATTGGTCAAGCTGTCATCCGCTGCAGCCGAGAACCAAAGTCCGTCTACACCGATCCGACTTGCGTTTGGATCCCAAAATGCGATGCAAGCTGAGTAACTAGTGTATTCGCCGGATGGTCGGTAATGCGCCGTCGCGGTAACTTCATCGTTCTCGTCAATTTCACAATAAGAGAAATCTGTTCCGATCACAAAATCGGTCATGAGTTCGTTGTCATCAGGATAGTCATCAGTTCCATTTCCGTTGCTGATGCTATACGTCACAGTATAGCGACCCGCCATCGGACCGGTAAGGGAAAAGCTCGGAAGTGAATCTGCTTGACCGGGCATAACGATAACGCTGTCGATGCTGGATGCTCCAGTGGTATCTACGCCGACCATCGAGAATGGACCTGCAGTTTCATCGTAGATCGTACTGCCGTTCGGATCTGTGATGGTGGCATGCACCATGGCACTGTCCTGGTCATTCGATCCGTAGTTGTAAATGGTTACGCCTAGGTCAAAGGCGATGTCGCCATCGGCTTGCGCCAACTGACTGGGTACTGCATATGCTTTAGGTATCAATGCGTCTGCCCTCGACACGCTGAGGTCACTGGAATAGAGACCAGCGCGATTTCCCATGAAGCAAACAACAGGGCCGTTTTGCATGGCTCCGGTTAATGTAAGGCCATCTATGGCGGTAATGAACACCACGGGAATGGTAACAACAAGACCAGAATCTCCACCACCCATGTTGACCAATTCGTCTTCTCGGTTGATGATGATCACGCCCACTGCGCCCGCCGCTTCCGCGTTTCTAGCTTTCATGCCAAATTCGCAGGTATTGCGGTAGATCACAGCAATCTTACCTGTGAGATCATTGACCAATGGACCGCAACCTTCAGCAGAAATTGGGTTTCCTTGGGGATTGGTTCCAGTACTCCCATCGTCCACAAACATCAAGGTGTCTTGAACATAGGTATTCGGAATGTTGAAATCGGGGGTAGACCAGTCTCCTCCTCCTGGGTCTGCCCATGTAAAGTCGTAATTGCCCTCTACGCTTGATGGAGAAACTCCAGAGAAGATCACCTGGGCATTAGTGATTAGGGCCATGCCAAGCGCAAGGCCAGACGTGAGTAAGAGTCGTTTCATGCTGACAAATGTTTAGTTAGGTTCGACCAAACTTAGGTATATTTCGACGAACCTCGACGTTTGGGCAAAAAAAATGGGGCGAAAACCCCATTTTTCTTGGATAGTATGATCTTATTTGGTCAATGAAGCCGAAAGGTATTCCCGGTTCATGCGCGCAATGTTTTCCAAGGAAATTTCCTTTGGACATTCGATCGAGCACGCACCGGTGTTGGTGCAGTTACCGAAGCCTTCTTTGTCCATCTGTTCTACCATGTTCAGGACTCGTTCTTCGCGCTCTACTTGTCCCTGTGGAAGCAACGATAATTGAGAAACCTTGGCCGAAACAAAGAGCATAGCAGAGGCGTTTTTACACGCTGCTACGCAGGCCCCGCAGCCGATACATGTAGCGGCGTCAAAAGCTTTGTCTGCATTTTCTTTTGGAATGGGAGTGGCATTTGCGTCGATCGTGTTGCCTGACGTATTTACAGAAACATAGCCACCTGATTGAATGATACGATCGAGCGCTGAGCGGTCCACAACCAAGTCCTTGATTACCGGAAAGGCCTTAGCTCTCCACGGTTCAATGTAGATGGTGTCGCCATCTTTGAATTTACGCATGTGAAGTTGGCAGGTGGTCACCGCCCTATCTGGACCATGTGGTTGACCGTTGATGTAGAGCGAGCATGACCCACAAATGCCTTCTCTGCAGTCGTGATCAAACGCTACCGGCTCCTTTCCATCGTTGATCAATTGTTCGTTGAGCACATCGAGCATTTCAAGGAATGACATGTGTTCAGAAATCTCTTCGACTTGAAAAGTCTCCATGCTCCCCTTGGCCTCGGCGTGGGCTTGTCTCCAGATCTTTAGTGTCAAATTCATAATCTTCTACTTTTTAAAGTGACCATCACTTATAAGAACGTTGTTTCAATTCGATGTCTTTGAACGTGAGCTCTTCCTTGTGCAATGTAGACTCGCGTGGGTCTCCAGTCCATTCCCATGCAGATACAAAGGCAAAGTTCGCGTCGTCTCGCAAGGCTTCTCCTTCTTCTGTCTGAGATTCTTCTCGGAAATGTCCTCCGCAGGATTCAGACCGCTCCAAAGCATCTTTTGCGAAGAGTTCGCCCAATTCTAGAAAATCGGCTACCCGTCCTGCTTTTTCAAGCTCTGGGTTGAAGGATTCCATCGTGCCCGGCACGAAAACATCTTTGTAGAACTCTTCCCTGATTTGTCTGATCTCTTCTATGGCTTCCTTCAGTCCTTGTTCGTTTCTCGACATACCTACTTTATCCCACATCACCTTTCCGAGTCGTTTGTGAAAATGATCGACGGATTTGGTGCCCTTGTTGTTGATGAGCGACTCCAATCGTGTTCGGACTTCTTTTTCTGCTTGTACGAATTCTGGAGCGTCGGTTGAGATGGCACCCGTTCGGATGTCTTGAGAAAGGAAATCGCCAATGGTGTAGGGCAAAACAAAATAGCCATCAGCGAGGCCTTGCATCAGCGCAGAAGCACCCAGACGGTTGGCTCCATGGTCGCTAAAGTTGGCTTCTCCAGCCGCGTAGCAACCAGGAATGGTGGTCATTAAATTGTAGTCTACCCAAAGTCCACCCATGGTATAATGTACTGCTGGATAGATCATCATGGGCGATTTGTACGGATTCTCATCTGTGATTTTCTCGTACATCTGGAAGAGGTTTCCATACTTGGACTCGATCACCTTTTCGCCTAATTCTCGGATCTGCGCTTCTGAAGGGTTGCTGATGTGAAGAATGTTGGCCCTTTCTTTTCCGTAACGCATGATCGCCGAAGAAAAATCTAGGTAGACGGCCTCGCCTGTAGGGTTTACCCCATACCCGGCATCGCAGCGCTCTTTGGCCGCCCTGGAAGCAACATCGCGCGGGACGAGGTTTCCAAAAGCCGGGTACCTTCTTTCGAGATAGTAATCGCGCTTTTCAGCAGGTAAATCCGTCGGCTTCATTCGCCCTTCGCGGATGGCAATGGCGTCTTCTTTCTCTTTCGGTACCCAAATGCGGCCATCGTTTCGCAGCGATTCTGACATCAACGTCAGTTTGGATTGATAATCTCCGGACCGTGGAATGCAGGTCGGATGAATCTGTGTGTAGCAAGGGTTGGCAAAATAAGCCCCCTTTCGATGTGCTCGCCAGGCTGCGGTTACGTTTGAACCCATCGCATTGGTCGAAAGAAAGAAGACGTTTCCGTAGCCGCCGGTGGCCAAAACCACGGCGTGGGCGCTGTGTCGTTCGATTTCTCCTGTGACCAAATTTCGTACGATGATTCCTCGAGCTTTACCATCCACTAGCACCAAATCCAGCATTTCGTGCCGGTTGTACATTTTTATTTTGCCTTTGTTGATCTGCCTCGACATAGCAGAATAGGCACCAAGCAGCAGCTGCTGTCCCGTTTGTCCTTTAGCGTAGAACGTCCTTGATACAAGCACGCCACCGAACGATCGATTATCGAGTAAGCCTCCGTACTCTCGGGCAAACGGAACTCCTTGCGCGACGCACTGATCGATGATGTTAGCGGACACCTCTGCCAGGCGGTACACATTCGCCTCTCGCCCTCTGTAATCGCCTCCTTTTACCGTGTCATAGAAAAGTCGGTAGGTGGAATCACCGTCGTTTTGGTAGTTTTTTGCCGCGTTGATGCCTCCTTGAGCGGCGATCGAATGCGCCCTGCGAGGAGAATCTTGAAAGCAATAGTTCTTTACGTTGTAACCCATCTCAGCCAGCGAAGCAGCAGCAGAAGCGCCTGCCAATCCAGAACCCACTACTATGATGTCGATATTTCGCTTATTGGCTGGATTGACAACGTTGATGTTGTTTTTATAATCGGTCCACTTCTGTGCAATCGGACCATCAGGGATCTTAGAATCGAGCTTTGTCATGTCTCCTTACAGGTTAAGAAAGATATAAATCGGAATGATGGCAAACATGGCCGGGATGAGCACGGAATAGACCTTTCCCGCTCCTTGAATGATCGGCGAATATCTGTGATGATTGATGCCCAAGGTTTGAAAGGCACTCTGGAATCCATGCCAAAGGTGGAAGCCGAGGATGACCATGCTGAGCACGTAGACTGCGGTGTACCAACCTTCTTGAAACGACGACACTACCACGCCATACATATCGGGCAAATCACCCGGACCCATGGCGAGATCTGTGAACTTGTACTTGAACCAGAAGTTGCTCATGTGCAACACGATGAAGATAAAAATGGCGGTACCCAGTACGCCCATATTTCGAGAAGCCCAAATGGAATTGCGATCAGGTTTGCTGAAAGCGTAATTTACGGGTCGAGCTTTTTTGTTTTCCCTTGACAAGATGAGGATGCCATCGATGGCGTGAAAGAGGATGGAGAAATAGAGGAGGTAAGAAGAAATCTTGATGAGCGGGAAGGAGGTCATGAACTCAGTGTACGCATTGAATGCAGGCCCAGCATCCGCGGGATTCTTGAGCAAGGTGAGGTTACCCGCCAAATGGACAATGAGGAAAAGACACAGAAACAATCCCGTCAATGACATCCAATACTTCTTGGCCAATGACGATTTGAGGAGTGCTGATCTTGCTGCCATAGTTTTCGTTGTGTTAAGAAAGGACAAATGTATGAGTGAAATGTTCTTAGCCTAGCTCCGTGATTTTGAAAGCTGCAATGCGCCCTTATTTGGAACTGTTCTGAATAAGATGTTGCTGCGAAATTTTCGAGTAAAGATCGATCAGGGGTTGGATCTCACGATTCCAAGACAATTGTCCCGAAGCAGCTTTTGCACGCCTCATATAGCCAGCTCTGTCCGATAAGACAGCCTGGATGGCAGCCTGAATCGAAGCGCCGTCATTTGAATGATACAATGCGATGTGTCCAAAGGTTTCGCTCATCTCTTCATGGCTTTCTTGTCGAGTCGCAATCACCGGTATGCCCGCCTTGGTGTATTCCATGATGCGGTTGGAAGAACCAACGCGATGCGCCAGGTACCGTGTCTCCGTAGCAGCTACACCGACTGTGCACTGCTGCAAGATGCCATGGAGAACGATTGGGTCGTATTCAAGAAAATGCACGAACCCTTTTGCCTCAACGGACACACTGAGCCTTTCCTTTACAGCATAATATCGCGGCCTATTCCCAATGAATAATAAATGGCAATTCGTTCTTGACTTTACAGCTCGTACCAAACGATCTACGTCCTCGTCCGATTGGTGGATGTTGCCGGCATGAACTATGATGTGCACTTCGGGAGGAAGGTGGAGTTCAGTTCGTAGGTCCTGTATGTGCAGTACCTCTTGATCCTCGGGAATGTTGCGAATGATTAGCGGCGATAAACTACTGTCAAATCTCAGTTTTTGTAGCATTCCAATCGCGTTAGATGGACAGATGAGTGCATTGATTGATTGAGCAGCCGCCCTTTCCTGTTGCAAGAATCGTTTCCACACGAAAAACCCTTTAATTCGGTTGAAGAGTGTCGGAATTTCCTTGTAATAGGGCCATCCGTGCAGATATTCATGGCTGTCGTAGACAAGAGGTATGCCGGGTTTATTCGCCTTTACACCTGCCGCGACGGGCAGCAGCTGAAAGTCATGGCAATGCAATACGGTGAAATTGAATCGCAAGACGAAATCGACCGTTTCTCGAAGCTTGCGCTTGTAGCCGAAACGCAGCGGATGCTTAAAAAAAGGCTCTAGTACTCGTAGGATGCGGTAGCCATCCCGATCTTCTTGCTGCGGTTTCGCTGAGTCCTCTGCCGATGCGAGGATCAAGATCTTAAGACCCGCCTTTGCCATGCTCCTTGCCTCCTTCTCTACCCGCTGATCTGAGATGAGTGGATTGTCCAAGAGCATCAGAATGTCGAAGCGTTCTTCAACCATGACCGATGTTTAAGATATACTGAGATAATCGCTCGCCTACAGCACTCATTGAATAGCGGTCATTTCCTCTTTGGGCGATTGCCTTTCGATCAAATGCCTCCATCCGTTCAATCAGCGATTCCAACCCGACATTTAGCGCCTGTTCGTCGTCAGCAGTAACCAAGATTCCGCAAGTTGATGGAACCATTTCAGGGATGCCATTTACCGCCATGCTGAGCACCGGAAGGCCGCAGCATTGAGCCTCAGAGATCACTGTGGGTGCGTTTTCTGCATCCGTAGGATGGACTAAAGCATGGGCGCGTCGCATCAGGGATGAAATCACCTCCTTGGCCTGAAACCCATGAAATTTCACCAGGATGTTTGGAGGAAGTGAAGATGCTCTCAGAACACATTCATCTACTTGAGAGCCGGATCCAAAAATGTCAAACACCAATTTTCGCTGTGGATTGACGTATCGGCAAAGCACATCGAAAAGCAGGTCTAATCGTTTGGGGGCTTCCCAAATGCCGGCGCAAATAAAACGCAGCGGATCTTCCAAGGCAGTGGTGGTTGTAGAATAGCAAAACGAGGGATGGGCTACGTTGAATATCAAGGAAACCTTCGATGCTTCCACCTGAAAATGATTGATGAGCGTTTCTTTTAGGTCTTCGCTCACGGTCAAGACGCGTCTGAGATTGGGGTCGCCGAACCAATGACGGATGTTCTTGGTTTCGACTCTACGCTTGCTGGGTTCCAACTGCAAGACCGTGCGTTGATAATAACTGAAGTGTTCGATAAGTACAAATGGCAAATCCCGCAGTTCGGGAAGGCTAGGAATGAGTTGAGTCAAGTGAGAGCGAACGTTGATGCAGTAACGATCGAAGTCGAACTCAGCCGATAGGCGCTGAAGGAGTTCAGAATACCCGCGGCGAACAAATCGATCGTGAAGACCGAACCTTCTAAAACGCAAGCGCACGGTGATTTGATGCACCTGAAGACCATCGACATCTTCGTGGTCGAAGTCGATGTTATAGAGAGGAATGGTAAGGTCCTTTTCTACTTTCAAATGTACAACGTGGACGTCGAAATGTGGAAGTAGGGAACGACCGTGCTCTTTAATGAAGATTCCAGATCCAGGTGATGTTGGCTGTGGCCACCACGCTGCGAAGAAGAGAAGGACAGGTCTTTTATTTTCTTGATCAGGATTCAAAGGGCGTGGTTGATAGGTATTCTTGGTAGTTATTCGCGGTCAGCACGTCGACCATCTCGTCGTAGTTTGCAATATAGCTCTTCAAATTGTCGGCGCTCGTACGTCGGTACGATGTCTTTGCTTTACACGTGGGCAAGTTCAAAAATGCCATGAGTTCATCGAGCAATGCTTGGTGATTCTCAGCCGGAAGTAAATGCTTCTCATACGATACTTTATACGGTTCGAAACCTTTCAGGATTTCATTTTCGAGCTGATCATAGCGGTTCAGCCAGTAAAGGCGGTGAGGCAATTCTTCCACATTGACGTGGATTTTTTCACGCTCGGAAACGGGCTTATCTGAAGTTGCATGATATTCTGCTGTCGTTTCTGCTACCAAGCTTGATAATGCCTGCCTCAGTTTATTGGAACGTCGCAAATGGATGATTTTCCAACCTTCGGCAAAGCGGGCACGCAAAAATTTTCGCGTTTGATCTTCGTTCATTCCGTGCTGATGTTCCAAATCGTACACCTTGATCTTACACCCGTAAACATCGCTCCGAAAACTCTTCATCCTCAGGTACATGTAGCATTTTGGAAAGCGAACGCGAATCGGCATCCCCGCTCCAAATAGTTCACCGTCGCTTTTTACAATCGGAGACGAATCCAAGAGGTCAGAAAGCAAGGTTGAGCCTGATCTTCCTTGCGAGAAGATGATGAATTTCACTTTCGGCTTAAACCAAAAGAACAAAAGTCCCAGAACAGAAAAGCGAAATTTATAGAAATAGAACCGCAGGCCGCGGTCGTAATACCAATATGTAAGCGACTTTTTGATCATCGCTTGAACGTGTGTAACCAGTAGCGCCAATTCAAAAACTTCCAAGGCCGGGCCTGAATCGCTTTCCAGCTGTAAGTGCGCATCGTCTGCTTGTCTCCATGCAATCCAGCATGGTCGGCTACTTCTCGAAATCGCCTGGAGGGGTCTTCGATCCACGCTCCCCATTTTCGGTGAAAGGCTGCCTTCAATCGGGCGGTATTTACTTGTTTGCTGACCCTGTAGTTGGGGAGGTTTAGTGTCTTTTCAACTAGGTTTCCCAGCTCCTTCGGAGGAGTGATGTCGCACGATCGTAGCGTATTGAGATCGATCTGGATCCGTTCGCTGTAGAACATCAACTGGCTCGAAAATGTTTTGCTGTCATCGTGCATGCGGAAGCGCAGCAAAGGTGTTTCGATGTGTTTTATCCGGTCATTGCCTGATAGCAGGAAGTAACGTACAAACATGTCGGTATCCATCGTAGAGTTTAGCGCTTCGTTCAGTGGCATCAACTGTTTGAAGACATCTCCGCGGAAAAAACAAGCCGGCTGCATGTACCAAGCTTCAAACAGAAATTCCTCAAAGTCCTCGTATTCCTTTTTCCGGGGGACAGTACGTTCCTCCCGACCCTCGCCAAATTTTATCGCCTTACCGGCCACCATCTCTATGTTCTGGTCTTCTATAAAGGCCTTGGCAACGGTTTCGAGAGATCCTGGAAGCAGCAAGTCGTCGCTGTTGATCCATTGGATGATATCGCCTGTGGCGTGTTGAGCTCCTTTGTTGATCGCGTGGCTTTGGCCGTTGTCCCGTTCGCTTACCCAATGGCTTATTTTATCGGTATAGGCGTGCAAAATATCGACGGTTTCATCCGTACTTCCGCCGTCAATTACGATGAATTCCAAGTTAGGGTATCCCTGGTCGGCAATGCTCAAGATGGTGTCTTCAATGAATTGACCTTGATTGTAACTGGGCGTAATGATGCTGATTTTGGGCCACTGTGTTATTTCCCTCTGAACGCTCATTTTTCTACCAATGATTTGAACAAACGGATGTACCCAGCAGCTTGCCGAGTAGGGTCGAAGCAGGCCAATGCCCGTTCAGCGATGTAGCTTCGGTCAAACAAATTCTTTCCGTTTTGCACAACGGTTTCAATTGCGTTTGCCAACGCTTGTGCTGACATTTCTTCTACTAAAAGGCCGTTTCGCTTGGATTGGATGATCTCTGACATTCCGCCATTTGAAAATGAAATGACGGGCGTGCCAGCGAGCAGTGATTCTACCATTACATTGGGAAGATTGTCCTCTCGGCTCGGAATTATGGTGGCCAACGAAGCATTAAACATGTCGTTGAGCCTTCGCTCACTGCGGACATATCCAAAGGGGATTACGAGGTCGGAGTGAGATTCGATGTTGCTCCCAATAGTAATCAGACGTACATCATCGGGTAGGTCAAGCTCAGCAAGGGCATCATTTAAGAGGTCTTGACCTTTTCGCCTAACCTTATGATTTGACGCCATGAACAGCAAGTATCGTTTGCTGTTATCCAGTTGCAAGTCGTGCAGTGCCTGCTCCCGATTGATCGGGTGGAATGCACGCGAATCGCCGCAATTGTAAATGGTTTTGTGCGCAAAGCGTCCCGTTAAGTCGCTCTTCTTTGAAGCCTTGGCCATCCACTCAGAAGGAGCTACAACGGTGAGGTTTTTTACCGCAGAATAGGCGGATTGCTTACAAGTTTGTGTCGACGCTTCATGCGCTTCAAACAGGTGAGAGAATTCCTTTTCATCCCCTTTGTAATGAAACCCTCGTAAGAAGGCGTTCATGTCATGAAAAACCCACACGACGGGTTTGTCAACGCCAGAGAAGAAGCTGGGATAGTCGATGAAGCGAGCAATCCAATGTAAGCAAACGACATCAGCCGATCTTACAAGTGGATGTTTGAGAACGTCGTAGTCGGTTTCTGGAAAGGTGTAAGTTTCGTAGTTGGCTGGATTGGATTCCAAGATGTTGGCATGCGCTTCGCGCAGCGTCGGTGTTTTGCCTAGCTTCCGTTGAACCTTATTCAGAATTCCGTCACGTGGAATAGTAAAGACGTGCAAGTTTTCAATCTCCTCATCACTGGAGCGGTGCAACACCAGCACGTGTGAATCTATTTCCGCTTTGATCAACGCATCGTGCAATCGAAACATGGCGACGGCTGCACCCCCGTCATCGTACGTATTGATGTGGACAATCCGCATCTAGTTGAATAGGTTTTTGATTCGGTTCTGAATACGTAGGCCCAACGATGGGGGTTTCAATTTGAGCCGCGTCTTTTCGGCCGAATAGTGCGCCGCAATGCGCGTTCGGGCCGTTGGATTGTCTTCGAGTTCAGTCGGAAAGGTCAGTTCGATTTCTTGGGCAACGCTCCGACCGATTCCCTCAGCTTCCTCACCTCTCATGTGCGCACCTGACCCATCGGCACCTATGTTAACTACCAACGAACGGTTGGGGTGGAGAAAAAGTCCACCGTTCAATAGCACGGAAGCCTGCCATTTGATCGCCCAAGTGTTTAAGCTGCCTTCGATGTTTTTCTCCAAGTGGCGCATGAAATTATAGCTGCCGTCTATGTTGAAATGGTCTACTAGATTGCGTTCTACAAGGCTTGCCTTTAATGAAACTGCGTCACCGTCATACGATTTCCATGCTCTTTTCCATGTTGCCCAACCCCAGCATGAGGCCTGTCCATAAAAGAAGAGCGGTGGCAAACCTTCTGACTCAATAGGAGGAACGTAAGCGCTGATGTGCATGACCTTATCCTCGTTTACATAGTGATCGAGCGCCGTATTCAAGTAGGTGAGAAATCCTTTCCCTACAACGAGATCATCCTCTACGACGATGACACGATCCGCCGTTGAAAGGACATGATTGATTCCCGCAGTGATGGAAGCCGCCAGACCGACATTGCTCTCTTTAAAATGATAGTGAGCGGATCTGGGCCAGGCTTGGGATTGCAAAAGCGTGCGCACTTCCTCGATGGATTTTATTCCGTTTTCGGTTTCGTTTGGCCTCGGGCCGTCGCAGAAAAAATGAACCTCGCTTTCCTTCCCACCTTCGCATCGCGCAAGAGCCGCCAACGTTTTACGCGTGTGTTCGGGTCGATTAAATGCAAAAAAGGCAATGGGTGCATGCATGGGCCTAGGCATTCTGCTTATAAAAGTATTCATACCAGAAGTAGGGCGCGAGCTTGTTCCAAACATCAACGCCGCTTAAGAAATCAGGCGTGTTCAGCTCCAAACTTCGCAGGTCGTTGGCCAAGGATGCTTGTTGCGCGGGGCCGTCGTGTACAGGACAGGTTTGGAAAGATTTCGAATGAATAGTGTCTCGGATAAACGCTTTCCAATCGTCGTTTTTTAACCATTCGTGGAATGGCGTGTTGAAGCCAATTTTTCGTCGCCTATATGCGATTTCTGCCGGCAATTGATCTTTGTACATCGCGCGGATGGGCGCCTTGGACCAACCAGAATGAAAATAAGCGGAGGTTGGAAGGGAGAACGCATATGCCACAACCCGATGGTCCAAGAAAGGCATCCTGCTCTCTACGGATGCCGCCATTGAATAGTGATCATAATTGCGCAACAGCGTGGGTAGGGTGTAGTTGTGAAAAGCTTCGTACAATGCTTTTTTTAAGGGTTCGCGCAAACCCACGAGGCTTCGGTCATGCAAAATGGTGCGTATGGTGCCATAAGCGTTCATGCCCAACTTGGTTCCTTGCGTGAAGACAGCTTGAAGCACACGTAGATCAGACCGCTCCAACCATGCATCGGTAAGGTCGTTTGCGCGGTCGTCCGCCAGCAGAAGGTCACGCATGCGAGCCACATTCGGAAAGGCGGCGAAGAGGCCAGCGGGGGCCGTCCCCTTGTATCCTCCCATCAATTCATCTGCACCATGCCCGTCGAGACTGACGGTAATGCCTTGATCTTTCATTTGGCGATACAACGCGATCATAGGTGAAGGCGCGGACAAGTAAACCTCTTCGAAAACATTCAAGTCATGCTGAAGCCGATGGAGAGAAGCCGTTGCATCTATCTTGACTGGATCGAGTGGGTTGCCAAAGTGAGCAGCTACTTTGCGAGCGTAGGGTACTTCATCGATCGAAGAACTGCCGAAATCTGCAGAAATTGCTGTGTGGTGACTGCGTTTTTCTCCCAAATGATTCTGTACGCTCGCATAGATTACGCTTGAATCAACGCCCCCGCTTAGTGCAGTGGCAATCGGGACGTCTGACCGCAGCCTCAGTCGACATGCGTCTTCAAACCGAGCGCGCAATCCGGCTACTTGATCTTCGAAGGCTTCAGGCATTTGTTCGAGGTGTTCGCGCGTGTCCCAATACCGCTGTGGACGCATGGATTGTGCACCCTTTTTAAGCCAAGCAAAATGGCCAGCGGGGAATCTGTGAATGGCATGAACAAGGCTTTCGTCCATCGCTTCGTATCGCAAAGGGCGGGCAATGCTCTGAGTGAAATGATCAGCAACGCGATTGGATGAACGCAATCCCATGACCGCTTTCATCTCCGATCCAAAAAAGAGGTGTTTTCCTTCGGTGCTGTAGTACAACGGTTTCTGACCAAATCGATCCCGCGCCATGAAGGCCACTTGTTCTTTTTCATCCCAAAGCACCAACGCCCACATACCAGTAAACCGGCTCAAACAGCCTTCGCGCCATTCCATGAATGCCGCACAAATCACCTCGGTATCTGATTCTGTGGTGAAGGAATGGCCAAGGGTTTCGAGTTCGGCGCGCAGTTCTAAATAATTGTACACCTCCCCGTTGAACACCATGGTCAGGTGATGAAAGCGAAAAGGTTGATTGCTCCTGTCGTCGAGGTCGATGATCTTTAGACGCTTATGCCCAAAGCTGAAATCGCCGCGTTCGGAATGGAGTATGCCTTCGCCATCCGGGCCCCGATGATGCAATCGTTGGAGAGACCGGTGAAACTGATCTGCATCATTGAAAACGGGAAAGGAGCCAAGGATTCCGCACATGATCAATGGCTCAATTTACGAAAGGTTCGATGGACTGCCCTGGCCCAAGCGGGTGTGGGATATCCCATCAAATCCAAGTGATGCGCCATGTATGCTTGAACCTTCCACCGTTCTACAACGTTGAGGCCCTCTTTCCATTTGCCGATGTGTTGGGTCGATACGGTCTGTTCGCGCTGTTCTTTGGTGTACCACACATCATCCACATGAATGGTATCAGCTTTCAAGTCGCCTGAATGTGGGTCGATGCTTGCGCTGAGAGATAGAAATTTCTCGATGTTTCCCAAGACTTCTTCAGGGTGCTGAACCAATTCCTCGTATCGAACATCAAAGATGCGCTCGTTCAACTCAGCCGGCATGCTCTTGCGTATATCGATGGTTTCTTTCCACCGTTTCGACAAGCGCTCGAGCGTGAAATGGCTGGGGTCGAATTGCTCAGGGGCGCGCCGGAAAACGTTGCGGTTGGAGAGCACCACGTCGCGACCGTCGCGGTACACAAAAATGAACTTACTCTCAGGAAACAAAGTCAGTAGATCCGAAATCACGTCAATGTTGTCGGGGGTTTTTTCCGAGACATAGGTCGCTGACGGGTGCTTTTGCTTAAGGGCTTCGAAGAAGGACAGATAAAAAGATCGAAAGCGCTCATCGAGTGAGGTCTTGTCGTAGTAGCCCGCATTCCGCTCCAAGAATTTCTCCTTTACCATCTGCTTGTGCAGCAGAAGGATGTGTTTGGTAAACGTGAATTCGGGCCCTCCCGCAATCCGCGGATGCCTGCAAAGCAAATCTTGCAGCATGGAGGTGCCAGATCGTCCATTGCCTCCTATGAATACGAACTTCATGAGACGCGGAAGTTATGGTCGAAAAATACGAGGTCTTTGTGATAATATACCTCGTCGCTCTCGGTATGAAATCGGGCGCTCATGACTTCGAATGCCGCTGCTTGTTGGAGCCAATCTACAACGTCAGCCTCTGTTCTGTGGGCCAAGAATACGTTGATGAAGTATTTTCCTGGGGTCAAGCTCAAGCGAGGAATTTCCCAAGTTAGGGTGTCGCCGCTGCTAATATCGATCAAGGCACGGGTGAGTTTGGTCGACAACGTGCCGACCCGTCTACCGTGTTCGTCATGGATTCCAAGGGTAGCGATGCACGTCATTTTTTCCTTGGCATCGCCTTCGTAGTCGATGTCTATTTTGAGTGGAGAACCGCTTTGCAGGTGGGTCCCTTCGGGGTTTGAAATGCGGATTTCTTGCGCGCGGAGTCGACCGTTTCCTTCTCGATCCTTCCTTGCTCCGGGACGTACGTTTTCCGCGTTATCCTTTACATCAGACAGGTAGGCGTCGATCACTTCGGAAGACGGCCCGATCATTTTGATTTTACCGTTTTCCAACCAGACCGTTCTCGAACACATCTTTCGCACTGCTTCCATATTGTGGCTTACAAACAGCACCGTGCGACCAGAGGAGGTTACGTCTCCCATTTTACCCAGGCATTTTTTTTGAAATTCGGCGTCTCCCACAGAAAGCACTTCGTCAACGATCAGGACCTCGGGCTCTAAGTGGGCGGCTACTGCAAACGCCAAGCGAACGTACATACCGCTCGAGTAACGCTTCACTGGAGTGTCTAAGAAACGCTCAATTCCGCTGAACGCCACGATCTCATCAAATTTTTCTTGGATCTCAGCGCGCGTCATGCCCAGGATGGATCCGTTGAGGTAAATGTTTTCCCTCCCGGTGAGTTCCGGGTGGAATCCGGTGCCTACTTCAAGCAGGGATGCTACGGCGCCGTTGATGGTGACGCGTCCTTCGGTCGGCAAGGTGATCCGCGATAAAATCTTGAGCAATGTGCTTTTCCCAGCTCCGTTTTTTCCGATGATTCCAATGGATTCACCAGCCATGACCGTAAAATTGACGCCGTTCAACGCCCAAAACGTATGGTCATCGACTTTCTTTCTGCCAAAGAGGGAAGCGAGCGATTCACGCAGCGTTATATGCGTGCTGCCCAAGGTGTACATCTTGCTGATGTTTTCTACTTGTATGGCAGAGGCAACATCAGACATAATCGGCGATCTTTCCGTCAATGCGTTTGAAATAGAACAAGGCCACGACAAGTATGATGAGCATAGATGCAACCGACCAAAGGCTCATTAAATGCGGAAGTTCTGTTCCGAGAATAGCCCAGCGATAGCCCTCGACGATTCCCGCCATCGGGTTGAGAAAGTAGAGAATGGCAGCCCACTCAGGCAAGCGATTGATTGCGAACTCTGCAGGATAAGCCGTAGGAGTAATGTACAGTCCAAGCTGAACGGCGAACGGGATCACGTACTGAAAATCCCGGTAGCGAATCGTGAGTGCGCTGAGGAGGATGCCAACCGATAATGCTGCGACGATGGATGCGAGTACAAAGAGGGGCAAGTAGACGACATTTCCGCTGAGTGGGACCTCGAAAACGATCATCAACACCGCTAGAATCAATGCCGTGATCCCCATGTCGATGAATCCCACTACCGCTTTTGAAAGAGGAATGATGATGCGAGGGAAGTAGATTTTTTTGACCATCGCCTGTGCCGATATGATGGAGTTTCCAGCATTGGTCATCACGTAGGAGAAATAGGTCCAGGCCATGACCCCGCATGTGCTGTAAACAATGTGAGGGATGATACCCGTTTGCACGTTTGCGAAGCGACCGAACACCACGTACAAAATCAGAATGGTCATCGATGGCTGGATGAAAGCCCAGAGCAAACCGACAAATGTTTGAGCGTAACGAATCTTGAAATCCCTCCAGGCCAACATCCAAAAGAGCTCTTTGTAAGCAGTCAGCTCCTTGAAACTAAAGAGGCTCTGGTCTTTGGTAATGACGTATGACTTACTTGGCATGTTGTCGCAAAGATAATTCAGTCTTGCAGGGCTGTAACGGACGAAACCTATAGCTTTTGGATCAATCGTTGTTCAGACCTAGTTGGGGTTTCAACCGATAAGATGTATGTCCCAGCGCCGAGTGTTGACATGTTGATCTGCCATTGCTGGTAACCGCGCTCTCCTTTCATCGATTGACTCAAAACGGTTCCTCCTCTCAAATCAATCACATCTACGAACACCTTTTCGTCTTCGCCTAGATGGACGCCCAAGGTCAGCGAATGTTGAACAGGCACCGGAAATGCTTGCAGCCAATCTTCTTCTTTTAAAGGGGTACAATAACGATCGTTTTCTGGAACTTGGTCTTCCAAGCTATTCAATGAGACTATGCTTACGCAAGCGAATGAGGGGTCGCCGTATTGGACGGATAGGGATGAGGTGAAAGAAGCAATGCGAATTGCAGATGGTTCCAGGGTATCCGCAAATGACTCGTTCAGAATTACTCCATTGAGAAAGCCAGCAGACAACGTAAATCCCACAATCGGCACATCTCCGAGGTTTCTGAGTCGGGCGGTCAATGCATACGATCCATCGTTCAGAGAGGACGCCTCCACATCCAGAATGGCCAAATCGGTCACCCCAGCGTACGCTCGAACGATTTTTTCTTCTCTGGAGGTGCACCCGTTGGCGTCCTCCACACGATGCACGATCGTGTGCAAGCCCGCATTCGCAATGGTCGTAGTGAACGACGGCACCGAATCGAGCGTCGTAGTACCCAGCGACCAATCATGGATTAGCGCTGGGTTTGAAGCCTTCAGCTTAGTTTCGAACGGAACGATGCCAAATAAACTTGAGGCCGTAAACGAAGCAGGGGGCTCGGGTAGAACAGGAATCAACTCCTCCTCCTCAACAAAACAACCCGCCGTCGTCATCAAATCTAGACGGACGTATACCTCATCCTCTTCTTCAGGCGTAAATCGCAATACACTATCCAAGCTCCGCATGATATTATCAACGTACCAAGTATAATTCGCTATCGAGTCAGCGGAATCGGAGGTTATACTCGCTGTTAGTTCTGATAAATTGCCAAAACACAAGGGGTTATCCTGAATGACGACGTTCGGTCGACTTACAATATGAAGGGCATCAGACGTGTCGGCAACGCAACCGCTGCTCGCGTCAAGCACCCTGTACGTGAGTAGATAGATTCCGCCTGCTTCAAAAATGTGTTGAAAATCTGCGCCCGCTCCTAATTCGTCGCCGTCGATGCTCCAATTGAATACATAGTTAGTGCCGTCATAGTTTCCTTCGAAGAACACTCCTTGGTTTGCGCAATGACTGGATTGCTGAAATGCAGGCGTTGGACTGAGCGAAACATCAATCGGCGAGCTTGCGACATTGGAGCACCCTTTTTGCGTAACTACGTGCAAGGTGAGATCGCCAGAACCAGCGGAATGGACGACGAGGTTTTCAGGATCATTGCCAATGAAGGTATCCGAACCCACCACAATTTGCCACGTCTGGGTGAGAATGGCGTCATTGCTGTCCACGAGGATGACGCTCTGATTCGAGAATGGTGAAGATGTGCAAAAGGGTTCGCTCAATAGCAATGAGATCGACGGAAGCTCAATGACATCAATGTCTCGCCGCAATTCGTTGACACAGCCATTCTCAGTAGATGCTTGAATCAGGATGTGCAAGGAGTCATCGTTCAAAAAGCTTGTCAGCGAATCCAAGCCATTCACAATGCTATCGTTGATGTTCCATTGGAGGCTCGAGATCGACTGTCCGTCGGTTACCACTGTAGTGGTGCTTAAGGAGGCCAGACTCTGCGAACAGCTGTCGCTGATGGAAAGGGTGATGACGGGTTGTTGATGGACCAAAATGGAAAAACTCGTATCCACAGAACAAGCCGTACCGGCTGTAATCGAAAACGTTCCGTTGAGCAGACCACTTCCCGTTGGAACAAAGCTGGAAGTGTTTCCTACAAACGTGTCTGAACCAATGATGAGTTGTGTCAAGCGAATGCTGTCAATGCTGAATGAGCTATTGACCGTGGCTATTTCACTCATCTGACAATACGGTCCGTTGTCCAAGGAAAATCCAATTTGTGGCAATGGACTGATTCGGATGTTGGTAGTAGCGGTGTCAGTACAGGCATTGCTGCTTGTGGTGATCAACACAACCGTGTAATTTCCGGTGTCGGGATAGACGTGTGATGGAGATTCCTGGCTCGACACGTTGCCGTCTCCAAAGTCCCAAGCGCTGGTGTAAAATGAGGTGCTTCCAGAAAGGTTTGTGAATTGGCTTTCTTCCGTCACGCAGGTAGAATCAACCAAAAACGCTGCGATGGGAGCAGGTTTGGCATAGACCGTCAACGAAGCCGTATCTGTGCATCCGTGGACGGTTTGCAAGAACAAGGTGAGTACGTTGTTGCCGCTGTCGGGAAAGTAGAAAATGGGGTCAAACGATAGGAGCGTATCCGTTTGTTCACGCGTCCAAATGGTAGATAAAATCGAATCATTCGGGTGGGAGGACGACTGATTTGGAATGAACACATCAGCTCCTTGACACACGCTGTCTAAAGCGAAGGAAGCGGTGGGTTGCGGAAAGATAAACATGGTCGTATCCAGGCTATCGACGCAGCCATTGGCGGATAGTGAAAGCTGAACGGAGTAAGCACCCGTATCGGCGTAAAGGATGTTCAGAGCAGAATCCGAACTCGTTGCGCCGTTGCCCAAGCTCCATGACCAGTCCACTTGACTGATTTGTTGTTCGTAATTGATGCCCACAAATTCCGTGGAGTCGCCGAAGCAAGCCCCAGAAATAGACCAACCGGCCGAGGGCCCCGTCCGCGAATAAATGCTATCACGCTGTAACAGCATATTGCCAACAGCGTCTCTCTGGAGTAGCGAAAACGGAATGAGGCCGCTCGTATCCAATGCAACACCATTGGTTGATAGGCCGTTGTACACGTGCGGAGACGCCGATGTCTGATGCGGGGTAAAAACCCGTCGTAAGTCGTTGCTTGCATTGACGCAGAAAATGTGCGTGCCGTTCTGGTCGATAGAGATGTCCATGGCGTAGGAGACCAATTGAAAACTGAAGTTCCCGAAGGTCTGCTGAAGCACCGTAGCTACTGGTTGATCGATGCTGTCGTTAAAAACGAGCCGGGTCATGCTCGACGAAGAAGTCCGAGTCCTGACGTAAAATTCCAGTCGTCCGCTTTCGTACAGCGGGGTGATCTCATACGGGTCTAAAAAATTGGCGCCACTGCCGAGTTCATCCGCACTCGTCGGCGCAGAAGAAAAACCTCCATCAAACTGATATCGGACGAGGTTATCGCTGTTTCTTCCACCGGCGAGCACGATCCACTTCCCGCAGCTGATGTAGGGCATGACCGAGATTACTTGGTTGACCACGGGAGCGCTGTTGGTACTGAAATTATTCGACCAAACCGGCGCGGCATTGGTAGGGTCTACCCCAAGGTTGTAAATCGTGATGCTGTTGCCGACGTAGTTTCCCACGATTAAATAAACGCTGTCTTGGTACTCAATCACCTTGAGAGATCTAGGCCAATTCATGGCGCCATCCATGTTTCCAAGGTTGGTGGCGCTCACCGTATCCGCGTCGAGCGAAGTGCCAAAATCGTAGCGCACAATTCCGGCTCCGTCTCTCACGGGAGTGAACCCATACCAATTTCCGTCGACCTGAATGATGTCGATGTCATCGTTTGAAATGGACCCGTCGTTCGCAAATGCATTGACGTTCAACGCTGTAGTGTTGGGCGAGTTTAGTAGGCTGCTTCCGAAGTCGTAGCGATACACCGATCGCGCATCGGATTTCTTTACAAAGCCATGCCATTGATTACCTACTTGCAAAACATTGATTCCAAACGTTTGACTCGATAAGGAATTCCCAGGATTGCCTAAATTCTCTGGTGTTTCATTGATTTGAGGAGTCTGGAGGCCAAAATACCATGCATACTCTGCGAAGCCAGAGTCGATGCTCGTAGGGTTGATCCCTTCGTTCGAGCAAATGGAATCAGGAAATTGGGCAAGCGCATAAGTGCACTGACCGTTCGCCCCATTGATCCATGAGAGAAATAGCGCGCTGATTGCAATAAGGTGGCTGAGGCAACGATTCCACATCACTCACGAATATCGTGAAATACGTCAATACTAAGTGGGTTGAATACCCCTAGTGGGTATACTTGCATAGGTTCCATTTTATGTAGGCCTTTATGCACATATGCTTCGTATCTTATTGGGGACTGAGGGAAGGTTTAACGCAAGCCACCGTGCTGCCCCATTTGCAAATCCTCGCTGATCGGAAGGACGTACACTTGATTTCTTTTGTCACCGTTGAGCGAAAGGGAAAGGTGGAACCCTTGGCCATGGAAAAGGTACAACACCACGTGCTTTCAACTTCTGAGGCCGTTGCTAAGAAGCTCTTTGATAAAGGGAAGGCACGAAAGCATTTAGGGGAAATTCACGGAAACAACCCCGTCGACCTCGTGATCGCTCGAAGCAGTTTGGCCGGTTGGCTGGTATTGGACTTTACAAGGGTTCAAGGCATTCCTCTCGCAGTCGAATCATTTGAACCGCACGCAGACTACATGTTGGAATCAGGGGTGTGGAAAAAATTGGACCCGCGTTTTGTCATGGCCAAAGCCGCCGAGAAACGACTCAAACAACAAGCGGATTGGTTGCTTCCAGTTACCCGACGATATGCCGACCAGTTGGTCGAAGAAGAGGACGTGGACCCAGCAAAAGTGCTGGTAATGCCTTGTTGTGTTGATCCAGACCGGTTTGCATTCTCTGCTGCCGATCGGCTTCGGATAAGAAAGGACCTAGGAATACCTGCAAAAAATACCGTTGGTATTTACACGGGTAAACTAGGTGGCATCTATCTTGAAAAGGAGGCGATGGAATTGTTTCATTCGGCACACGATTATTGGCACAAGAAATTTCACATGATCATCCTAAGTCCAGATGAAGAGAAGTGGCGCCAACTGCTGGAATCGAGTGGGTTTAAACAGACGGACGTGAGTGTGCAATACGTGCCGATGAAGGATGTGCCTGCCTACCTTTCAGCAGCAGACCTGGCCTTCTCTTTGCATCGACCTAGCCCTTCTAAGATTGGCATTTCACCGATAAAAAATGCCGAGTATTTTGCGAATGGATTGCCTGTGATGATTCCGGAAGGCATCGGCGACGATACCCACATGGTGGAGAAATGGAACTTAGGGGTCTCGTTTACCATGGATGAAATTGGAAGGCAAGCCATGTTTAACCGCGTGGCTCCAATGGTGGATCAGCGCACAACGAGCAAACGCATTTCAGATTGGGCCGCAAAGAGCCGCTCCTTTGCCATTGTCAAAGAGCATTACCAAACCATTTTATCGGGATTGTAAAGGCAATGATTCCCTTGTTTTCTTCGATGATTCGCCCACATTTGTAAGCAACAACTAGAATGCATGAAATACGAAAGAATCGACAAGCAGCTATACATTGATAACCGCGCCAAGTTCAAGGCAGAGATGCAGTCGCAGTCGCTTGCGGTCTTCAATTCCAATGATATTTTTGCGACGAGCGCAGACAGTACCAAGCCTTTTAAGCAACACAGCGATATTCTATGGTTGAGTGGTATTGACCAAGAGGAGAGCATCCTCGTGCTTTTCCCTGATTGTCACGACCCAAAACACAGAGAGGTTTTGTTTCTCAAAGAAACCAATGAGCACATTGCCATTTGGGAGGGAGAAAAGTTGACCAAACAAGCAGCCTTTGAAACGTCCGGCATTCAGACCGTCTATTGGTTGACACAATTCGAAAGTGTTTTCAACCAAATGATGAGCGAAGCGCAACACGTTTACTTAAATACCAACGAACACTGGCGTGCAAACACAGAAATGCAAACACGCGAAGACCGTTGGATGCGCTGGTGCAAAGAGAAGTACGTAGCCCATAACTACCTCCGCAGCAATCCCATCCTGCATGCCCTACGCGCGGTGAAACATCCCATCGAAATCGAGCTGATGCAACAGGCTTGCAACATTACCGAAAAAGGGGTGCGTCGAATTTTGCCGTTTATAAAACCAGGGGTGATGGAGTATGAAATTGAAGCCGAACTTTGGCACGAATTCATCCGAAATCGTTCGACGGGGTTTGCCTATACACCCATCCTCGGCTCAGGTCGCAACGCATGCGTGTTGCACTACATTGAAAACAATCAAGTTTGCAAGGACGGAGACGTGATCCTGATGGATTTTGGCGCGGAGTACGCCAATTACTCGTCTGACCTCACCCGATCCGTTCCGGTGAACGGACGCTTTACCAAGCGACAAAAAGACGTGTACAACGCTGTGAACCGGGTTAAAAATGGTGCGATTGAGATCCTTCGTCCCGGCATCACGCTAAAAGACTACCATTTTCAAGTCGGCCTATTGATGGAAAAAGAACTCGTTGACCTTGGTCTGATTTCTATGGATGACATCAAGAATCAAGATCCAGATTGGCCCGCTTACAAGAAGTACTTCATGCACGGAACGTCCCATTACATTGGGTTGGATACCCATGACTACGGTCCGTGGAACGCTCCCATTCCTGAAGGTTCGGTTTTCACGGTTGAACCGGGCATTTATATTCTGGAGGAAGAGCTGGGCATTCGCCTTGAAGATGACTACGTAATCCATAAGGATGGGTACACCAACTTGATGGAGAACATACCGATCGAGGCAGAAGAAATTGAGGAGTTGATGAATGCCTAACATCCGGTTCAAGGATATAAACCTCTATTTTCATGAAAAGGGCAAAGGCTCCGCTGTCGTCCTCTTGCACGGCTTCCTCGAAGCCAGCTGGATGTGGGAAGACATAGCCACAGCGTTGTCTAAGCGGTACCGCGTGGTGTGCATTGACCTGCCCGGTCATGGCAAGAGCGACTGCCTGGGCTACGTGCACAGCATGGATGAAATGGCAGAGGCAGTCATGGCCGTGGTTCGATCTCTGAGATTACGTCGCGTCCATTTGGTAGGTCATTCGATGGGTGGCTACGTGGCCTTGGCATTTGCAGAGCGATGGCCAGACCATCTCAAGGGGTTGATCTTGTATCATTCTACCGCGCGTTCGGATAGTCCGAGCAAAAAAAAAGACCGCAATCGGGTTATTGAATTGGTAAAGCGAAACCATGCTTCATTCGTTCGCCAATCCATCCCAATGTTGTTCAGGCCATTGAACCGAAAACGCATGAGAGAGGGCGTAAATCATGTAAAAAAACAAGCGCTCCAAACATCTGTACAAGGCACCATTGCTGCATTGGCAGGAATGCGGGATCGACCGAACAGAGAGCTTCTCTTGAAATTCCCTCCCTACCCTGTGCACATCATAGCGGGAGAAATGGACCCTCGCATTCCGCTTCAAGAAAGCACGGAGTTGGCGGAAATATCCGAACACGTTCATCTTCAAATAATTCGAGGTTGTGGTCACATGGGTTATCTTGAGGCCCCAAATGAATCGCTGGAGGCGCTAAGGACTGCTCTGAACTGAGCTTGGATATGGAGATTATAGGTAAAATTGAACGTTCGCTTGAGAACAGACGAGCTCGGCACTTGGTACGATCAGCGGGGGATCGACCCATCTATCACATCCATGTGAGAAAGACCGGCGGAACCACCATCAATTTTGCATTCTTGACATTATCAGGGCGGCCAGACACTACCGTCTTCTACGAGCAGATGGCAGAGAAAGCCAACCACCGAACCATAAGCAATGGACGGGTGTTTGTCGGCTGGAATCCTGCGCTGATCAACGAAGGTTGGTACACCTACGGGTTCTCGCACATTCCCATGCACAAAATTGACCTGCAAAGAGATCCCTACTTGATCACATGCTTGCGCGATCCCGTAGAACGGGTTCTATCACATTACGCAATGCTTTTACACTTCCAAACCAACGGAGTCAAACACCCTTGCATGGAGACCGAGGGTCCGTGGTTAGGCGCTTCATTTGATGATTTCTTGAACAACTTGCCCAAGGAACATTTGATGAACCAGCTGTATATGTTCTCTGCCGATTACAATGTAGAGGATGCGGTGGGGCGATTGAGGAAGGTTGACAAGGTGTTGTACACCGCAGACTTGAACCAACAGCTCAGGGAATTGAGCAGTGAACTGGGCTTTCAACTTCCCATTTCCAATCAGAAGACCTTCAATGTACGCCCGAACTTTGAGCCCGAGCAACAGTTACGATTGCGAGAAATGCTCGATGCTGAGTACCAAATGCTCGATGCGTTACGAGGAACGAAACAGGGTAGTGAATGAGCGGTAAACCCCATAGAGCTTAGGATTGCTGCGGATCAATCGTGACTTAATGCCCGCCGTCAAAACCGCCTCATCTACCAGCTTTTTGATCTGAGGGAGAAGGTCCGTCTCAGCATAATTCAACCCCGATAGGTCGATCACTTCAAATGCATCTGAGTCGAGCTGCAATGCGAATTGATTAAAGGGAAGTAGGAAAATTTTTCGATTGATTCCTTCTGCAAAATGGAGGGCGAGCGGAAACACCATCGTCGGCTCAAACTGCAGGTTGTGTTGCCAAATGCTTGGAATCAAATCGTCCCCTACGATCCACCCGGTCGATTTCATTTTTGGAAGAACGCGCAACAGGTCTATCGTGATTCCTTTCAAAGTATGATCGCCGTCGATGTAGACCATGTCGAGGCTTTGATCTTCAATGCCGACGATTACTTCCGTTGTTTTACCCCGCAAAACCACGCGCTTCTCAGAGGCAAACGCAGTGCGTTCCATGGTTTGCGCATAAATCTGTTCAAAGGTGTCGTCTTCCCGGTTTGCCGGCTTGTTCCAATCAGAAAGATTACGCCACGGGTCAATCATGATGTATTTCTCGATGGACGGACAGGCTCTTAACAAAGGTTCGGCCATGTCGCCTTTGTACACCCCAATTTCTGCCACCGTTTTGGGTGCAATCTGAAGGGCGAGCTTGCTCACCAACTCAGTGCGCGAAGTAGAAGAAGCGCAAATGGACGACAGTTGAGATGCTAGGTTCATGGCAGTCGGCGAAAGGTATTGATTCTTTGTATGCTTGTGAAAGGGAAGCAACACGTAAGGAACTGAGATGTCTGGAAATTCAATGCGATCTATTTGCCGTCAAAGGCGTTCCATCCCTGTGCCTTGATGAAAATCTCTTCGCCTTTGGGGTAAACAACTGTGGCTCCGTCTGTGGCGTGCGCAATGTGACCGATGATGTGAACCCCTTCCATCATATTCACTTTCTCAAAGTCTTTCTGATCTACGGTGAAGAGCAATTCATAATCCTCGCCGCCGTTCATCGCACAGAGGGAAGGTTCGAGTTTGAATTCTTGCGCTTGCGTGGTAACGGTCGGGTCGATAGGCAGCTTTGCTTCAAACACTTTGGCGCCTACCTTGCTCTGCTTACAAATGTGTAGCACCTCGGATCCGAGACCGTCTGAAACATCCATCATCGCAGTGGGAAGAATGCCTTTTTCGGCGAGTTTGTCAATGATGTCAACCCGAGCTTCCGGCTTTAAAAAGCGCTCGAGCACATAATCGTGGCCTTCAAGGTCGGGTTGTATGCTTGGGTTCTCCTTCCAAATCTGATTCTCACGTTCGAGGATTTGCAGGCCGATGTACGAAGCGCCTAAGTCGCCAGAAACGCAGATTAGGTCGTGCTCTTTTGCGCCACTTCGGTAGGCGATTTTGTCTTTGTCTACCCGGCCTATGGCCGTTACGCTGATAACAAGTCCAGACAAGCTGGTAGAGGTGTCGCCTCCTACGAGGTCGATATTGTACACTTCGCACGCTAGGAGAATCCCCTCGTAAATTTGTTCCAAGGCTTCTACCGAATACCGATTGGAAACGGCGAGGCTTACGGTCACTTGTTCGCATTTTCCGTTCATAGCACAGATGTCAGAGACGTTTACCGCGATGCTTTTATAACCAAGGTGCTTCAGTGGCGTATAGCCCATATCAAAGTGAACCCCTTCGACAAGTAAATCCGACGTCACCAACTCGTAGTAATCACCCCGATCAATCACAGCAGCATCATCACCAACTCCCCGAACGGTGGAGGGTTGAACGTGATGGATGTTCTTGGTAAGGTGCTCAATCAATCCGAACTCTCCGAGGTCATTCAATTCTGTGCGGTCGCTCATGCTTGTTTCATTTGGGGTGCAAAGGTGGGGAAATCAGCCACATTCGGATGGATGGATTGTGGGTACGTGCACTAAAGCGCTCGCTTGATAATCAACGAGCGTGACCATTTACCGATCAGCGATAAAAGTTCATCTCGTCTACGTACTTCAATACCGGTTCGGTGAGAAGGTAACGGACGTCCTTTCCTCGATGGATTGCTTTTCGAATGAAACTCGCAGAAATTTTCATCAGGGGTGCGTCTACCATGGTGACTTTTGGATGATCGAGAAGGTCACTTCGATCGCCGCTTTGTACGCTCAAGTTCTCATCGCTTTCTACCCGCGGATAGACCAATACCGAGTAATGTTCGAGGATTTGCTCGTAGTTCTTCCACTTGGTGAGCGTATTCAAGTTGTCTTCGCCCATGATCACTGTGAAGTCGTGATCAGGATGTTTTTCTGAAAGCGCCGTGAGGGTGTGGATGGTGTACGAAGGCTGAGGTAAATCAAATTCCACGTTGCTCGCTCTGAGCTTAAAATTGTTGTCTACTGCAATTCGCACCAAGGCCAAGCGATGGTAGTCCGCGAGCAGAGACGCCTTTGGTTTGAGTGGATTTTGAGGGGATACAACAAACCACAACTCGTCCAGTTCGGCGTATTGCACCATGTGATTTGCTATGATCAAGTGCCCTACGTGAATAGGGTTGAACGTCCCGAAATACAGTCCCACTCGTTTGCTCATTGCGCTAAGAATTCGATGATTGCGTTGCGGGCATCTGAAATTGCGGTATCGAGGTTTTCGTTTACGATGATCGTATCGAAGGCGTCTCGTTGTTCCATTTCCTCGTGTGCTTTTGCCAAGCGCACTTTGATTTTCTTTTCTGGATCGGTGTTTCTGCCTCTAAGTCGCCGCTCGAGTTCTTCTACAGATGGAGGCAGGATAAACAAGGCCAAGGCCCGATCGCCGAGCAAGCGTTTGAGTTCGATTCCTCCGTAGACGTCCACGTCAAACACTACC
Organism: Cryomorphaceae bacterium; assembly: GCA_040221375.1. Taxonomy (GTDB): domain Bacteria; phylum Bacteroidota; class Bacteroidia; order Flavobacteriales_G; family Salibacteraceae; genus SHAN690. The sequence goes on from JAVKEP010000041.1 coordinate 39,119, forward strand.
GCGTTGCCGTTTTTCCCAATGCGTTCGATCTCGCTCTTCAGCGTTCCATAAAATTGATCTACGTAGACTTCTTCCCATTCCAGCAGCGCGTCTTCGTCGATTTTTTCTTTGAATCCATTGATGCCGAGAAAATAATAGTCAAACCCATGCCGTTCATTTCCGCGAGCGGCTCTGCTCGTAGCCGAAATCGAAAATTCCAACGGGAGTCCTTCAGACAGCAAAGCGCGCACGATGGTGGTCTTACCAGATCCCGAAGGGGCGGAAAAAATAATTGCTTTTCCTTGTGGGCGAAGTGCGTCCATAGGCCTATAGTACGTTCAGTACTTGCTCCTTGATTTTTTCGAGTTCATCCTTCATGTCTACCACAACACGCTGCATATCCGAATGCTGTGCCTTGCTGCCGAGCGTGTTGATTTCACGCCCCATTTCTTGCGCAATGAACGACAGCTTCTTCCCCTTGATTTCTTCTTCAGAAAGCGTCTTTAGGAAATACTCGCAATGCGCTTTCAGCCGCACCTTCTCTTCGGTGATGTCCAGTTTTTCCAAGTAGTAGATCAATTCTTGTTCAAATCGGTCCGAATCAAATGATGAGGAATCAGTAGCGTCTCCCAGGCCATTGCTGATGCGGCTGCGTATCTTTTCCATGCGGGCCTGTTCAAAGGGAACCACGTCATTGAGCAAGGCAGCGATGCGTTCGGTACCGCCGCGGAGCACCAACTCCAACTTTGCCCCTTCTTGCTTCCTGAATGCCTTTACGCTTTCAATGCATTCGCTCAAGCCCACACAGAGCGCCGTATACTCAGCCTCTTCCAACTGCTCACTCACGGGTTTTAAAACGTCGGGAAGTTTAAAGATCAATGACAAGTATTCTACCGAATCAGCGGTGGAATTCCCTTCGATTTTAGCCTCCATCCGCTTGATCATTTCGTAGTATTTCGTGACCAGCGCTTCGTTTACCTCGCTCGACATTTCCTCGGTGGCGAGGTCTCGCTGAATGCTTAAGTCGATTTTTCCGCGCTGCAATTGGGATGAAATGAGGTCCCTCAGCTCGAGCTCTTTTTCACGGTAGATCGAAGGCATGCGCACGTTGATGTCTCCTTGCTTGCTGTTCAAGGTGCGAATTTCGATGGTGAGAGCACGGCCGTTGTATTGGCAAACACTCTTGCCGTAACCGGTCATGGAGTAGGTCATGGCGCAATATTACGCATGCTGGCTAGAAAAACGCTTGGTGGAATCAATTCTCCTTGAAGCCGACGAGGATGGATACGCATCCATTTTTCTTCAACTCGTTGGCCGTACCCATGTCGGGGACGATGATCGTCAAGTACAACTGTTGGGTGGATTCAACAGAAAAATCGAACATGGGAGCTTCTTCGCCCTTGCTTGAAAAAAGCAAGTTCTTCTTGTAGTCGCGCACTTCGAAGAAAAGGCTGTCGCTGATCGCGTCGTGCGAACAAACGAAGAGGCGGTAGTCTTTTCCAGAATAAAAGGTTTGAACGAGTGAAGCCGCTTCGCCTTCAAACATCACGGCGCCATTGTACTGGCCGTTGCTCGCATACCCCGAGAGTTCTGAGAGGCAATGCTTCTTCGTGAAGGATTTGCATTGCGCCTCGGCTTGAACGAAGCTGAAACTGGCTAAGAAGATGAGAAGGAGGGGTAGGGTGAAGTGCTTCATAGCGCAATGATTTTAGCTCGAGTTTCCCCTACAATTCGGGTTATATCAAGGAGATCTTCTTTGGTGAACTTTACTTGTGCAGCTCCTCCGATGACCGTCTTGCCATTGACCTTGGTCACTTCAGTAGGTGTCTCGCTGATAGGAAGCCGTAAATAGCGATCAACCAGTGGCCTGAAAAAAGGTTCCGTTGTCTTGATGAAGGGGTCTTCCCCATAGTCTTTAAAGAGCGCGTCCAACTGAGAAGCGATGAATCGCTGATCGGCGATGACCTGCTCCATCTGCGTGTTGCTGCTTCCTTCCAATAGAATTTGAGAGCCCAAATAGAGGCCTTCTACCCAACTTGAAGCAAGGACAATCAATCCGATTTGGTTTCGGTTTTCTTCTTGTAGCTGGCTGTTGAGTTCCCAATAGATTTCAGAAACGATGATCAGCATCGAATCTTTTTGTGTTTGATTGTTGCTCGCACGTTCCATCAATCCAGGACCAAATGGATCCTTGATGCCCATCTTTTTTGCCACGCGCTGTGCTGCGGCCATGTAAAGCAAGGCATCCTGTTGCTGGTCAAATACGGTGGAGTAACTCATGTCAGCGCCGTACACACCAAGGGCAAAAGCCTCTTGCTCTGTAGTTTGGTAGTCGCTCGATTTTTGAGGGTCGGCCAATAGGTCTTCACGGAAATGACCGCCAGAGTTCTCTATCATCGATTGAAGCTCGAGCGGGGTGGGCATGGAGTAGAACATGGCTTTCGCCCGGTCGTACATTTCTTCACCGACGCCGTCTTTGATCCGGGAGGTATCAATGTCTACTCCCTTTTTGGAATCTGCGACATCGTCGGCCTTTTCTCCGCCACAACTCGCTGTGGTGAGGAGGATTGCCAAGCTAAACAATAGAGTAGTGCTTCTCATATTTTCCCGAATTATAACAAACATAGGTGGGAAGCAAGCGTGTTTCAGTGGGCCTCCAACCAATTATTCCCAAAGTTGATGTCAACAACTAATGGAACCGCAATGGTATAAGCGGTTTCCATCATTGTACGGATCATAGGCTGGATGGTTTCGAGTTCGTCTTTATGGGCGTCAAATACCAATTCATCGTGTACCTGGAGTAGCATTTTGGAGCGAAAGCCTTCTTTGATGAACGCTTCATGAATGTCGATCATCGCTAGTTTGATGATATCGGCAGCCGAACCTTGGATGGGTGCATTGATCGCATTTCGCTCTGCTGCGGCCCGAACGGTTCCGTTTTGGGAGTTGATGTCTGCCAAGTACCTGCGGCGTCCGAGTAAGGTCTCGGCATAACCTTTCTCTTTGGCTTGGGCAATCGCCATCTCTTTGAATGTTTGGATGCCTGGAAATTGGGCAAAGTAGTTTTCGATGATCTCCCTGGCTTCTGTGCGGGATATGTTCAGGTTGTCTGCCAGTCCGAATGCACCTTGACCATAAGCGATTCCAAAGTTCACCGCCTTTGCCTTGCCTCGCTGTTCCCTGCTCACCTCCTCCAGTGGAACTCCGAAAACCTTGGAAGCCGTGGCCGCGTGTATGTCCAAGCCATCCTTAAATGCCTGAATCATGCCTTCGTCTTCGCTTAGTGCGGCAATGATCCGGAGTTCAACCTGCGAATAGTCGGCTGCAAGGATGACGTATTCTTCAGACCGTGGAATGAAGGCCTTTCGTATGTAGCGACCGCGTTCGGTTCGGATGGGGATGTTTTGCAAGTTGGGATTGGTAGAAGACAATCGACCTGTGGCCGCAACCGTTTGCATGTAGTTGGTGTGGATCCTGCCGGTATCGGCATTGACCATTTCTGGTAAGCTGTCTACATAAGTACTCTTGAGTTTCTTCACGCTTCGGTAGTCCAAAATCAGCGGGATGATCTCGTGCTTGCTGGCCAATTTCTGAAGGGTGTCTTCACGCGTCACGTACTGACCGCTCTTGGTCTTTTTCGCTTTCTCGTCAATTTTCAAGTGGTCAAACAAGACTTCGCCCAACTGCTTTGGAGAATCTACGTTAAAGTCGATGCCTGACAGCTTCAAGATTTTTTTCTTGAGGCTGTCGATGTCGCTCCCCAATTCCTTAGAAAATTTATTGAGTGCAGGCACGTCGATCTTGATGCCTTCGAGTTCCATATCCGTGAGGACTTGGATCAATGGCGATTCGATTTCGCGAAAAAGCTTGACGAGATGGTCCTTGGTCAATTCTTCGTCCAAGGCCTGCTTGAGTTGCCAGGTAATGTCAGCGTCTTCGCTCGCGTATTGTGTGATATCTTCCAAAGCTACGTCGCGCATGCTCCCTTGCTTACTCCCCTTTTTTCCGATCAATGACTCGATGGAAACGGGCTTGTATTGGAGGTAATACTCGGCCATGTCGTCCATGTTGTGCTTCATGTCAGGGTGCAGCAAATAATGGGCAATCATAGTGTCGTAAAGAAAGCCGCGGACGGTAACCCCGTAGCGTTTGAGCACCTCTAAGTCGTACTTTAAATTCTGCCCAATTTTCTCTGCATCGTTCTCAAAAACGGGTTTAAATTCTGCGACGACCTTTTCAGCATCAGCCGGATCGTTGGGAACTGGAACGTAGAACGCCCTTCCTTTTTCCATGCAAAACGACATCCCGACTAGCTCTGCGGTGATCGAGTCAATGCCCGTTGTTTCGGTGTCAAAGCAAAAACTATTCGCCTTTTCCAAAAGCGCAATTAGCGCAGCTCGTTCTTCTTTTGTCGTGGCCGCGGTATACGTTTTTTCTACGGTTTCAATCGTGTTGAGGTCGTCTTGCGCTACGGTGGCTTCGTCTGCGGTATCGGTGCTTTGACTTCCACCGCCAAAGAGATCGAGCTGGCTCCCAGAGGGGCTGGTTTGTGAAACGGTAATTTCTTCCCCCAGCACCCGCTTCGCTAGGCTCTTGAATTCGAGTTCCGTGAAAATTTCAACCAATCGCTCGGTGTCGGGTTCTTCCCGGATCAAGTCGGTTTCGTTCAATTCGATGGCGACGTCTTGGATGATCGTTGCCAACTCTTTTGACATGAACGCTTGGTCCTTGTGGTCGGCGACTTTCTCCTTCATTTTCCCTTTGAGTTGGTCTACGTTTTCGTACAGACCTTCCATGGAGCCGAACTGCTGAACAAACTTGATCGCCGTTTTTTCACCGACTCCAGGAATACCCGGAATGTTGTCTACCGCATCGCCCATCATACCGAGAATGTCGATGACCTGCTCGGGTCGTTCTATGCCGTATCGTTCGCATATTTCGGTCGGCCCTAGGATCTGAACATCCGAACCTTGTCTGCCCGGTTTGTACATGTAGATGTTGTCTTCAACCAATTGGCCGTAATCCTTGTCAGGTGTCATCATGTACACCGTGTAGCCTTTCCGCGCTGCTTTTTTAGCCAAGGTTCCGATGACATCATCGGCTTCATAGCCTTCCACTTCCAATGTGGGAATCCGAAATCCTTGAACGATCGCTTTGATGTAAGGAATGGATTTTCGAATGTCCTCAGGCATCGCCTCCCGGTTGGCCTTGTATTCTGCATACTGCTCTACACGGAAATTCTCGGTGTCTCCACTAGGCGGATCAAAGACCACTGCGATGTGGGTGGGGTTTTCTTTGTTGAGCAGGTCCCACAACGTATTGGTGAAGCCAAACATGGCGGAGGTATTAAATCCTTTGCTGCTGATGCGCGGATTGGAGATGAACGAGTAATACGCACGGTAGATCAAGGCGAATGCATCCAGTAGAAAGAGCTTTTTATCGTCGGCCATCGTCGAGGGAATTTTGCCGAAATATAGCCTTATGGGTGGAATGCCAACCTAAGAATCCGAAGGTTTTACTTGCGAAAGAAACGTCGGTTTAAATGATGGCTCAAAAACGCCGATCCAGCGCCGATTGCTGCTCCTACCAAGACATCACTCGGATAATGAACCCCTAGATGTATTCTTGAGTACCCTACGGCACCTGCCCAAGCAAACATGGGTACTGCGATGTACCATTTAGGCAAGGAAAGGGTAGTGGACGTAGCCAAGGCAAAGGCGACGGAAGAGTGGCCTGAGGGAAATGAACGATTAGGATTGATGGTGTTTGACCTCGTAAGGTCTTGGAAAGAGGTGGGAGAATTTGCATAAGGGCGACGGCGACGGATGGAGTATTTCATCGCCAAGGTAATGATCGAAGCACAGCCAATTGAGGCGACAGCAACCATACCCCGTCTCAGGCTTGCGGAATCGGTCTCGTAGAGACCTTGAGCTATGAAAACAAAGGGAATGGCAACAGCCGAAGGATAAAGACTTGTGGATGTCATGTGCATTGGCACGTCGAGCGCTCGAATCCGTGAAGTATGAATGGCAGCGAGCCTATCGTCGATGAAGTTCTGCCCAAAGAGAGAAGAGAATGCGAAGAGAAAAAATAAGGTGGAGAGGAACTTCATTCTTGGAAGATCACCTGCAATACAACATCTCCAACCACTTTTAAAGTTCCCTTATCTATGATTTCCATATTGTCATCATGCGTGTGATGAAAGGGTCCAAAATCGGATCGTAGAACGTCGTAGTGGATGATGTCGATCGTCGGAATTTTTGCAATCTTATTGACATAAACATGGTCATCGGTCAACGGGTTTCCATTCATAACAGAAAAGTACCCGCGATGCCCCATCGCTTGGGCGATCGACCAGACTTTTTCAACCACATTCGGGGCGTAGTAAACCGAAACCCCTTCTTTAGGAAATACAGCATCCGAAGCACCCACCATGTCGAGCAATATGCCGTACTCCGGTTCGTAGGCTTCGATCGGAATGTTGTTGGCCCAATATTGAGAACCGAGGCACCACGAATCGTTCGATTTGCCGATCATCGATGACTCAGGTTTGCCGTAGTCTTCGGCGTCAAAGAATAATATGTCGAAACCGATTTCAGGCGATAGGGAGTCCGCATGGATCACGCGCGCCAATTCGAGCAGCACGCCGACACCACTGCCGCCATCATTGGCACCGTCGATTGGGTGGTTTTTTTTCTCTGTGCCTCGATCTGCATAAGGCCGCGTGTCCCAATGGGCCATCAATAAGATCCGGCGCGGTGCCTCAGGGCGGTAGCGCCCCATGATGTTGTAAATGTCTAACCGCTCATTGTTGTAAGCGGTGACGGTAGCTTCTTGTACAATCGTTTCTAAGCCAAAACGTTCGAGTTCGGCCGTCAGCCAACGAGCACACGCTTTATGGGCTGCTGTATTCGGAACACGAGGACCGAAATCCACCTGTTTTTGAACAAATGCCAATGCAGAATCGCCATTAAAATCAGGAGTTGCGGTCAATTCAATCCGTGGTTGAATCGGCTGCGTTTCTGAGGGCGGGTCGATCGTTCTGTCATCTCCACCACACGCCTGCAATAGCAAGGACAGCGCTGCAAATTGCAGTAAGCGATTTAGGCTTTTATATCCCACGTTGCTCCGTCTTTTCCGTCCTTGACCACGATTTTGAGTTCTGCCAATTGGTCCCGAATGGCATCTGAGGTTCCCCA
>JAVKEP010000042.1:0-19066 GCA_040221375.1 Cryomorphaceae bacterium
CATGTACACCTGATCTACATCGGGCCTTTCTTCTCTGTCTACCTTGATGCACACGAAAAGCTCGTTCATGATGCGTGCGACCTCTTCGTCTTCGAAGCTCTCGTGCTCCATCACATGGCACCAATGGCAAGCACTGTATCCAATACTGATCAATAAGGGCTTGTTTTCAGCTTTCGCCTTGTTAAGCGCATCATCTCCCCATGGCATCCAATTGACCGGATTATGGGCGTGTTGGAGTAGGTAGGGGCTGGTTTCGTTGATGAGGATGTTGGTATGGGCTTCAGGCATGGCAGTGGTGTGTCGGTTTGTGCAGCTCGCGCATATCAGGGCAATGGCTAACAGAAGTATCCATGCTAAATGCGGTTGATTCATGACGGGACTTTTCAGCTGAAAATGACATGTCAAATTCGGTAGCTCTGTTGAGGGGCCACTCACGAAAATGCTGGTTTTGGATGAGGACCGCACCTAAAATCATGAATTCGAGTATTCTTGTGTTTGAAATGCATTGCTTCGAATTTAGTTCACTCACGGGAGACACGTATGCGGCATTCGAGCCCGCTTTTCTTTTGTCGATGCTCTTTCTCTTTTCGCTTATCGCCATTCGATCAGGTTCGAGGCGTTGGTTCTATCAAGGCAAGGAGGAGGATGAGGAACGAGAACAACTGCGATCGGAGCGGATTGAAGAAGTAATGCGCCAGGCCGATGAGATTCTTCAAGAAAGGATGACCTATTATCGTCAGCTTTCTGCTCAGGGCAAACAAAAATTTTTAGCGCGGTTGCGGGTGATACTTGCAACCAAGAACTTTTACGGGAAACAGGGATTAAAGCTTAGCCCGGAAGTATATGCGTTGACGGCCGGGGCAATCGTGCAAGTGACCTTTGGTCTGAGGAGTTTTAGAATGGACCGCTTCTCCAAGATTATCATTTACCCGGACGTGTTTTACAACAAACTTCTGGATCGGAACCTAAAAGGTAGCACCTCACCATTGGGTGTGTTGCGTTTTTCTTGGAAGCACCTGGTGCATGGCTTCGAAGTAGTGGATGACAACCTAAATCTTGGATTGCACGAAATTGCGCACGCGTTGAAGGTGATCATTGACGAGGAAAACGATTATTTGGATCGGCACCTCGATCAAGAATTGGCCGAATTATCTGAATCGGGCGATGAGCTGCGCAATGCGATCTTAGAAGGAAAGCTCAAGGTGATAAGAAAGTATGCGAGCACGAATGCACATGAATTCTTTGCATGCTGCGTGGAATACTTTTTCGAGTCTCCTGAACATTTCAAATCAAATCTTCCTCGTCTTTACCAACGCATGTGCGCTTTATTGTTGCAGGATCCGAGCAACGGAACGGAAGATTATCACTTTGTACCCGCTGAGAGCACGCCAGAAAGACGTCAACGAAAATGGAGAATGGATGCCGCTGCGACTGACGACGATGGATTCGTGTGGGTGCAGTGGATGTTGTTGATCGGCATGTTCTTCGGATTGCTCCTTCTCGTGGTGATGCACTGGTCATTGGAGAGTTCGGTCTCGGCGATCGTGCTGTTTCACCTTTCGTTACTCACTTCGGGCTATTTTCTTTTTCGGCGCAAGCTGTTGTTTTCAGGCTACACAACTTCTGGTCTTTTCGCGCTGTTTGTGATGTTCGGATGGGCGGCGAACATTGGAACCCTAGGGCTGATCGTAAATCGCTTCATTCCACTGTACTCGTATGAGATCGTTGAAAAGGTGGAGCAGTTAGGTTCTTATGGTGGCAGCTATAAGGCCATCGTTCCGGGGAGTGAGTTGAGAACGTTGAGAAGAGGGGTTACGATATCTGCTAAGATGGTAAATGCCCAGCTTTCAAAGGAGCACAATGTGTACGTCGTTGCTCATCTGCATTATGGACTACTGGGGCTAAAAGTAGTATCGACTTACGAGGTCTTTTCGGTGCCCAAGGAAAGCTTGATGCAGTAGTCGATGTAGTTCAATACTTCTTCTCTACCCGTTCGCGCACTGGCTGAGGTATAGAAAAAAGGAGGAAGCCGTTCCCAATCTTCGAGCATTCGTTTGTGGTAGGCGTCTTTGTTTTTCTTCAACTCTGAGCTCGAGAGCTTGTCCAGCTTGGTCATGATGATGGAAAATGGAATTCCATGCTCGCCCAGCCAATTCATGAATTCGATGTCTGAAGGTTGCGGTGCATGTCTGGAATCTACGAGTACGAATGCGTTGAACATGTTTTCACGCTTTTCGAAGTAGTTGTAGATCATCTTCATGAAGGTCTTCCGGTCGGTCTTGGAAACCTTGGCGTAGCCATATCCGGGCAGATCCACTAAGTACCACGCCTCATTGATCAAGAAATGGTTTATCAGTCTCGTCTTACCTGGCGACCCAGACGTTTTTGCCAAGTCTTTGCGCGAGAGAAGCATGTTGATCAAGCTGGACTTACCGACATTGGAGCGACCGATGAATGCGAATTCAGGAAGTGCAGTTTGAGGGCACTCAGAAATTTTCGAAGAGCTTTTTTCGAAAGCCGAAGATTGAATGTGCATCAGGCCGCGACTTGGAATCGTTCAGCCAGCCAATTCGAAAGTGTCGAATTGAACTCTTCAGGGTGCTCCATCATTGGGGCATGGCCGCACTGATCCACCCAAAATAAGTCTGCATCGGGGAGGAGTTCTGCAAATTCCTCGGCCACATCAGGCGGAGTGATGGTGTCGTTCTTTCCCCAAATCAGGCATGCAGGAATGTTCATTTTGGGCAGTTCGCTCGCCATGTTGTGCCGAATGGCTGACTTCGCCAACGATATGATCCGCACCGTCTTGCCCTTGTCATTTACAATGTCAAAACATTCATCTACCAATACCTTGGTGGCGTGTTTGGGGTCATAGAAGGTGACCGCTACTTTCTCCTTGACGTAATCGTAGTTTCCTCTTTTGGGGAATGAACCGCCGAGGGTATTTTCATACAATCCACTGCTGCCGGTCAAAATGAGACTTCTGACGCGCTCCAAATGCTTGGATGCATAGATCAGCGCGACGTGTCCTCCAAGAGAGTTACCCAACAAATGTGCCTTTTCGATTTTCTTGAAATCCATGAAGTCGGCGAGGTACCGCGCCAAGTTTTTGACGTTCGTATCAATGATTGGCATCGTGTACAAAGGCATCATGGGAATGATGACTTTAAAGTTCTTGGTGAAATGTTCGAAAACGCCTTTGAAGTTGCTCAACGCGCCGAATAGTCCATGAAGCACTACAATAGGTTCGCCTTCACCTTCTTCGATATAGCTGAATCCTCCTTCTTCAATGATGCTCACATCCATGATGGTCACTGGCTTTTCCACGGAACCAAAAATAGAGATTTTGAGGCTTGAGCATTCACTTGGTTTTCAGCATGTGAACAGCGAACTGTTAACAGCATGCGTTTTGGTGTTGATACCAACGATGCTATACTTCCACTTCTTCCCACCTTAGATAATCCTTGCTATAAGGGAATAATTTATACGAGAATTGTACTTGTGTCGTTAGACTTATCAACAATATGGTGATAGGTGGTAAAATGTGGTAAAATTGATTTACTTTTACCCCCAATTAGCGCAACTCATTCATGACTAGCTTTTTAGGAGAATACGAATGCAAGCTCGACAGTAAGTCGAGATTTCTTTTGCCGGCAGGTCTGCGGAAGCAGATTGATCCATCGGCGAAGGAGCAATTCGTCATGAATAGAGGTTTTGAAGGCTGTTTGGTGCTCTATCCAACCAATGAATGGGAGAAGGTTGGCAAAAAACTGCGTGGACTCAACTTGTTTGTCGCTAAGAATCGAACGTTTTATCGGCAGTTCCATAACGGGGCGACCTCGGTGGGATTGGATAGCAATGGACGGGTGTTGGTTCCCAAAACCTTGATGAAATATGCGGGCATCGAAAAAGAGGCGGTGCTCTTCGCATATGCCGATCGCATCGAGCTGTGGGCGAAAGAGAAGTACGATGCTGTGATGGAACAAGACGCTGAGTCATTCGCATCGCTCGCTGAAGAGGTCATGGGGGGATTGGACGATGGGCCTGATACCGACTGATATGGCGTATCACACTACAGTTCTTTTACATGAGGGCGTGGAAGCGTTAAAGATCAATCCAAACGGAGTGTATGTAGATGTCACGCTGGGTGCGGGTGGGCACAGCAAAGAGATACTAAAGCATTTGGGTCCAGAAGGGCGGTTGTTTGGTTTCGATCAAGACAGCGATGCTGTTCAGAACCAGCCAGACGATGAACGATTCGAATTGTGCTTTGGGAATTTCCGATTTACCAGGCAGTTTTTGACCGCCAAAGGAGTAGAAAAGGTAGATGGAATCATCGCCGATTTAGGGGTTTCAGGATTTCATTTTGACGAGGCGAGCCGTGGATTTTCTTTTCGCTTCGATGCACGGTTGGATATGCGGATGAATTCGTCGCAGCTCAAGGATGCAGTACAGGTGGTCAACGAATACGAAGAGGGTGAGTTGATGCGCATTTTCAAGCAGTTCGGAGAATCTGGATTTGCCAAACCTATCGTCAGGCGTGTGGTAAAAGAACGGGCTGATAAAACCATTGAAACGACCAAGGACTTAGTCAGCCTGATTGAAGCGGTGGTACCTGAACGAAAAGTGAAGAGCGAATTACCCAAAGTATTTCAAGCGATTCGAATCGAAGTAAATGACGAGCTAAAGGTGTTGCAAGAATTCTTGACGCAAGTGCCAGAGCTTTTGAAGCCAGGTGGCCGATTGGTGGTCTTGAGCTACCACTCATTGGAAGATCGAATGGTGAAACACTTTCTGCGGTCGGGCAACTTCGATGACCTTCAAGAAAAAGACATCTATGGAAACGTGCTACGGCCCATGGATCAAGACGGAAAAGTGATCGTGCCTTCAGAGGAAGAAATAACAGAGAACCCCAGAGCGCGCAGCGCCAAAATGAGGATAGGAATAAGAAGATAAATGCAAGAAAACACGGCAAATAAGGAATCAAAGCGCAACCCAGTTGCAATGCTTTTGTCCGGACGCTTGCTAACGCAAGATGCCGTAGTAAAGCACCTCCCTTATCTCCTATTTCTCGCATTCATCGGCATCGTATACATCGCAAACGGGTACCTGGCCGAAGCTTCTGTTCGAAAGATTAACCAAACCCAGCAAGAGATTAAAGAGCTCAGGTCAGAACAGATCAGCATCAAAAGTGAATTGAACAACACCATCATCGAATCTGAGCTGAATAAGATCATTCAAGAGAGAAACCTCGGCTTGACGGAATCGTTTGACCCGCCAAAGAAAATTGTCCTAGAGAACACCGAATTGGAAGAAATCAATTAATGGCAAAACCGGTAAATAAAGAAATGTTGAATCGATCCTACGTGGTCTATTTCGCCATTGCCTTATTGGGGTGCGCCATCTTGGGAAAGGCCATATACATTCAGGTCGTAGAGGGCGCGCACTGGAAAGAACGCGCAGAAAACCTCACCACCGTCTACCGCGACATTGAGGCCGTACGAGGAAATATCTATTCTGACGACGGCAGTATGTTGGCCACGTCCATCCCTATATACGAAGTGCGAATGGACCTCAATGCGGATGGGCTGACCGACGAGGTGTTCAATACCGAAGTCGATTCATTGGCCATTCACTTGTCCGGATTGTTTAAAAACCAATCTCCATTGGAATGGAAGCGGCAATTGGTGTCGGCCCGTCAAAACGGAGAGCGATACCACTTGATCAAGAGGAATGTAAAGTTCCACCAAATGAAGGCGCTTCGAGAATTTCCGATTTTCGAAAGAGGGCGTTTCAAGGGCGGTGTCATTGTCTTGCAACAAAATAAACGGGAACGCCCATTCAGAATGCTCGCGGCGCGTACCATCGGCTATGACCGAGAAGATATAGCGCCCGTGGGTTTGGAAGGGGCGTACCGCGCAGAACTCAGTGGAGTCAGCGGAAAACGACTGATGCAGAAGATTTCGGGTGGATTGTGGATGCCGATCAACGATGAAAACGAAGTGGAGCCGCAAGATGGGTATGACATCCATACCACTATCAACCTCAACATCCAAGACGTCGCAGAGAATGCGCTCTTAGATCAGCTTAAACGCCATGATGCGGACCATGGATGCGTCATTCTGATGGAAGTAGAAACGGGAGAGATCAAGGCAATCGCCAACCTGAGCAAGGATGATGATGGCGATTATTACGAGTACTACAATTACGCCATCGGTGAAAGTGCCGAGCCTGGATCTACGTTTAAACTCCCTTCCTTGATCGTTGCGCTTGAAGATGGTTACATCGATCTGAATGATAGCATTGACGCAGGGAACGGTGAGGCCGAATTCTTCGGCGAAAAAATGCGCGATTCCAAAGAAGGTGGGTATGGAAAAGTGTCCGTCGAAGAAGCTTTTGCTCATTCATCCAACATCGGCGTGATGCGCTTGATTGAAAAGTACTACTCCAATGAACCGGCAAAATTCATCAAGGGACTACGAAAACTGGGACTAGGAGACCCTATCGGATTGGAAATTGCCGGCGAGGGAGCTCCACTGATCAAAGACCCTTCCGATAAATCATGGTCGCTGATCTCTTATTTGTGGACAAGCATTGGCTACGAAGTGAAAATGACACCGATGCAGATCCTCACGTTCTACAACGCCATCGCTAATAACGGAACGATGGTGAAGCCCATGTTCGTTAGAAAGATTACAGACAAAAGCTCGACCATCAAGGAATTTGATTCTGCGGTCTTGGCCTCAAGAATATGCTCGGATAAAACGGTGAAGTCAGCGCGCAGCTTGCTGGAAGCAGTGGTAGACCGAGGAACCGCCAAAAACCTCAAAAACGAGAATTATACGATCGCAGGAAAGACAGGAACTGCGCGGATAGCTCAATCCAGTGAAGGCTACAAGGGCTACGGAACGAAAATTACCTACCAAGCGTCTTTTGCAGGCTACTTTCCCGCAAACGACCCAAAGTACAGCTGCATCGTAGTCGTCAATGCTCCAAACCGGAGCGTGTACTACGCCAGCCACGTGGCAGGTCCCATCTTCTCTGAAATTGCCGATAAGATCTACGCGACCAGCATCAAGATCCACGATGAATTCAAGACACCGGAGTCCATCACATCCACCACCAAAATTCCGATTTCCAAGAGTGGAAACCAACGTGATCTCCGGAAAGTGTTTGAAGGAATTGACGTTAAAGTGGAGTCTGCGAATCTGGATAATCAATGGGTAGTCACCCAAACGGGGACGGACAAAGTAGCCATGGGCAGGCGTAGCATCGTAGAAAACCTAGTTCCCAATGTGCTCGGAATGTCGGCCCAAGATGCTGTGTACTTACTAGAAAATGCCGGACTGAAAGTGCAAGTGCGAGGTCGCGGTATGATCAAAAAACAATCGGTCGCACCCGGTGCAATCGTCCAACGAGGACAACAAATCATCCTTGAATTATCGTGAAACTGCTCAAAGACATATTGTACAGAGCGGGCATCGAAGACGTGGTTGGTAACACGCATCTCGCGGTTGAGCAAATCTGCTTCGACAGCAGGGACGTAGAGAAACTCAGTGCCTTTGTAGCCGTGCGAGGTAGCCAGACCGACGGCCATTTGTACATAGACAAAGCCATCGAGCGTGGTTCTAAACTCATCGTGTGCGAAGGCCTCCCGGAATCTTTGGTGGAAGGGGTCACGTATGTAAAAGTTAAAAATTCTGCCGAGGCATTGGGTGTCATGGCGTCCAATTTCTACGACGATCCATCGAGTAAGTTGAAATTGGTGGGCGTAACAGGAACCAACGGAAAAACTACGGTGGTAACCCTATTGCATCGCTTGTACCGTTCGATGGGCCACAAAGCTGGACTGATCAGTACCGTGGTGAATATGATCGGCATCAAAGAAGTTAAGTCTACGCACACAACCCCCGATCCTGTTCAGCTCAACGCGCTGTTGGCAGAAATGGTAGCTGAAGGCTGTAAGTACTGTTTCATGGAGGTGAGCTCACACGCCGTGGATCAAAGGCGAATCGCTGGATTGACATACGCAGGAGGTGTTTTTACAAACATCACCCACGACCACCTCGACTACCACAAAACCTTCGACAATTACATCAAAGCAAAGAAGCAATTCTTTGACGGGCTTGGGCCGAACGCTTTTTCGTTGTTCAACGCCGACGACGTACACGGTGAGATCATGGTGCAAAACACCCGATCCAAAATCCACGATTTTGCATTGCGTACGGATGCTGAGTTCAAGGCCAAGATCTTGGAAAATCACTTCCAGGGATTAAACCTGATCGTAGACGAACGAGAAGTGTGGAGCAAATTGATCGGCCGTTTCAATGCCTATAATTTACTCTCGACGTACGCCGTCGCAGCGCTTTTGGGCGAGGATAAATTAGAAGTGCTCACGATGCTCTCAAACTTAGACCCTCCTGCGGGAAGGTTTCAATACACGCGCACCGAAGGCGGAGTAATCGGCATCGTAGATTACGCTCATACTCCCGACGCCTTGAAGAACGTCCTCGCCACAATCGCTGAAATACGCGGCGGGAACGAAAACGTGATCACGGTGATCGGATGCGGCGGCGACCGAGATAAAACCAAACGTCCGGAGATGGCCAGGATTGCAGCCGAATTGAGTGACCGAATCTTCTTAACCAGCGATAATCCAAGGACCGAAGAGCCAACCGACATCATCAAAGACATGGAAGCGGGTCTCGAGCTGGCACACCAAAAGAAGTCGTTGTCCATTACCGATCGGCGTGAGGCTATAAAAGCGGCTGCTTCTGTCGCGCAGTCAGGAGACATCATACTGGTAGCTGGCAAAGGGCACGAAACCTATCAAGAAGTGAACGGCGTGCGCAATGACTTTGATGACATGAAAATCCTTACCGAAATGCTCAACCTCGTCAAATAATGTTTTACTACCTATTTGAATACCTGGATAAAATGGACGTCGCCGGAGCGGGGGTGTTCCAGTACATCACGTTCAGGACAGCCATGGCGGTGATCACTTCGTTGGTCATTAGCATGCTGTTTGGAAAGCGGATCATCAACTACCTGCGAAAACTTCAAGTAGGAGAAACCGTGCGCGATCTGGGACTCGAGGGCCAACTGCAAAAGCAAGGAACGCCTACCATGGGTGGTTTGATTATTCTCTCAGCGATTGTCATTCCCACCCTCCTCTTTGCCAAATTACACAACACATACATCTGGTTGATGCTGATCTCAACCGTCGGATTGGGAGCGATCGGATTTGCTGACGACTACATCAAAGTATTCAAAAAGGACAAAGCAGGCCTCGCAGGTCGGTTTAAAATCGTAGGGCAAGTAGGCGTGGGCATCATCGCAGGAGCGATCCTTTATTTCAATGGTGAAGTCACCATCAAGCACAAAGTCTACGACGAACAAGGCGTGGTAATCACCGAGCAAGTGGTGCTCGAAGATGGTTCTACGGTAAACCGGCCTCATTGGGAAGAGACGGACATGACCAAAACGACCATCCCATTCGTAAAAAACAATGAGTTCGACTACAGGTGGGTACTCGACTGGATGGGCGATAAGGCGGCAGACTTTACGTGGATCATCTACATCCTCGCAGTTATCATTATCGTAACGGCCGTATCCAATGGAGCCAATATGACCGATGGACTCGACGGTTTGGCGGGTGGGTCATCGGGTATCATAGGCTTGACGCTCGCCATTTTCGCTTACCTCTCATCCAACCTGATTTTTGCCGATTACTTGAACATCATGTTCATTCCCAATTCAGAGGAGCTCGTGATTTTCATGGGTGCTTTTGTAGGGGCGTGCATCGGTTTTCTTTGGTACAATTCATACCCTGCCCAAGTATTCATGGGCGATACAGGTAGCCTGGCTATTGGGGGCATCATAGCCGTATTTGCCCTGGCGATCAAAAAGGAACTCCTCATCCCGATTTTCTGCGGTGTATTTCTCATCGAGAACCTGTCAGTGATGCTCCAAGTAGGATACTTCAAATACACGAAGAAAAAGTTTGGAGAAGGAAGGCGAATTTTTCTCATGGCTCCGCTTCATCACCACTACCAAAAGAAAGGCATGCATGAAAGCAAGATTGTCTCTCGGTTTTGGATTGTCGGAATCATGTTGGCGGTCATCAGCATCATAACGCTAAAACTGCGGTAGGTGAAAAAATTGGTCGTCCTCGGAGCCGGAGAAAGTGGAGTTGGAGCAGCGCTTCTGGCGCAGAAAGTAGGTTGGGAAGTGTGGGTGAGCGATGCAGGAAAAGTAAAAGACAAGTACAAGAACGTTCTTTCACATCACGGAATCTCATTGGAAGAAGAGGGACATTCAGAAGAGAAGATCCTTCAAGCCGATGAGGTGGTCAAAAGTCCGGGCATTCCGGACCATGTTCCGCTCGTAAAGAAGTTGGCCGAGAAGGGAATTCCGGTAATCGGAGAGCTTGAGTTCGCTGGAAGGTATTCCAAAGCTAAGTACGTCGGAATTACAGGTAGCAATGGGAAAACCACCACGACGATGCTCGTGCACCACATCCTCAAACGCGCCGGAATCAAAGTCGGCATGGCAGGAAACGTTGGTGAAAGCTTTGCGCGAATAGTCGCAGAAGGTGACCCCTTTGATTGGATGGTGCTCGAAATGAGCAGCTTTCAGCTGGACGGAATGTTCGATTTTAAATGCGATATCGCCATCCTCCTGAACATTACAGAAGACCACCTCGATCGATATGACCATGACCTGATGAAATACGCGAAATCCAAGATGAGGATTACGCAAAATCAAACGACCGACGACTGGTTTATCTACAACCTAGATGACCCTATCATCGCCGAAGTGAGCAAGACCATTCAATCAAAAGCGAGAAAAGCTCCCTTTTCAATCCAAAAGATTTCGGGCACAATGGCCCACGTCGACAATAATCAAATCACCATTAACCCCCCCGATGAGAATCGGGACATTAACCCTTTAACTATGACCATACAAGAACTAGCGCTTCAAGGGAAGCACAACCTCTACAATTCCATGGCTTCAGGCATTGCAGCCCGAATCATGGAGGTGCGAAAAGACCTCATTCGAGAGTGTCTTACAGATTTTCAAAACATCGAACACCGCTTAGAAATTGTCAATGAAGTCTATGGCATAGCGTTCATCAATGATTCAAAAGCCACGAACGTAAACTCAACTTGGTACGCCCTAGAGAGCATGTCGTCTCCAGTGGTTTGGATTGTGGGTGGTGTAGATAAAGGCAACGACTACGAGCAACTGAAAGAGATGGTGAAAGGCAAAGTCAAAGCCATCGTTTGCCTCGGAAAAGACAACAAAAAACTGCACGAAGCATTCGGAGGAATGATCGAACACATGGTAGATGCCGATAATATGCGCGACGCGGTTTATGCAGCATACAAAGCCGGAGCAAAAGGAGATACAGTGTTGTTGAGTCCTGCTTGTGCCAGCTTTGATTTGTTTGAAGATTACGAAGATCGAGGACGCCAATTCAAGGAGTCCGTAAGAAACCTGTAAGCACCAATGCAAACCGATCCCATGAATACGAAAACAGGAAAAATCGACAGCGCAATTGATCAGAAACTGATCGACTCGCACAAGCAAAACCTCAAGAGGTTGAGTGACATCGAACATCGACTCGAGTACGTTGACATGTTCGATGGGATTGAATACGTAAATGATGCCAAGGCATCTGATATCAATTCATCCTGGTATTCGATCGATTGTATGGAAAAACCAGTCGTGTGGATTGTGAGCTCATGCAAGTACGAGGAAGATTACTCGCTCTTTTATGAAATCGAAACAAGCAAAGTGAAGGCATTGGTAGTGTTGGGGCCGAACCAGGGTGCAGTAGAAGCGGTTTTCAAAGGCCGCGTGAAAACAATTGCGCACGCAGAGCACTTGGAAAATGCGTTGAAGCTAGCTCGTTCGTTTTCAGTAGAGGGTGACATCGTGCTCTATTCGCCGGCGTTCTCTGATTTCGATCAGTTCTCACACTACAAGGAGCGCGGTCAGCAGTTTCGCAAGGCGGTCAGAGAATTGCATCTCAAATAAATGAATGTGGAAGCGATTTTGAAATACATCAAAGGG
This sequence comes from Cryomorphaceae bacterium, assembly GCA_040221375.1. Taxonomy (GTDB): domain Bacteria; phylum Bacteroidota; class Bacteroidia; order Flavobacteriales_G; family Salibacteraceae; genus SHAN690. The sequence continues at coordinate 12,079 of JAVKEP010000042.1, forward strand.
GATCGAGCCATATGGTTGATCATGCTTTTGCTGTCTGTATTTAGTCTTTTATTGGTGTACAGTAGCATCGTCACATTGGCGTATCGCCATCACGACGGAAATACGCTGTACTATCTATTTCGTCATGGATTTATCTTGGTGTGCGGGTTGGGGTTAATGTTTCTCGCACACAAGGTCAAGTTCACTTACTATTCAAAAATCGCCCAGCTCGCCTTGTACGTGAGCATCCCTCTCCTATTGATCACACTCCTGATGGGGACGAGCATCAATAGCGCGAATCGATGGCTTACCATCCCGGTAATCAATCAAACTTTTCAAACGTCCGACCTCGCTAAGGTGGCGTTGATCATGTTCGTCGCCCGCTTTCTGGCGATTCGACAAGATGAAATCCGAGATTTTAAACGAGGATTTTTACCCTTATTGGTTCCGATATTCATTGTTTGTGGATTGATCCTTCCGGCCGACCTCAGCACCGCAGCGCTGCTCTTCGTGAATTGCTTGGTCTTGATGTTCATCGGCAGGGTTCAGCTCAAACATATTGGACTGCTAATCGTATCAGGCGCCATTGCGTTGACCATGGTGTATATGACCGGAAAAGCGATGCCAGGCACGTTCAGTAGGTTGGATACGTGGGTAAGTAGGGTAGAAACTTTTGTGAGCCCCGACGCGGCAAACATCAATCAGAACTACCAAAGCGACCAGTCGAAAATTGCCATCGCAACGGGAGGTGTCATAGGAAAGATGCCAGGAAAGAGTACCCAGCGTAATTTTCTGCCTCATCCCTATTCAGATTTCATCTATTCCATCGTGTTGGAAGAGTACGGACTGATAGGTGGTTTCGTGACACTGATGCTCTACTTGATGCTGCTCTTTCGGTCCATAAAGATTGGAATGAATTGTTCAAGAACTTTTGGAAGCCTACTTGCCATTGGTATTGGCTTTAGTTTGGTCTTTCAGGCGATGGTCAATATGGCCGTAGCCGTAAACTTGGTTCCGGTAACGGGACAACCACTGCCCATGGTGTCAATGGGCGGTACATCCATTTGGTTCACTTGCTTCGCCGTTGGCATCATTTTAAGCGTGAGCGCTGGAGTGGACAGCAGCTCTTCTCGTTCCATGAATAGACCCCTTGCGCATGCCGCTTAGGGTCATCATCAGCGGCGGAGGTACGGGTGGACACATCTTCCCGGCCATTGCCATCGCCAATACCATCAGACAAAAACGTCCTGACGCGGAGTTTTTATTCGTTGGTGCCAATGGAAAAATGGAAATGGAAAAAGTGCCCGCGGCAGGCTATAGAATCGTGGGATTAAACATCACGGGTATCCGGAGAAGCTTGAGTTTGTCCAATTTGATGTTTCCAGCGCGGTTACTTGCAAGCCTGTGGAAAGCACGATCCATCATTTCCAATTTTGATCCGGACGTGGTGGTAGGAGTCGGCGGATACGCGAGTGGTCCGGTTCTGCGCATGGCAACTTGGATGAAAAAGCCAACACTTATCCAAGAACAAAATTCGTTTGCCGGAATCACCAACCGTTGGGTAGCATCAGATGTGAGCAAGGTATGCGTCGCCTACGATGGAATGGAAAAGTTCTTTCCGAAAGAAAGGATAGTTAAGACGGGAAACCCAGTTCGACAAGAGATGGTCGACATAGCCGGTAAGCGCAATGCCGCACTGACCAAGTACGGATTCAGCAGTGAGCATCCAGTGATTTTGGTAGTCGGTGGAAGTCTAGGTGCCCGATCCATCAACCAAGCCCTGGAAGCTGGGGCGGGCAAACTGCTGGATGCTGACATACAAGTCTTGTGGCAGACCGGCAAGCTATTCAAAGAGCAGAGTACACGACTGCAAAAAACGTTTTCAGGACGCGGGCTACGCATCACAGAATTCATTTATGAAATGGACGAGGCTTATGCGGCAGCTGACATCGTTGTGTCGAGGGCAGGTGCGATTGCCGTCAGTGAACTTTGCATAGTGGGCAAACCCACCATCTTGGTGCCTTTTCCGTTTGCCGCCGAAGATCACCAAACAAAAAATGCGGAGGCATTGGTAAGAACCGATGCTGCCGTTATGATACCTGACAAGTTTGTCATGGAAAAATTGGTGGCTGAAGTGATCAGCTTGAGCAGAGATAAAGCGCGACAGGAAAAACTCTCTGGCAACATTGTGCGCCATGCACTTCCCAATGCCGCGAGCGACATCGCGGACCATGTAATAGCTCTTCAATCGTGATGGACCTGGAGAAAGTACATACGGTATACTTGCTCGGAATAGGAGGGATCGGTATGAGTGCGTTGGCTCGATTCTTTCACCGACAGGGAATACGCGTCAGTGGCTATGATAGAACACCGAGCGATTTAACGGATGAATTGACGAAGGAAGGAATTGTGGTTCACTTTGATGAGCAAACGAACATCATACCCTCCGAAGCACTTTATGTATATACCCCAGCGGTTCCGTCTGATCACCCAGCGTTTGAATTTGTTCGATCACAGGGTGGGTTGTGGTACAAGCGATCAGAAGTCTTGGAAGAAATTACCCGAAACCGCAAAACCATTGCGATAGCCGGTACACACGGTAAAACTACCACTACGGCCATAACCGCACATATACTGCACCAAGTTGGAGGTAATTGTTCGGCTTTTGTCGGTGGAGTTATGACAGGTTACGGATCTAATTTGATCGCAGCCGACGATCCAACCTACATCGTGGTTGAAGCGGACGAATACGATCGATCCTTTTTAAAGCTGCATCCCAATATTGCGGTGATCACGAGCCTTGACCCCGATCACCTTGATATATACGGTTCGTTTGAAGAGATGAAGAACGACTACCGAAGCTTCGCAGCCAAGGCTGAAATGCTCATCGTCAACGAAGACATCGCTTCAGATTTTGATCACAACAACAAGGTGGTTTATGGTGGAGGCCCAAGCGTAGATAACCGCTTTTATAACGTACGAGTGGAACGAGGTGACTTCTTGTTCTCGTTCGATGAGTTGCACGATCTTCATTTAGCGCTTCCTGGAGCTCATAATGTCGAGAATGCATCCGCCGCCTTGAGTGTGTCAAAAGCCTTGGGAATCAATGCAAAAGAAGTGGCGAAGGCTCTGGCCAGCTTTGCTGGAGTGAAGCGCCGATTTGAACGGGTTTACTCCGCTGAAAACAAAGTGTTGATTGACGATTACGCACATCACCCAGAAGAGATAAAAGCAGCCATTGACGCGGCACGACAGCTGTTTCCAGAGAAAAAATTGGCGGTAGTATTTCAGCCCCATTTGTATTCCAGAACGCGTGATTTGGAAGACGGGTTTGCGTGCAGTCTATCGATGGCAGATGAAGTTATTTTGATGCCGATCTATCCTGCCAGAGAACGTCCAATTGACGGGGTTTCGAGCGCGAATCTTTTGAAAAAACTCACGTTGAAAACTAAGCGCCTGGTCGAAAAAAGCGACCTCGTATTAGCCGTATTATCGCTTACGGCAGAGGTTATTTTGATTCTTGGAGCTGGAGACATAGACAGATTCGTAGATCCAATTGCCAAAGCATTAGAGAAAACGCACCATGTGGACTAAAATATTACGCATATCAGGCATCGCAGCGAGCATCATAGGGCTATTCGTGCTCTTAGTTGCGGCTGTGTCGACTTCGAATGAGGTGCTTTTCAGAGATGTGAAAGTCCGGATCGATGCGGGCGAACACCTGTTTGTTTCTCAAGACGATATCAAAGAAGCAATTTTTGATCTGGGCTACATCAAAGGCACGACACGGATGGATGAAATTGATCCCGGTCACATCGAATTTCTTATCACGAACAGTTCCTTCATTGAAGACGCTGAAGTATACAAAGAATTGAATGGAGACTTGCACGTAGATGTCGTGGTTAGAAAACCCGTAGTGCGCGTGTACAATGATCTTGGGGTGAGTGTATACATCGATCAGTTTGGGGTCATCATGCCCTTGTCTTCCTCCTACACTGCTCGCGCTCCCATTGCAAATGGAACTATTTCAATGACCTTGCATCAGTTCATTGGAAAGAATGTGGAGGAGCTACCTGCACTCACGGAACATCCTGATGCCATTACGATCCAAGAAATTTACAACGTGGCCTCCGTTTGTTCTAAAGACGAGTTTTGGTCGGCACAGTTCAACCAGATCTACGTAACCCGAAAAGGCGAGATTGAATTAATTCCACGTGTCGGAGACCACCGGGTAATGATTGGGAATTCGAAGAATCTGGATAAAAAACTGAATAAGCTCTGGCATTTTTACAAGAAGGGCCTCAGTAAAACGGGCTGGAACGAATACAAAACAATCAACCTGAAGTATGCAAACCAAGTGGTTTGCACCAAAAGCTAATTTATGGAATCGAACGAACAGATCATTGTAGGGTTGGATATTGGAACAACCAAAATTGCTTGCCTCGTTGGGAAAAAGAACGAGTACGGAAAGCTTGAGCTCCTGGGGATGGGCAAGGCTGAGTCGGTGGGAGTTCGACGAGGTGTGGTTTCGCACATTACCCCTGCGGTCGAGGCCATTAAAAAAGCAGTTGAGAAAGCCGAACTGAGCTCAGGGTGCGAGATAAGCGTGGTCAATGTAGGCATCGCTGGTCAGCACATCAAAAGCCTACAACACCGAGGCGTCATCACCTTAGATAACCTAGATGACGAGATCGCTAACAAGGACATCGATGCGTTGATCGAAGACATGCACAAACTTGTGCTGCCTCCCGGAGAATCCATCATCCATGTGTTGCCACAAGATTTTATTGTCGACAACGAGTCGGGAATCAAGGATCCAATCGGAATGAGTGGAATTCGCCTAGAAGCCAACTTTCATATCATTACTGGTCTGGTGACGGCGATCAATAACATTTTCAAATGCGTCCAGAAATCCGAGCTGGATGTGGCTGACCTAACCTTGGAACCGCTTGCTTCTGCCGAAGCAGTGCTCAGCGATGAAGAACGCGAAGCAGGGGTTGTGTTGGTGGACATTGGCGGAGGTACTACCGACGTCGCCATCTTCCAAGATGGGATCATTCGTCATACAGCCGTGATTCCGTTTGGAGGTAACATCATCACCGACGATATCAAAGAAGGCTGCACCATCATCAGAAAGCAAGCCGAGCTGCTCAAAGTACGTTTTGGCTCGGCCTTGGCCAGCGAGAACCAAGCCAACGACATCGTCGTGATTCCTGGACTTAGCGGACGAGAACCCAAAGAAATTAGCGTAAAGAACTTAGCTCATATCATCCAAGCACGGATGGAGGAGATCATCGAACAGGTCTACTTCGAGATCCGTAATTCCGGCTTCGAGAGAAAGCTCATCGCTGGAATCGTAATTACTGGTGGAGGTGCACAACTGAAGCATTTGCCACAATTATTTGAATACCTGACCGGCATGGATACCCGGATCGGATTTCCGACAGAGCACTTGGCCTCAGGCACCGATAAGGTAGGAAGTCCAATGTACGCCACGGGTGTAGGGCTGGTACTAAAAGGCTTTGAATATGCCGAACGAAGCAACAGAAAGGAATCCAACATAACCAAACAGCGCAAGACAGCAAAAAAGGGTGTCGGCTTGTTTGATCGACTATTGAGTCGAGGAAAAGAGTGGTTTGAAGAAGATGACCACTTATAATCAACATGACGAATCACTGAAATACAACGCGATATGAAATTCGATCTGCCAAAAGAAAATTCTAGCATCATCAAGGTCCTGGGTGTAGGTGGCGGCGGCAGCAATGCAGTCAACCACATGTATAAACAAGGAATCAATGGTGTTGATTTCTTGGTGTGCAATACAGACCAGCAAGCCCTTGATATCAGTCCGGTACCACTGAAGGTGCAATTGGGTGCAACCTTGACCGAAGGAAGAGGAGCAGGGTCCCTTCCGGAAGTGGGTAAAAATGCAGCCACAGAAAACATTGAAGATATCAAGAGCATCATCAGTACCAATACCAAGATGGTGTTCATCACAGCCGGAATGGGCGGTGGAACTGGAACGGGTGCTGCACCGGTTATTGCCAAAACGGCGCGCGAAATGGGCGTCCTTACGGTAGGAATTGTGACCATGCCTTTCTTTTTTGAAGGACGCAAACGTCGCCAACAAGCCGAATCGGGAATTGAAGAAATCAGAGAACACGTGGATACGCTGCTTATAATCAACAATGAGAAGCTCAGAGAGATGTGTGGAAACCTTCCAATTGCACAAGCTTTCGCAATGGCGGACAATGTGCTCGCGACAGCGGCAAAAGGAATTGCCGAAATCATTACGAGAACGGGCTATATCAATGTAGACTTCGAAGACGTTCGTACGGTCATGACCGAATCTGGCGTAGCGATCATGGGATCCGCTGCAGCCGAAGGTGAGGACAGAGCAATCAAAGCGGTAGAGAAAGCGCTCGCGTCACCATTGCTGAACGACAATAACATCGAAGGGGCCCGGTATGTGCTTCTCAACATCACTTTCGGAAACCAAGAAGTACTCATGGATGAGATCAGCGATATCACTGACTACATCCAAGATGAAGCCGGTTCCAGCGCGGACGTGATTTGGGGTTATGGCATGGATGAAGCATTGGGTGATCAGCTCTCAGTGACCATCGTAGCAACAGGTTTTCATCAAAATCCAAACACCGGTGTAAACCTCGACAAGAAGCAAGAAAAACGCAAAATGAACCTTGAAGACGAGGCACCTTCCAAGTCTGAATCCACCGTGAAGAAGACGGCTCCTTCGGCTGATGAACCTTTCTTGAAACGACCTGAGAACGAAGTTGCTCAAGTAGAGGATGACGCCCAAGACGAAGAAAATACCGATGAACGAAAGACTTTTTTTAGCCTGACAGATGAGGTGAAGGACGCCGATGACGATAGCATGAATCTGCCGGAGCCCGATTTGTCAGAACCCAAAGCATCACAGCGCATTTTTGAGTTTGACATGAATTCTGGGAGCGAAGAATCCACTGAATCGAAGAAACAATCTGTCGAA
>JAVKEP010000043.1:0-27331 GCA_040221375.1 Cryomorphaceae bacterium
CCAAAGGAATTGGATCTATCGAAATAACCCAGCATGAAAGCGCCTCGCATTCGGTCGTCGTGAAGGGCTGTGCCGCATCTTCCTGTTGATTGGAATTTACCAACCCATCCAACATAGAACTGCAAAATGTGATGACTAAACCCATCATTAGTGTATAATATTCTGTATTACGATGGTTATAAGCATCATAGAGTCAGGTACTCAATTATTGTTATATTTGATGGATATATACATCTTTAATCAGTGATAAAGTCATTTATGAAGGAATATTCCACCATCGAACTCAAACGCATGACAGATGACATGCTGATCAAATCCATAGGCGAATTCGTGCGGGCCGCGAGGCTGGATAAGAACATGACCCAAGCGAACCTGGGAGAGCGCGCAGGCGTGCATAGAACCACCATCCGAGACCTCGAGTTGGGCAAGCGGAGCACCCTCCTTACCCTCATACAAGTCCTGCGATCGTTGGATGAGTTACACGTACTGAAGAATTTCAAGGTGTCCAATGAACCCAGCCCATTAGAGCTGGCCAAACTAGAACGAAAACGACGCAAAAGAGCCAGCGGCAGCCAAGGCAGTGATGACGAACTGAAATCGGATTGGTGATGATTCACAGCGCATTCATAAGCATTTGGGGCCAGCGTGTGGGTGCGGTCGCGTGGAACGAGCACGACGGTACCGCGGCCTTTGAATACGACCCTGGGTTCCTACAAACCGGACTGGAACTCGCACCGATAACGATGCCTGCGGGCCACGGACATCGGTTTCGCTTTGTCGAACACCGAAACTCTACCAAAATCAAAGTCCTTCAATTCTAGTTATCAGATGTACTACCAGACAGGTACTGAAACTAGCTGATAAATAAGTGGCTCATCAGAAACAAACGTACACACAACAGCATCAACCCCGAAGAGACACTCTGCTTCATTGGCACCAGGGCAATGGGAGCACTGGAGTTTGAACCATGCATTACGAAGGCCCAAAAAAACACCTTCAAGCTCGAAATGGCTGAATTGATCGATATCACGTCTAACATCCTTTCTGGTCGCCAGGATTTCTTGACACAACTCCAACCCAATCAAGAAAAGGCCATGCAATCCATTTTGAAAATTGGCACCTCGGCTGGCGGGGCCAGAGCCAAGGCGCTGATCACTTTCAACAAAAAAACCGGTGAGATCCGCAGCGGTCAATCTGATGCTCCGAAAGGATTTGAGCATTACTTGATCAAATTCGATGGCATACACGACGTTCAATTTGGATCATCCAAAGGCTATGGAAGGGTTGAAATGGCCTACTATAAAATGGCCTTGGACGCGGGGATCGAAATGATGGAAAGCGAGCTGCTCGAAGAAAATGACCGCGCCCATTTCATGACAAAGCGTTTTGATCGAGTGCAAGGCAAAGTGCATGTACAATCCTTTTGTGCCATGCGGCATTTTGATTTCAGGGACATCGACATGTATTCCTACGAAGACCTGTTTGAAACCATGCGAATGCTCTCGCTTCCATATCCCCAAGCCGCTCAGATGTTTCGTCGAATGACGTTCAATGTGTTGGCGCGCAATTGTGATGACCACACCAAAAACTTCGCATTCACCATGGAAGAGAACGGCGAGTGGACGCTCTCCCCTGCCTTTGACGTTTGCCACGCCTATCGTCCAGACAGTGCTTGGGTGAGTCAACATTGCCTCAGCATCAACGGCAAGCGAAACAACATTGAACGCACTGACCTTTTAGAAGTGGCGAAGAGAATGAACATAAAACGGGCCGAAGAAATCATTGAACATGTAGGTTCGACGGTCGCGCAATGGCCCAAATACGCGGAGGAGCAAGCCGTCGACCCATCGTTAATCGAGGCAATTGATGCAACGTTGTTGCGTCCTTAACATCACGCTATTATTGGGTTGCTTCCACTGATTGTACTTCACCCCAACCAACGCAACCTAAAAGAAAGCATTACTTTTAAGGGCAACTTTTACCCCGTCTCCATGAACATCATCCGCGCACTCATCTTATCATTCATTTTCTCTTCCGGAAATACGCTGAGCGCCCAGCATGCAATCAATCTTTCCATTGAACATTACGTACAAGACGAGCCGCTTGTCTTTAACCAAGCTTCACAAACCCATGAAAGGCACGCATTTGACGTAACCCGCATGCAGTACTACCTCAGCGAAATCTCCGTGCTCGATGAAGATGGGAACACCCATTCGTTTGATAGTCTATGGGTATTTGTGGATGCCTCTGTCGCAACGGACGTCGAGCTGGGTTCAGGCTCCATGGATTCCATTGTATCGATAACGATTCATGTCGGGGTGGATTCTGCACACAATCACCTCGATCCTTCTTCTTGGCCAAACGACCATCCCCTGGCACACAAAACACCCTCTATGCATTGGGGGTGGGCAAATGGCTATCGCTTCAACGCCATGGAAGGAAACGCAGGAGAAAACCTGACTGAATCCTACGAACTGCACGGCGTAGGAGACGAAAACTACTTTTCAGTCACCGTGCCTACAGCCGCTGGCGTAGTAAACGACGTCATCGATGTAACCGTCTATGCTAACTACGCCGAAGTACTCAGAGGCTTAGACATTTCTGGCGGAATTATCTCTCACGGTCCTATTTATGAAGCCCAAACCAGCCTCGAAAATATGCGGGATTACGTATTCGGCTCCGAAGTGCCCGAATCTACTGTGATGGATTCAGAAGACAGCAATGCGCTGGCCATCGCCGAAATGCCCGAAGCAGCAAGCGTACTACTTTTCCCAAACCCTACCTCGGCCCATCAAGTTCGGCTCCTAGGATTCGATCCCAATGGTGCCTCGATTACCGTTGATATCTTAGATGCCCGTGGCGTTCATGTGATGAAGCATCAGCTGCCCATTGGAACGAATAAAATCGATGTTTCTGACTTGTCATCGGGTATCTATTTGATTTCCTTGGCTACAAAAACAGCAAGCGGAACGCAACGAAACTGGGTCCGATTCCTCAAATTGTAATGCGATTCAGTCCGTTTAATTCAATAGGTGCATCAAGAAAAAACCTAGGTTTGGCTGTTCAACCTAGAAACCGCCCTAGACTTGCGCTTTAAATGTCCATTCCTACACGCAGGGAAACTCAGAATCATGGACGCCAATTATTGTCCGTATCTTAGGCTATGATTAACTTTTGAGCTGAGAATCAGGACATACATACCAACTTCATGTGTCCATTAAGCGTTATCAAAGCACCTACTACTAGCAAATTGAAGAAAGTCATCCTGATATCTGGATCCTCTGCAAACACCCAAGCAGGGTCAGTTGCATTGGACGTTCTTCGCTCCCATGTAGACGTAGAAGTGGAAGATTGTACATCGCCGCGAGAGATTTCTCAAACGGGCAACTGCTCTGGAATCGTGCTCACATCTATTCCTTCAGAGGAAATAAGTGATCTAACCCGAGAAACGCGCAATCAGCACCCGCACACTCCACTTTTAGTCTTGGTACATGCGCTTCCGGATGCCTTGTTGCTCGAATTAGTTAAAGCAGGTGCTGACGATGTATTTCTCATCGATGATGTAAGTGCAGATGTCATTCGCCGACGGCTACTCGTTTTGAATGAAAAGAAATCCGAACGCAACATCCTATCCATGGATGATGCGAGAAAACAATTAGAAGGAATCCTGACCCATGCCAACATGGGATTGGCGCTTACCGATGAAAAAGGCCGCTTTCTTTACACCAACCAAGGCCTGGCAGACCTGCTGGGATACGACCTGAGCGAAATGACCTCGATCGGGATCCCAGACGTTGAAACGCCAGAAGCGTTTTTACAGGAACAAACCTTGATCGAAGAAGCGATGCGCAATAAGAGAGACGCTTATCGAATCGAACAACAGTTGATGAAAAAGGACGGTACGCCAATTTGGGTAGACCTCAGCGTTACCGTGCTTCGCGATGAAAAAGGCAAGCTTAAAAACCTCATCGGCGCGATCGTAGACATCACCGAGAGAAAGCAAGTTCAAGCAGCTCTGATGCAGAGTGAGAAAGAACTCAAAGCCAGCGCCGATCGTTTTAGAAACTTGATCGAACACAGCACGGATGTGATTGCAGTCGAAGACTTAGACTCCCATATCAAGTACGTGAGTCCTTCGTTGTTCACAGTTTTGGGGTATACCGAAGCTGAAGTAAGGAACGGTAACGCCGAAGACTATGTACATCCGGATGACGTTGAAAAACGAAAACATCACCTAGACTTGCTTCTCACAGGTGAGGTGCCATTGGTTCAGTTCAAAGAGCGATTATTGCGAAAAGATGGGAGTTACATTTGGGTGTTGGCCACGTTTTCTGACCAGAGGAACGTGCCGGGTGTGGAAGGATTGGTGCTCAACTTCAAGAACATCGATTCAGAAGAACGAACAGCGCAAGCGCTACGTGACTCCTATGAACGATACGAATTGGTCACCCGAGCGACCAGCGACGTCATTTGGGACTACGACCTTACAACCTACGAGATATCACACACCGACACCTTCGAGAAAGTTTTTGGCCACGCATTGAGCGACATGAAGCGAACCGATTGGGAATCGTACGTGCACCCAGAAGACTTGAGCTACGTTCGCAATTTGCTCCAAACAACATTAAGTGACCCTTCCAAGGATCAATGGAAAGCTCAGTACCGATTCATCAAATCAGACGGTAACTACGCCTGGGTTTCAGATAACGCTACCATTCTCAGATCACAGGACGGGACCGCGCTACGGATGATCGGCGCGATGGGCGACATCACTGAACGCATCGAATACGAACAATCCATCGAAGAGCAAAATGCCAAACTTAAAGACATCGCATGGATGCAAAGCCACATGGTTCGCTCACCGCTCGCTAATCTCATGGCCTTGATTGAGCTCCTCAATGGGGCCGAAAAAGATGAAAAAGAGCAATTGTTGACCTTGGTTATGCAAAGCGCAGATGAACTGGATCAGGTGATTCGAAACATCGTGAAGAATGCAGAACGATTTGAACGAAAAGAGGGTGCCACAGCCATTACTCGATACGGCTTTTTAGGAGAAGAACTCAATGAACTTTACCTCCACCCAGCCTTACTTGACCTAGCGACGAGGGCCTACAGCATCACCAATAAAAAAGACGAAATCGTCTATGCCAATCAAGCTTTCTTAAAAATGACGGGGTATGAACACGAATTCGTACTCGGAAAGTCGTACACAAAACTATTGGTCGGTGAAAGCACCGATAAAATAACCCTCGCATACATGGCACAAAGGGAGGCAGCCAGACAACCATACGAGGCAGAAGTTTTCTGTTACAAGGCGGATAAAACAGCTTTTTGGATCCGTATTACGGCCCAGCCGTTCATATCTAAGCAGGGTACCTTCAACGGATATTTCTACACGAAAAAAGACATCTCCAAAGAAAAAGAAGCAGAAGCTACGATCATCGACAAAACAGAAACGCTGGCGAAGATCAACAACGAATTGAAAAATTTCACGTATACGGTTTCTCATGATCTAAAAGAACCTGTAAACAGCTTAAAAGCCCTGATGAATCTCTTGCTCACCCAAGCCGGCCAAAAGCTCGATTATGAAGAGAAGGAATACATCACCAGGGCCATGAGCAGCATTGAACGCATCACGAGTATGGTCAAGGCCCTGCTCGAGTATTCGAGGAGCAGCAACATGACCGAACAGTTGAAAGAGGTGGATTTCGCTTCTGTGGTGGCGGATGTACGAGACGCTTTGGAAAGCCAAATTCAAGAAAGCGGTGCAGAGATCAAATTGGAAGGAGAAAATGAAACGATGATGGTCTTCCCCTTGCAATTTTCTAGGATTCTTCAGAACCTAGTCAACAATAGCTTGAAATTTAGATCAAAGAAAAAACCAGAAATTACGATCCAGATTTCAAGTCTTGCGACGCACTGGAAGATCAGCGTGACCGACAATGGTATTGGAATCGATGAAGAGGACTTGAGCAGGGTATTTGACTTATTTTATTACAAGAGCAAGGTAGATCAAGCAGATAGTCACGGTATAGGATTGGCGGTAGTTAAACGATTTGTTGAACAACATGAGGGTGAGATTCGAGTCGACAGCGATTTTGGAAAAGGAACAACATTTACATTTACAGTCAGAAAAGGTCTCTGATCCAATGATCAGAGCTGATTCTATGGAAAAAAAATTGGAAATATTATTGGTCGACGACGATGAAATGACGCTTTTCATTCATGAGAAGATCATGCAACGTTGTGAGCTGAAAACGCCGTATCGATCGTTTAACTCTGCCCAACTCTGTTTGGATTACCTGAGCCGAGATGACGATGACTCGAAACTATTCCTTTTGCTTCTCGACATTAATATGCCCGGCATGAGCGGGTGGGAAATGCTCGAATACCTTGAATCCGATCTGAATCACTTGAATATACTCGTGATCATGGCTACTTCATCCGTAGACTTTGAAGATCGTAAGCGTGCGGAAAAATTTGAGTTTGTGATCGATTTCATTGAAAAGCCGTTTTCAATCAACATTTGCAAAGAATTGTTGACCATCCCACAGATCGCTGCCTTGAACGGTTGATCGATGCACGCAAACAAAGCCGAATTACTGAAACTGGTACAAACGCGAATGCCCTTCGGCAAGTTCAAAAACTACCTCCTCTGTGATTTACCCGTTTCCTACCTCGAGTGGTTTGCGCGTAAAGGCTTCCCCACTGGAAAGCTCGGCGAGCAACTCTCCTTGATTCACACCGTAAAAACGAATGGCCTCGACCACATCTTGGTCGAACTCAAAACAATTGGGCGTCATGAAAACAGGTGAGCCCTACTCCCCTCCTTTCTTGCATCGATGGTCTCACAGCGCTACCATCCTCCCCAACCGCCTCCGACCAATCCATGCAGCGTACGACCGATCAGAGACCCTTCCTACCGATGACGGTGATTTTTTCACGATCGACTGGGTTGACCGAAACCCTTCTAAAGTAGCGGTGCTGCTCCACGGCTTAGAAGGAAACAGCTATTCGACATACATCCTCGGAATGGCGCGCGCCTTTGCAAAAAGAGGATGGTCGGTAGCCGCAATCACCCACCGAAGTTGCGACGGAATTGTAAACAAAGTGGTTGGATCCTATCACAGCGGCTTTACCGATGACCTCCGCACACTCCTTGCACGTTGCACCTCGTTTAAAGAGGTATTTGTCTTGGGCTTCAGTCTTGGCGGAAACATGGCATTGAAACACGCTGGAGAAGTGACGCTGCCCAACAACCTCGTCGGCATCGGAGCCGTTTCAGTGCCGCTGCACTTGGCTTCTGCGGCGCATCGACTGGCACATTGGTCAAACGCCGTCTACCTCTCTCGATTTCTACGCCAGTTAAAAAAGAAGGCCGTTCAAAAAGCCGAATTATTTCCAACCGCTCACTTAAACGTTTCGGCCATCCGGTCTGCCAAAAATTTTGTGCAATTTGACGATGCCTATACGGCTCCAGCGCATGGCTTTATGGACGCGATGGATTACTACGAGCGTTCCAGTGCCGTAAACTTCCTCCATTCCATCCACGTGCCGACGCTGATCATCAATGCGAAGAACGATAGCTTTCTTTCTTCGGAATGTTATCCTTATGAACGCGTAGCCTCAAACCCAGCCATTACGATGGAAACACCTGCATATGGAGGCCACGTTGGATTCGCATCGAGCCATCGAATGCAAGACGAATTCTGGCATGAACGTAGAGTAATGGAATTTATACAGACATTTGACACGTGAATTTTAAAGAACTCGGCTTAGACGATCAATTGATCGAATCGATCTCATACATGGGATTTGAAAAGGCCACTCCGATCCAAGAACAATCCATCCCTAAGATCCTCGAAGGAAAAGACCTCATTGCCTGCGCCCAGACCGGCACCGGTAAAACGGCGGCTTTTGTGCTTCCGGTCATGCAACAGTTGTTGCAACTCAAAGAGCACAAGGGGATTACTACCATCATCATCGTCCCTACGCGCGAATTGGCGATCCAAATCGATCAACAGATCCAAGGCTTCAGCTACTTTACTCCAGTAGCCTCCATAGCGATCTACGGAGGGGGTGACGGCGACGATTGGGAAGAACAGAAAAAGGCCATCCTCGGAGGCGTCGACATCATCGTTGCTACACCAGGGAAGTTCATCGCCCATTTAAACATGGGGTACATGGACCTGAAAAACGTTAGTCACGTCATCCTCGATGAAGCAGACCGTATGCTCGACATCGGCTTTTTTGACGACATCCTGCGCATCTTCAGTTATTTTCCAAAAGAGCGCCAAACCTTGATGTTCAGCGCTACAATGCCGAAGAAAATCCGCGATCTAGCCGCCGAGATTCTAAAAACACCAGAGGAGATCAGCATCGCCATCTCTAAGCCAGCTGAAGGTGTGTTGCAAGTGGGATACCTCTGCTACGCCCCGCTCAAGGCCAAGTTCATCAAGCACCTCATCAATGAAAAGCCGAGTTGCAAGAGTATCCTGATCTTCAGTTCCACCAAGAAAGAAGTCAGCGAAATCGTCAGGACACTTAAAAACAAGGAATACAGCGTTGAAGGCATTTCATCAGACCTGGAACAGCATCAACGCGAATCCGTGATGAATGCCTTTCGTGCAAAGCAAACCCGTGTGCTAGTGGCGACGGACGTGGTGAGTCGTGGAATCGACATCAAAGACATCAATTTGGTGATCAACTACAACGCACCGAATGACGCCGAAGACTACGTTCACCGCATCGGTCGTACAGCGCGTGCTGACACCACTGGAATTGCGGTAACACTGATCGATCCTGAAGACATGTACAAATTCCTCCGCATCGAGCGCTTGATCGAACGCGAGGTACTGAAACTCCCAATTCCACCAGAAATTGGTGAAAGTCCAGCGTGGGACCCGAACGCCAGCAACAAAGGCGGTGGCTTCAGAAATGGAGGACGCAAAGGTGGTCGCGGTGGAAAACCCAACCACGGAAAAGGCAAGCGGCGCCCCCAGAGGTCCTAAAACAATCCCGTGATGTTTCCGTCGGCGTCGATGTCGATGCGCTCAGCTGCGGGCTCCGAAGGCAATCCAGGCATGCGCATGATGTCACCCGTAATCGGTACCACAAAGCCTGCGCCGCACGCAATCTCAATCTCTCTTACCGTTAACGTGAACCCTGTTGGCCTGCCAATGAGCGTTGGGTCGTCGCTCAGCGATTTTTGGGTTTTAGCGATGCAGACTGGTAAGCCTGTCAAACCCAATTCTTCAATCTTTTTCAAGTCTTTTTTAGCCTTCCCCAAAAACTCTACTTCGGCCGCACCGTAGATGGTTTTAGCAACGCGCTCAATCTTCTCTTCGATGCTCAAATCGAGCGGGTATACGGGGGTAAACGTGCCATCGAATTTGGCAACCGCCTCGGCAACCGCGGTGGCCAGCGCTTCTGCTCCTTTGCCTCCATTCGCCCAAACGTTAGCAACGACAGCCCGAATTCCTTTGGCTTCGCACGCCCTGATCACTTCAGCTATCTCTTCTTCCGAATCATGTGTGAATTGATTGATGGCCACGATTCCAGGAACGCCAAAGGCTTGGATGTTTTCCAGGTGTTTCTCAAGGTTTGGCATTCCCCGTTTCACCGCTTCGACATCGGTTTCGTTCAAGGCTTTTACGGCCTTTCCTCCGTGGTATTTCAAGGCTCGTATCGTCGCGACCAATACCACTGCACTCGGGCTGATGCTCGCAGATCGGCACTTGATATCGAAGAATTTCTCGGCGCCTAAGTCGCAACCAAACCCTGCTTCGGTGACCACAAAATCACTGAGCGACATGCCCATTTTGGTCGCGATGACCGAATTCGTTCCCTGTGCGATGTTCGCAAACGGTCCGCCATGTATGATGGCAGGATTGCCTTCTAAGGTTTGCACCAAATTGGGTTGAATGGCATCCTTCATCAACACGGCCATCGCTCCATGTGCCTTGAGATCCCTAGCGTATACCGGACGCTTGTCGAAGGTATAGCCAACGAAGATATTTCCCATTCGCTCCTTGAGGTCCGCAAGGTTCTCAGAGAGGCAAAGAATTGCCATGATCTCGCTCGCGGCCGTAATGTCAAAACCCGACTCTCGGGGCACCCCCATGGTCGTTCCTCCCAAGCCGATTACCATTTGTCTGAGCGCACGGTCATTCATGTCCATGACTCGCTTCCAAACCACAGTTCGCGGATCGATGCCCAACGAGTGTTTCTTTCGCTGCAGATCATTATCGATCAATGCTGAGAGCAAATTGTGCGCCTTTTCAATGACAGAAAAGTCACCGGTAAAATGCAGGTTGATGTCTTCCATCGGGAGGACTTGGCTATATCCTCCTCCCGTGGCTCCTCCTTTCATTCCGAACACAGGCCCAAGAGAAGGTTCGCGCAATACAACCGTCGTTTGTTTACCAATCCGATTCAGTCCTTCTGCTAAACCAATCGACATGGTAGTTTTTCCTTCACCGGCAGGAGTAGGACTCACAGCGGTCACCAGCACCAGCTTGGCGCGATCGATCTTGGCCGCATCCAGTTTAGCAAGTGGAATTTTCGCCTTGAACCTTCCGTACATTTCAATGTCGCCCTCTTCAAGGCCAAGCGTTGCGGCAATCCTAGATACGGGTTGTAGGGTTGCCTTTCTGGCGATATCAAGGTCGGTCATGACGAATGTGTTTGGGCCGTAAATCTAACATTTGCTTCCATGCCAAGCCTCGGATAATCATCGCATCCGTCCAGCCAATTGAACCGATCACTGCAGAGGAATGCTATTACCTTTGCTCTGTGCCTACGCTCCCCTCCACCATCTTGTTCAACGGACACCCCACAATCGATGTCCGATCGCCCGGTGAAGTCGGCCAAGGACGAGCTCCAGGGGCTATTTCTATGCCGCTATTTACGGATGAGGAGCGCAAACGCGTAGGCATAGCCTACAAACAAAAAGGAAGGGACATTGCGGTGATGATTGGATTGAAAATCGTCGGTCCTAAGATGCATGGATTCGTAGAGCAAGCCCTTGCCATTGCTCCAGAGAAAAAGGTAAACATGTACTGTTGGCGAGGCGGAATGCGCAGCGGTTCTATGGCGTGGCTGCTGCAAACCGCTGGATTTGATGTGCTGCTCATCGAAGGTGGTTACAAGGCGTGGAGAAGAGAGGTTCAGGCAGTTTTTTCCAAACCCTTTAAGTACATCAACCTCGGGGGACTCACCGGTGTAGGCAAAACAGATGTGTTAATGGCGCTTCGCGAACAAGGTGAGCAAGTCATCGACCTCGAAGGCTTGGCATGTCACACAGGTTCGGCGTTTAATTCACACGAACACGTCCAACCAACTACCGAGCAGTTCGAAAACTTAATGGCGGAAGAACTGCTGCGCCTGGATGCATCGCGGCCCATTTGGATCGAAGACGAGAGCCGGTCGATCGGAAAAGTAGTCGTACACCAAGCCGTCTACGACCGTAAGCGCGCTGCTCCGTTCGTTGTCATTGAGCGGCCTAAAGAGGAACGCGTAGCGCATTTGTGTGAACTTTATGGAGAGGTTCCCATCGAAACCCTGAAGGATTCGTTTTTAAAAATCGAAAAACGCCTTGGAGGACTTCAGTTACAAATGGCGATGAAGCACTTGGATGAAGGCAAGCTTGCCGACGCGGCTTTGATTGCTTTGACTTACTACGACAAAGCCTACATGCATTCGATGGCAAAACAAGAACGCACCGCGATTTTGTCGCTAAGTTTGGCGGAAATGACAACCTCGCAAGGGGCAACTGCATTGATTGAATGGAAGAAAAGCACGAAGGACCTGTCCGACTGACCCAATACAGCCACGGTTCGGGGTGCGGTTGCAAAATCGCGCCTGCGGATCTGGAGCGTATCCTGCAGGATGCACGCACCAACTCGGATGATCCGAGGGTTTTGATCGGAAACAATACCTCCGACGATGCCGCGGCGATCGACATTGGTGACGGACGAGCGGTGGTGACCACAACCGATTTTTTCATGCCAATCGTAGACGATGCCTTCGACTTTGGTCGAATCTCTGCTGCAAATGCCATCAGCGATGTATACGCGATGGGCGGCTCGCCCCTTACCGCAATCGCCATTCTTGGTTGGCCATTGGAACAACTGGGAGCGGCTCTCGCGGCAGATGTACTGAATGGGGCACGTCATGTCTGTAAGCTAGCTGGTATTAGCCTCTCTGGCGGACACAGCATCGAGAGCAAAGAACCCTTCTTCGGACTCAGCGTTACGGGGCTGATCGATCATTCCAACATCAAAACCAATCAAGGCGCCCAACCAGGCGACATTCTCTTTTTAACCAAGCCAATTGGAGTAGGTATTCTGGCAACGGCAATCAAACGCGGCCTCTTGAACGAAGCGTCAATCCAAAGCGCTGTTTCGTCCATGTCAGCATTAAACAGCGTAGGCGTTGAGTTAGGAAAAATGAAAGGCGTCAACGCACTCACGGATGTCACGGGATTCGGCTTGCTAGGTCATTTGATAGAAATGTGCGAGGGATCAAACGTCAGTGCCGAACTTGATCTGGCGACCATCCCGTTGATTGAGGAGCAAGTACTCAACGATCTCTTGGCAAAATTCGTCATGCCCGACAACACCATGCGCAATTTCAAAGCCTTCAATGAGAAGGTCTCGAACCTGGATGCAAGGCAACTGCAACTCTTGTGTGACCCGCAGACGAGCGGCGGTCTTTTGATTTCTGTTCGTGCAGAAGCGCAGGCTGAAGTGGCATCCTTGTTAGAATCCTCTGGATTGAATCATCTTCCCATAGGAAAAGTGATCGATCGAGAAAAACCTCTTGTGACCATTACCTAGTCAAGGATTAAGCCCACCGGACAGTGGTCACTCCCCTCCACTTCATTCAAAATGACAGCGTCCTGAAGGCGGCCTTCCAGCTTCTTACTGGCGAGGAAGTAATCGATGCGCCAGCCAATATTTCTCGCTTTGGCATTGGCCCTGAAACTCCACCAACTGAATTTTTCTACATCGGGGTAAAAATGACGAAAGGTATCGATGTAACCCGCTCCTAGTAGAGCGTCCATGCCGTCAATCTCCTTTTGTGTGTACCCTGGAGTCTTGTTGTAATTCGACTTGTCGTTCTTGATGTCGATGGCTTGGTGGGCTACGTTCAAATCGCCGCAGATGATCACCGGCTTTGTAGCTTCCAATCCCAAAATATAATGCATGAAATCACGGTCCCATTCAACGCGGTAATCCAGTCGAGCTAGGCCATTTTGTGAATTGGGGGTATACACTGTCACGAGCCAAAAATCGCTGAATTCAGCCGCCAGCACACGCCCTTCTTTGTCGTGTTCCTCAACGCCCATGTCGGGCACTACTTGGATTGGCTCGGTCTTGCTCAGTATGGCTGTTCCCGAATAACCTTTCTTTTCGGCGCTGTTGCTAAACAGGTGGTAGTCAATGCCAAACAAGGTTTCCCTCACTTGGTCGTCCTGAGCTTTGGTTTCTTGCAAGCAGAGGATGTCGGGTGACATCGCTTCTACTTTCTCCATGAACCCCTTACCGGCTGCCGCGCGTACTCCATTTACGTTCCACGATACAATCTTCATGCATTCCAATTTGGCGTAAATGTAAATGCTCTTCCTCTCCTCGCCAACTCATTGGCAGGAACAACCGTCAATTCAAATAGAATTCGGAGACTTGCATTATTAAATCATCACCATGAATCGACTTTTAACTCTAGCATGCATTTGTCTCGTCACCATTGTCCGCGGGCAGACGGTGATCCACGAAGTCGGCATTGCCCAATCCAATGACGATGTAGAGCAAGAGGGAGATTTTGTGGACCTAAATGACTTAGAGTTAGACCTAGGTTGGAACCTCGGGGAGGAAAGTAAGGTTGGTCTCTTTTTTAGAGATGTTCATTTAGACACGTTCGGTGTTGACTCTGCTTTTATCAGGCTGACGTTGCAAACCGACTTAACCGACACGCTTGAAGTCTACATTCAGTTAGAGTCTCAAGCCTTTCCCAATGAGTATACCGACACAATGATCGATGCAGGTCGTTCATACTTTTCTACGAGTATTGAATGGGTAATCGCTCCAGATACCGCCGGTACCGACCTTTTCACCCCCAACTTAGCAAGTTTGATTGCATCGGCCTTTACGCTTCAAGATTGGGGTCCAAGTTCAGGATTGAATTTTCTTCTAAGGCCAAAAGACCTACAGAATAACACCGTGCATATAGAGGCCGAGTTTTTCTCCTATGATCAAAACCAGCCCAGCAGACGTCCCAGGCTCTTTGTAGAGACCGATCAAGGCAACATTAATGGCCTGCATTCATACCCGGCTTCCAATGGGCTTGTCGTCTTTCCCAACCCCAGCCATGGCCAAGTCGAAATCAAGAGCGAGGCGATGATTTCTAGGTATGTCCTCCGCGACGTGCAAGGCAGATCCATCCAGGACCAATCGAAGCTCCATTCTACGCAGTTTTCACTTTGGATTGAACATCCAGGTTTCTATACGCTTGAGGTCATGGGGGAAAATGGAGTTGAAGTAGAACGACTCATCGTTCGGTAACAAGGATCAGCGGATCACTTCGAGCATTTGGTGCTGTTGTTGGTTGCCTAATTCAAGCATCAGTAGATAATTTCCAGGCGCCATTCCAAGCGCATTGACATCAAACGTAAACCGCTGGGAATCGAAGCGCGTCCATTGTTGCATCAATTGACCTTGCAAAGAATATATCGAAATTCGATCCACTTCTTCTGGAGACGCGAGTAAGATTGATACCTCTCCTCTGCTGGGATTGGGATAAATCAGTGGAGGAGCCCCTTCGATGACCTTGATCTGCCGATTGAGTTCGACCATTCCAACCGATTCTACCGTTCCATCAAAATCGGTTTGATCGAGCCGATAGAGGGACCTCCCTCTGTGCATTTCGTCGAGTTGTATGCTATATTCTAGAGGCACCGCAGAGCTTCCTGCACCCGGAACTTCAATGACTTGCTCCCATTGAATTCCGTCGTACGAATGGTAAACGGTGAAGAAATCATTGTCAATTTCTGCAGCTGTTTTCCAAGTCAGCGTGGTCTTTTCGTATTCTTCCGAAGACTCAAAGGACAAAAGCTCAATGGGGAGCACATCGCCGCCATAGGCGATTGGACCAATCAATGGATTCGTTCCACCCACAGACCAAACCGTAGTTCCGCATATGCTGATGAGCGTAGAACTTCCACCTCCTGACCCAATTTTCAGAACAACACCGCCCGTTTGAAGGCTAAGTAAAGAACCACAAGGAAGTCGTATCTTGTTTCCTGTAGTGAAATATAAAACTCCAGCCACGTCAAGGGCCATTGTGATTCCACAGGCCGTAAAGTCGTACTGATCGGTTACCGTCACGATGTGTCCGATTTGTACACGGATCGTATCTCCACATGCAGGCAATCGACTCGTTCCGTCACAAGACCAAGTAGACGTGTTGTTCCAATTTCCTGTTCCCTGTGAAAGACAGGTCTGCGCTCCTACGTTCGATGAGACCGCCGAGAGTATAACCGTTAAAGTGAGTAAGAATTTAAAGTAACATTTTTTCATAAAGGCATGCAAAGTTAAGTCTATGACAATTGCATCTATTTAGTGTACGACTCAGAATAAAATAGGTTTTGATTTCGATCTACTTTTATCTCAGGTAGTTAAACATCCTAGACATCCAATTGTTCGACCCTATTTGTTCCATGCGGTCTTCGAAACGAGTAAATACAAAAAAGAACTCATCCATGTTATCCATGACCCTCATACGATGATAGGTGATGAGGGCTGAAATTAAGAGTGAATGTAGCTTAGCCACGAACCGGTCTAGACCCCGGTGACCAAATTATCGAACGATTGCGAACTTATGGTGCTTAACCGCATCGCCATAATCTACCAAAAGCAGATAGTTTCCAGACTCAATCCCCAGAGAATTCGCATCAAAATTGAAGAGACTAGAAGGAAAATCCGACCATTGTGTTAGCAATTGACCCTTCATCGAGTACAGGGATATACGCTGAACATCATCGGGCATATCCAATTGAACTGTGACTGTCCCCGAACTGGGGTTTGGATGCACGGACCACGAAGACTCAAGCGCCAGATTTGGCCCTCCCTTCAGCTCTGCTATACCTACTGAACAGACCTTGCCGTCGAAATCAGTCTGATCGAGCCGAAACAAAGTTCGCCCTGCAAAAGTCCTTGGTATTTGCAATCGATAATCGAGTTCGACCGCTGAGTTACCCGCTCCAGCAACTTCATGCAAATGCTCCCACTGGATAGCGTCGTGCGAATAACAGAGCGTAAAGAAATCATTGTCAATTTCAGCGGCTGTTCTCCACGATAAAACAGTATGTCCATCCAACGCTTCAACGTCGAATGAGAGCAATTCAATAGGGAGTACAAACCCACCATAGGCAATGGGGCCAGTCAACGGATTCGTACCGCCTGCTGACCACACGGTGGTGCCACAAATGCTGATCAGCGTTGAGCTTCCTCCTCCGGATCCTGATTTGCGAACAGTACCCCCACTTTGGAGACTGAGCAACGATCCGCATGGCAAATCGATCTTATTTCCATTGGTAAATGTTAGCGTTCCAGTAACATCCAGCGCCATGGTAGACCCACATCCGCTAAAGTTGTATTGATTCGTGACCGTAATTTCATGCGCTGATTGGATGCGAATCGTGTCCCCGCAGGCAGGCAATCGATTGACTCCATCACACAACCATCGGGCAGCGCTGTTCCAGTTGCCAGTACTTTGCGAAAGGCAGGTCTGGGCATTTGTATTCCACGATATCATGAAACACAAACTCACCAGGACAATCGGGTTTTTAGGTAGTCGGATTACCATTGGGTCGAGCGAATTTAACTGATTGTCTTCGCATCTTTGCTGTATACGATGTAAACAATTTAAAGTTTTGATTTCAACCTACTTTCAACTCGGCTTTTGGCACATTCTTGATATAACGGGTTACGACCATGTTCTATTTTTGGCTGTACTCATCGCAGGAATCCGAATAAACGACTGGAAAGGCCTATTTACCTTGGTTTCTGCTTTCACAATTGGACACTCGTTGACCCTTGCCTTAACACTCTTCAATGGTAACTTGATCGAATCTACCACCGTAGAATTCTTGATTCCTGTGACAATCATTCTGGCTTCGACATCCAATCTATTTTGGAAAGAAAAACACCTCGCCACTAGTACCACCATTACCGTGGCATTCGGACTTATACACGGAATGGGATTCGCGGGCTATTTGAAAGCACTCTTGCCGACTTCTGACAGCCTTTGGGCGCCCTTGCTATTCTTCAACCACGGCGTGGAGTCTGGCCAACTCATCTTTGCGGCATTCATACTCGGACTTCTCCAACTCACACGGTACGTGTCAAAACCCGCCGTCCGAATCGCACAAATCGGCATTTCTGTTGTTGGTTTAGCGATATCTATATTTTTAGCCACTAATAACTGGATCTTTTGATGAAACAAAACCTGACTCTTCTACTTGCACTGTGCTCGCTCACGGTTCTTGCGCAAAACAAGTTTGCCCAACTTGGCACTGGCCTACCTACCCCCAACGTATACCGTACGGCTTCTGGAGCTCCTGGCCACCAATACTATCAGCAAAAGGCCGACTATGAAATCGACGTACGCCTCGATGATAAAACGCAGCGTATTGACGGGAAGGAGACCATTACCTACACCAACAACTCCCCTGACGCTCTCTCTTACCTCTGGATCCAGCTTGATCAAAACATGCGAGCCCAATATTCCGACACGAAGAAAATCAGTCAGATGAACTTGGATGACGGTACCAGCTACAATTCCATCAAACGCTTACACGACGATTTTGACGGGGGGTTTAAGTTGCAGAGTGTAACGGATGCTTCGGGAAAAAACCTGCCTTATACGGTAGTGAAGACTATGATGAGGGTAGACATTCCCACACCGCTAAAAAGTGGAGAATCGTATTCGCTCAAGATCGAATATTGGTACAACATCAATGATCGAATGCAAATCGGTGGTCGTTCGGGATATGAGTATTTTGAAGACGAAGACAACTACCTCTACACCATCGCTCAGTTCTTCCCTCGGATGTGTGTGTACAATGAAGTGGAAGGGTGGCAAAACAAGCAATTCTTAGGCCGAGGAGAGTTTACACTACCCTTTGGAGACTATAAGGTAAACATCACTGTTCCAGATGATCATGTAGTTGGATCTACAGGAACACTTCAAAACGAAAAAGAAATACTTACTACCGCTCAAATCGATCGGTTAAAGCAAGCTAGAACTGCGACAAAACCGGTCATGATTGTTGCACCAAAGGAAGCGGCTAGGGCCGAAAAAGGGAGACCTAAAGGAGAGCGAACCTGGACCTTTCACGCTGAAAACGTGCGCGACTTCGCCTTCGCTTCATCGCGGAAATTCATTTGGGATGCGATGGGCGTTGACATCGAGGGTAAGAACATCTTGTGCATGAGCTACTATCCAAAAGAAGGGAACCCGCTGTGGGAAAAGTACAGCACCGAAGTGGTGGCACACACGATTAAGACTTACAGCAAATTCACGATTCCGTATCAATACCCGGTCGCAATCTCAGTACACACCGATCGCATAGGAATGGAATACCCGATGATTTGCTTTAACGGCGGGCGACCAGAAGAAGACGGAACCTACTCAGAGGGCACCAAGTACGGTATGATAGGCGTGATCATTCATGAAGTGGGGCATAACTTCTTTCCAATGATCATCAATTCAGACGAGCGGCAATGGACTTGGATGGACGAAGGCCTCAACACGTTCGTGCAATACCTCACCGAGGTAGAATGGGATCCGAACTACCCGTCGCGAAGAGGAAACCCCACGAAGATTGTGGACTACATGAAGGGCGAGCCATCCAACATCTCCCCCATCATGACCAACAGCGAGAGCATCTTTCAATTCGGCAACAATGCCTATGGAAAGCCAGCCACAGCTTTGAACATTTTGAGAGAAACGATTCTTGGAAGAGAACTCTTTGACTTTGCGTTTAAAACCTACGCCGAACGATGGGCATACAAGCATCCAACCCCCGCCGATTTCTTCCGCACCATGGAGGATGCCTCTGGTGTGGACTTGGATTGGTTCTGGAGGGGTTGGTTCTACACCACAGACCCGGTAGATATTTCCATCGATGAGGTTGTTCAGTACCACATCGACAGTAAGGATCCTGACCAAGAATTGGCATTTGACAGAGCTCAAAACGATGCACAACCCGCGTTTCTTGGAGGGCAGATCAATGCTAAAACCATTACTTCACCTGTAATATCACAAAAGCCTGAAATAAAAGACTTTTATAATGAATGGGACCGATACGAGGCAACCTCTTACGACCGCGATCAATACAAGAAATTACTCGAGGGGTTGACGGATGAAGAGAAGGAAATACTCGGCTATGATTGGAACTACTACCAGATCAAATTCACCAATCAAGGAGGTCTTCCTATGCCCATCATTTTAGAATTCAGTTTTACCGACGGATCAAAAGAACGTCACTACATTCCATCCGAAATTTGGAAGATGGATGACGTTCAAGTGAGTAAGGTTTTTTACTCGAAAAAAGAGCTGAAAGAAGTCATTCTCGATCCTAATACGGAAACGGCTGACGTGGATCGAAGCGACAATTATTGGCCAGCTCGAACACCGCAAAGTAGATTTGAGCTGTACAAAAGCCGCGGGCGCTATTCTCGCAGCGACGAGCCAAATCCAATGCAGAAGGCCAAGAAGTAAAGCGACCTTGGCTTCGGTAGATCTCGCGGAACGATGGATAAATGCTATCGTACGAACGATAGGACGACTTTAAAAAATTTCAAGGCAACAACTTTAGCGTTGAAAATTATGGCTTAGGTTTGCGTTAAACCCCAAGCTATGAGAACATTAACCCCATTTTTTATCGCGACCATCGCATTCACTTTAATGGCGTGTAACAAAGATGCTGTCAGGCCCGGTAAACTGAAAGGCAAAACGTATGAAGTTCAAGATGTCGCTGTGTACGAAGGCACAAATTACCGCACATGGGTAAATACCCATGAAGGCGAGGTAGGCGAAGGCGGCTGGAACATCACCTCTAGTTCCGGAAGTTTCGATTTCTCCAAAGATGGAATGGTCGACATTGATGTGAGTTTCACTCAAACCAACACGTTCGGCGATGTGTACGATTACGTCCACCAAACCAACGGAACCTTAATCTTGTCTGGCAAACAAGACTGGTTTGTTGTGGTGGGTGGACCTCTCGGTTACGAACAATACTTCATCGAATAAAAAAACGGCAAGGAACTCATCATTGTCAGGGAAGAGTTGTACGGCCAATACGGCAACGTGTACTTCTTCACGGTAAAGCCGTGATAGGCTCGGAAGCTCACTTTCATTGAACAAATTTTCCGGTTTCGTCGACTCAATCTAAGTTGGCGACTAACCAACCGTATCGCACGCTTACTTACACTTACACTCCGGCGTTACCTTGTAGTAAACAAGGCTTTTCGGTTCACGAATGAGCGCTTTGAGTTCACGAATGGGGTCATTAGAGCCTATCTGATTTTGTACTATTGGTCTCGGTGAAAGCAAGGTTTCTACTTTTCGTGTTTATCTTCTCAACCCAGCTTGTCGGCTTGGCACAAGAACCATTCTTCAACCACTACACCACCGAAGATGGACTTCCGAGCATTGAATGCTACGACATCATACAAGATAAAGCAGGCTTTATATGGATTGGAACCGACAGGGGCTTGGCTCGATTTGACGGAACTTCGATTAGGCAATTCACAACCAAAGATGGACTACCTGGCAATGTGGTGACTACGCTCTACCCTGCTTCTGATGGACATGTTTGGGCGAATTGCTATGAGAAAGGAATGGTGTACAGCGATGGGCATTCCGTCTTAGCACCCGCCTGGAATGCTCAGGTCAAAAAGCGAAACACCCGAATAGACGATTTTCTGGACCTAGGTAATGGCGAACAGGTGGTAACCTTCTTCTCTTCTATCATTAACCGCACGATTTCACTACTTATTCGCGACAACAAAGTTGTTGAAGACAACATCGAAACCGAAGCAAACGCTGTGGTTTGGGTCACCGAATCACAGGGCGAGTACGTCTTTGGTTATCGGTCGGTAAAAGCTGAATTCGAAGGGAAAAACGTCCTCAACATTAAGGGTCCAGGCTTTACAAACGGTGCGGTCACCCTCCCATGGGAGATAGATCGGATGATTGATGCCACGGTCAATCCAGCAATGAACACGTTCTATCTCGCGATGAATCACCACTTAATTGCTGTATCCGATGACTTGGAGATTGTCGGTTCTTTTGAACTACCATCTGCACCGACGAACAGCGTTATGGTAGATAACTCTGGGGATCTTTGGGTGGGAACCATGGAACACGGCGCATTGAAGTTTCCAGAAGGAGACCTCAATGCAACGCCAGAAGCCTTTCTTAATGGACTCTCGGTGACCAGCACCTATGAAGACAAGGATAAAGGCATCTGGATGTGCACGATACAAGACGGCATCTTCCACATGCCTTTTGCCGACCTCAATATTTTCACCCAACAATCTGGTCTTCCAGAGCAGCGCGCCACGTATGCGTTGAAATCGAATAAAGAGATATTCGCCATTTTCAGGGATGGTGCCATTTTGAAAGCTCCATTGCGCAATGAGAATCCAACGTTTGAGCAAATCGCAGACTACCGTTATGTTTTTGATGCCTTCATCGGCGATGACGACCGTTTGAACGTCTCGGTTGAAATAGGCGAAAGACACGAACATCCTAGCATTCAAGAATGGATTCCAACATCGTACATCTACAATGGCCCAGGAGATACGATGATCATTGCACTTATCGGCCAACTCAACCTGATGATCATTGGCGAAGACACCATTGTAATGAGCCATCAAGGTGAACTCCCACGTACCTATTCGATCACTTGTGATCGCGAAAATTTTTACTTCGGCACCAAGGAGGGATTGTACTCGTTGAATAAGAAAGACCATGAACCTGTTTGGCTTGGACAAGAAGAAGGTTCATTGGCTTCAGCCATAAGTTCACTGGCCACGCATCAGGAGGACGTGTACGTGGGCTCTGCAGGTCAAGGCTTGACAGTTCTCTCCAAAGAAGGTGACAACGTACACCTCAGTACCCTGAATGGCCTCGCATCTGACTACATCAATAACATTGTAATCGATGACCAGGAGCGAATTTGGCTGTGCACGCCTTCTGGCATTGATATGATTGACCTCAAAACAATCAAGTCTGGAAAGCCACTGATTACCTACGTTGGTGTAGAGCAGGGATTACCTGTACCCAGTGTGAACGACCTGTTGATTTATGAAGAACACATCTGGGCAATGACCGACGGAGGAATCGCCATCATTCCCATCCCAACCATCATCAACGATGCGCCGCCTAGCATTTACCTAAGCCGCTTGGAAGTCAATGGTGTATCAGCGCAGCCGGCTGATCAGATGCGCTTTAGTACCAATGAAAACAACATCGAGTTTGCCTTCGAAGCCATCTCA
Organism: Cryomorphaceae bacterium; assembly: GCA_040221375.1. Classification (GTDB taxonomy): domain Bacteria; phylum Bacteroidota; class Bacteroidia; order Flavobacteriales_G; family Salibacteraceae; genus SHAN690. Next base: position 22,569 of record JAVKEP010000043.1, read on the forward strand.
TTCAAGAATCAGAGCCGCCAGCAATTGCACTACCAACTGAATCAAGACGGCGCAGAAAACCCTTGGCGCATCACACACGCGCGTCAATTATCACTGGTCAACTTATCGCCTGGAGCATATACTCTCATCGTTCAGTCCAAACCTGGAGATGTTCCAGATGATGCTCGACTGACCTTTCAATTTGAGGTGATGAGTCCGCTTTGGCAGCGTTGGAACTTCATCCTCGGATTTTTGGTCTTGTTTACAACCGGCGTATTGGTTTTAACACAGCGGCGCGTGCGCAGAATTAGGCAACGTGCGGCCTTAGAACAGCAAATCAGCTCGTTGAGTTACCGCGCCCTTCGCTCGCAGATGAACCCACACTTCATCTACAACGCCTTGAATGCGATTCAAAACTTCATCATCAATCAAGACCAAACGGCGTCGATCAACTACCTGAGCAATTTTTCAAAATTGATTCGCTCGATTTTCGAAAGCAGTTCCAAAGATCACGTTCCCTTGCATGAAGAACTAAATGCGATAGAACTGTATGTTAGCCTCGAATCCGCTCGTTACCCTGGACGCTTTGAATTCATACAAGTAATAGGCGAGGATTGCCCAGGATTGCGGATTGCACCCATGATCATTCAACCCTTCGTGGAAAACGCCATCCTTCACGGAGTGCTCCCAAATGCTGAAAAAGGGAAAATCACGCTGAAGGTGCACCGCAACAACGGCTTCGTAGAAGTGGTTGTTGAAGACAATGGCATCGGCATCAACAAGGGTCGTGAAATTGGAATTAAAAAGCGGAAATACCTCTCACACTTGGACGAAGGGAAACGCCAAAGCGGTATGAGCGTTACAAAGGAGCGTATTGATCAGCTTGCTCGTCAACAGCAGTTTGAAGCCAATTTCCGAGCCATCGACCTTTCAACCCAAGGAGAAGACCAGCACGGCACGCGCATCACTTTCAATCTTCCATACACCGAATCCACATGATCAACATTGCCATCATAGACGACGAACCAGCCGCGCTTAGCATCTTGACGCGCACGTGCAACGAAAGCAACCTACCGCTGAACGTGGTAGGAACAGCATCCTCGATTCAGTCAGCCGTAGACCTAATCCGCACTGAAAAGCCCCAATTGGTCTTGCTCGACATTGAATTTCCGGAAGGAACGGGCTTTGAGGTACTGGAGGGATGCGAGGGACTGTCCTTCGAAGTCATCTTCATCACGGCGCATGAAAACTACGCCATCAAGGCCATCAAGCACCATGCGTTGGACTACATCCTAAAACCGATCAACGGCGATGAAGTGACCAAAGCCATCGTGGGCGCTATTGGACACATTGAAGCCAACGAAGCCTCGCGGTGGACAGAACTGCTCAAGTTCTTAAAAGGAAAGAAGAAGGAGAAGTTTCCCCTCCCCATCAAAGACGGCTACCGCTATATAGAGCTGGACGACCTGGTCTACCTAAAAGCCGACGGCAGCTATGCTCACCTCCACTTCACCGACGGCAGCAACACCCTCGTCTCCAAAAAACTGGCCTGGTTTGAAGAGCGCCTCGGCGACCAAGGCTTCAAGCGCGTCCACCGCAGCTTCTTGGTGAATGAAGACCATATTGTGGAGCTGCATCGGAATGATGGGGGGTATGTGGTGGTTTCTACCGGCGACCGCGTGAGCGTCAGCAAGAATTACGGGGTTTAACCGCTACTTTTCAATTCGTGAATCCAAATACGATCTAGGTGAACTCTCGATGCTTCATCTATGAGTTAGCTCTTTATATAGCATAGAAGGTTTAAGAGGTTTGGATCTCAAACTAATTAAATCAAAATGCTATGAGACGTTATTTATTTATTGGATTGGCCATCCTACAATCGGCAATTCTTTCCGCACAAACGGTTTTCGTCAAAGACGTGGACGTCCCGTTTAGCTTGAATCCTTCAAATCAGCCAGATTTTCGAGCTAGCGGTACTTTTCATTTCACTGAAGGCACTACAGACAAAGTGCTCATCTATGGAACCATTGGATACGGTCACAACGGACTCGACCCTTCATACGGCGGGTTTGGCGGAAGTGACATTCTCATCATCAAAGCGACAGCATCCGATATGACGATCGAAGACAGATGGATCGTTGGAACTGCAGACGATGATGTTGCCGTACGAGTTGTCGCAAATGAACAGGCTTTTCCAGTTTTAGCGGCGTATAAAAAATCTGGAGATGTCGTAACCGGCTATATGGCTCGATTTGGAACGAGCTCTACCACGATAGTTCCATTCTGGTATCACTTCTTTGAAGATGCTATTCCAGAAGATCTTATTCGAACTGAGAACGAAGGAGGTTCAACTTCTGGATGGGCAATGTGCGGTCGAAGAACATCTGATGGCTTCATCGCCGCTGTGGACGCCCAAGGAAATATTAAGTATTCCAAAACTTACAAATACTCGCCATTTGCTACAGGAGGAGCATATTCCGCAGATTTTAAATCGCTAACGCAGTTAAACTATAGCGTCATTGGCTCAGGGACAGAAAAAGATCTATTCGTTGTGGGACAATCTCTAGGATACAGTAGTTCATTTGGCACTGGTATCCTGAAGGTAAACAACATGAACGGAAATGCCATCTACGCTACAGCCAACAGCTTACCTTATTGCGGATTCACTGGTGGTAAGGGTGCCGTTGAAGAATATGTGAGAATTATTGCAGACCAGAATGATGATCTAATTCTTATAGGAGACCAAGGATCTATGCTCAACATGGATAATTCATTGACGTCGGCGAACTGGGTTACGAACGTTATTGGAGACCCGTCATATCGAGCGCACGATGTTCGAGAAACGAACAATGGATTCATCACCATGGGTAGGACTCTACATCTTCAACCTGAAGTTATATTTGTTGAAACAGACGTGGTAGGAGCCGCGACCTTCTTTATGACCCCTAATGCGACGAACAGAAGGTATGATATAGCAGAATCCGCTGGCATAAACGAGACTGGACCCAGCATCTCAATTTCTGTGAACAACTCTGATTACTTCTACTATTCCCTTACCGAATCATTGAATACAGGAAGTTCAGCTTGGGCCATTAATAGGGTACCAACGATCCTCAGTAAACTAGGCATGACTTTTTGTGATGAAAACGCCCCACAAGTTAGTAACAGCACATGCAATATTAATCTAAGCCAATGGCAAAACGAGACTTTCAATGCCGCTGACCCTTATTGGACTGGCTGGATATTGACAAACCCTCTCAACACCCCTCCAGGTCCCGCTTTGCTTTCAGGATATTTTACTGTAGGGACGGATGGCAATTATTGCTTTGACTGGCAAAAGACGGGAGGAAACGATGATAAGGAGGACGTACAACTTTCACAGTATGCAGAGCCCACAATCTTCCCCAACCCAACCAACGACATCCTAAACCTCCAATTCCCTGACGAAGTGATCGGAGAAGCAAAGTTGTTTGATATGATGGGCAAGCAAGTGGCCAGCAAAATGCTCAATGGAATCACCAACGAGCAAATGAGCCTGCGAAACCTAAGCAATGGAATCTACTTGCTTCAACTCAACGCGAACGGACTCCAAGAGACGCATCGCATTGTGAAGCAGTAAATGATCCTTGATATAAACGCTTGTAGGCCCCACTTCTACTTTGGATGTGGGGCTTTTTCATTCGTGAACGCAATCGCATCTTTCATGGATTCATGTGACAACTTCGTGAATTCCCTTACCCTCTAAACCAACCCTACCCGACTTTTCAGCGTATTAACCATGGAAACGTAATCATCTAACTGTCCATGCTCGGAACAGGCTCCACTGCGGTGGGGCTTTTTTTTTGGCCTTGAATTGAGTTCACCTCAGAGCCATTTCCCTCTCGTCTAAAATCTGTACGGACCATTCAGCCCTTTCGTATGCCACTTTGTCCTAATCCGCGGTTTGGAACGATTCTGTTGCTCTACCTTGCACACAACAATTGAGCAACAAACACATGAAAACATTACGCATTCCTCTTTACCTCTCTATCCTAGCAGTCATACTGTCATCTTGTGGGTACAACAACATGGTAGAGAAAGACGAAACCATCGGTCAGAAATGGGCCGACGTTCAATCCCAATACCAACGCCGATCTGACCTGATCCCAAACTTGGTCAGCACCGTTAAGGGCTACGCCGACTTTGAGCAAGCCACCCTCACAGGTGTGATTGAAGCGCGCTCTAAGGCCACGGGTGTCAACATCCAAGCCGACGACCTCACCCCTGAGAACATCGCAAAATTCCAAGCGGCACAGTCTCAATTGAGCGGAGCACTCTCTCGCCTCCTGGTTACGGTAGAGCGCTACCCCGAATTAAAAGCCAACCAAAACTTCCTCGAACTTCAGGCCCAATTAGAAGGCACGGAAAACCGCATCGCGGTGGCTCGACAGAAATTCAACGAAGCCGTTCAAGACTACAATTCCTACATCCGAAGCTTTCCTCGCGTGATCTACGCAGGTTGGTTCGATTTTGAGAAGAAAGGCTATTTCGAGGCGGATGCTGGTACAGAAAACGCACCGAAAGTTGAGTATTTATGTTTGAAAAACCCCCATTCAACAAACCCGAAGAAGCGCGCATCCTAGCCGCAATCGACGATGCTGAAAACAACTCCTCTGGCGAGGTGAGCATCCACATCGAGCGCAAGTGTAAGAAGGATCACTACCCCGTTGCGCTGTTCGGTTTTTGTCATGCCGAGCTTCTCGAACATTTCAACGGCTTCTGTATAAGGATCCTTCTTACACTTG
>JAVKEP010000044.1:0-136324 GCA_040221375.1 Cryomorphaceae bacterium
ACCTCGTCGGCATTGACCAACCTTTTGACTACATAATGATGGCCTTCGCCATGCGCAATCCAGGTTCTGAGCGGAGTGAATTTAACGGGTCCCACCGCCTCGAACACCATCCATTGTCCTTCCACTTCAAAGAGCATTCCTACGTGGCTCCATTTTGAGCGTGTCGCGAGTTGCACTGCCAAACTTTGCCCTTGGGTCGATGATTGAAATATCAAATCCCCGTCTCGCAAGTCAAGTGCCTGGCGCGCTCCATTGTTCTCAGAGATAAATGTGGAAGGAGAAGCGTTCTTTAAGGTTAGGTTGTGAAATCCAAACCCTAGCCCTAACAGCAAAGCAGTCACCAAGACAACCCCTACGCTATTGCGGTTGCTCTTCATTGTTTCACGAATCGAACAATCAATGAATCTCGTTCAGAATAGAATGGAAATGACTTTCGAAAGGAGTAGCTCAGCCATAGCTCTTTATTCGACAAGCGATTTATTTTGTAAACCTCGCCATTGACAGGGTCAGAGACCGATACGATGTCAATGTTGGAGCCCTGATCGGACCTTGCTTTCGACACTTCTTCGGTTAGAAAGACGACTTCAGACTTATTCGGCACGCCATTGCCTCCGGTAAACTTCCATTCACCACTCTCTGTTGTGTACAGCGAAAAAGCATTACCAGATTCACTCGAGTCCGATGGGAAATCTTCCCGTTTTTCTGAACGATAGCTGCCGTCTCCCTTGAACGTAAAACTCCAAGTATAGGGACGGGAATACGTACTGCTGTCTGCTCGTTGATAGATCAACCCGGTATCTTTTTGGTAGCGGATCCATCGGATAGTGCCGTGGTCGGTGAACTTTTCATAGCGCTCTACCTTCCACTCCCCGGTCAATCTATTCTTGCGCGTCCGAAGGCTGAGGAATGGATCGTCTTCTGACTTGCGGCATGCGGGCAAGACCATGGCGAAAAGAAGGATCGCTATGCATCCCTTTCGGATCATCGGGCGAAGAAGTATCCCAGCGTAATTTGCACCATTGGATCGACGTAAAACTGCGTCACGGACATCCTAGCGCTGCTCAGTTTTCTCAAGGTAGTATTGGTTCCAGATACTGGCTCAATTTGAACAACCTCCTGACGGTCTCCGCCGCTAGAGACGTTCGTAATTCCCATTCCGTACTCCATTCCGATAAATATACGTTTCGCCATGAAGTAGTTGAAGCCAGCGCTCAGTTTTGCTCCCAAAGAATAACCACCGTCCTCCGTGATGGTCCGCATTACCCGCGAAGTACCTGTGGTATCGGTGGTATTCGTCACGCTTCCGATCCGCATCCCTCCTACTACGCCAAACTCCAGGTCAAAGGCAACATATGGATCCAGCCGCTTTGTTCCGCTAAAATGATACTCCACCCCTGGCCGGAATCCAATGCTCGATTGACTCGAAGTAGAATCAAATTCAACCAAATCTTTACCAACGCTGTCCGTGGTGGTCACATTGAAGTGATACAACTGGGGTGAAAGACCAAAGCGAAAGGTCCATCGATTGCTTTCCGTATAGCGCAATAAAATGGAACTATTGCTTAGAAGATCTTGCTTCGACGTCAACTGAATGTTGCGAAGTATTCCGCTTGCGTTCACGGTGACTCCCCAATCTCCAGCATTGGGAAGAAAGGCCCTCAGCTCCTCGACCTCAACTTTGTCGGTGGTATTATCTGCCTGTGACGAAGATTCTTGGGCGAAGTTATGCAGGGAAAGGAATGCAAAAAAAAGACAAGGTAAGAGGCTGTGTTTCATGGCTTGAAAATAATGGAAATTGAACGAAGGCGTGGCCGTTTTATTTCACTCTGCTTTATCCGTGCGCTCGAGCATGGGTACAAACTGGAAATCTCCGTGTTCTTCCGTTCTGTATTCTGTTTCGCTGATCTTGTCAATGGTGAGCATGTTTTGTACGCCATTCATTTCACCCACGGGTATGACCATTCTTCCGCCAACTTTCAACTGGGCTTTAAGGGCCTCGGGTATCGTTGGTGCGCCGCACGTGACCAAAATCTTATCGAATGGAGCAAAGGCGAGCTTTCCCGCATACCCATCGCCGTAAAAGCAGCGCGCTTGGATCCGCATTTCTTCGAGCAGATCGCGGCTTTTGAGGTGCAAGGCGTGCTGCCTTTCAATGGTAAATACCTTCATGCCGAGCTTGGCCAACACAGCAGTTTGATAGCCGCTGCCCGTACCGATCTCCAATACCTTTTCTCGCTTCTTTGGATTCAACAACGACGACTGAAAAGCAACGGTGTACGGTTGCGAGATCGTCTGGCCCGAGCCAATCGGAAAGGCCTTGTCCTCATAAGCGAGGTGCAAGAAGGCTGTATCGAAAAAGAACAAATGCCGAGGTATGTCATTGATCACACCTAGAACTACCTCATTATCAATTCCTTTGCCGCGTAAAACCTCTACCAGTTTTTTACGCATTCCTTTATGTTTCAACGTATCCTGCTTCACGGCATCGAAAATACTATTTCGACAATGCGATGTTCAACGAATGTTCCCTTGTTTATCGACAACTGACTATTTGAAAAGACCTTTGTGCAACCCATGGAGAAGATAAAATTAGGAATACTAGGTGCAGGACACTTAGGAAGCATTCATATGAAGCTCGCGCTTGAACTGAATGAAACGTACGAAATGATCGGCTTCTTCGATCCGGATGAAGAAAAGTCAAACCGAGCGACCGAAGCCTACGGTTTGGTCCCCTTTTCTAGCATGGAAGCGTTGATCGACGCCTCAGAAGCGGTCAGCATCGTCACCCCTACCTTGTCCCATTTTGAGTGCGCCATGTACGCTTTGAAAACAGGGAAGCATGTATTCATAGAAAAACCGGTTACCAAAACGACCGAAGAAGCCAAGAAGCTTGTGGATCTCGCGCAAGAGGCCAAGGTGAAGGTTCAAGTCGGTCACATCGAGCGGTTCAACCCCGCATTCGTGGCCGTAAAGGACCAATTCGACCACGTGATGTTCGTTGAAACCCATCGGCTTGCAGAATTCAATCCGAGGGGGACCGACGTTTCCGTGGTACTCGATTTAATGATCCACGACATTGACATCGTGCTGAGCGTCGTAAAGGCCAATCTGAGAAAAATCAGCGCCAGTGGAGTGGCTGTTATTTCTGAAACCCCGGACATTTGCAACGCTCGCCTCGAATTCGACAATGGATGCGTAGCGAACCTCACCGCTAGCAGAATTTCTCTGAAAAACATGCGCAAGTCGAGGTTTTTTCAGAAAAACGCCTACATCAGCGTAGACTTTCTAGCTAAGAAGGCTGAATTGGTCAAATTGCAAGAGGTGGATCAGAGCAACCCGTTTGCCTTGATCATCGATCCGGAAAATGGAAAGGAGCCGAAGCAACTCTTATTCGATAATCCGGAAATTCCCACGAGCAATGCCCTCAAGGAAGAACTAAAAAGCTTTGCACATAGCATTCAAAAGGACACCAAACCCGAAGTGACCATAGAAGACGGATACGAAGCGATTCATGTAGCTCACCAAATACTTGAGCAATTGAACTTTACGAATTCTATTTTCGCAGCATAAAAGAAACCGAGAGAATATCGAGGCCAGCACCTCGTTTAATGCCTCTACTGATTCGAAATTTGTTGCTTGGGAACCGATATGTGATGATAGCCGCGCTCGCCGCGATGTTTGCGACGTCTTCCTGTGATTTGGTCGACCGGGATGAACCCATTCCTGCCTGGATTCGAATCGACAGCATGTCGCTCGTAGACAATCCTGATGTGAACGAAGGCGAATTATCCCATAACATCACCGATGCCTGGGTATTCATTGACGACGAGCTTATCGGGATTTTCGAACTGCCCACGGAAGTGCCGATCCTCGACGAAGGAAACCACGAGCTGCTCATAGGTCCAGGAATCAAAGTCTCTACCATCTCTACCCTGCGCGACAACTATTTGTTTTACAACGCCTATTCTACAAAGGTCAAGTTGATTCCAGGAGAGAAGGAAACGATTACGCCGATCGTCTCCTACCGTGATGAGTCGACCAACTTCACCTACAAAGTCGTCGAAGAGTTCGAAGACGTATTCATTGAATTGTCAGCAAATACAAACTCAGATGCTGACATTCAGCGCACCACAGATGCATCACTGGTCAAGTACGGTTACGGTGCTGGACTCATTGAGATCACCGACACTACATCGGCCGCTTGGATCCGAACGACGGAGGATTTTGTGCTTCCTCAAATGGGCAAGATCGTTTACTTGGAACTCGATTATTATACCCAATATGACTTGGTAGTTGGGGTCCATATCAATCAGAATGTACTCGCCGATCAGAACGTGAATTACCTCATACTCAAGGCCTCCGAAAGCGAAGAACCCGAATGGAAGAAGGCCTATGTTGCGCTCACTTCGGTTTTGGCACAGCCTACCGATATGGAGTCCGCATACATCTACTTCTTGCCCGATATCTTATCGAGTAACCGCGAAAGTGGTATCGTGTTGTTGGACAACATTAAACTTCTGTATCAGCAATGAACAAGAAGTTACAAATAGCCAAATACGTCCTGAGCGACATCGCTGCCGCAGCGCTTTCTTACTTGGCCATATTTACGTTCAGAAAGGCGGTAATTGAAACCAAGGTTTTTGGGGATAATGTACTGGTCATTTATGATAAGAAGTTCTTTGTAAGCCTGTCACTGATCGTTGCTTTTTGGCTCGCCCTTTATGTGATTACTGGGGTCTATCGCAACATCTATCGCCGTTCGAGGTTGAAGGAATTTACCCAAACATTCACCATCAGTCTTTTCGGTAATATCTTTCTGTTCTTCTCCATCTTGCTCGACGACTTCATCGATTCTTACAAGAGCTATTATTTGTCGTTCTCGATTCTGTTTGGTTCCCATTTCATCTTGACCGCTTTCGGACGGCTGTTGCTATCGTCCTTAACGGCAAACCGCATCCATAATCGGAAAATTGGCTTCAACACCTTGATCATCGGAAGCAATGAAAACGCCCTGGATCTCTACCAGGACCTGAATTCGCAGCGGAAATCTTCGGGTTTTTTGATCAAAGGTTTTGTGCACATCAATGGAGGAAAGAACCATGCCCTCGATGGCGAGTTGGCACACCTGGGACACTTCGATGACATAGAACGCATCATTTCTGAACACGCGATTGAGGACGTTATCATCGCCTTGGAAACGAGTGAACATGATAAGATTGGCCAAATCCTGAACGTGCTAGACGGCACCAACATCAATGTCAAGATCATTCCGAAGATGTACGACATCCTCAGCGGGCAGGTTAAGATGTCGTCGATTCTAGGCGCGCCGCTGATCGACATCAATCAAGAGATCATGCCCGTGTGGCAACAATCGGTGAAGCGCATCCTCGACGTGTTGGTTTCCATCGCCAGTTTGATAGTGCTCCTTCCCTTGTTCATCCTGATCGCCGTGCTCGTAAAAGTCGGATCAAAAGGAAGCGTCTTTTACTCTCACCACCGCGTTGGCTTGAACGGAAAGCCTTTCAGGATATACAAGTTTCGATCGATGTTCGAGAATGCAGAACAGAATGGACCCGCACTTTCCAGTGAAAACGACAGCAGAATCACCCCCATCGGTAAATTTCTCCGAAGGACGCGCATGGATGAGCTGCCGCAGTTTTACAATGTGCTCAAAGGCGACATGAGCTTAGTAGGACCACGGCCAGAGAGGCAATTCTTCATCGACCAAATTGTAGCACATGCCCCACACTACAAACACCTTCACAAAGTGCGACCCGGCATTACGAGCTGGGGACAAGTGAAGTACGGTTATGCAGAAAATGTAGATGAGATGGTTGAACGCCTCAAATTTGATGTGCTCTACATTGAAAATATGTCATTGATGGTAGATTTTAAGATCTTGATCCATACTGTCCTCATCGTGCTCCAGGGCCGAGGCAAGTAGAGCATCATCCGCAGTCTTTGGGTGTAGCCTTAGGTCCGTGCAGCTTTCTATCTGACCGAAAACAAAAAAGCCTCACAGTCGATTGACCAGAGGCTTTTAATTTTCTAATGGATCTAGAAAAAGAAGGTGTAAACGCGAGGTTTACATCTCTTCCATCTCGATCATCTTGAATGGTATATTGATAATGGCTTGGTAATCTTCACCAGCCTCTAACATGTCTTCGTCATCTTCTTCGTAGTGCCAGTTGATCGTGATATTGGTTTTTCCATTCACAGACTCAAGCTTCTTGAACACGTCAAGGATGCACTTGGATGAGCTCGTGTTAAAGTACTCGAGCTGAATATTGACTTTCGTATCAGATTTTGCACTGTCGCCATAAGAACCGATCCAATCCACAAGCGGCTTGTAGAATTCTACGGCATTCTCAGGAATGGAGCGACCTTTGATCTCAAGTACACCTGATTCGGCATCGAAATTAACAGTGGGCGTTTTGGGTGTTCCTTCAATTTTGATTGGATCCATCTTGATTCTTTATTTAGGGATTACGGGTTTATTTTACACTTTAATTTTAAGCACGTATAGGCCAAAGGTATCGCTTACTTCCGAAAAATCGTAATCGAGCTTATTTCCCGATTTGCGAGCGATATCAATTATTCCAAGACCGCCTCCGCCGTGCACACTGTACTGACCATTGTCAAGCACCTCCTTGTAGTAAGCGCGGAGTCCGTCTTTATCCAAGGAACTGATCTTGTCCAGTTTAGCCTTTAATGGTGGTACATTGTTGAGGTCGATGTAATTCGCAGCCAAGATGGAGTAGCCTTCATCGGTCTTGGCGAGAATGAAGGTGACGATTTTTTTTCCGTCTTCGAGGGCATCCGTGTGGTGGTAGAGGTTTTGAAGCGTTTCGACCAAGATATTATACACCTTGCGCTGCTTCTTGAAGTCCTCTTCGGTTGCCTCAAGCTTTTGCTCAACGTCGCCCAGAATCTTACTGATGCGATCCTCGTGTACTTCTCCTTGGAAGTTTACGAGCAACGCGCCGTCATCTAGGTCATCAGTAAACTGCTTGATGGCTTGGCTCTCCACTAATTATTATGGGTAATGATTTTGACAAATATAACGGATAACGAATACCATTATTTACCTGTCCTAACCAAACGTTTCATCATTGGATTGTTAGTTGGTCAACTTCTCGCGTGCAATCACGGGTCAGCTTTGCTATTTTTGGCCGCCTAAACGAAAACAACGAAAATGAAGAAGTTAGTTACTGTATTAATGGCCCTGACGTTTCTGGCGTCGACCTCTGCTAAGGCAGATGAAGGGATGTGGCTGCCCATGCTGATCAAACGACTCAACTATGCAGATATGCAGAAGCATGGCCTCCAATTGAGCGCCGAGGAAATTTACAGCGTCAATCAATCGAGCTTAAAAGACGCGATTGTTGTACTGAACGGCGGTTCTTGTACGGCTGAAATGATCAGCGGTAAAGGCTTGTTCTTGACTAACCACCACTGCGCATACGGCGTAATTCAAGACAACAGCGCAACGGATCACGATTACCTCACCGACGGTTTTTGGGCCATGGCAATGAAAGAGGAACTTCCGGCCGACGGAATGACCGCAGGCTTTTTGATCGAAATGCGGGACGTTACGGATGCCATCTTAGGAGATGTGAGCATTAGCGTCAGCGGCTCTGAAAGACAAGCTGCAGTGCGCGCTGCCATCACCAAGGTGCAGGAATCGATTCAAGCGGACGTAGAAGATCACTACGACATCATCATTCGCAGCTTCTTTGAAGGGAATGAATACTACGCCTTTGTCTATGAAACCTACAAAGATGTTCGACTCGTAGGGGCTCCCCCTTCTGCCATTGGCAAATACGGAGGCGATACAGACAACTGGATGTGGCCACGTCACACGGGTGATTTTTCGTTGATGCGCGTTTACATGGGCGCCGATGGAAAGCCCGCCGCCTATTCCGAAGACAACGTGCCTTACCAGCCAAAGCATTTTCTACCTGTATCCCTGGACGGAGTGGAAAAAGGAGACTACGCGATGATCATGGGCTACCCTGGCAGCACTGACCGCTACTTGAGTTCTTACGGCGTAGAGCAAGAGCTAACCGTTCGTCAACCCAACACGGTCAAGGTGCGCGAAACGCGTTTGGCTTTGATGAAAGAAGACATGAAGGAAAGCGCTGAAGTGCGCATAAAATACGCCTCAAAATACGCAGGAGTGAGCAACTACTGGAAGTATTTCATTGGCCAACAGCGCGGTTTGAAACGCTTGAAGGTCAAAGAACAAAAGCAGGTGCAAGAGGCCGAATTCATGAAGTGGGTGAATCAGAGCGATGAACGCAAAGAGATTTATGGAAACGTATTGAACGATTGGAAAGAAGGATACGAGTCTTCCAATGAAACGAGTCTGTACCGCACCTACATCAACGAATGTGTATTCGGAAGCGAATCGGTTGTTATGGCATGGAGAACATCGCGCTTGCTCGGAGCGTTATCGGCAGAAAATCCTGACCAAGCGCAGATCGACGAATTGGTGGAAGACCTGAAAGATCGCGGCGAGAAGTTTTACAAGGACTACAACATGTCCACGGACCGAAAAGTCAGCGCAGCCTTGTTTGAATTCTTCGCTGGAGACATTCCAAGCGACCTACAGCCTGAGTTCTTCAAGCAAATGGTCGCCAAGAATAAGGGTGATTTTACCAAGATGACCGAAAAGATGTACGCAAAAAGCATCTTCCGATCCAAAGAGACCTTCTTCGCGTTTTTAGCCGATCCTTCCAAAAAGATGTTGGAAAAGGACATGGTGTACAAATTCATGGACGGATTCCTCGCGCATTACCGAGGTGAAGTACTTCCACAAATGGGTCCTTCCAACGAAATGATCGAAAATTCAAACCGATTGTACGTGCATGGTCTACGAGCAATGAATAAGGATGAGAACTACTATCCTAATGCAAACTCAACGATGCGAGTAACGTATGGAAATGTGCTCGACTACTTCCCTGCCGACGCCGTTTACTACAACTATTACACGACACTTGAGGGCGTGATGGAAAAGGAAGATCCTAACAGCGATGAATTCATCGTTCCGGCTAAGTTGAAAGAGTTGTACGAGACGAAGGACTACGGCCCTTACGGACAGGACGGAACAATTCGCGTCTGCTTCTTAACGAATACAGACATCACCGGTGGAAACTCTGGAAGTCCAGTTATCAATGCGAAAGGTGAATTGATCGGGTGTGCTTTCGACGGAAACTGGGAAGCGATGAGCGGCGATATTGCCTTCGAGCCGACACTTCAGCGCACGATCGCAGTGGATATTCGTTACGTTCTGTTTATCATTGACAAATATGCAGGAGCCGACCACCTCATCAAGGAAATGAAGATCGTCCACAACACCATGAAGAAGCCTTCGGTGGAAGCCGGAAAAGCTTCGAGTGAAACGGCACCAGCCAAAACTGAGCAGACTAAAGGATGATGTATGGGCAAAGCGTGGTTTGAAACTTGGTTCGATACCGACTATTACCACCTGCTCTACCGAAATAGGAATGAAGTAGAAGCGCGTCAATTCATTGATGCGCTTCTTCATTTTCTTCAACCTATCCAGGGAGCGAGCTTCATCGACGTGGCCTGTGGTAAAGGACGTCACTCTCGATACCTCCAAAGCCTCGGCTACGAAGTGACCGGCATCGACCTCAGCGAAAACAGCATCGAACTCGCGAGATCTGAAGCCAAGGGCCTTCCGCACCTCTCGTTCATCCAACACGACATAAGAGAAGCTTTTCCAGTCGAAGGATTGGACGTTGCTATGAACTTATTTACCAGCTTCGGTTACTTCGACAACGACGCTGAACATCAACGCTCTATAGACAACATGCAAGCTTGCTTGCGACCGGGCGGAAGATTGGTGCTGGACTACCTCAACACCTCAGAGGTGGTGCACAACTTCAAAAAAGAAGACAATTGGAACTTAGAAGGAGTTCGATTCAAAGTGACCCGTGGATTGGATGAACGCAGCATCGTGAAGAAAATTGAAGTGAAAGACGGCAGCGAGACGATGCACTTTGAAGAACGGGTGAGGGCTTTCACCAAAGAAGATTTAGAAATGCTCATTTCCCGCTCAGGCATGTCGATAGAGAAGGTTTTCGGTAATTATCAATTAGACGCATACGACGATCAAAGTCCGCGCGTCGTTATCATTGCACAAAAGAAGGCATGACCACGTACATCCTCGGACTCCTGATTTCATTCGCAGCTGGAGCTTGGTTCATCTACAAGGCACCGGAAAAAAAGCAATGGATCTATCTGTTTCTCTCCGCCGGCGGTGCCTACCTCATTACGGTGCTCTTTACGCACATCCTACCAGAATTGTTCGAAAACCTAGGCCATACGGCGGGTTATGTCTTGCTCGTTGGCTTCATCGCACAAATTTTACTCGAAAACTACTCGCGCGGAATCGAGCACGGTCACGCACACCCATCTGCTACCAAAACGGCCCTGCTCATTTCTTACGCTGCGCTTTGTCTTCACGCTTTAATTGAAGGCATGCCGCTGGCTTCGGTGCTTTTTAATTCGGTCATCCAATTTGACAGAGAACTCACGTTGGGCATTATGCTCCATAAAATTCCAGTCGCGATTACCTTGTCTACCTTGTTGATCCGATCTGGGTTGAAGAAGCACACGTCGCTCATGTGGTTGTTTGGGTTCATTGCGTGTACCGTCGTTGGTTCAGCCTTGCAACACGGTCTTGGAAACAATTCAGAAGAGCTGATGTTCATGAGCTTGGGACTCACAGTAGGAATCTTGCTGCACGTGTCTACAACGATTCTCTTTGAAAGCAGCGATGAGCATCGACTCTCTACCAAGCGAATCGCCGTAATTGCGATCGGAATCTTGCTCGGGGTCATCGTATGATCAGGATTGGCTTTTCGCCTCCTGCCAAATCGCTTCCATTTCATTTAAGGTCATGTCTGCCAAGGCTTTTCCTTGTTCATCTGCCATTTTCTCGAGGTACTGAAATCGCCGAATGAATTTCCTATTCGTGCGTTCCAACGCGTCCTCAGGATTTACATCGATGAAGCGGGCGTAATTGATCATGCTGAACAGCACGTCGCCAAATTCGTCTTCTATCTTGGCCTTGGCTGCCCCTTTTTGCACCTCCACTTGCAGTTCATTCAATTCTTCTTTCAGCTTTTCCCAAACTTGGGTTTGTTCATCCCAGTCAAAGCCAACACCTCTCGCCTTCTCTTGCATGCGGTTTGCCTTCACCATCGCTGGAAGGCTCTTTGGCACCCCCTCTAGTACCGACTTCTTTCCTTCCTTGAGCTTGAGTTGCTCCCAGTTTCGCTTCACCTCTTCTGCGTCATTGACATCTACGTCGCCATAGACGTGTGGATGCCGATGGACGAGTTTATCGCTCACTCCATTGAGGACATCCGTGATCGAAAAGGCTTCGCGTTCAAATCCAATTTGAGCATAGAATACGACGTGCATGATCAAATCGCCCAGTTCATTTTTCACTTCCTCGAGGTCATTGTCAAGGATCGCATCGCTCAGCTCGTAGGTTTCTTCGATGGTGAGGTAGCGCAACGACTCGATGGTTTGCTTTCTGTCCCAAGGACATTTCGTTCTCAACTCACCGATGATGGTAATGAGTCGTTCGAAGGCTTCTAGTTCAGGTCTCATGAGAAATGTGGGCTGTTATTTGAAGTGAATGAGTCGGCATCTGAAGCATTCTTTCATTCTATTTGTCACCGCAAACTTATCATTCGCAACTTTGCGAGGCAATGCCTCGACGACTCTATCTAACGATCTCGCTGCTTTCGTTCTTCCTTCCCACGGTGGCTCAATGGGCCGCGCCCGGATTTGAAGGAAATATCGGACGGGGGTTCTTACTTCCGCATCGGCAAAACATGCAACACCTCCCCCAATACGCGGCGCATGTAGTCGAATTGAGAATGTACCGTTCTGGGGACGGCACCAAGGAATGGCATGCGCTGTACCCCCGCGCCGAAATCGGAATAGCCCTGCGCGCTTTTGACTTAGGCAATCGCGAAGTATTGGGTTTCGGGTTGGGATGCGCATTCTACATCTCGTCGCCGATCCTTGCCACAGATAAATTTCAATGGAATGCAGAGCTGGGCGCAGGACCAGGGCTGGTATCCAAACCCTTTGATCGGGTCGAAAACTATAAAAACATCGCCATCGGTAGTTTCTTCAATGCCTTTATCATGCTGGGCCAACGTTTCAGCTACCGTGTTGCGGAACGATGGGACATGAACGTCAACCTCTCCTTCAATCATTTCTCAAATGCCGCCTATGCGCTGCCCAATCTCGGATTGAACTACCCGATGGCATTGGTTGGGGTGAAGTACCGCATTGAAGGCAATGAGGTCGACTCCATTTCATCTGTTCCAACCGAAACCATTCGTAACTTTTGGACCGTCGGCATCCAAAGTGGACTCAAGGAGTATCCTCTGCCTTATGAGGCGAAACATCCTGCCTTCATCGCTAATGTAGATTACAACATAGGCTTGAATAAAAAGACTTCGCTGTCGCTCGGAACGGATGCCATGTACAATTTGGCCTTGCTCAAGTACCGTCGCTCCCTCAGCGAAGAAGTTTCCAACGCCGAAAATACGCAGGTAGGACTGCGCGCGGGGTACAATGTTCACATCGATAAGATGATGATTTTCTTACAGATCGGAGGCTATGTACTGGACGACTATCGCCGCGATCGTGCAGTGTACAATCGCGTCGGAATGCGCTACTTTTTCAACGAATCTATCGGCATCAACCTCACACTCAAAACCCATCTATTCAAAGCAGACTATGCAGAACTTGGAATTGCGTATCGTTTCTAGCATATGCTTGCTTTGCGCGCTGGTATTCACGGGGTGCGAAAAAGAATCTGCGAGCTGCCTCGAAGGCCGAGGAAATCAAACGGAAGAAATCCGAAACCTAAGCGGATTTTCAGACTTGCACGTAACTGGCAGAATTGACGTTAACCTTGTACCCGACAGTACAGACTACGTTCGTGTGGTCTACGGCGAAAACGGCATTGGAGGAATCCACACACAAGTCACAGACGGAACCTTGAGCATTTCAGAAATAAACAGATGCGACTGGTTCAGAAAAGTAGAACCGCTGCCCATGGTCGAAGTGCACTATGCACGATTGAGCGGTATCTTTAGCCAAAGTGCCGGGGCGGTTCGCTTCCTTGCCCCCTTTCGTGCAGATTCCATCCGCATTGAGATCGAAGACGCAGCCGGCAGCCTTGAATTCAATGGCGATTGTGAACGCATAGACCTATTGGTACACACGGGAGCCACGGATGTAATCTTGAAGGGTGAGTGCACCCGGTTGTTCGTCTATAATTCGGGCTATGCCCCCGTTGATGCCAAGGAACTGGTAACCCGCACCGCCATTGTACACAACAACGGAAGCAGCGATACCTACGTACACGCTTGGGAAAATGTCTACACTCAGATCTACCACATCGGCAACATCTACGTCAGCGGCAACGCACAAATAACTCGATGGCATGAGAAGGGCGGAGGGAGCGTTGTTTTGGTAGATGATTAGATCGTTTCGCTAGATATATGTCTGTTTATCCACTCCTAACCTTTCGGCCAAATACAATCGAATCTGTAGCTTTGCGGCATGAAATTGATTCTATTATCAGCAGTTTTGTTAGGCCTCGCCTTCGCAGGAATTGCCGTTAAAATCTGGGGGAAAAAAGGCGGAGAATTCGCGGGAACATGCGCCAGCAATAATCCATTGCTCAAAACAGACGATGGAAACTGCACGGTTTGCGGGGCTCGGCCTACAGAACAGTGCCAGAAATCTTGAGTTCACCCCTTAGGGGCCTCCTTCTTCATCCACTTCAAGCAAACCAGCGATTTGTCGGCTGACATAGGTAGCGTACCCACCTTGCTGATCGTCAGAAATTAAGTAAACATAGGCGCCCACGTAGTTTCGTGCTCCTAAAAACTCGATGGTTGAATCGGCCCCCATGACCATGAATGCGGTGGCCAACGCGTCCGATTTGCCAGCCGACTCGCTCACTACCGTAGCGCTCAATAAAGGATGCTGAACCGGATAACCAGTAGTGGGGTCGATGGTGTGCGAATAACGCACGCCGTTCCGTTCATAAAACTTTCGGTAGTTTCCGCTGGTAGCTAATCCTTTGTTTCGGAGATTGATTACGGCCTGGAGCTCACGGTCCATGTTTCCATCGCTAGGCTTATCGATTCCGAACCTCCACATCTCCCCGCCAGGCTTTGGATATCCTGCGACGAGTTCACCCCCGATTTCAACGAAGAATCTTTTCAGGCCTTTTGACTTTAAAAATTCAGCGACTTTATCCACGCTCCACCCCTGACCGATGGCGTTGAAATCTAGTTGGATACCGGGTAATGGTTTGTGAAGGAAAAATTCGCTGGTCTGATTTCCTTGATTCACGAATTCGTCGAGATGGATGCTGCGGTCATCTCTTCGCAAGCTCAGGCTATCAAAGGCTACAAGTTGCAACAGGCTGTCGATCAAAGCCGAATCAACCACCTCTGGATGACTCAATCGCTCCGGTCCAAACCCCCAAAAAGAAACCAAGGGCTTAACCGTTGGGTCGAACGCGCCATTGGTCAATCCGTACACTTCCCAACTTTTCACGAGCAGTTCTAAAAACAGCGCATCTATGGTCGTGCCCGAATCGCTTTTGTTCCATGTGTCTATCGTTGATCCCGGCAAATACGTCGATACAGACGCATCAATGTCGTTCAAAATACTGTCGACCTGAGGAGTGAAATCCCGTTCTTGTAGGTCGTAGTAAACAATGCGCCATGTTGTTCCTTGTGCGGTTCCCTTAATGGACTGCTTGAAGGCTTCGGAGGTAGTCTTTTCTAATTCGGCGTTGCAGGACGCTAAAAGTACTATGGATAAAGCAAGTAGACAGGTCGTGCGCATACCGCAATGATAAGCAGAAGACATCATTGATAGGCCGTACAACCAACGGCAGAACAAATTCGCGACATCAAATCAAAAAAATCCCCCGGCCTATCGATCGAGGGATTGAAATTTTTCAATAACGAAAGGCCTTAACCTCCGAAATCATCGAATGCTACGTTCTCTGGCGGTACACCCCATTCGTCGCACATTTTCAAAACGGCTTGGTTCATCAAGGGAGGGCCGCAGAAATAGAATTCAATGTCTTCAGGCGCATCATGCTTACTGAGGTATTGGTCGATCACAGCTTGGTGTACAAATCCAACGAAACCATCGCCTTCGTCGTCCATATCCTTCATCACGGACCAGTTGTCCACCTCAAGAGGCTCAGAGAGCACCAAGTAGAACTTGAAGTTAGGAAAGTCCTTCTCCAACGCGCGGAAGTGATCGATGTAGAACAACTCTCGCTTAGAACGGCCTCCATACCAATAGGAAACCTTCCGTCCCGTTTTGATCGTTCTGAAAAGCTCGTACAGATGGCTTCGCATTGGCGCCATTCCCGCACCACCTCCGATGTATAACATTTCTGAATCAGAATGCTTGATGAAAAACTCACCGTAAGGTCCCGAGATCGTCACCTTATCTCCTGGTTTCTGAGCGAAAATGTATGAAGAGGCTATGCCCGGATTCACGTCCATCCACTTGTTGTTCGCGCGATCCCACGGCGGGGTAGCAATACGCACATTGAGCATGATCTCACGCCCTTCAGCAGGGTACGACGCCATAGAATAAGCGCGCTCAACGAGTTCGTCATTCTTCATCACCAAGGGCCAGAGGTTGAATCCATCCCATTCTTGCTTGAACTTCTCTGGCTCGCCGGGATGTTCCTTCGGGTGCGCTGTAATGTCGAAATCAGAATACTTAATCTCACATGGAGGAATTTCGATCTGGATGTAACCCCCCGCTCGGTAATCCATGTCCTCAGGAATTTCGATCACGAACTCTTTGATGAAGGACGCCACGTTGTAATTTCTAACGACGGTTCCCTCCCATTTTTTGATGCCGAATACCTCTTCAGGCACCTCAATGTCCATGTCTTCTTTGACCTTCACCTGACATCCGAGTCGCCAATCTTCGGCTTGCTCCTTTCTAGAAAAATGAGGTTCTTCTGTCGGAAGAATCGCACCACCGCCGCTGTGTACTTGGCACTTGCACTGAATGCAGGTTCCTCCTCCACCGCATGCAGAAGGCAAGAAAATCTTATTGTTTCCCAGGGTGGTGAGAAGCGTACTTCCCGCTTCCACTTCAATGGTCTTTTCGCCGTTGATCGTCAACTTCACTTTACCGCTGGGCGACAGCTTCGCTTTCGCGAAGAGGATGATCGATACCAATAGCAAGATAAAGACAAGAAAAACGACGATACTGATGATGATTGTAGTTACCATATCTATTTCTTAAAGTTCAATACCCATGAATGCCATGAACGCAACGCCCATAAGCCCTGTGATGATAAACGTGATTCCAAGTCCCCTGAGTGGGGCCGGAATGTTCGAATACTTAATTTTTTCACGAATCGCTGCTATGGCAACGATGGCGAGAAACCAGCCAACACCCGAACCTAGTCCGAAGGACGTAGCCTCGGCAATGGAGGAATACTGACGCTCTTGCATGAACAAGGCCCCACCGAGAATGGAGCAATTCACCGCGATCAATGGCAAGAAAATTCCCAGTGCACCGTACAGAGCAGGAGCAAATTTTTCAACGGCCATCTCTACCAATTGCACCATCGAAGCAATGACTGCGATGAACATAATAAAGCTGAGAAAGCTTAAGTCGATGCTGGCATAAGAGTCATCCAGCCACACCAAAGCGCCTTCTTTCAACACATAGTTTTCAATGAGGTAATTCACCGGAACCGTGATTCCCAGTACAAAAATCACTGCAGCTCCTAGTCCTACTCCCGTCTTTACGGTCTTAGAAACCGCCAAGTACGAGCACATTCCTAGGAAGTAGGCAAAAATCATGTTCTCAATGAAGATGCCTTTAACGAATATATTTACGAGGTCTAGCATAGCGGCTTAGTTTTCTTCGATTAATGCTGTGTTCTTAGCTCGTTGGATCCAAATGATCACCCCTACCGTAATCAATGCCATGGGAGGCAAAATCATCAAGTTATTATTGCTGTATCCGAAAGTGTAGACGGCTTCTGGAATGATGGTATACCCCAACAAGGTACCCGAACCGAAAAGTTCCCTTACGACCGCCACGGCGATCAAAATCCATCCATAACCAGCGGCGTTTCCGATGGCATCCAGAATCGAAGGCCAAGGCTTATTCGCCAATGCGAATGCCTCGAGTCGTCCCATGATAATGCAATTGGTGATGATCAGTCCTACGAAGACCGATAATGCCTTGCTGACGTCATAGACATATGCCTTCAGAACTTGATCTACCAAGATTACAAGTGAGGCTACGACCACTAACTGAACGATGATCCGGATGCGGCTGGGGATGATATTGCGAATCAATGAAATGATCAGGTTGCCACCTATCATCACGGCGAGTACCGAAAGGGACATCACCACGGCCTGCTTCACTTGTACCGTAATGGCCAGTGCAGAACAAATTCCGAGTACCTGAACCGTAATCGGGTTGGAATCATTCAGAGGATCAGAAAGCAAACGCCTGTTCTTTTTAGAAAAGAGGGGTTCACTCGGCTCCTTGACCGCTGCTACTACTGCTTCTTTTACTTCTGTGCTCATGGTCTTTTAAATTGCTGCGATATCAGAATTCTTTTTGAAGTAAGGAACGTACACCTTCAGCGTATTTTCCAACATACTAGACACGCCATTGCTGGTAATTGTTCCACCCGTGATAGCATCTACGCCGTGCTTGTCTTCAGGAGAAGCTCCGCCTTTTACCACATCGATGGAGACAAACTCACCGTTTTCGTCGAAAATGCGTTCTCCGACAAAAGGCGACTCAAACCAATCCTGGTTGATCTCAGCCCCTAAACCTGGCGTTTCTGTCTTGTGGTCGAATGACGCACCGTAAACGGTATTCATGTCTCCTTCCAAGGCGATGAATCCCCAAATGGGTCCCCACAGTCCCGTTCCGACCAATGGAACCACGTAATACGGCGTTCCATCCTTCTCGCAAATGAAGAGTGGATACTTGCGCTCTGCGTCGGGCTTGTTTTTATCTCGGTATTGCTTCTTGATGTCGATGTTGAATGCGTCGCTTTCAAATCCCTCCTTGCCATCGGTGGCGAGTGACTTGATCGGCCCGCTCACTTCGCTGATCACTTCACCTTTGTGATTCAATGTTAGCCTGCTCGAGACGTATTGGTCAAATTTTGCCCCTGCTTCTTCGCGCGTCGATTCGATCTGGATGGAGCCCAAGATGTTTTGCATCTTCTCCTGCTTCATGTTCTCTTCCTGTGGACCTTTAAGTCCGAGAGCGGCTAGAGACAACACGGTAGCGACGACCACCACCATGATGATCGAAAAAAGGAACGTAAATCCTTGTGATTCTTTGTTGATTGCCATGGTTTCCTGTGTATTAAGCAGTTGCAACTTTTGCGCGTTTCAGCCTTCGATTAATGTTCGCCTCTACTACGTAGTGGTCAATGAGCGGCGCCATCACATTCATGAATAAAATCGCCATCATAACTCCTTCTGGATAGGCCGGGTTAAAGACGCGGATCATGATCCCTAAAAATCCCGCGAAAAATCCATAAATCCATTTTCCAGTTGTTGTTTGGGCTGCGCTGACCGGGTCGGTAGCCATAAACACCATTCCAAACAAGAAACCACCCATCAAGAGTTGTTGCACTGGATCCACCGCCATGAAGGCATTCGCGTCCCAAGCATTGAAGAGAAAAGACATGCTCAATCCACCCACGAGGAAGCTGAGCATGATTCGCCAACTTCCAATTCCTGTGTACAATAAAAAGGCTGCGCCGAGTAAAATGGCAAAAGCAGATGTTTCACCAATCGAACCGGGAATCCATCCCCAAAATGACGCCCACATCGTTTCTGCCAAACTGCCAAAAGGCTGCCCCGCCGCATTGTAAGCGATGTCGCCAAAGTTGGTTCCCGCATCTGAGTTGTAAGCCTGAGATAGCAAGGTTTCACCAGTATAGCCAT
This sequence comes from Cryomorphaceae bacterium, assembly GCA_040221375.1. Lineage (GTDB taxonomy): Bacteria > Bacteroidota > Bacteroidia > Flavobacteriales_G > Salibacteraceae > SHAN690. Next base: position 19,053 of record JAVKEP010000044.1, read on the forward strand.
CCACCGTAGCCATTCCAGATTCTTGTGGAATCCACACCATGTTTCCACTCATCTTGGTGGGGTAAGCAAAGAATAAGAACGCCCTTGCCGTCAATGCCGGATTCAAGATGTTCATGCCTGTACCGCCAAAAACCTCCTTGCCAATCAATACAGCAAATGCCGTGGCAACCGCCGCCATCCAAAGCGGAAGTTCAGAAGGTAATACGAGCGGAATGAGCATGCCCGAAACGAGGTAACCTTCGTTGACCGAGTGGTTCTTCGCTACGGCGATTCCGAATTCAATTCCGAGTCCAACGACATAACTGACGATGACCAAGGGCAATACGCGGATCGCTCCAAAAAGGAACTTATCGAACAAGCCATCCGTCAATCCCGTCATCTCACCAATGGAGAGGTAGTACTGGTGCCCTGTATTCCACATGCCGAAAAGCAGCGACGGAATGAGCGCGATGACCACGAAAAACATGGTTCGCTTTAGATCGATCGCATCACGAATATGCGCCCCGGTGTGGGTGGCATGAGGCGGAGTGAATGCAAATGTTTCCATTGCCTCGTAAGCCTTGTAATACTTTTCAAACTTGCCGCCCTTCTCAAAGTTGGGGCGAAGCTTGTTGAACATTAGGTCTTGTAGAAACTTCATATTCCTTATCCTGATTTATCCTAATTCCTTCTGAGCCAAATCCAATCCATCGCGAAGGATTTCTTGGACGGGTGTTTTACTGGTGCACGCGTACTCACAAAGCGCAAAATCTTCTGGTGCTACCTCGTAGATGCCCAACAGTTCCATTTTCTCGATGTCGTTCGTCATGATGGCCTTGATCAAATGCACTGGATAGATATCCATCGGAAGAACCGATTCGTACTGACCTGAAATCACAAATGCACGATCCTCTCCATTCTGATTCGTGTTCAGCCTGAACTTCTTTCCAGGCATGATCCAGCTGAAGTATGCTCGAGAGAGCGAAAACTTATGAAAATTGGGTGCGAGCCATCCCAAAAACTGGGGCTCCTTTCCCTCTGGAATGACCGTCACGGCATTGTGATAAAAACCGAGGTATCCGTCCAATCCCGCATCGTCGCCGGTCAATACATTTCCGCTGATGATGCGATTGTCACCCGAACTTATTTGTCCTTCCACGAGCGACTTCATCGAAGCACCCGTAATGGTTGTGAGATAGCGAGGTTTTTCCACTTCCGAACCGACCAAAGCGACAGACTTACTGAAATCAGGCTTTCCTGTCATTAGGAACTTTCCGATCATTACCACGTGCTGAGCATTCACCGTCCAGACTACTTCGCCCTTGTTGATCGGATCGATGTGGTGAATCTGAACGCCAATGTTACCCGCCGGATGTGGACCAGAAATGGTGTTCTTCTCAACTCCGTTGACCGATGCAAAGACGGTTTCATTGCCCGTTCCCGCCCGACTGGTCAAGTGTACTTTACCTTCCGTCATCTTGGTCAACGCTTCCATTCCTTTTTGAAACGGCTCGTTTTGGCCGTGAAGTACAAAATCGTAATCAGGAGCAAGCGGTGAGCTATCGAATGTCGACACGAATATTGCTTTGGGCTTGTGTTCTGGATTGGCGACTATGTCGTACGGACGTTGTTTAATCATTGGCCAATAACCGCCGAGCATGAGCAATTGCTTCACTTTTTCGGCAGAACCAGTGTCGCTCACGTCGAAGGATTCAAATCGTTGCTCTTGATCGGGAACGATCCTAACCTCGAGGATGCGGCGCTTGGCGCCCCTTACGATCTCAGCAATCTCACCACTTACCGGCGAGGTGAATTTGATCTGCTCGTTGTACTTGTCGTGAAAAATTTCTTGGCCAGCCTTTACTTCCGCTCCTTCCTTTAACACCATCTTCGGTGTTAAACCATGGAAGTCAGTAGGCTTGATCGCAAATGAGGAAGGAAAAGGTGCATCACCCTTGATCCGCTCGGCCGCACCCATCAGTTTGATGTCGGCTCCTCTGCGAATTTTAACGTTCTTAGGCATTGGTTTCTGTTAAAATTGTCGCTTCAAAAACGGGCGCAAACCTACATGAATTTTTAATCATAAACCGATAATTTCCGACGAAAATCGTCTGTTATGAATCACTTTTCCTTTGATGAGCAACGGATGTTTGAATGCACGCGATACTCGATTCGCACAACATTCGTTTCTTTACCGATATAAAGCCCTCTGTTTGAAACTTCTACTCATGAGATACCCTTCACTCCATTCCGCTTGATGCCCACTCGAACGATCTTACTTTTCCTCGCATTTCTATTGTCCACCCTTCAAGGGATTGGTCAATTTAACATTGACGAGGGCCAAAACGACGGAGAATACTATGACAAGTCATTCATCCGATTGGAAAACTTCATCTACCATCCGAATGTGCGTACGGTGATGTTGCACCCCAAAGGTTGGCCACTCGCTCCACCATTCATTTCATTGAACGACCCGGAAAGCAACCTGGAACTTAATTTCGACATTCTCGATTCGAGCTTAGGGAACTTCATGTACAGCCTCATCCATTGCGATCATGACTGGCAACAGAGCGATCTCGACGTTCAAGAATACGTTCTCGGTCCACCCGAAGATTTTCTCAATGATTACGATTATTCGCGCAATACCTACCAGAAATACATCCACTACAGCCTCGAGATTCCGAACTTCAATATGGAAATCACGCGGTCTGGGAATTACGTGTTGAAAGTCTTTGACTCGGATACGAAGGACTTGGTACTCACCCGACGCTTTTGCGTAACCGAAGACATCCTGAACGTGGATGTACAGGTGAAGCAGGCGACCATGGTAAAGCAGCGCTACAGCCACCAAGAAATCGATTTTACGGTATCCACCAAAGGCTACGACCTCACCAACCCTTATCAAGATTTGCACGTGGTAATTCTTCAAAACCATTCATGGGCAAACGCACTGACAGGCTTGCAACCGCGCTTTGTCAAGCAAGACTTGTTAGACTACGACTACGACGGACCCAATGCGATGGAAGGCGGAAATGAATACCGCATTCTCGATATCAAAAACACCCGCTTCACCGGAATTGGAGTAGATCGTGTGACCTACGGCAACAGAGAGAATCACGCCTACCTCGAAACCAATAAAAGTCGCTTGAGCAAGACGTACCTACAAAACCGAGACATCAATGGTTGGTTTTACATCCAGAATGACCTTTTTGGAGGTGAGGGACACGTCTCAGCCGATTACGTTTCAGCCCACTTCAGCCTGCGCCAAGAGCAGGCGCTGCGCGACGGCGATGTCTATGTATACGGTGCGCTCACCGACTGGAAGATCAAACCTGAGGCGAAGATGACGTTCAACCAGTTGGCCTTGCAGTATGAAACGACGCTTTACATCAAACAAGGCATCTACAACTACATCTACGTTTTTGTAAAAGACGGAGAAATGCAGCCCGACTTCACACGCTTCGAAGGTTCACACTTCCAGACCGAGAACGAATATTCGGTTTTGGTCTATCACCGACAGATGGGCCTCGACTATGACCGATTATTGCGGATCACTACAGTTTCCTATCCTTTCGGAGACTGAGCCTTACTTAACGCCCATCAACTGAACGTCGAATATCAACGTCGCATTCGGAGGGATGGCTCCGGGAGCTCCTTGTTCTCCGTACGCGAGGTAAGGAGGAATTACCAGCTGGGCCTTAGCGCCTTCTTTCAATAATGCAATTCCTTCTTCCCAACCTGGAATCACACGACCCGATCCCAATTCGAACTCAATTGGCTCGCCGCGTTCAAACGACGCGTCGAATTTTGTTCCATCTTCCAAGGTTCCGTAGTAGTGAACTTGAACCATTTTTCCAGCCTCAGCTTGCGCTCCGCTTCCTTCTTCTATAATGTAGTATTCGAGTCCGCTGTTGGTAGTTTGTTTTTCTAATCCCTCCGTATTCCAAAGCTCGTGCGCGATCGGCTGAGGCGCTGCCTTTACGTCGATGATTTGCACGTCGAACGTCAAGATTTCATTTGGGGGGATCAAGTCTCCTAAACCTTCTGGTCCGAAACCCTGTTCGGAAGGGATCGTGATCGTAGCTACCGCACCCTTAGATAGTTCTGCGACGCCTTCATGCCATCCAGGCATTCCTTGGTTCGATCCCAATACAAACTCCATGGGTTGGCCAGGCCTGCTCTGATCGAAGACCGATCCGTCGGATAACATTCCCGTGTAGTTGCACACGATCTTTTGCCCCATTTGCGGACGTATGCCGTCTCCAGCGGTTTGAATGTTTACTTCTACACCGTTGGGTGTTGTAACAACTCCTGCACTTGATACGGAACTTTGCGTTGAGTCATTGGCATCTCCTTCGCCATCTGAAGATGGACTTGAGCACGATGCTAGTGCCACGAAGGCAGCCAATACAATAGAATATGATCTCATGTTTTTTCTTTGATTTGGCCGCAAAGCTAGCAGAATTACCGGCGTATTTTCACCAGTTGTGCTTCGTAGACCAATGCAGCGAAGGGTGGAACGATTCCCGAAGACGATCCTTTTTCCCCAAATGCCTGATCTGAAGGAAGGATGAACAGGGCTGTTTCTCCCTCCGTCATCCTCGCCATAGCCTTCGAAAAACCGAGCAATACCTGATCGGGTTTTCCAACGATGTACTCGAGGGGCTGGCCTTGAAAAGTATCGTCGATCAGCTGACCATCGGCGAGCCATGTCTTGTACCGAACCACTAGTTCATCTCCTGAACGAGGTCGGGTTCCACTGCCTTTTTTAAGCGAGCGAAAGAAAATTCCATTATCCAGGTCTTGCGGCTCAAACCCCAAGGAATCCACTGCTTTTTGGTAGAAGCTCAATTCCATTAACTCCCGGTCCGCTTCGACACGTTCTTCAGCACGCAACTGCAATACCTCTGTTGCGGTCAACACCTCCTGAATCGAGATGATTAAAGCAATGCGTTCTGTATCGGCCCCCAGGTGAACCGGGGCGAACCATCCATTGACCCCAAGCTCTCCAACCTCGCCCCTGACTTCAAGGCTGTCTCCTTGAAAGGTCTCTGAAACCAGCGCTTTGATCCGTATGGGCCAAGTAGTGTTTTCGAATGCAACGCGTTTCATGCGCTTTTGAGCCATGGGCACACCCGACCCAGAAAACACCTTAACTTCCATCGAAATGTATGATTCAGGGCTCACCTTCCTCTCCTGATCACCCAACGAAATGAGGCGGTAATGTACGCTTCCTTCTATTCGCTTAAACCCTGGGTAGTCGGTCGTTTCGCATGCGCTGAGGAACAAGGTTGCCAACGCGGTTAGAACGAACCTATTCATCGTAAAGACAAGAGTTCAATGTCATAGATCACGGTCGACCGCGGCGGAATTTTATCGTTATCCCCGGTCAGACCATGGGCTAGGTGTGAAGGCAAAATGACGTGAGCTTTGTCGCCAATTTTCAAATATTGGATCGCTTCGTGAATGCCCGACTCAACGTTGTCTTGACCGATTAAAAAAGAGCGCTTTCCTTGATCGTCTGAAGAATATACTACCGTGCCGTCCACCAAGCTCACAGCGTAGTTCACCGTAGCAATTTGACCTTCAGCGGCCAATGGTCCTTCTGGCCCACTTTTATATATCATGTAGCGCAAACCTGTGCCCGTCTTATTCATCGACCAAGCATGTTGTTCGATGTAACGATCGATCGCTGCATCTTCCTCTTGAGACATTCGGCGATTGATATCTTCCATGCTTCGATTTACCTCGCGCTGCGTCGGGAATCCGGCATTATCAGGCGGCGCGCTTTCACGGCAGCTGTGAATGGCTACCAACAAGGCTGCAATGGCGGTAATCGTCTTCAAATCAATGTTCCAATTTATGCTCGATAACATCTTTTAAATAACTTAAAGCAGGCGCCAACTTCATGTCCAAACGGCCACCTGCTGCGTTCTTATGTCCTCCTCCATTGAACCAAGTGCGCGCGATAACGTTTACGTCCACGTCCCCCTTGGATCGAAAGGAAAACTTAGTCATGTTCAGTTCTTCCGATAAGAACACGGCCATTTGCGTTCCTTGAATCGAGAGACCGTAGTTGACCAATCCTTCGGTGTCTCCTTTTTTGTATTGGAACCGGTTCTTCTCGGAAAGCGCTAAGCTGATGATGCTCACGCGTCGTTCGCGATCGTGTTCCAATTTCTTCGAAAGAGCGTATCCAATGAGCTGCAACCGATCGAACGAGTTCGTATCAAAAATCGCGCTGTGCACTTTCTCTGGCACCAAGCCAGCCTCCATCAATTGGGCTACGATGCGATGCGTTTCGGCAGAGGTGGACGAAAACTTAAATGACCCTGTATCCGTCATGATGCCCGCGTACAAACACTCCGCAATGTGCACGTCGATTTGGGCTAACCACCCTTGTTCTTGGGCCAATCTAAAGATCAGTTCTGAAGTCGACGACGCCTTTGTATCGCTCAGTGCAAAATCAAAGTACGAAGCAGGATCAATGTGGTGATCGATAAGTATTTTCGCTGCCTTCGCCGTTTTCACATGATCGCCAAGGTCGGCTATGCGCTCGAGTCGATTGTAGTCCAAACAAAAGATCAGATCGGATTCCTCAACGGCATTGAGGCTTGCCTCAGGTGTCGATTCAAAGTTTAAAATGCGCTCAAACCCTTCCATCCATTGCAAGAAGTCGGGCGCTGTGTCTGGGATGATCACCTGCACTTGATGTCCAAGTTTTAACAACAGCCTGTACAAGCCCAAGGACGAACCGATCGCATCTCCGTCGGGAGACCGGTGTGTGGTAATGACGATGCGTTTTTTCTCGTTGAGTAGGTTCTTGATTGCGCTGTGATCCAAAGTCTAGAATTTTGCCCAAAGCTATTTGTTCTGTGGTTTTTTTCCATTGGATATTTCATAAAGCTTCACCTTCGCGCTTCCATGGATCCTATGCAAATCGACATCCTGAGCTTGCCTACGTGCGCCTTGAATTTGGCATACGAGGAGTGGTATTTCACACGTTTCGAACGAGAATCGTTGCGCCTTTGGGTCAACCCGAAATCGGTCGTTGTCGGAAAGCATCAGAATGCGCTTGCGGAGTGCCATTTCCACTTTTGTAGAACAGAGAACATTCCTGTAGTACGACGAATCAGCGGTGGCGGCACCGTTTATCATGATCCAGGAAACGTCAACTTCAGTTTTTTTCGATGGGTCCAGAAAGACAGAATGATCGACTACGATCGAAGCCTGAACCTCATCCTACGCGCATTGCAATCGATGGGTTATCCGGTAGAAATGAACGAGCGTCATGACCTTTTCTTAGAGGGTAATAAAATTTCAGGCAACGCTCAGCACCTTAAGAAAGGTCGTTCATTGCACCACGGCACTATCTTATACGACGCAGATCTTGACGCATTGCGATCAGCCATCAAACGGCCGACAGGAAAATTTGAAGACAAATCGGTGCGCTCGGTACGAAGTCCAATCGCGAACTTACGTGAGTACAAAGACATAGGCAGCACCGAGGAGTTCATCCAATTGCTCAACGAAGCCTTGTCTGCATTGGGGATGGTCCCTAAGTCATTTCCACAGGACGAGAGAGTCCTGCATAGACTTATCGACGAAAAGTATTCCAAAGACGACTGGAACTACGGATACAGTCCACATTATACATTCACGAACCAAGCGGCTGGATTGGAAATAGAAATGGAAGTCAATCGAGGGGGCGCAATTGCGGAAGTGAAGGTCTACAGAGACAAACGGGCGATGACTGAAGTAGAAACTGCCCTCTCGGGGGCATTGCATACGTATCAAGAACTATCGAAAAGAATCGACGAATTGCACTTAGATGCACAAACGAAATCATCCTTGATGTATGTGCTGTTCTAAGCATGTCAGAAAGGGGTGAAAAAAAGCGAAGGAAAACAAAGTTCACTGCGCATGGCGGTTGCGCTTGCGGCTAATTAGCTACTACGTCTTAAGTCGGTAGGCCAAGGTCAAAAAACCGAAGATGTAGCTGCGTCTGCCGCTGTCGCTCGACAGATCTGCAATGGGGGCTTCTTCTTTCGCGAACGTGATGAAGCCAAAATACTTCTCATCCGGAGAAAAAGGATCTGCGTTCTTAAAATCGCCTACTGCATACACTCCGCTGACATTGTCTACGTAGTCTCGGAATCCTAACCTATACCCTACTTCAATTCCAGCTCTCCAGTGTTCATTGATCAGCAACCGTGCATTGATGCCAACCGGTATGTGGAGATGAATGCGCTTGTAGCGATCATCGTTGGGCACCGTCAAGGGCGTAGTAATCGGTTTGAATTCCATTTTTCGCCCTTGCAATTCACCAAACGGACGCATGTAACTCATACCAACTCCCGCGAAAGCGCTCAACCCCATGTTGACTCCTTTCGTCATCCCTCCACGCGATCGGCGGACTTTTCCTTTCCTTCCTTTCGTCGTTTCATCGATCAAATGGTATTCACCCATGGCCGCAAACTCGGTTACGGTACTGATGTAGTCCAATCGCACATTCTGACGATCGCTGTACTTGAGGGATTTGTCGTTCTTCCTAGAATACCCGTGGGAAATGCTTCCCCTCGCAGCAAAATGCTTCATGAAGTAGTAGCGGTAAGTTCCGTTGAATGTGGAACGCTGCATGATATACGCAACCCCCAATCCATCTCGCTCACCTAGGTTGGCAAAAACACTATTGACTCCAGCTCCGACGGCTACCTCGTGTTGAAACTTCTTCCACGACGTATTTCCTCCCCGTTGGGCAATTGAAGTATTTCCCATCCATCCGATGAAAAGCAGTGCAAATAGCGTTCTGGTTAGCCTGTAGTCCATTGCGTATGCAAATGTAACCATTTACTCAACGGTGAATTAAGCCCTTGAGAAAAGGCATAACTTTACCGAGCAGTCGCAGTGAAAATTCACATCCACATAGCTATCTTGATCCTTGCCTTGCTTTGCTGCTCAAGGGTCCAAGCCCAAAGGCATTACTTCATTCCTTACAGCGTGAATGAAGGCCTGGCTCAATCGCAAGTACGAGACATCGTACAGTCTGACGATGGATTTCTCTGGATAGCTACCGTAGGGGGAATCAGCAGGTTTGATGGAATCAGCTTTGAAACGTTTAACAAGTCGAATGGGTTAATCAACAACTTAACCAATGCCCTCTACCCCGGAAAAAATGGCTCTATGGTTGCCTCGTGTCCGGGTGGATTGGTGTTTTTTACCGGTTCCAACATAGAGGATCATCGATTCGATCCTCCGCATGAGAACGTACTTGTCAACGACCTTCTATTGCACGGAGATCAATACATCCTTGGAAGCAATGGCAAAGGATTGCTCTATTTCAGCAATAACAGCATCATCAAGGTATTGGACCTCGGAAGCAACAATCGAAACTTCATCCGTTGCCTGAGTTGGTACGGTGATAAAATCCTAGCAGGCACCAAGGACGGCTTGGTCTTGGTCCACGAAGACGGGCAATCTGAGCTCCTCAACGATTCGATCAGCGTAAACGAAATCGTCGTCTCGGATATGGGGCACTGGATTGCTACCAATGGAGATGGGCTTTTTCTCTTCAGTGACGGCAAGCTCAAGCAATTCACCAAGGCGGATGGCCTGCTCAACCGGTACGTTCGGGACGTGACTATTGATCATAAAGGTGACCCATGGATTCTGTGTAAGAACAGCATCCAAGTGTTGGATCACCAATCCTTGACGTTTAGTGCAGTCAAAGCCTTTGAGCCTGAACAGACATCGAACATGAAGGTCATCTACTCCGACAGTGAACACAACATCTGGGTGGGCACGGACGGCTATGGCATCTTGCGATTTACAGGAGATCGGTTCGAACTCTTTAGTACGGAGGACGGGTTGAGCTCAAACATCGTGATGGACATTGATCAAGATCACGCCGGAAACTTTTATTTCGCTACATACGGCTACGGGGTAATTCGTAAAAATGGCGACCGAATCGACACCATCCAAAACGAAGAAGGCTTACCTAACTTAACCGTTTGGAGCCTATTGCCTGTGGACAATGAAGTGTGGCTTGGTACTTCAGATGGTATTCAATTGTTGAAAGGAAATCAGGTTCGTCCGTTCCAAGCGAACGATCTTTTGCCCTTTCCGAGGGTATCGAATCTGAGCATGGACTCGAAGGGTAGGATATGGATTGCTACCCGTGACGGGATAGCCATGTGGCATGAAGGAGAATTGTCCTTACCTGAGGCATTGGCTGACTTAGAACTTCGCGATTGCAAAGGCATCCTCGAACACGGAGGTACCATTTGGATTACATCAAACTCCGGACTGGTGAGGTTCAATTCGGATGGTAGCACTGAAAAAATCGACAAGGAAAGTGGTTTGCCAGAAAACTACATCACCTGCATCGCAGGCGGCTCCCAATCCGATCTATGGCTAGGCTCTGAGGAAGGCCTCATTCACTTTAACGTAGAGCGCAATACATTCAGCCAGTTTACACTTTCGGACAAGGTGAGCAGCAACATCGTCAATTTCATCGCAAACGAAAGGAACAAACGGCTGTGGCTTGGAACCGACAACGGCCTGTTTCAAGTAGACCTGGAGCAGTACTATGAGGATGGCACCTTTCATTTGAAGAGTTTTAACAAATACGACGGGATCATTAGCAACGAGTGCAATCAGAATGCATCGTACGTAGATCAGGAAGGGAATGTATGGTTCGGAACCAATGGAGGGTTATTAAAATACAATCACAACAATGGAACTCAACGTGGGAATAGCGTTATAGGAGTGCACGTAACGGACATACAACAGAACTTCGAGTCGGTCTTCGATGCCATTGATCGAACGGCTGCATCGTACGAGATCAATACCTTCAAGCACAATGAAAGTCGGTTGACCTTTCGCTTCTCAGCCATCCACTTCACCAATCCTGACAAAGTTCAATACAGCTACCGCTTAGACGGATTGGATAAAGACTGGTCGCCACCAACGAAAGAAAACTACATTACCTACTCGAGCCTCAGGTCGGGCGATTACATGTTCGAGGTACGCGCGCGCGTTAGCGACGGTGACTGGGTTCAATCCGCGGCTCCTTTTCGTTTCTACGTTAGTCCTCCCTTCTTTTTAAGATGGTGGTTCATATTCGGCTGTGTACTCTTCATTCTTGGATCCGCATGGGTGTTAATCAACCAATATCAAAAGCAAGAAAATAGGAAGCGGCAACTGGCCGATATTCAAACCAAAGCGCGTGTGCTAGGGCTCGAACAACAAACCTTGAACGCCCACATGAATCGGCATTTTATCTTTAATGCCCTGAATTCGATTCAATACTACATCAACACCCAAGATAGGAAGCAGGCCAATCAATACCTGACCAACTTCGCATCCTTGGTCCGAAAAAACCTAGATAGCGCGCAGGTGGATTCCATCTATTTGAAAGATGAACTCGAACGGCTTGAACTTTACATCAACTTAGAGCAAATGCGCTTCAAGGATCGCTTTTCACTCGAAATTAAGGTGGATGAAGATGTTGATTTAGAAAACATTCAGGTGCCTTCCATGATCCTCCAGCCTTTCGTTGAAAACAGCATTATGCACGGGATCCTACCGTCCAGCGCCTTTGGAAAAATAAACATCGAAATTAAATCCCATCCCGCTGGTATTCAAGTGATTGTGGATGACAATGGGATCGGCATTGACACCAGTGTACACCGCAAAAATGGCACCTCTCACCACGTATCAAACGGAATGAAGATCACCAAACAACGGATCGAAATCATCGCCAAGGCATTCAACAATGCGTACGGGGTGGATGGGCCTTATGAATTGAAAGACAAGGAGAATCGAGCGGCAGGCACACGCGTCGTCATCACTTTACCAGCTAACTTCCAAAAGTTCAAGCAGATATATGAAGTAAAAACTTGAAATATTGACAGATTTGGCTATATTTGATAGATTGTATTCATGAAGACGAGGAACTACATAGCATGCATTGCCCTAATGGGACTGATGTTTACTGGCTGTCAAAAGACGGAATTCAGTGAATTGATGGAAGATGAGATTTCGCAACAGGAGGCTCGTCAAGCAGGAGACATTCAGCAAGGATTCAGCTTAATGGATGTTGAATCTTCTACTGCTCCTTTGGACATCGAAAAATTGAAGAATCCAATCCTGGATAAGTCTGGCGTCGTTAAAGAAGTTTCTGACGGCGATGAGGAATCAGACGACGATGAGAATACAGACAACTAATATTCCGTCCTAACTACACTCCAACCCGGCCTCAGATTGAGGCTTTTTTTTTGTACTAACGATCCATATGCGCGAGGCGTCATTGCGATTCGTGCTCCCAAAACCGTTGGTTGGTGGCTTGGCCATCTACAAAGTAGTACACTCCGCCCCAGTTGTGCTTCACCTTCTTGAAGGTTACGATGAATTCGCCGTTGTTGATGTACACCCAAGTAATCTCGCTGTTTCCAACGACTTCGGTAGCAACGGTCCTGCGATCAGGGTATTGGGCCATCAGCGCCTTCATTTCCTCGCTTGCGACAAACTCCACAATTTGTTCTTCGGTTCGCTTGATCATGCCGTCGTACTTGTCGTCTTCGGTCATTTGACCCGTACGCGTTTGCAAGGCTTCATCTCCCACCTTTTCATCCGATATTATGATTGGACCTGTGGGTGCTCCAGGACGTACGTCTTGTTCCATCACAGCTTGAGCTACGTTGAATGAGCCTGATTCACCGACGCTCGGTGATGGGGTTTCAGCTTCAGGGCTTTTATCGCTCGCGATATCCGGCTCTTCTCTGACTGGGTTCACAACCGCTTTTATCTCCTCTTCATTTATAATATCAGCCAGTTGCTCACTTTCTCTGCCTTTTTGGTCAGTAATTGCGAGGGCTGCTTTTTCGTTCGCCGCTTTTTCTGCCGCCAATTTTCGCTTGATGTCTGAAATCTGATCGATACGCTTCTTTGCATCCTCATCGCCTGGGGCCATCGAGAGCAATTCATTGTACGCTTTTACGGCTTGGTCCAATCGGTTGGACTGGAAGAGACCATCTGCTTCGACTCGTTTATCCGCAATCGCCGCTTTCAATTTTGCTGCTTCTTCCGCTGCTTTTCGGGCGGCGGCTTCAGCGGCAGCTTGCTCTTCGGCTTTCGAATTATCTACAGGGAGTTCTTCAGATTTAGCTGCGGCGCTTTCCGCGGCAAGTCTGGCGGCCTCTTCTTCAGCCTTTCGGGCCGCTTCTGCTTCAGCGGCCTTTCGTGCGGCTTCTGCTTCTGCAAGCTTCCTCGCCTCCTCCTCTGCGGCTTGCTTCGCTGCGGCCTCGGCTGAACTGGCTTTGGCGGCCTCCTCCTCTGCTGCTTTTTGTGCGGCTTCTTCTGCGGCTAGTCTCGCGGCTTCCTCTTCAGCGGCCTTTCGTGCGGCTTCCTCTTCGGCGGCCTTTCGTGCAGCTTCCTCTTCGGCGGCCTCTCGTTCAGCTTCCTCTTCGGCGGCCTTTCGTTCAGACGCTTCCATTGATGCAAGTTCCGCCTGCCTCGCTGCTTCCAACTCTTCCAGTTTTAGGTCGATGGCTGCGATTTGTTGGCTCGCCTTTTCATTCGGCCCGATGGACAACACTTCATTGTAAAGGCCTTTCGCTTCGTCCCACTTATCTTTTTCAAACGCCTTGTCAGCCTTGTCAATGGCGGCAGCAATCTGCTTCTGTTTCTCCGCGGCTGCGGCAGCCTTTGCAGCGGCTGCCTCTTCTTCGCGTTGCAAAGCCGAGAGCTTAGACCTCATTTCTTCGACTGCGGCCAAACCTTTGTTCGCATCGGAAGGGTCGTCAGCGATCGCCTTAGCATCATTAAAAGCCTTCTCTGCCTTGGTGAGTTCTTTGGCATTCAGTGCCTCATTTCCAGCGACAATGAGCTCAGCGTACTTTGCCTTGGCCTCTTCCTTTGCTTTCTGAGCTGCTTCCTCTGCCGACTTGGCATCAGCGATCGCCTTTTCACGTGCAGCAATTTGTTTTTCAATATCTCCAATTCTTGGATCCGACCCTAGTTCCCCTGCTGCTTTGAGGGCGGTGCGCGCCCCTTCCAGGTTATCACTTTCCAAGGCTTGTTTGGCAGCATTGATTTGCTCATCCATCTTTGCCTTTTCAGCGGCTTCAGCTGCCGCTGCCGCCGCTGCTGCTTCAGCCTCTTTGGCCGCCGCATCCGCCTCGGCCTTTCGCTTCTCCTCCGCTTCTATCGCACTTGCAATGCTGGAAATTCGTTTGTCCTCTCCAAGCTCGCCAGCGGCAGTCAACTTCGCTTTCGCACCTGCAATGTCTCCATCTGCCAAAAGCTTTTCCGCTTCGTCCAGCAGTCCGGCCAATTGCGCCTTGGCTGCTTCTTCCTTCTTCTTTTCTTCTTCCAATTGGGCTACGGCTGTTTTCACCGATTTAATCTCTTGATCGATGGAAGGGTCCGCCTTCAATTGCTTTGCTTGTTCGAGCAACGCCAATGCTTGTTCGAGATCTCCTTTGTCCTTGGCTTTCTGCGCGTCCGCCAGCAATCCGGCCACCTGCTCCTCCAGTTCGGCCGCCGCCTTTGCTTTCGCTTCTGCCGCACCTTTGGCCTCCGTTGCCTTGGCCAAGATTTGTTCGGCTTTGGGGTCTGCCTTTATTTTAAGTGCTTCTTCCGCCTTCGCAATGGCTTGGGCAGGGTTTCCTGCGTTCAATGCCGCCTCTGCTGCCTTTACGGCATCGTCAAATGCCTTTCCCTGGGCTGCTTGAGCTTTTTTCTCTTGTTCTATTTGTGCCAGGGCTTTGGTGACCCTTGCATCTCCTTGCAAAACTCCATTGGCTTGATCGAACAACCGCTTTGCTTCATCGAGATCACCGGCGGCCATAGCTTGCTCAGCTTTTTCCAGAACCCCTTCAAACTCTTGTTGTTTCTTTTGTCCTTCTGCTTCCTTTTTGAGCTCCTCGATCCGCTTCTCAATCACTGGATCTTTTTTCAATTTTAGCGCTTCTTCGTATTGTTTGATGGCATCCGTGAAATTTCCAGACTTCGCGCTGGACTCAGCCGTTTTTGATAACTGAGCAAGCTCTTTCTCCTTTTGCACCACTTGGTCGGCCTTCTTTTCCTTGGCTTCTTCCACTTCATCCATGGCCTGATCTATCTGCGCTTGGATGGACTTTGTGTAGTCGGTATCGTAGTCAAACTCATCGATCAATTCGCTATACGAAATCCGCCCAACAGGCTGGTTAAACACCACCATATTCACATCGTCGTACTGCTCAAAAATCTCGACGGTAAAAGGAAATGGCTCGAAACCATATTCAATACGATCTTCTGGAACGTGGGTGTCAAACCGCAGTCGCTTAGTCACAAAGCCTTCCTTTTCGAATGAGACAACATAGATGGCTTGAAAGTCCAAGCCAATCTCAAACCTCGATTCTCCCTCGAGCTGTTTGACACGTTTGCCGTTCTTTTCCACTACGATCTTCGCGCCGTTATTGGTTCCTCCGTCTATCTTGAACTTGCCGGAAATGACGAAATCATTTTGGGCGAAAAGTTGCACTGAGAGCAACAATAGCATCGCCACGGTAACCAATCGCACAATCAAGGATGATTTGTTAATGATTCGTAGTTGTATCTCAAGCCGGGTTATGATAGTATGATAACTTTGGTTCAAATATTGGTATACGAGGACGCTCGCAAAAGTATAAGGACAAACCTTTTATCGAATGAATATACATATGAGATTAATTCTCCCTGGAGCCCTATCCGCTTTTCTTCTTTTTTCTGGTGTTGTGTTGTCGAATCAAAATGCCGCTGCACAAGACTACGATGTAGACTACACTGTAGATTACATCAATGCTAAATTAGACGGGAAATGCAAAGTGTTCTCAGAGAAGAAGAACCTGCGTGTCGAATTTTACTACAACGGCGAACCCGCAAGAATTGACTATCTATTTCCTGAGTCGATTGATTTTGATCAGGGAATTTATTACTCAGACAGCGAAGGTGCGGTGATTGTAAGCTGCTATGAAAAGGCCGGCAAGTGCATTGAACGAGATATTATCAAGCGCGACACAAAAATCTTGTACGACCGCACCAACCTAACAACAAATTGCTCTGGCGACTGCTCCGGCTTGGAAGAAGCCATGAAGCACCTTATTAAACTTTATGTCTTAGATTCCGTGGAGCGGACCGAACCTTTTGAATAATACCATCATGCGCATAGCCCTCTTTATATTGTTTCTTTCAACGGTAGTTTGCTCGGACTTGACAGGACAAGATGCCGCTCATTACGTAGAAAAGGGTCAAAAACTTTTACACGATGGCAACTATACAGATGCCCTCGACGCATTTAACCAAGCCATCCAAATCGACCCGAATGACTTGGCTGCATACACCCAGCGGGCTTTCACTTACAGTGTTTTAAAAGACTATGAATCAGCCATATCTGATTATTCCTATGTGTTGGAGTTGAATCCTAATTTGATTTCTGCTTATCTTAGCCGCGGAAGTGCACTGAATAAACTGAAACGTTTTGATCAGGCACTTCAAGACTTTAGTAAGGTAATTGAACTCGATCCTGAAAACTCAGAAGCCTTCAACAACCGAGGTTGGGCCAAGAAAGGTATGGGAGATAAGGAAGGAGCTTGTAAAGATTGGAAGACCTCCAAAAAAATGGGAAATGCGGAGGCCAAAATCATTTTGAAGAACAACCAATGTTAACGAACCCTCTCATGCAGCACAAATTGATTCTTGGAACGCTGTTCGCAGCCTTGATCATGATCACCTTTGCATTTTCCGATTCGCCAGAATCAACCGACTACACCGAAGTCAGCGACACCTATATAACCGAAACTTTGGACCAACAAGATTGGAATAGTTGCATCCAGAAAGTTAGCAGTGAATGGGGTGGGACATGCTTGAACTACGGATTTAGCGAAGCAAAATATACGGTTCATCTGATGAACTCGTGCAACGAAAAAGTTGATCTAATGTCGTGTGTTCAACGCGAAAATGACCGTTGGCAATGCTTCTATCGCATGGACATGGGACAGAATGACACGCTCCACGCTTATGCGTGCCACGGAAATGGGAAATACTTAAAGTGGGTCCGAAAAGCTGGAGATTTTACCACCAAATTTCCCACCCGTCAAGAAGTCAACGACGAGTATTGATCTAAAAAGCTTAACAAGAGAAAAGCCCCAAGCGCTGTGCGTGGGGCTTTTCCTATTTAATGTCGTTTGCCTAGCCTGATGAGACCTCTTTCGAAGGTTTGTGGCAGATGTTACATTCCGGTCATCCGATGTCTTTTATAGCCAAGAACCTTTGACAGTCTCGGTCCGACCTCGATGTACCAATACTACTCGACTGTGGCATATCTATGTTAAGCTACCAGACGAAACAAACTCGATCAAAGAACTTCGTTCGAAATGTACATCGAACAAAGGCCTGAGCACAATTTTCTTAAAGCAAGGGTTTATAAATCAGCTCAACTTGTTGATAAGCCATAAAAAAACCAAAGAAACTTCTTCGGTTTTAAAATATCCTATTGAATGTGGCGAATTATCTACCCTTCCTCTACTTCGTCACTTTCTTCAGACGTCTCGTCGTTATTCAGAAGTGTATCTGCTTCATCCAAGGTTGAAGCGATCGAACGCGGAGCAGTACGTTTCTTGGCTACTCCCTTCTCTATTTCGATATTTACTTTGATATCGATTGGTTGGGCATAGGTTCCTTTCTCTACTATAACGTTCCAAATATTCGTGGATTGAACGGTAAACTCGTAAGTGCCCTCCTTCTGTCCGCCGAAGTACGTAAACGTTTGATGATTCTTGTAACGTCTATAATTGCTAGAATTCATGATAAGAATGCGCGTAGGACGCGATACAGAAATTCTGATTTTATCGCCTTTGCTCGCCTTAGCCTTTCCATGGAGAAACCTCATGAGATAGTGGTATTAGTGTAACCAAAGAAATTAAAATTTTCGATGCCAGCAAACATGCAAAACTTAGTACCCCCATCTTTGTTCTCATATTGAATACTTGTCCCACGGACCATGAAGCAGTTTGACATACCCAGTTTTTACCGAAGTGATTTTATCGGACCCATCAAAAATTTCCGGAAAAAGGAAGATCCACGAAAGAAAGATTTCAGTCCGACCGTTGTTGATTTTGGCTCGGTCGAGATTGTGCTCGCTAGGCACTTCGGATTCTGCTACGGCGTAGAAAACGCGATCGAAATTGCGTACAAAGCCCTGGAAGAGAATCCCGACAAACGGATCTACATGCTTTCGCAGATGATCCATAACCCCCTTGTTAATCAGGATCTTCAAGACCGCGGCATGCGGTTTATTCTCGACACCGAAGGTCAACAGTTGACCGAATGGCAAGAAGTAACTTCAGATGATTTGGTCATCATTCCCGCATTCGGAACTACGCTCGAAATCGAAGCTGATCTCGTAAAGAAGGGCATAGAAACACAGCGCTACAATACTACTTGCCCATTCGTAGAGAAGGTCTGGAAAATGGCGGGAAAATTGGGACAAGACGATTACACCATCATCATCCACGGAAAATTCAAGCACGAGGAAACGCGCGCGACTTTTTCGCACAGTACGGCAGAATCGCCGTCGGTGGTCATCAAAGACATAGACGAGGCACGAATCATTGGTGAAATTATCGCTGGCTCAAGGCCATTGAGCGATTTTGAGCTGCACTTTAAGGACCGCTACTCTGCCGGATTCGACCCGGCTGTTCACCTCACCAAAGTCGGCGTAATTAACCAGACGACCATGCTGGCGAGCGAAACCCATGAGATCTCTGAATATTTCAGAAACGTCATGATTGATCAATACGGTGAAGGAGAAGTAAAGCATCATTTCGCAGATACGCGGGACACCCTTTGCTATGCCACCAACGACAATCAGCAGTCGACGTACCAACTGCTTGATCTGGATGCCGACTTAGCGCTGGTTGTAGGTGGATACAACAGTTCGAACACGAGCCACCTAGCCGATTTATGCGCGACCAAGTTCACGACCTACTTCATCAACGGTGCCAATGAACTGAACAGTAAGGACGTGATCAACCACTTTGACTATCACAAGAAAGCACACATTTCTACCTCTGCTTACCTACCCAATCGCGAAAAAGTGCGAATCGTTGTAACGAGCGGAGCATCCTGTCCTGACAGTGTTGTGGAGGAGGTAATCAATCGCTTGCTCTCCTTTTTTCCGATGATAAAGTCGAAAGAAGAAGCTTTAGCCTCTGCAGGCATTACTGAATAAAGGGAAGCAGTGTATCGGGGGAAATAAGGGGTCGTACCAACGCCAAGGCCAAATCCAACTGCTCTTGACGATCCAGTTGGGTTGAATCTACCGCGATCGCATCCGTTGCCATGCGCAAAGGTGCTTGTTCTCTTTCCGCATCTTTTCGGTCGCGTTCTTCAAGGTTCTTTCGGATTTCCGAATCCTTCACTCCTTCCCCTCGATGGCTGAGATCGTTTGAACGCCTTCGAATCCGCTCTTCGATGGATGCTGTGATGAAAAGCTTTAATTCAGCGGCGGGCATGATTACGGTTCCAATGTCCCTTCCCTCCATGACTACTCCTTTTTTCGCTACGAAATCTTCTTGTAGTCCATTCAGGAACTTCCGAACCTCTGGAATCGCAGCTGCATCGCTTACGAGATTCAGCACGCGCTGGTCGCTTCTGATATCAGCTTCTACGTCTACTCCGTCGAGTAGTAAATGATTGTTTTCTGTGCCAAACTTCAATTCCGGAGCCGCCTTCAGTGCGTGCAGTACGGCACCGTGGTCGTCGACATCCACATTCCGTTGAACGAGGTAAAGGGTAATTCCTCGGTACAACGCTCCGCTATCGACAAATACGTATCCTAGCGCCTTGGCGAGGTCACGGGCCAGGGTGCTTTTACCACATCCTGCATAACCATCTATGGCTACGTTGATCCTTTTCATCCGGCAGCTCTTTTCGAGTACCACTCATTGAGGTTGGTTGTGATTCCGACATGGTTAGACGTTCCGCTTAGGTGGTAGCTCGTGATGCAGTACTGTATCCCAAAGCGCTTCACTTTCACTTGTGCCCCGAAAGAAAAACCTACCAATGCAGGACGCTCCGAGATGGCAAGTTCAAGTCGTCGCCGGAAGTTATATCCCAAGATCAGGTTGAATTTATCAGAAGGAACAAACAAAACAGAAGCAGAAAGATGCCGCGCAAAATTGTCAAAGGTGACAATGGATCGTTCTTGTTCGCCTGTGAGCTGATTCACCTTGGCATCGTCCAACGCGTCCTGATCCACCGATGCTAAATCCCAGCGTTGCAAATCGCTGTATTGAAATGCAAAAATCAGTGGTGCTTCTGCAAACTTCTTCGTGATGCCAAGATTGAGTGAATAAGGAAACCATTCGTGATTCCCCGATGTATAATCGATCAGTTTCAAACCGATATCATCTGCAGTCAGGCCGACCCGTAGGTTTCCGTTCTTCGATGTATAATGAGCCCCAAGATCAATGGCAGCTCCATAGGCGAAGTATCGATACATATTAGAAAACACTTGCTTGAATGTTGCGCCGTATGTTATTCCATGTTTGTAAGCGCGCGCAAAGTTCAGGCCCAGCTCGTAGTCCACTGCCTTGAATTGCCCCAGTTCAATTCCCGTTTCGTCGATCTCCTGAAAGCTTCCATAGTCAAAGTACCGGAGGTAGACAGAACCGAAGCCAAGGCTGTCGAATCGATGCGCGTAGGCAAGTGATGCTTGGTTGATGGTGCTCAGGTAGTTGAGGTAACTCAAGCTAACCCCGCCGTGCATAGCACTATCGATGAATGCCGGATTGTCGACCGTTTGCGCCACATCGCCTCGAAACACCGCTACTTGGGAGCCACTCAATGCCGAAGCAATGGGGGAAACAGGAATCTGCGTAAACGAGAAGGTGGACCGGCCCGGTTGAGCCAAGATCAACCAAGGAAGGAATACGAACACAGCGAGTAGGATTCTCTTCATGGGTGCTTCAAAGGTAAATGCCCTAGAAGTACGTTCCCCAAGCATTTTTATTTCATGCATCTCAAGCCACTTGCATCGCGTTCTTCACTTTTCTCTCTTCCAATGCATAGTCCAAGACGTCGATCATTCGATCTACGAAGTGAAACTTAAGGCCTTTTAGGTACTGCTCTTCGATTTCTTTCAAGTCGCGCTCGTTTTGTGCTGAAAGCACGATTTCATTGAGTCCCATGCGCTTGGCTGCCAAAATTTTCTCTTTGATTCCGCCCACGGGCAACACCTTACCGCGCAAGGTTATTTCTCCGGTCATCGCTAGGTTCTTCCTGAATTTACGCTGGGTGAAATTAGAAGCCAAAGCGCTGAGAATCGTAATGCCCGCAGATGGGCCATCCTTGGGTGTAGCCCCTTCTGGTACGTGAATATGGACGTTGTAGTTATTGAACACCTCCTGATCCAAATCGATCATCTGAGCGTGGGACTTGAGGTACTCCAATGCAATGACCGCAGACTCTTTCATCACATCTCCCAAATTGCCTGTTAGCGTCAATTTGCCTTTGCCTTTGGTGATGCTCGTCTCAATGTACAGTACTTCTCCCCCAACTGAGGTCCAAGCCAATCCATTCGCCACGCCGGGCACGTCGTGCTTCACGTCTCGGTCCTTCAAATAACCCGGTCCGAGCATTTTCTCCAATTCTGCTGCATCGATGTGCACGTCCTTGATCGATTCGTCCATCGCCAGTTTTTTGGCTAGTTTTCGGATCACTCCCGCGATGCGTTTGTCCAACTGTCGAACTCCGGATTCCCTGGTATATCCTTCAATGATGGACTGCAAGGTTTTTTTTGAAAGTTTGACGTCTCCCTTTTTCATTCCGTGCTCCTTCAACTGCTTTGGAAGAAGGTGCTTGGTAGCAATGGAAATTTTCTCTTCTACGGTATAGCCACTGAGGTCAATCACTTCGAGGCGATCTCGTAAGGCGGGGTGCACCGCACCTAAATTATTGGTGGTGGCGACGAAAAGAACTTTCGAAAGATCAAACTCTTCTTCGAGGAAATTATCGTAGAACGAATCGTTCTGCTCTGGATCCAAAACCTCCAAGAGTGCAGACGACGGGTCGCCGTGCCCATCTCTCCCCACTTTATCTAGTTCGTCTAAGATGAAGACTGGGTTAGACGTCCCTGCTTTTTTGATGTTTTGAATGATGCGTCCTGGAAGCGCTCCGATGTACGTCTTGCGGTGCCCCCTGATCTCGGCTTCGTCCCTGAGTCCACCGAGCGACATGCGCACGTATTCTCGACCCAAGGCTTCGGCGATGCTCTTACCCAACGACGTTTTACCTACTCCGGGAGGACCATTGAAGCAGAGAATGGGAGACTTCATATCACCCTTTAATTTGAGCACGGCCAAGTGTTCTAGGATTCTTTCCTTGACCTTGGTCAACCCGTAGTGATCTCTATCGAGGATGCGCTTTGCACGCTTGAGGTCGAATTTGTCCTTACTGAATTCATCCCACGGGAGTTCGACGTAAGTATCCAAGTAGTTCAGCTGGACAGAGTACTCCATGCCGTTTGGATTCATGCGTTCGAGCTTCGACAATTCTTTCTCAAAGGTTTTGGCGACTTTTTCGTTCCATTTCTTCTTGGCACCTTTTGCCCTCAATTCTCCCACTTCAAGTTCACTCGGGTTCCCACCGAGTTCCTCTTGGATGGTTTTCATCTGCTGGCTCAAGAAATATTCGCGTTGTTGGCGATCTATGTCGTTGCGCACTTTGCTTTGAATGTCATTCTTAATCTCGAGCATCTGAAGCTCCTTGGTCAAGTACGTCAGCAATTTGTTTGCCCGCTCTTCCAAGTCAGAGGTCTCCAGCAGCGCCTGTTTGTCTTTCACAGGGCTCTGCATGTTGGCTGAAATGAAATTGATGAGGAACACGGGACTATCGATGTTCTTGATCGCGATGCTCGCCTCACTAGGAATGTGGGGCGATTCGTTGATGATCTGCAATGCTAGGTCCTTAATGGATCCCACCATCGCCCCGAAGCGATCTTCTGTAGGCTTTGCTTCTTCTTGGGTAAAGGTCTCTACGGTCGCCTTGAAGTAAGGCTCTTCTTGGGTAAATTCTTTGATCCGAACCCGACGCATCCCTTGGATGATGACCGTGGAACTGCCGTCAGGCATTTTGAGCATTTTCAAAATTTTAGCGATCGTCCCGATTTCATACAAGTGTTCAGGAAGTGGGTCTTCCTGGGACTGATCCAATTGGGCAATGACACCGATTAGCTTGTCACCATTGTATGCATCCTTAATCAACTTGATCGATTTGTCGCGCCCTACAGTGATTGGGATAACCACTCCTGGGAAGAGCACCGTATTTCGAACAGGCAATAATGGCAGTTCGTTTGGTGTTTCCTCCTTATACATTCGCTCTTCATCCTCCAAACTCATCAATGGAATGAACTCTGAATTGTCATCATTGACCCCAGAGAGTTCGAGCAGCGATAGTTTAAATCCTTCGTCAGTCATAGCTTCAGCGCAATTATCTTTCCTTCACAACGGATGCATTCCCTTGTCCTATGGTATACGATAGGACAAGCGATGTGCCATTGCATTATATCTGCTTTTTTGTCCGATTCCTAGCGTTCGAACGGAAATGCCTTGTTGAGGTAGGTATAGACCTCTATCCAATCCTCCGACAGCTCAATTCCGCGGCGACTCATCACTTTGGCCGCGACCTGTAGGGCATCGTTGAGTCGGTAGGCTTTGAATCCAGCAGCTCCACCCCATGCGAAGTCCTGGATGTTTCGGTGAGGAAAATCGCCTCCGAACACATTGGCAAAAATCCCGCAAATCGTTCCTGTATTGAACATGGTATTGATTCCCGCCTTTGCGTGGTCGCCCATCATCAATCCACAAAATTGCCCACCTGTGCTTTCGCTTCGGCCTAAGGCGTAGTTGTAGATTTTGACATCTGCGTAGTTGTTCTTCAAATTCGATGTGTTGGTATCCGCTCCGAGGTTGCACCATTCTCCGATCACTGAGTTACCCAAAAACCCGTCGTGCGCTTTGTTGGAATAACCAAAAATCACGCTGTTGTTGACCTCGCCGCCAACTTTTGAGTGGGGACCGATCGTCGTTGGGCCATATATCTTCGCTCCCATTTTTAACTGAGCGTGGTCCATCAGGGCCAAGCTTCCACGCACCATCGCACCTTCCATGACCAAAGACTTTTTACCTAAGTACACTGGGCCTTCCAAGGAATTGATGATCGAAGGCATGACCTCTGCTCCTTCTTCCAAGAAAATATTATCCCCTAGGAGCGTTACACCGCTCGGCACATCTTGGCTGGTGGTGTTAGATTTCAACCAAGCCATGTCTTGTTCAATGGCCCATCCATTCCATTGGAAAATGTGCCAAGGACGCTCAATCACCCTCACATTTCCTTTCGCCTCCAAGCCACTCACTGGAAGCGCCTTGGGCGAAACATCGGATTTGGTAGCGAGCCATTTCCCTTGGCTCACGAGCGATTCACCCAGCTTCAAGGCTTGGATTTGCTGAACGACTTCTAGGGTGGGGAACAACGCTCCGTTCACGTAGATGTCGTCCCCGGTTGTAGCACAAGGAAACACCTTAGAAAGATGGGCCTGGGTCTGATGTGACACCGTCGCATTCCAACAACGTTTCCAACGCTCCTCCATGGTCCAAAGTCCCAAGCGAATGCGCGCCACAGGCCTAGTGTGCGTGAGCGGTAATAAATGGTCGCGTTCTGCGTGGTCGGTGAGAATGACGTTTGTCATGGTCAGAAATTATTGTTCCTCAAATGTAATCGACTCAGAAAGGTCAGAAAACAAAAAAGCCTTCCGAACGATCGAAAGGCTTTTAAAATTTGTAGTTGTGAGTGCTTAGTCTTCAGACTTCGCGTCTTCCGTCTTGACCTCTTCTGTCTTGACTTCTTCTTTAATGTGCCGCTTGTATCGGTTGCGGAATTTATCCACGCGACCAGCAGTATCAACCAACTGAAGCTTACCGGTATAAAAGGGATGCGACTTGTAAGAAATCTCGAGTTTCACCAACGGATACTCATTTCCGTCTTCAAACTTCGTAGTGTCAGCGGTCTCAGCGCAAGAACGACACAAAAATTCGTAGCCGTTACTCATGTCCTTGAAAACGACCATTCTATAATTATCTGGATGGATATCCTTCTTCATACCTTCCTCATTTGGGGCGGCAAATATATGAAGCTTTTACAAGAAATCAGTTGAATCAGCAATATTTTGATAAAATGGCGGTTAATTTGCAGCCATGCGCAGCGCACTCCTTCTTTTCGTAATCATTTCAATCGCCTTCGGCGCTTGCCGGAGGGACCGCATCTTTGAGGGAAAGGCCGCGCTCGAATTTTCTACCGACACTGTATTTTTTGACACGGTCTTTACCACAGTAGGCAGCATCACCGAGCGCATTAAAGTCTACAATCCATACAGTCAATCGGTCGACATCCAAAGCATCTATGTTGAGAACGGCGCGGGCTCTAGCTTCAAACTGAACGTCGATGGAATCAAGGGACGTGAAGTGCGCGACATACGGATTGCGCCATTCGACAGCATTTTTGTGTTCATCGAGGTGACGGTTGATCCCAATGGCGGCAACACGCCTATGATCTTAGAAGAAGATCTCTACTTTGTTACAGAACAAAATGCCCAGAGCGTGAAAATGGTGGCTTGGGGACAAGATGCCTACTTCTACCCGTCGGTGTCTTTCGGTGACGGAAACGGAGATGGCATGGGCGACCCGTGGGAGTTGCCCACGGATAAACCGGTTGTATTCTACGGCTATTCGGTTGTGGATACTGGAGCCGTACTGACCATTCCTTGTGGCGCACAGGTGCATTTCCACGCCAACAGTGGTTTGATCGTTGGGCACGAGGCCTCGCTTCAAATCATCGGGTGCCAAGACGATCCCGTCGTAATTCAAGGGGATCGCCTCGAGGATTTTTTCGAAGAATCGGCCGGACAATGGGGGCAAATCTTTGGCGGTATCTATTTGACCCAGACCAGCATCGATAATTATATCAACTACGCGGTAATCAAAAATGGCACGGTCGGAATCATTGTCGATTCGAACACCAATGCGAATCCTACGCTGACGATCGAAAACACGGAGATACTCAACATGAGTTATTCTGGGATCATTGGACAAGACGCACGGATCGTAGCGAACAACGTGGTTGTTTCCAACTGCGGCGATCACGCTGTAGCCTTGCGCTTCGGCGGTCAGTATGACTTCAACCACTGCACCTTCGCCAACTACTGGTCTGGAAATCCGAGGAGTCGATCCGTATTGCTCCTGAACAACTACTTCGAAGTGGATGGAAAAACATACGTCCGAGATTTTGAAGCCCGTTTTACAAACACCATCATTCATGGCACCTTGGACGAGGAGTTGGACATCGACGGGGATGATTCTGAGCCGTTCGAGTACTTTTTTGACCACTGTGTGTTGAAGCGAGACACCAACGCTTTGGATCAAACTTACTTTTCATCCTCTGTCTTGAATCCTACTTCACCGGTGGTAGAGGGCCAGCCGCTGGATCCACTTTTTGAAGATAAGTCTGAAAACTTAGCCCTCTCCGAATTCAGTAAGGCGAGAAATGTTGGCTTGGTAACCGCATTGGTCTTGGACATAGAAGGCAATACGAGGGATGATCAGCCTGACATCGGCGCGTACGAGTTCATCCCTGAATAAAACTTAGTACTGGCCCGTGCTTAAAAGCACTAAGGTGCAAGCGTTTTCAGTTGCGATCCCTTTTGAACGTGCCAACTCCCTCAATTCATCGTTCTCGGTTCCTGGATTGAAAACGATCCGTTTGGGATGCAATGCCAAGATATAATCGTACAGCTCAGGCTGGCGTTTGGGCCCGATGTACATGGTAACGGTATCGAGGTCTTCGATACGCTTTGGCCATTCCGTAACGATTTCTAAATCTCCGATGAACCCTTTTCGAATGCCCAACGGAACGACGGTGTGGCCGTTTTCACGCAGCATATTGGCAGCTAGGTAACTATACCTAGCCGGGTTGTCGCTGGCTCCTATGACTGCCGTTTTCTTGGCCATCAATACTCCTCATCGTCTTCGCCTGAGTCGTCGTCCGCAACTTCTTTTTCAGAAACATCATCTTCCGAATCATCGCCATCTACCTCATCTGCAAAGTCATCCCTCAAGTTTCCGTCGTTGTCGTAGTCGACATCGTCTTCGATGATCTGCTGGGCCTCGGCTTTCGTCATTCTCACCAAATAGTAAACTTCCTCTGTTTCGAAAGGCAGCGCACTGATTTTATTTCCCTTGGCATCCTTGTAGGAGATCAAGTTCTCTTCAAATCCGAACGGATATTCTAACTTGATTTGATTAGTAAGATCTTCTGTGAGCTTGTCGTAATCCTTCGCAATCCTCGGTTTTCCTGCAGACATAATTGTGGTGTTTCTTCAAAGCAAAGTAAAACGAAAGGAAGAGGAATTCAACAAATAATATTCTAAGATTTTTTGATCGCTACCTCGTACAAATCTGTACGGCGGTCGTGTAAGTTTCTCACGCTGCCTTTTGTATTCAACTCTCGCAGAAGATCCAAATCGACATCCACGATGAGTGTCATTTCATTGTTTGGTGTGGCTTGTGCCTTGACCGCGTTTTCTGGAAAGGCAAAATCAGCGGGAGTAAAGACGGCACTTTGGGCATACTGAATATCCATGTTGCTCACCTTCGGCAAGTTTCCAACGCACCCAGCAATTGCAACGTAGCATTCGTTTTCAATTGCCCGTGCTTGGGCACACCTCCTTACGCGGTGGTAACCATTTTGCGTATCGGTAAGGAACGGAACGAACAAGATCTGAACGCCTTGATCTGCATACAGCCGGCCCAATTCCGGAAATTCAACGTCGTAGCAAATCACCACACCGATTTTTCCGCAATCGGTATCAAAAATCCCCATTTTGTCTCCTCCTGCTATTCCCCACGCGCTCACTTCGCTGGGTGTAATGTGAATTTTTCGGTACTCTTCGCTGCTTCCATCGCGCCTGCACAGATGGGAAACATTGTAGAGCTTATCCCCTTCCAACACGGGGTAACTTCCTGTGATGATGTTGACGTTGTAGGACACGGCCAACTCTTTGAAATAGCCGAGCAATGGTTCTGAGAAACTCGCCAATTCACGCATCGCCTTGGCTTCGACCATGTCGTTGTACTTGGCCAGAAGCGGGGCGTTGAACAGTTCAGGAAAAAGCACAAAATCACTGTTGTAGCCAGCGACGGCATCGACGAAGAACTCGATCTGCTCTTTGAGGGCATCCAAGTCAGGTGTGGGGCGCATTTGCCACTGTACCAAGCCCAAGCGGACGACCGATTTTTGCCGGTTGATCAATTTTGGCTTGGCCTCGTAATAGAGGTTATTCCACTCGATCAGCGTCGCGTATTCCTTGGACTGCACGTCGCCTTCGAGGTAGTTGTTGAGTACCCGCCGCACGTGGAAGGTGTTGCCCAATTGAAACGAAAGAATGGGATCGTAGAGTTCGTTAACCCTCACCTTTTCAATGTATTCGCCAGGCGTCATGATCTCTGATTGCTTGGCGTAACCGGGGATTCGTCCTCCGGCGACAATGCTTCTCAGGTTGAGGTTCTCGCATAGCTCCTTGCGGGCATCGTAAAGGCGACGAGCTAGGCGAAGGCCTCTGTATTCAGGATGCACGAAGATTTCAATCCCATAAAGCACGTCGCCGCTTGGGTCGTGGGAAGAGAAGGTATAATCTCCTGTGATCTCCTGATAGGTGTGATCATCTCCGTATTTACTGTAATCGACGATCAACGAAAGCGCGGCTGCGACCACCTTTCCATTCATCTCAACGCAAATTTGTCCTTCGGGGAAAATGTTGAGTATGTCCGAAATGTTGCCATGGCCCCAATAGCTCATTCTACTGCCACTATAGGCCTCGATCATCGCGTTTTTTAGGTCATTATAATCTTCGAGCGTCAGGTGCCGCAACACCACCGTTCTTTCGTCTGTTTGACTCATGTTATTCTTTCTTGGTTGTAGAAATCTGCTCTACTCGCTGGCGGATCGTTTTTAATTCCCGCATCAACTCTTGGTGAACGCCTTGTTGAGGGTGTTCAAATCCGAAAACAGTAAATCCTTCGGCCTTCCACACCTCTGCAATCTCCTCCCCTGCTATATCATAGGTATCGTAATCTGGATTATCACTCTTCAGCGTCAAGTAGCCTTGTTTTAAATTATTCAAGACACGCTTGAACACGATTCCCTCGGATCTACTGATTACAATGCAGGGTTCGTCGTTTCGAATGTCGTTCCAATCCATCACGTAACTTCCTAATATGTAGGCCTCTGACGGAATAGGAAGCATGCTTTCTCCTTTGATCTGAAAAACGCGGTAGGTCTTGCCTTTGGAGACTTCAGGATAGGGAAGGTCAAACATGGGCAATGATTCGATGTACTCTACATCGCTCAACCCATTGAGGTAGCCCGCTGCTGCTTGCACTGGCACTAAGGTTACCCGTTCGGAATTGGATTCCTTTTCAACCGTAATCGGTAGGATTCTCAAATTACTGCCGCTGTAACGATCGTTCGGTTCGGTATGCTCATCGAGCAGTTTGCCAACCCATTGATCCATCGAATAGCCGAATTTCTGACACAAGTGCATCAAAAACGAAATGCGCGGGTCCGCTCTTCCTTCTTCGTAGGCTCCGATCAAAGAGCGCTTAACCCCTAATTGGCGGGCCAATTGGTCTTGGGTCCAGCCGTTCTTCTTTCGAATGAACTTAAGGTTATCTGCGATAAAATGCACGTGCTAAAAATAACAACATGCTGAATATTTTATCCTTGTTGCTTCAATAAATTTTCGAGAGCAGAAATGTGCTGTTCGAAGGATGATTTTCCTTCTTTGGTAATGCTAAACGAAGTGTTGGGTTTCTTGCCAAGAAATCGTTTGCGGACTGCTAAAAACCCTTTTTTCTCCAACGCCGAAATGTGGCTTGCTAAATTGCCGTCGGTGACATCAAGCAAAGTTTTCAACTCATTGAACTCCACCCATTCGTTGACCATGAGCACCGACATGATGCCCAAACGAATGCGGCTTTCGAAGGCCTTATCCAGTTGATGGATGATTCCCTTCATCGGTCGTGACGGACGTACATTAAAATTCCATAAACGATGTGGAGCAGGCCAAAACCCAGGGCCCAAAAAATCAAACCGTAGCCCAGGAACAACATGCATACTAGCCCTAAAACGACTTCAGATAGACCGAGGTAGCTGATTTCTTGGAGGCTAAAGCGACCGGCATTCATCAGCGCCAGTCCGTAAAACACCAACGTAGCAGGCGCGATCAACCCGATCAGTCCATGAAAGAAAAGGATCAGGCAAAAAAGTCCGCCTGTGAGCAGAGGAACACCTAGGTTCATGAGCATGTGCTTACTGTACGCTCCCCACAAAGGTTGCTGCTTCCTGATTGCTTTTCGCTTGGTGAAATAGTATGACACTGCAAGGCTTGCGATCAATACCAACAGTGCATCGAAGGCCAAAAAGCTGGCAACGTCGGTATCGATGTGAACGATGCGTCCGGTACCAAACGGGGTGTCGTTGTCTCGTACAGCCCAGGGAGCAAGGTTCACTCTCCAATATGCAGCTGCGGCACCGAGCAACGCAAACACGCCGCTGAACACACCAGCCAATCCGCTTAAGGAAATGAATCGAGAGCTCCTTTCCATCAATGCCTTGATGTCTCTCAGTGCATCGAGAGGTTGATTGTTTGTTTCCATGAATTTCACTTTGAATTACAAAGTAAACGGAAAACGGGGTACAACGGACGGTTTGCATCAGCCCGATAGTTTTTAAGATGGCCAACCTTTCACGCTGGAATTAGTCTTTTATCTTTACCAATTCTGTTATGCGAATGAGACACACCATTCTAGTTTTCTGCCTCCTTTTTGCGGCCATAGCGGCTTCGGCTGAAGGGTTTGTTCGCAACCTTGGGCAATGGGACGGTACCTTCACGTACCGAGCTGGAATACCCGGTGGAGCTATCTTTCTGGAACAAGGCTGCATCACGTTTCACTTGATCGATCCCGAGAAACTGGAAGCATTTCACGACCGGAAATTGGAAGCTGGGGCTGTGATGCGTCATCACGCCTTTAAGCTTCGTTTCATCGGAGCGAACACGGATGTACACTTTGAGGAAGATTCTAAATCGTCTCATTACCAAAACTTTTATTTAGGCAACGACCCAGCGCGTTGGCAACATTCTATCCATCCCGCACAAACCGTGATTTACAAGGACCTTTACGACGGGATTGATTTGCATGTAATGCTTCACGATCAGACCTTGAAATATGAATTTCATCTCGAAGCTGGCGTGGATCCTTCGATCATTCAATTGGCAGCGGAGGGTCTGGACGAATGGCAGCTCGATCGAGAAGGCAATTTGATCATGCACACTTCCCTTCAAGACATCGTGGAGTTAGCGCCGTATGCATATCAATTCAATGCGAAGCGAGAATTTGAGTTGGACGCTCAGTTCGTGCTTGAAGATGGAATTCTTCGGTACGACATCGAAGCCTACGACGCGCATTTACCGCTGGTCATTGATCCAGAGGTCATCTTCTCTACGTTTTCGGGTAGCACTTCAGACAACTGGGGATTCACTGCAGCACCTGACAACAACGGATTTCTTTATGCAGGCGGCATCGTATTTGGAACAGGCTATCCTTTCACAACTGGCGCGTTTGACCAATCCTTCAATTTTGGTACGTGTGATGTAGCCATCACGAAGTATGACACCTCCGGAACCCAATTGATCTATTCGACCTACTTGGGTGGAAACGGCTATGATCACCCGCACAGCTTGATCGTCAACAGCAGCGGAAACCTGTACGTCATGGGCTCCACTGGTTCGGGAAATTTCCCCACGAGTTCAACCGCCTTCGATCGCGACTTTGCAGGTGGACCTCCGGTCAACGTATTTGGCAACATTTCAGAAGGCGTAGACATCTTCATCACCGCCTTCAACGCATCCGGTTCATCGCTCATTGGTTCTACTTATCTCGGGGGAAGCGCCACCGACGGCTTGAACTTGAGCCTTGATTTAGCATACAATTATTCGGATGAGTTTCGCGGAGAAATCAACCTAGACGACGATGAAAACGTGTATGTATCATCGTGCACATACAGCACGGACTATCCGGTCTTGAATGGCGTAGATCTCATACACAACGGAAGCCAAGACGCAGTTGTCACAAAGCTCACACCCGCCCTGACCCAGATCATCTGGTCTACGTTTCTAGGAGGCGGAGGCGATGAGGCCGCGTACGGCGTTGACGTAGCCACGGACGGAACCATCTATGTGGGGGGGGGAACCAGTTCAACCAATTTTCCCACCACCCAAGGAGCGTACAACAGCACCTACCGCGGAGGTCGCGCAGATGGATTCATCACGCGCCTAAGCACAAGTGGAGATACCGTGTTGAATTCGACGTTTTACGGAACCACGGCATATGACCAGATCTA
The DNA here is from genome assembly GCA_040221375.1 of Cryomorphaceae bacterium. Classification (GTDB taxonomy): domain Bacteria; phylum Bacteroidota; class Bacteroidia; order Flavobacteriales_G; family Salibacteraceae; genus SHAN690. The sequence continues at coordinate 51,564 of JAVKEP010000044.1, forward strand.
CATCATGCAACTCGATCGACGAGACTTTCCTCATTTCTTCGGTCAAACCGAGCACAATGGCAGTCAATTGATCCACAACGCTAATTGGAGCAATGCGGGTGGTGGCCAAATTTTAGGCGTACTAGAGCCCGACTTGAGCGACCGGGTGTGGACTACACAATTCGGGAGTACTCCAGGCGAGCCAAACATCTCTCCTACGGCTTTTCTGGTAGACGTCTGCAATTCGGTGTACATCAGTGGCTGGGGAGGTCCCCTCAACTCGAATTCCACGAATAACAATGCGAGCAACGTCAATGGGCTCCAAACCACCTTCGATGCATTTCGCGCGAATCCTGACAACGACGGCTCGGACTTCTACTTGGCAGTGGTGGCTGCAGATGGGAACTCGCTCGTCTTTGGATCATTTTACGGGGGATTGAGTTCAGATGACCACGTAGATGGTGGAACGAGTAGGTTTGACCGTGGCGGACAAATTTATCACAGCGTTTGTGCAAGCTGCGGTGGATTTGATGATTTTCCAGTCGTTCCAGATCCTGGAGCATGGTCCACGACCAACAACAGCTTTAATTGCAACAATGCGGTCTTCAAGATTGATTTTGAGCTACCCATCGTTGTGGCTGATTTCAACATTCCTGCGTTTGCTTGCGCTCCTTACACGCTCAATTTGCAAAACAACAGTGTGACGCAAAGCAATACTTCGTTCAACTGGAACTTTGGCAATGGACAGACTTCTACCCAAGTGAATCCTTCGGTTACCTACACCACGAAAGGGACCTACGAAATCCGGTTGGTTGTCAGCGACCCTACCAGTTGCAATCTCTTCGATACGTTGATCAGGGAGATCACGATCGCACAAGACACGAATTTCAGTCTACCCGACTTGGAGCGATGCATAGGAGAGTCTGCAGTGCTCGGCCCAAACCCGAATGAATACCAGGACTTGAACGGAGCCACCATCTCTTGGCTTCCCGTTACCAATCTAGATGATCCCAGCTCACTCAACCCGACGGCCACCGTCACCACTTCCACCTTGTACCGGTTGGTAATCGACTACGGGGGGTGCCAGGAACGCATCTTACAGAAGATCAACATTGACGCTTACCCCATCACCGGATCGAGTGACACTATTGTTTGCAGTTCCTTCGACCCATTCTACATTTCTGGCCATGCGACGGAAGATACTGCTACCTATGAATGGAGCGATGACCTTTCCTTTTTGAACATCTTAAGTACCGATAGCACCTATTTCGTTCAATCTCTTCCAGCTCCTCTCAACTACTTCTATTTCAGAACAACGAAAAACAACGGTTGCCAAATGATCGATACGGTTTTGATTACCGTTTCGGACTTAGACATCGAGTTGACTGCAGACACGACGATTTGTAAGAATCACTTGACGCGGATTACCGCTCATTCGGAGAATCCGCTCAATACATTCGCCTACTATTGGAGTACCGGAGCTTTTACGAGCGATCCGAATGAGGTATTGGCTCCGCTGGATCAGAACTTTTTAGCCGTTCAACTCGACGCAGAAGAAACCTTTTATTTGCGGGCAATAGGAATTGCTGCGGATGGATGTACCGCCCAGGATACGGTGCGTGTACAAGTTTCTGCGCTCGATGCATCTATGGTGGAAGCCTTTGCCGAAACAGACACGTTTTACCGCGGCCAGATCATCCAGCTGACCGGTTCGCCTTCCGGCCCAGGTATCGACTTCTACTGGACCCCTAATCAGTACATCAGCGACGCGCAAATCGCAAATCCCACGGTACAACCAAAGGAAGCCATGATGTACATCTGGGTGGTAAGCGATTCAGCAACCGAAGAATGCACCTTTCGCGATACCGTATTCCTGAAGCCATTTGAAGTGCTGTGTGATACGCCAGAAGTCTTCGTGCCATCAGCCTTTTCTCCGGATGGAGATGGTAGAAATGACAAGCTCTATGCGAGGGGCAAGAACATCAAAGAAGTAGAATTCTCTGTATTTGATCGTTGGGGCAATGAAGTCTTCGCGACGACAGACCCCACAGAAGGTTGGGATGGAAAGTACAAGGGCGCTCTCGCCGATTATGCCGTGTACGTCTATCAGTTGAAAGCAACCTGCATCACTAACGAAGTGTACTTCACGAAAGGAAACGTCACCCTGATGAAATGAGAATTGTCATCGCAACCATATCGATGATTGTAGTGGGCTTTTGGACGCATGCACAGGACATCCATTTCAGCCAGTTCTTTGCGGCTCCTACCTTCACCAACCCCGCTTTGACCGGGCATTTTGAAGGAACGTATCGCTTGCACGGCATCACGCGTAACCAGTGGTGGTCGATATCTGACCAGCCTTTCCAGACCTTCGGTGGTTCGGTAGACCTGAACGCCCCTTTCAACATAAAAAATACGGGTGCTGGACTTCAATTTTCGCACGATTTCGCAGGCGTATCCCGGCTTACCACGACCCAACTGTATGGCATGCTCTCCAAGCGATTTCCACTGCTCGGTGACAAGCACCTGACGCTTCACTTGGGTGCCCTTGGCGGCGTATGGATGCAGAGCATAGACTATAGCAAGCTTTCGTTTGACGATCAGTTTAACGGCATACGCTTCGACCCAAATCTCCCGACCAATCAGGCCACAGGATCCGGAAGTGCGCGCACGTTTAATGTAGGCGGCGGGGTGTATTTAGAGCAGCGGTTCTCAGAGCGGAATCGGTGGGGAATCGGCTTTTCGTCGATGAATATTCTCGAACCCAATCGCGCATTTTTCAAGGCGTACGAAGTGCCTTTGTACCGCAGATATGATGTGCACTTAATGTCCTCCTTTCAAATTGGGGGTGTATGGGATATCATGCCTACAGTGCGTTTTCAGTGGCAAGGAAGCCAAACAGCGCTGCAAGGAGGAACGGCCTTTAGGTATCATTTGAGTACCGGTCAGATGAATCCCCGTTCATTGCAATTGGGCATGTGGTATCGCTTGAATGATGCAGCGTACGCTTCGGTCGGAATGCAACTCAATAATTTATACGTGGGCGGAGCCTATGACATCAATGTTTCCCGCCTTCAACCTGCCACCAACTACAGGGGTGGATGGGAAGTTACGGTGATCTACCTCATTCCAACCGTCCGAGATAAAGTCAAGCGACTGAGACAATGTCCAGATTACCTCTGATTTGCATACCTATATTGCTCTTTTCACTCTTGTTTCTTACACCAGAGACCAAGGGCCAAACGGCTGCTCAGTACATCAGTAAAGGGGATAAAGAACAAGACCTCGGCTACTATCAAACCGCCATTGCCTATTACAAGAAGGCCTTGCGTTTGGATACCAATATTCTTGAAGCCAACTTTCAAACTGCGAACGCCTACCGAAAACTCCGTAATTACAAGCGGTCGAGGGACTTTTACGAGGCCACCATCGCGATAGACGGGCAAGATCAGTATCCCGAGGCGCATTTTTACAAGGGCTTGATACTGAAGCAATTGGGTAAGTACAAACCAGCCATGTTGAGCTTTCAGACTTTTCTTAGTATGTACAAAGCGAGGGATGACCTGTATCGTTGGGCGCGCGACGAAGAAGTCAGTTGCTATTGGGCCATTGAGCACCAAAACGACAGCACCCTTTACGAAGTTCACCGCCCTGATAGCGGTCTGAATACGTTTCACGCCGAAATAAGTCCATTTCTCGTCGACTTGCAGACACTCTATTTCAGCACCATGCGGTATGAAAGCGACGAGGTCAAGAAGAACAATCCTGTCTACATTGAAATGAAGAAGGCGGTTAACGACTCGGGTCGGTGGGAGTTGGTTCCCCTCGATTTACCGATTGCTCAAATGGACATGCATATTGGAAATGGGGTTTTCAATGGCGACAGCACTCAATTTTACTACTCACGTTGCGCCGAGCTGTACGCATGTCAAATTTGGCGGACGAGGAAGCAAGCTGGAATTTGGCAAGCACCGGAAGCGTTGCCCGAGCCCATCAATGTACCCAACTCAACCAGTACACAACCCGCGTTGGCGCAAATTGGAGAAGATGAATACCTAATCTTTTCGTCGAATCGGGACCGCGGCAAGGGGGGTATGGACCTTTGGTTCGTTCCGTTAAAGCAAGGTGAACCTACGAGCCGCTTACGAAACATGGGCGCCACGGTCAACTCGAAAGGAGACGATATCACTCCTCACTTTGACAGCGAGGACACGACGCTCTACTTCAGTTCAAATCGACATCCGGGATTTGGTGGTTTCGACATCTTCAAAGCGAAGGGAGTGCCTGGCAATAGTGCCCTGCCAGAAAACTTAGGACCTGGACTCAATTCTCCTGCTGACGACTACTATATGCACTTGCGATCCGTTGACAGCGTTGGTTACTTTGCTTCGAATCGGGTGAGTGGGTTGAAGAAGAGCGGCAACGAAACGTGTTGCAACGATTTCTACAAGATCAAGGTCCTTCCTCCTCCCGTAGAGCTCGACACGTTGATTACGGATTCTCTGAATGCGGATTCTCTCCTGGCAGATGCGCCTGAAATTTTGGAGATAGAGAATCCTCAAAACCTCGAGGAGTTGCAAACGCTTCTCCCCATCAGTCTGTATTTTCACAACGACCGACCCGACCCGCGCACAACCTCAAGAACCACCCAACGAACGTATGCAGAGACCCTTTCCGCCTACCTCAACATGCGCTTTGATTACATCGATGCGGTCAACGAAAGTGACTTGGACGGAACCCTCAAGATGCAGATTGGCAACATGATGGAACTCTTTTTTGAGAGTGACTTGAAACGGAGTTTGAGCAAACTAGACAAGGCGCTAAAAGTGTTACTCAGGGAGTTAAACAACGGTGCTTCGATTACCTTGGCCGTTAAAGGCTACGCATCTCCCCTTGCAGATAGTGACTATAATCTTAATTTGACCTACCGAAGAATCGCTTCCATGGAAAATTATATCATGCAATACGACAGTGGCGCCTTTGTCCGGTTCATCGATGCCGGCCAACTGACGATTGACAAAATACCTTACGGTGAAAGTCAAGCTGCGGTCTCGGTGTCAGACGACATCAGCGATCAATTGGGTGCGATCTATAGTCCAACAGCAGCCAGAGAAAGAAGAATCGAAATCCTGCGGATAGAGCGAAACGAATGAATTGGGCAAGGGTCAATACCATCGCTCTGGTCGCCGTGTTGCTGTACCTATTCGCCGAAATCGCCTTGCTTTTTTTAACCCCACGCAACGAGACCGTTCAGCTGCTTACCGTCTACTTTGCCTTGTGCGGAGCCTACCTCGTACTTTACCAAGAAGTGAGAAGCATCCAATCGGCTGCCTTTCTGGGCGTCATGTTTCGGATCATTGCTTGGTTGGCATTTCCCACGTTGAGCGACGACCTGTACCGCTTCATCTGGGATGGGGCGGTGACCCTGGAAGGAGTTAGTCCGTACGCCTTTACCCCCAGCGAATTTTTCAAGAATAATTTGCACTCACCGTTTGAGCAGCTCTTTCCTATGGTCAATTCAAGCGCTTATTATTCGGTTTATCCCGCGGTGATTCAAGTAATCAGTGCATTCGGCGCCTTGGCTTCCAATGACATTTACCTTTCCTCCTTGGTGATTAAACTGCCTTTGCTTCTGGCTGAGATTGCTACCATTTGGATGCTTCCAAAGGTGCTTTTGAACTTCAATATCAGCCCTAAGTACAGCGTACTCTACATGTTGAATCCATTGTTGATCGTCGATGTGCTCGGCAATGCCCATTTTGAAGCGCTGATGATATTTTTCGTGGTATTGTGTCTGAAATTGATTCAGGACAAAAGCTACACCTTAGCGGGTGCGGCGCTTGCGTTGAGTGTTGCCACCAAGCTGTTTCCCTTGATCATGATACCCTTTCTTTGGAAGGCGTTTAAAGACAAGGACCGGATCCAGTTCATGGTTTCATTCGCATCCATTTCTCTGCTGCTCTTTCTGCCGGTTTACTACAGCCTTACGCATCTGATGCACTACTTAGAAAGCCTCAATTTGTACTTCCAACATTTCGAATTCAATGCGAGCATTTATTATATTTTTCGCTTGATCGGCAATTGGCTGGTAGGATACAATCCGGTGGCCTTCATTGGCCCAATGATGGGTGCGTTAACGTTGTTGATCGCCTCGTATATATGGTTCAAGCAACCCCGTGAAAAACTCTCAGATGCGCTCCGTTCCGTGCTGTGGGTCTCTTTGGCCTATTACCTGTTGGCCACTACCGTTCACCCATGGTACATTTCATTCCTGATCATCATGGGCATTTTTTCCAGGAAACCATTTGCTGTAATTTGGAGTGTGGTGATATTCGTGAGCTACAGCGCGTATGAAAATTCGATCTACGACGAAAACTTCATCCTCATTACATTAGAATACGGCATCCTTGCACTCGCGATTCTCTACCCCAGGTTCACGCGAAAACTAATCGTTTCGCCGATTCGGAACCTCTAAGCAATACGGGTTACGACTGCGCTTTGAGAATGAGCTCCTCGATGATCCTTTCGGTTGAAACACCTTCAGCTTCTGCCTTATAATTGCGCACAATCCGGTGGCGGAGTACGTTCGTCGCTACGGCTCGGATATCCTCGTTATCGGGCGTATAGCGCCCGTTCATCAGAGCGTGGCATTTGGCACCCAACACCAAGTATTGGCTAGCACGTGGACCTGCTCCCCAATTCACGAATTGATTGGTGATCTCTGGCGAGTAATCTTTCCCCGGTCGCGTCGCATTGGCGAGTTTTACGGCAAAATCAACTACTCCATCGGGAACGGGCACTTGGCGAACGAGCTTTTGGAAGAACAATATCTCTTCGGAAGACATCACATTGTTGAGCTCAGCTTCATGCGTTCCAGTGGTAGATTTGACAATTTGGACTTCTTCTTCGAACGAAGGATAGTCTACCCAAATGTTGAACATGAAACGGTCTAATTGGGCTTCGGGCAATGGGTAAGTCCCCTCTTGTTCAATGGGATTCTGCGTAGCGAGGACGAAAAATGGTGCTTCCAGCGTGTATCGATGACCGGCGGCCGTAACCACGCGCTCTTGCATCGCCTCTAACAGCGCACTTTGGGTTTTCGGCGGTGTTCGGTTGATCTCGTCAGCGAGAATGATGTTGGCGAAAATGGGCCCCTTGATGAACTTAAAACTCCTGTTTTCATCCAAAATTTCAGAGCCAATGATATCGGATGGCATCAAGTCTGGCGTGAACTGAATTCGACTGAAGTTCAATCCTAATGCCTGGCTGATGGTGTTGACAAGCAAGGTCTTGGCCAATCCTGGAACGCCTACCAGCAAACAGTGACCATTGCTAAAAATGGAAGTGAGCAAGGCGTCGAGCACATCGTCTTGTCCTACAATCACCTTTTTGACTTCTGACTTGAGCTCCTTGACCCTGACGCCGAAATCATCTGCAGCCTCTACTTCGTCCTTGTATTCTTTCATATCCGTTTTAACGTGAGCGGTAAATGTACTTATTGAGATGGTTTCTGTTCTTTCCAACGATCATCTCCTTTTTTAGGAACGCAATGGTCCACCGAAAGAGCGTTGTAACCATTTAATTGCTTCCTCATCGTCATTCTGAAGGCTGTACACGCCAGTCGCCTGATTCGATGCGCAATAGCTGCTCTCTCGCAAATAGTGCTTCTTGCTCATCTCCTATACTTTCCAGTTGTTGGTAGTAAATTTTCGCGCTTTCTGGTTGATTAAGCAAGAGGTAGGTATATGCGATGTTGCTCAAGACGACTGGGTCGTTCTTCTGCTTTTCGTTGGCCGTGAGGAAGTATTGAAGCGCAGAGGGGAAATCTTGGGTCATCAAGCTGCACGCTCCAAGGTTGGAATAGAAACGAACATCCGAAGGATACAACTGCGTAAGAAGTGATGAAATGCGCGAGACTCCATCTAGCCTGGGCTCTGGCATATTGAAAAGCGCGTAGCAATAATCTTGCATCGACCCCGTGAACATGGCGTCGATGTCATCCACGGGTTCATCATTCGCCCAAAGCCATTGATCATGGTATTTTTCATGCCGGTGGATGACTTTGACAATGGCGTCGATGTGTGCATCAACTTGGCCCCTTTCACGCAAAACATAAATTTTACCGAAATGCATGTCTAACCGCTTGGGGTGGAATTTCAATCCCTCATTGATCGCTTCGATCGCCAAGTTGAAAATGGAATCATCGTACGCCAAGGTACTGTGCATGTAGCCCACAGGTTCGCCGGTCGCTGTATCCTTGACCACTAAGTACTCCCCTTCCGGCTCTTCGGTGACCATTTGTACTACTTCTTTTCTGCTTTCGTGAAAGTAGTAGTTGAACTTCGCGACGAAGAGTTGAGCATCCGTGGGCGAACTGCTCTCCCAACTCGTGAGTACGTTTGGGATGGACTCCCATTTTCCGTCGTTGGAAAGTTGATCGAATATTCTCTGGTGATCGTCCTGAGAGCGGAGCGGCTGAACAATGAAAATAAGCGCGGTCAGTAGTAAAATTCGCATGGCGATGAAGGTAAGCGATTGGATAGTTTCTTAGGTTTCGAATTGCTAAAGATTTTTATCGGAAAGCATTGCCGAGCATGAGGAATTCGAGCCTATGGATTAGATTTGAGGGATCAACCCAATTTGAATATATGATGCCAGCTTAGGCAGTATCGCTCAAGTCATGGCATTTAGCAAAGTTTCGACATTGGCGTTGCGAAAATCCTTTCAGCATGGTTAATGAAACTGTTTTTGATCAATTTCCTTTATTGCATACGCCACGATTGTCACTACGTGACATTCGACTAGAAGATGCCGAAGCCATACTTACCATGCGATCCAACGGCATGGTGAATCGGTTTATTCCTCGTCCAGCGATGAATGACATTGAAAATGCACGTCAATTGGTAGATCGTACCCGCCAAGCCTTCGAACAGCGTCAAGCCATCGGTTTTGCAGGGGTTCTTCGGGATAGGCCATCCATTGTGGGAACGTGTGGATTGATGAACATCGAAATCGAGCATCGACACGCAGAAATCGGCGGAGAAATGGCTACGGAATATTGGGGCAAGGGCATCGCCCAAGAGGCCTTTGAAGAAATCATCCGCTTTGGCCTTGAAGAGATGAAGTTGCATACCATAGAAGCCAAAGTGAATCCAGACAATCGAGGTGCGGTTCACTTGTTGGAAAACCGCGGCTTCATCCGTGAAGGCTATTTCAAGGACCGTGGATTTTTCAATGGAAGATACCAAGACATGGCCATCTACACCCTTTTCGGCACAGCGTAACACATTTCTTCCATTGACGTTTTCGAGTTGTAAAGGTCAATCTCCGTCCACTTCGACCGTTCCCGCTTTCACTTGTATATCTTTCAGCCATGTTCACACCTGAAGAAATGGGCCGGTTGAGTGCATTGGGATTGTTCCAAGCCGAATCCATGTTAGCTGATTCCAGTATTCCAAATGTCGAAATGTTTGGATTCTCCATCGACCCGACCTTCCCTCCTTTCGAAGATGCGCTCCCAGAAAAAGCGGTGATTGGTAAGCGGGCTGAACTCTTTGTAAAGCATTACTTGACGCACCAAGAGCGCTATGAGCTGATCGCAGATGGCACCCAAGCAATTGTAGACGGGCAGACCCTAGGAGAATTCGATTTCTTCTTGAAGGACAATGAAAGAGGGGTAAGCATTCATTTAGAAATGGCTTGCAAGTGGTATTTACTCGACCCTGAAACAGATGATCCACCCAGTTGGATTGGACCGAACAAACGCGATACGCTCTCCAAAAAGATCGAAAAACTTGGAGCGCAACAATTTCCATTGCTGCACGAAGCAAAGGCGCTTCCTACCCTCGAACGGATTGGAGTCGATCCTTCGTCAACGATTCAATGCCTTGCCTTCCCTGGATTTGCATTTGTCCCAACCGCATACGACGGACCCCTCGATCCTATTCGTAAAGAGTGCCTGACAGGGGCATGGTGTAGGTTGGATGAATTCAAATCACTACAGAACGAAGGTGCTCGTTACTACCTTCCCAACCGCTACGAATGGCTGATCGATCCGATGTACAACCGAGAATGGGACATACTAGATTCCATTGTAAAGCGCCTCGAAGTATCCCTTTCAAAGAAACGATCGACCTTGGTGTGGACGCTGCTGCCCGACGGACGAACGGAGCGGACGTTCGTCGTTTGGTGGTGAAGTTAATGCTCGATTAAGTAGTTGATATACAATAAATTGAATATGACAGACGCACTTGAGCCACGAATCGATGACCTACGGGGAATTATGGTTATTAAACCACTGACTCAGCTAATTACCAATTAGGATGATAACTACCTTGCTTACGGCATCCGAAGTGATGTCAATGATGGGTGATCCTAACGTCATCGTTTTGGACGCGACGTTCGGCAAAACGGCGTATCCTGACTATTGTTTCGAACACCTGATCGGTGCCCAGTGGATCGATCTCAATTCACAACTTTCTGAAATTGGACCCGAGCCGAGCAAAGGTGGGAGGCATCCCTTGCCATCGGTTTCTTCCTTTGCTACTGTTTTAGGTGAATTGGGCGTTGGCGTTGATTCCAAAGTCATCGTTTACGACAAGCACTCGGGAGCGCTGGCAGCGGCAAGGTGCTGGTGGATGCTTCATGCTATCGGGCACCCACAGACTTGGGTTGTTGATGGCGGATTTCAGGCCTTGAAACAAGCCGGTGCCCCTACGGACTCAGAAATCATAAAACCTAGAGCCCTTCCTCCTTATCCCTCAAGCGAATGGAAGCTTCCTACGAAAACCATGACGGAAATCGAGGGCTTGGATCCGAATGACTCGACGCTCGTCGACGTCAGGGAAAGCGAACGATACCAAGGAATTCGTGAGCCCATCGATCTCACCGCAGGCCATATTCCCAATGCCGTGAACATTCCATTTTCGCACAACCTGAATGCCGACGGCTCGTTCAAGACGCGTGAGGAGTTGAAGAAGATTTATGCTGATGTTTTACGAATGGACAAGAACGTGATCTTCTACTGTGGTTCAGGCGTCACGGCATGCCACGGAATCTTAGGTTTGGCGCATGCCAGTAATAAAATGGCGGCATTGTACCCGGGGTCATGGAGCGAATGGTCCAGGAATCCCCATTGAGTTATTTTGCTCAGAAATTCTACCTTACCAGAATGAATGCATCCGATGATCAGACCCGCTTTATTCTCGACCAGCTCCAAGGCTTTGGCGAAATCACGACCAAGCGAATGTTTGGCGGCGTAGGCTTCTTTCACGAAGGATTAATGTTTGGCATGATTGCCAAAGGAATCTTCCGACTTAAGGTAGGCGATAAAAACCGTTCAGATTTCGAATCCAGGGGGATGACCGCCTATATGTCGAGCGCTAAAAAGAAGGGCATGCCGTATTATGAAGTTCCTATCGATGTGTTGGAGGATCGGGCTGAATTCCTCCGGTGGTCTCGTATTTCCTGGGAAATCGCAGATGCTGCTGCAAAAAAATAGTTGCGTCTCCGTCCATGAAGCGAATCCTTCCTTTAGTACTATTGGCTTGTTCACACCTAACTTGCACAGAAGATCAACATGACACATCTGTACTCCCATCCGAAGAAATAGACTACTGTATGCAAAATCCTCCATCTTCAACTGCCTCACTCTCTACCCTGCTTGAAGACTTGGAAATGAACATGAAGTCCAAGACTGGCACTTACGTTTTGGAGGATGGAGATGGCGCCATGGTTTCACGAGCTTGGTTGTGTGAATCGGCAGAAAAGACGATAGACATTCAATATTTCATCTTCTCCACTGACAACGTTGGTCTGATCGCGTGCGACTTTTTGGTAAGGGCGGCGGACAGAGGCGTTAAGGTGCGCATCCTAGTAGATGACATCATGGTTGACGCCAGTTTGGAGGATGTGCTCATCATAGACGCCCACCCCAACATTGAAGTGAGTATTTACAACCCAGGTGTCAACTTAGGTAAAGCTTTGGTAGAAAAGGCAGGGAAATTCATCACCGATTTCAGGGGTGCCAACCAACGGATGCACAACAAAACCTTCACCGTGGACGGAAAGGTGTCGATAACGGGAGGTAGAAACGTCGCCGATGAATACTTTGACTACGGACGAGAGTTCAATTTCAGGGACCGAGACGTATTGCTCTTTGGACAGGTCGTCGATGACATTTCTGATTCGTTCAATTCGTTTTGGAACCACAAACTCAGCGTTCCGGTAGCTAAACTCAGCGATGAACCAAAACGAATAGCGGATGAACACACGTATGACCGCCTGCACGCCTACGCTTGCAATCCTGAAAATTTTTGGCCCCGAGTAAAGGAGCGGATTCTGCGCTTCCCTGAAACAATCAAAGAAATCAAAGCATCAGAAGAGATCATTTGGCTAGATGACATCCGATTCGTATCAGACACGGCGGGCAAGAACAAAGGCGATGAAGGGCTCGAGGGAGGGGGCATCACGACGGATGCCCTTGTCAACTTGGTCAATCAAGCCAAAGCCAGCATTGACATTCAAACACCTTACCTCATAACAACAGAAGGCAGTCGGGCTCTATTTAAGAACGCCGTAGACCGCGGAGTGCGCGTGCGCATCCTCACCAACAGCCTAGCTTCGACAGACAACGTGCAGGCATTCAGTGCTTATCAGAGTGAACGCGATGTGCTCCTAGCCACGGGGGTTGAAGTATTTGAATTCAAACCCGATGCCCAAGTCAGAAAGGACATCATGACGGGCGACTTGGTAAAACACCTGGATTCAGAACCCATATTCGGCTTGCACGCCAAAGGGATGGTCGTGGACCAGCACACCACCGTGATTGGAACCTTCAACTTAGATCCACGCAGTGCGAACTTGAACACTGAATGCATTACGATCATGGAATCTGAGCGCATCGCAGCGCAAGTTGGCCAACGGATGGAAATCGAATTTCAGCCCGAAAATGCTTGGCGCATCACTGAGAATTTCAGCCCAGACGATCAGGTTGAAGTCACGAAACGCCTGAAAACATGGACGATGAAGGCCTTGCCAAAAGGGATATTATAGGTCCAACACCTAGACCACTGCCTTATCAACTTGAGTATACAGCATAAAAAAGCCTCCCGAGGGAGGCCTTAGAATAGCGTTCGATAAGATCAGTCGATCAAGCCCACGCTGCGCTCAATGAATCGCGTCAACTGTTCGCCTTTAAGCATTCCCTTTGAAAGGAGTGCCAAGTCGGTAGCTTGACGCACCATTTGTGATTTCTTGTCTTCGTCGGATTCGATCAAGATTTTGGAAATCAAGCTATGGTTGCTGTTCACAACCAGGTTAAATGAATCAGGAAGGTTTCCCATTCCCATCATTCCTCCTCCGATCTCTGCTTGTTCTTTCATGCGGCGCATGAATTCGCTTTGTGTAATCATCATGGGCGGATCGTTCTCATCTAGGCTTTCGTATTGGATGACGAACTTTTTCTTGTCGACGGCTCCTTCGATCACCGGGGTGAGCGCATTTTTTTGATCTTCCGTAAGGTTGCTCTCAGCTGTGTTCTCTTTCGGGATAAGCTTCTCAAGCGCATCAGCGTCTACCCGCTTGAAGTTCACTTTTTCCATCTTCATTTCGAAGTGCTGAACCAAGTGCGCTGTGAGCGGTGTATTCATTTCCAGCACGTCATATCCCTTCTTCGTGGCTTTGCTGATCAGGCTGTGCTGTGCCTCGGCGTCGTTGGTGTAGAGGATGATCAAGTTTCCGTCCTTATCGGTTTGGGCGTCCTTGATGATTTCCTTGTATTCGTCGAAGGTTTTGAATTCACCCTTCGTGTTTTTGAGTAAATACGTAGGTTGAATGCGATCGTAGAATTTCTCATCGGTCAATAAACCGTAGTCCATGAACACTTGCATGTCTGGCCACTTCTTTTCGAAATCTTCGCGGTCATTTTTGTACATCTCAGCCAGCTTGTCGGCGACCTTCTTGGTGATGTGTCCGCTGATCTTCTTGACGTTGCTGTCGCTCTGTAAGTAGCTTCGGCTTACGTTGAGCGGAATGTCAGGCGAATCAATCACTCCGTGCAGCAATGTCAGGAACTCGGGCACTACGTTCTCTACTGAATCCGTAATGAAGACTTGGTTGCTGTAGAGTTGAATCTTGTTTTTCTGAAGCTCTACCTTATGCTTTGCGAGTTTCGGGAAGTACAATACTCCCGTTAGGTTAAAAGGATAGTCGACATTGATGTGGATGTTGAAAAGCGGTTCTTCAAATGTCATCGGGTACAACTCTCGGTAGAAGGACGAGTAATCCTCGGACTTCAAATCTGCAGGTTGCTTTTTCCACAACGGGCTTGGGTTGTTGATGATGTTATCGACCGACTCCTTGACCTGCTTCACTTCCCCTTTGTCGTCTTTTTCTCCCTTAGGGTCGTCGATCCAATTGTCTTTTGTTCCGAACTTGATCTCAACGGGAAGGAATTTACAGTACTTATTCAGGATTTCAGCGATCCGTCCCTCTTCTAAAAATTCCTTCGATTCTTCGTCGATGTGAAGAATGATCTCAGTACCGCGCTCTTTTTTCTTCGACTTTGTGATGTTGAATTCTGGGCTTCCGTCGCACACCCACTTCACTGCAGACTCATCTTTCCAACTTTTGGTGATCACCTCGACTTTCTTCGATACCATGAATGCGCTGTAGAAACCAAGTCCAAAATGACCGATGATGCCAGCATCATCTACCTTGCCTTCGTACTTCTGTAGAAATTCTGAAGCGCCTGAGAAGGCCACTTGGTTTAAGTATTTTTCCACTTCTTCGGCGGTCATACCGATGCCCCGGTCAATGACGCTCAATGTCCCTTTCTTCTCATCGAGTTTGATCTCAATCATGGTATCGCCCAAATCGTCTTTGATCTCGCCCATTCTGCTCAAAGCCTTGAGCTTAGAGGTTGCATCTACTGCGTTGGAAACTAGTTCTCTCAAGAAAATCTCGTGATCCGAGTAGAGAAACTTCTTGATAATTGGAAAGATATTCTCCGCTTGTACGTTGATGGTTCCTTTCATGTTCTTCGCTTTTTCTATTAACCTATTTGCCCCTCAATTGTCAAAGGATATGCCATCGAGCAGAAGCTGACACAATGGCAACACTTCGACAGAATTACCGAACGGCTTGTCACAAGATGCGCTCGTCGCTATTGTTAGGACTTCAAGTTGACGACCTCCCACTTTTCGACGAGGGCGGGAATGTTGCCGCTGAAACTTTTTCTTTTCCTGATGCAACACGAAAGCGAAATCTTGATGGCGCATTAAAAAGCATAGCCCTCATATCTTTAAGTGCTTCTTGGTGACATCAAATGACAACCGAAAGGTATATTTGAGCACCTAACTAAATTTCCATGAAGCAATTTGTACTCGCACTGATCGTACTAACCTCCTTTTCTCTCTCATCAAACGCCGAACAAGTACTCGTAGGCCGAGCTGCCAACGATGCTGTACGCGGCGCTGAAGTCGTCCGGTTTACGGAGTCTTCCACCATTCCAGCCTACATTCAATTTCGCGTATCTGAGCAAATCGCCTTCGTCGATTGGCAAGAATGGATGGAGCATCGCTATTTCAAAGAATCCAAACATGTAGGTTTTGAACTGATCGGAACCGAAGTAGATCGTCTTGGAATGGTCCATTACCGATTCAAGCAAACTGCGAATGGACACCCAATCACCTTTGGAACTTGGATCGTCCACACACTGAATGACAAGGTGGTAAGCATGAACGGATTGGTCTACGACGACGTTCCTGCAGTAGAACCGGCCCTTCAAGAAAGTCAGGCATTGTCCTATGCCCTTTCTCACGTTGGTGCTGAAACGTACAAATGGGAAATTCCCGCCGAAGAATTGGATATCAAAGCCATCAGCAACGACCCGAACGCAACCTATTTTCCGAAAGGATTGTTGGAAGTTGTGAATCCAGACGTTTCCAACAGAACGGTTGACCTTAAGCTGGCCTGGAAGTTCAATATCTACGCAAACGAACCGATGTCGAGGCAAGACGTATACGTCGATGCCGTAACTGGTGCCATCGTTTTTGAGAACGACCTGATCCATCACGCCGATAGCAATATCATCGCCGTTACTGGTTACCTCGATACGCAAAACATCATTGCAGATTTCAACGGTTCGCTCTTCCGATTACGAGAGTCTGGCCGCGGAAACGGAATTTTCACAACCGACCTTAACAACGGAACCAATGGTGCTGGTGTAGACTTCACACATGGCGACAATGTATGGGACGACAACACCGTAGATCGCTTCGCCACCGATGCGCATTTCGGGGCCGAGATGACCTTTGATTATTTCTTGAATCACTTCAATCGAAACAGCATCGACAACAACGGCTTTGTCTTGAGGAGCCGCGTTCACTACGGAACCAATTTCGCCAATGCATTTTGGGATGGTCAATACATGACTTATGGAGACGGTTCTTCTGGAAACACTCCCTTCACGGCGTTGGACATTGCGGGTCATGAAATTGCCCACGGCCTGACCGAATACAGCGCCGGCTTGATATACCAGGCGGAATCGGGTGCTTTGAATGAAAGTTTTTCGGACGTTTTTGCCGCAGCCATCGAGCGGGACGCGCTCGGTCCGAACAGCGGTGAGTGGTTGTTAGGCGAAGACCTGAACTTCCTCATTCGCAACATGAGCAATCCGAATGCCCTAGGAGACCCGGATACTTATTTCGGAAACTATTGGGCGTCCCTAACTGGAGGCGATAACGGCGGAGTACATACGAACAGCGGCGTACAGAACTATTGGTTCTACCTACTCTCAGAAGGAGGCACAGGAACGAACGATAACAACGACAGCTATTCGGTGACCGCCATAGGCATTGAAGATGCTGCGGCAGTTGCGTATCGCAACCTCACCGTGTATTTGACAGAATCAAGCGGCTACGCCGATGCA
Organism: Cryomorphaceae bacterium; assembly: GCA_040221375.1. Taxonomy (GTDB): domain Bacteria; phylum Bacteroidota; class Bacteroidia; order Flavobacteriales_G; family Salibacteraceae; genus SHAN690. The sequence goes on from JAVKEP010000044.1 coordinate 68,473, forward strand.
CGTTTTTATGGCATTCAGTCAGCGGTTGACTTATTCGACGGTTGTTCACAAGAGGTTGAGTCTACTTGGGATGCTTGGTATGCCGTTGGCGTAGGAGGTCCTTACTCGCAAAACGTGGTGGCAGACTTTGAGGCCAGTGGCACTGAGAACTGCGCAGCGCCGTTCAGCGTCTCTTTCAAAAACTTAAGCTATCAAGGCGAAACATTTCTGTGGAATTTTGGTGATGGCAATACCAGCACAGCGTACGAACCAGAGCACACCTATCAAACTACCGGCGATTTCACCGTCAGTTTAACCATTGCTTCCTCCTGCCCAGGGGTATCGGATTCGTTGATCATGGTAGATTTGATCAGCATCGACCCCTCGCTGCCCTGCAATTACAGCCTTCCCGCTTCTGGTGGTTTGGCGACAACCCAAACCAGTTGCGAAGGAGTACTCTATGACGACGGTGGTCCCGCAGGTACCTATGCTCCAAATTACAATGCAACCGTGACCATCGCACCGACCAACGCCGTTGCTGTGTCACTTGAGTTCATTGAATTCAACGTTGAATTTGATGGAAGCTGTCAGTACGACTACTTGACCGTATACGACGGACCGAGTACGGCTTCTGCTTTAATAGGTAAGTATTGCGATGGGAATCCTCCTCCCACGTTCATCCACTCTACGGGATCGAGCATCACCATGCAATTTAGCACGGATCAAGCCCTCGAAGAAGATGGGTTCAAGATCGGTTGGGAATGCAGCATACCTTCAGAAGCTCCGGACGCAGATTTTGAAGCTGATTTAGTTGAGACGTGCAAAGGAGACATCCAATTCTCAGATATCTCCGCGCTAGGTGCGAACATTCCCACCCATTGGTTCTGGGATTTTGGTGACGGCGACACCTCGAACGTGAAGAACCCAAGTCATTCATATGCTTCTAGCGGAGTATATACGGTGATGATGGTGGCTTCAAACGCATTCGGATCTGATACGGTTACAAAGACGAACTACATCGACGTAGACAAGCCAGAAGCACCCGAAGGAGAAGACGTTGAAGTATGCCCAGGTGACCAAGCCAACCTCATAGCGACGAGCGCGGGAGAGCATTATTGGTACACCTCACTCACCGGTGGTTCGCCTGTTTCGGTAGGCGACACATTTACTACGCCTATTGTGCAGCAATCAACGCCGTACTACGTTGAAGCAAAAGTGGCTGGGCCAGCCCAATCGACCGGAGCGCCTGACAACAACATTGGCGGTGGAGCGTATTTCAACAACTATCAGTCGATCTATTTTAACGTTTACAGTGATTTCCGCTTAAAGAGCGTCACGGTCTACACCAGTTTACCGGGTGATCGAGAAATCATCATTCTCGACCAGACGCAAAACGTCGTGAAAGATACTGTGATCTATATCCCGACGGGAGAGCAAACGCTGGAATTGAACTGGGACTTGGAGGTAGGAACCGATTACCAAATGACCGTAGCGAACGGCAGTATGATCAACCTCTACCGAAACAATGATGGGGTAAATTACCCCTATGAAATTCCAGGGGTTGTAAGTATCCATCGCTCTAGCGCTCAAGGAGATCCTTACTCCTACTATTATTTCTTCTACAATTGGCAAGTCCAAGACATCTGCATAAGCGATCGCGCAATGATTTCGGCCAGTGTGGGCGAATGCACAGGCATCGATGAAAGTGAAACCGCATCTGCTTACGCTGTCTTCCCAAATCCAACCCAGGGTACGGTTAACATCTCATGGGGTCAAAACGCGCATCCGGGAAGCATCTCCGTTTTCGATGCGGCCGGTAGTTTGGTTGATCAAGTGAGGGTTCCAGCGCAATCCTCGTATTACAACCTAGATTTAGGCAACTTGAGCAGCGGCATTTATCTGCTCAAAGGAAACAACGGCCCCACTCCTTTGATGGAACGCGTCATTGTAGAATAATCATTCCACAGAAGTAGGTTCAATTCGGCGGCAATCAGCTTTCCGAATTGAACCTATTTTTCGTTCATCCGTTTACCAAAAGGAACCTATCTAATCTCATTCCATGCTTAAACGACTCATCTTTTTGCTAGCCTTTTTCAGCCTGAGCAGTGCCTACGCCGAAGAAGTACTTCACGGAAAAGAAGCACAACAAGTAATCCCTGGCGCCGAGGTTATTCGGTACCGAGACTTTGCTGAACTCCCCGTTTTCATCGCTTTTTCGGAATCCTTTTCCTTGCCTTCACAAGAATGGCAAGGTTGGCTTGCTTCACAATTTTTCAAGGACCAACCCGACATAGGTTTTACGTTAACCGGTACTGAGAGCGACCGCATAGGCATGGAACATTGGAGGTTTCAACAGACCGTCGACGGAATTCCTATCGCCATGAGTCATTGGATCGTGCACACAAAGGATGGACAGGTAAAAAGCATGAATGGCCGATTGTACCAATCGCCCAGCTCGCAGGTGGCGTCGTTTTCTGAATCACAGGCCATAGAGACGGCGCTAGGCTACATAGGCGCCACTACCTACATGTGGGAGGTAGAGACAGAAGAAACTGCGCTAAAAGTCTTAGAACAAGACAGCTTTGCGACTTATGCTCCTAAGGGCGATTTGGCTTACGTGGCAACTGATACAAGGGAAAGCGCGGAAGGGCTGCGCTTGTCTTGGAAATTCAACATCTATGCGAGCATCCCAATGTCTCGGCGCGAAATTTACATCGACGCACAAAACGGTGCGGTCGTGTTCGAAAACAACTTGATTCATCATGTCGACAGCAACAGCGGGGCCGTCACTGGCTACAGCGGTCAACGCGACATTGTTTCAGACTATACAGGGCAATACTTCCGACTGCAAGAAAGCGGCCGAGGCAATGGCATTTTCACCTTTGACATGAACAACGCCACTGCCGGAATGGGCACAGACTTCATCCACAGCGACCATATTTGGGACACAACAACCATTGAAAAATTCGGAACCGATGCCCATTGGGGGTCAGAGATGACCTATGATTACTTCTACAATCATTTCAATCGCAACAGCATCAATAACGCTGGATTTGCGCTGGTCAGTCGAGTACACTACGGTACGAACTATGCGAATGCTTTTTGGAACGGATCAGTTATGACCTATGGAGACGGCGGGAGTGGAAACGCACCTTTTACGGCTCTAGACATCGCCGGGCATGAAATCACCCATGGTCTTACCACCTTTACTGCTGGATTGATTTATGAGAAAGAATCGGGTGCGTTGAACGAGAGCTTCTCGGATATTTTCGGAGCAGCCATTGAATTCGACGCCTTAGGTTTTACCAACGGAGATTGGCTGATCGGCGAAGACCTTGGATTCATCATTCGCTCGATGTCGAATCCGAATTCCCAAGGCGATCCGGACACATACAAAGGAACCAATTGGCATTACAGCGCCTCTGACAACTATGGTGTACACACAAACAGCGGCGTTCAAAATCACTGGTTCTACTTACTCACAGTTGGCGGCACTGGCACGAACGACAAAGGAAACGAATACGACGTATCGGCCATCGGCGTTGTAGATGCGGGTGCCGTGGCCTACCGAAACCTCGTCACCTACTTGGGACAAAGCAGCGATTATGCCGATGCACGCTTCTATGCCATTCAATCGGCGATGGATCTATTTGGCCCGTGCAGCCAACAGGTGATCAGCACGGCCAATGCCTGGTACGCTGTAGGTGTCGGGACTCCGTACGCAGATGACGTAACGGCTGATTTCGTCCCTAGTTCGGTGGGTGACTGCTCAGTGCCTCATACAGTAAAGTTCAACAACCTCAGTTCACATGCCACTTCTCAATTCTGGACGTTTGGTGATGGAGGATCTACCTCCCAACTCAATCCGAACCACACGTACACCTCCGCCGGGACGTACACCGTAAGCCTTGCCGTATCTTCTTCTTGTGGAGTTGATACATTGATCATGACAGACCTGATCGAAATCGGACCGAATGCCCCCTGTGAGGAGATCATGCCCAGCAATGGTCAGAACGGTTCCTCATCCGATTGTGCCGGAATCCTCATCGACGACGGGGGTACGCTCGGCAACTATTCGGATGACAACGACAGCTATTTCGTGATTGCTTCTCAAGGGGCGGCCAACATTAACTTGGATTTCATCGATTTCTCTGTTCAGAGCGGAGGTGGGACTAATTGCATTTATGATTACCTCGAGGTCTATGACGGCGCTGGCCTAACCGCTCCCCTGATCGGGCGTTATTGTAACTCCAACCCTCCCCCCGCTTCGTTGACCAATACCGACGATGCCGTCACCGTGCGGTTTGTTACGAATGGCGGTGTGAATGAGGCGGGATTTTGGATTGCATGGGAATGCAATGCGCCTACATCCGCACCCCTGGCCAACTTCGAAGCAGACGTAGAACAAACCTGTGACGGTGTGGTTCATTTCACCGACTTGTCAGAAAACGGAGCCGATACCTGGACCTGGGATTTTGGTGATGGTGACAGTTCTGATGCTCAGAACCCAATTCACGTTTACGGACAGAGTGGAGTCTACACGGTACAATTGACCACAGGCAACGCCATCGGCAATGACACGGAAGTTAAGACTGCTTTTATTCAAGTCAATTTTCCTGAACAACCTGAGGGACCAGACGTGCAAATATGTCCTGGAGATCAAGCAACCCTTGTGGCTCAAGGCGCCGGAACACTTCGTTGGTACGGAAGCTCATTTGGCGGCGATTTGCTTCATTTGGGCGACACCTTTGTCACTCCAATCGTTCTGCAATCTACCGCGTATTACGTTGAGTCGGTGGTGCAGAGCTCGGCCAAAAGTGCGGGCCCTTTGAATAAAGCATTTGGACAAGGGGGGTACATCGGAAATCCTGCCTCACTCTACTTTGATGCGCTCTCTGACATGGTCTTGCAAAGCGTGAAGGTGTATGCCAATTCGGGTGGTCAGCGCAATTTCATACTCAAGGATGACCAAGGATTTGTCCTGGCCGACACGATCATACACGTTCCCAATGGCGAGCAAACGGTTGCATTGAATTTCCCAGTCACGCAAGGCAACGACTTCGAATTGACCTTGGGACCAAACAATACCGTTAATCTCTTCCGTAACACCACAGGCGTGAATTATCCATACGAGTTGGATGGGGTGGTTCGCATCGTTGGAGGCAGCGAAAACAATGCTTACTTCTTCTTTTATGACTGGAAAGTGGAAGAAATCTGCATCAGCGAACGTACCCAGATAGCAGCTAGTACAGGAGATTGCACGGGAGTCAATGAATATTCCATTGCCGATGTTGCGATCTATCCCAACCCGTCCAATGGAAGCTTCCACGTTACTTGGAACGGATCAGGTGTAACATCAGTTGAGATCAGCAACCTTCACGGAGCTGTAATTCAAGCGCAATCCGTTGCGCGCGGTGAGCAATCCATCGGCATTGAACTCGGTGAGCGTGCATCGGGTATTTACTTCGTCCAGCTGGTTGATGAAGGAATGAATGTGCGCCGAAGAATCGTAGTGCAGTAACTTACTTTTCGGGCTTGACTACCACGATGGCCTGATCGCTATTGGACAAGCGCACCTCGATGTTTTCTCGTTTGATGGAGTTCTTTTCTAAGTGAAGCACCATGGGCTCGATGTCCATGCTGTTCAACGTGCGAAGTGCAACATCTTTGCCTTCCGGAGCAGCTTCCACCTCTACGTATACACGAATTACGATTTCATAATCCCGTTTTGCCTCAGCGATAACTTGATCAAGCGGTTCGAACTCCAAGGCCTTGAGCATATCGAGATCGAATTCATGGTACGACCGATCCACGCTTAGGTTAGTTCTTATTTCGGCATTCTGTTGGGGCATGCGATCGTCCTTCTCAAATGCTTCCGTCAACACCACGTCTTGCGAAGGCAGCATTTTGAAGGAGAAGACGAACTTGTTTGTTCGGTTGACAAGCACGTTCCGATTTTGGCCCGAAATATAAATTTCATATATGTCAGAAAGCCCCTCACCCTCAGCAGATATGAAGTAATTCTTATCCGTGGTAAAGCGATCAAATTCAAACGTACCGTCCTTCTTAACTTGGATCTTTTGCACCACATTTTCTTCATCATCGAGCAGCGTAAGCATCACTCCATTCTTAGGAAGTTTGTTGTATTGAAACTTGCCTTTGATGGTCGTGCCTTCATTCACGATAACACCATTCTCGGCTTGGGTCCGTAATGAGTACAAGGTCATGGGCTGGCTTCGCGCGAGTTTCTTGAAGGCAAAAACCCCCGCGCGATCGTCATTCATGTAAAACAATACATCGTCGGGATTCCTCGCCAAGAATATCTCGCTGCTCGCGAGTAACCCTTCTTGCTCTTTGGTCAACCGAAGTTCATAGTCGCCTTCTTCGATCGGAGCATCAAAGCTGAAATATCCATCCTCACCCGTCTTCACCTTTCCGACTACCGTTTCATCTTCGTCCAACAGCTCAATCTCTGCATCAATGAGCGGAAGGGCTCCTCGCTTCAAGTACCCTGAAAGCTCGGTGTTATTGGCGTGAACCAGTCCATACGATTCGAAAAAATGGCCTGGAATCCCGTAATCGCGTTCGTCCATCAATTTAATAGGACTGTTTCCCGCGTTGAGGAGCGAACTGAATTCGAAGAGGTGTTTGTCCGTCTTGGTCACGATGATATCCTCTTCCGGATTGTCATTGGTCAGGTAGACCTCATATACATCTACCAAGCCTGTATGGTCTTTATCGATGCTCAAGAAATAGCGCTTCTCCATAGCATCGGTACTAAAAGAAAAGAATCCATCGTCGTCCGTTTCTACGGTCTTCACCACGTTGTTATTCTCGTCGATGATGTTGAGCGTCAGTGCATCAGGGATGGTTCCGAATGACGTCACCTTTCCAGTAATCGTCGTCGGCTTGTCTACGACCTTTCCTTTACGCGCCATGTCTTCAAACTCATTGACGCCGTCCATTGTGCTTCCAGAAATTACCTTGAAGGCGAACATGCCGAGTTCCTCCTCGTTCATGAACACCATCTTTTCACCTAAGTCGTTGGCAAGAAATATTTCAGCCCCTTCTATCTGGTCCTTGATCTCATCATCAAAAGCGAGTTTGTAGTCGCGGTTGGGTAAGAATGATTGGAGGTTAAAATAACCATCTTCATTGGTGGTAATCGATTGGATGATTTGGTCGTTGTTGTCCATTAAATTCAGCTTTACCTGCATAGGTTTGAGCTGGTTGAATTTGATGAATCCGCTGGCCATTTGGTGGGGAGACATGTTCTCCGTTCGAGGATCAATCGAATGAGGGATGCGGTAGAGTCTACCAATACCGTCGATCCTATCAGAGAAGAAATAGGCTTCGTTCAAGGTTTCGTTCAAGCAGAAATAGGCTTCAAAGCCCGGCGTGTTGATGTTGGGCCCCAGGTTGATCGGCTTGGACCAATTTTGCCACGTATCGTCCAATCGAGTTGAGACGAATATGTCGCCCTTTCCATAGCTTCTATGTCCTTCACTTGAGAAAAAGAGGTGTTTTCCGTCGCTGGATACAAAAGGCGACATTTCAAAACCTGCCGTATTGATGCGGGCACCCATATGAATCGGCTTGGTCCAAACGCCTTCTTGGTTGCGGCAGATGTAAAGATCCTCTTTGCCAAAGGTGTACGCGCCCTTCATGGAGATGATGATAAAAGACTCATCACGCGAGACATAGAATCCGAAGTAGGAGCCTGTAATGCTCAGCTCTGGCAATTGGATAACATGGTCATGTGTGTACTTGCCGTCGATGCGCTTGTAGGCATTGATTGAAGTCAATTCCTTGCTCGAGTTTTGTTGGTATCGAAGGATGTATACCAAGGTATTTTCGGATTGGCCTACGATCAAGTCGTTCTTCTTCGTATTGAGGCCTTCAAATTCATTGGAAGGTTCAGACCACCGTCCCTCATCGTAGCTCATGAACCAGATGTCCTGGTCGTCTTCACCACCTTGATTGTTTGGATGCCCCGTACGTGTGAACCACAGATGGGTCCCGTTGTCGCCGATTACCGGATTGAAGTTCGCAGAACCGTCGTTGACCAAGGTGAAAGGCTGAGGAAAGGAAGTATAGTCATCGCTGGTGAACTGCACCGTCGCATCAAGCGAAAAAACGGCTATCATGACGCTGGCCAGCAACGCCTTCATTCGGATGAGACCAAGGTTGTGCATCTGAGGGTGCAAAAGTAGCCTTTCCGACGGGCTAGAGGTAGGCGATTGTGCAAATAAAAAAGCCCTACCGAAGCAGGGCTTTTAACGTTACCTATCAAACTTGCCTTAGCGTGAAAGCAATTTCGAAATACGTACAAATCTTGCGCACATTTCAGAGCAATTGTGGTTACGGCTGAGTTCCATGAGAATACGGCGTGGGGAATTAGAAGTCAGCCCGTTTCTTCTTTTTGGCCCCCGGCTGTTCGTGCGATTTTGCTTGTTCTTCAGGATGCGACATCGCATAGTCGATCGCTTCTTTTAGCGGAATCTTGTTGCCCAGATTGAATGCAACTACGAATGCATCTTCGAGACCAAGCGCCTTTAACTCTTCTCTGTAGCGGGCCGCTTCGTCGTACTGGGCAAAATTTCCAACGGTCATGATCACGAGTTCATTCTGACGGTTTTCGCGTATACCGTCTACCTCAAGGTACTTCTCAGCGACAGCGCTTGGAACGATCGTTCTGAAGGCTCCAATTTGAACGCGGAAGTCTACGCTTCCATTGATGTGCCAATTGATGTTCTCGGTTCCAACGCCAAGCACTTCTTGCTCGTACGTAGGTCGATTTACGTCAACGATGAACGCATCTGCATATCCTCGCTCTCGGATTTTTGCCAAAAGAGATTCTGCTTGTTTGCGGTAAGGAAAACGACCGATAACGTACCTAAAGATTCCATTCTCATCTACGTACACTTCAACGTTCTTCACGTTTTCAAATTCCCGTGTAGGTTTTAAGTCGATCAACGCCGCTATTTGAACCCCATACAAGGATGACATGGTAGTATAATCGACTTCACGAGTTCTCAATTCATCCCAATCATCGAAGGGGATCAAACGCTCCTTGATCTTCGGCTCGGTTCGTTCTTCTTGGATTTCTTGGGCGATTTCTTGCCTGAACTCTTCCTCTGTTTTCACAGATGAATCAACTCCATTTTCTGCCGGTGTGCTTTCTTCCTCACTAATAGGTTCATCTACTGCAGCAACCTCTTCCTCCGGCTGTTTTTCTTCTTCCTTGTCCTTGAGGTTGCATTCCCTCACCCATTTCTGGCCATCTACCAAGTAGTATTCATCGTTGTAGGTGTACACCTGATAAAACTTATTCAACGCGCGGAGCGCTTCTTCGCATTGTCCATTCTTTGAATAGGCAATGGTCAAATAATAGTAAACATACTCTGGTGCCCTTCGCTCTTGGGACGAACCTGACTCGTATTCGTCCGTATAAATTTCGGAAGCGGCTTCGAGCAACTCGACGGATTTCTTGATTTGATGGTCTTCTTTGACATAACAAAGGCCCAAGAGGTAGTTCAAATTCGCATTCTTCGGATCCTTGGCCCAAAGTCGCTCGAGGATGGGTATAGCTCGATCAAGCTTGTGGTTTGCAAGGTGGAGCTTGGCTTGATTGAAATTGGCCGCGGTTTCTTGTGCGAATCCTGAAGAGACGAACATAGCGATCAGGGAAAAGAGCAATAGTCGTTTCATGTATACTCGGGCTTTGTATCAAACTTACCCTGATATACAGCCTACTTTCTAGGTAAAATGCAGAGTTTTCGACACGTCAGTGTAGATGAGCTTAAATGGCGAGGGTCGCGAGCAACCCGTAATGGTCGGAAGGGAAGCCCGTGAGTCGCTCAAATGAGATCGGTCGCATCCTCTTTCGTGTGAAGATGTAGTCGAGACGGGTAGGCACATAAGCATGCGTTGGAAGCAAGCCCATTCCAAAGGCCCGCTGCACATCGCGCCATTTATTGGCCACGGTTTCGTAATAAAAAGAACCAACGCTGGCATTCAAGTCGCCCACTACGATGTCAGCTTTGTGTTTTACGAGGATGCGAACCTGGCTTCTACGACGCGACAAGGTTTCAACGAGGTCATCGTCCAAAGAATTGCCTCCGTGTTTCGGCCCTAGGATGTTGTAGCTCTGCAGATGCATGTTCATCAACTTCACCTCCATCCCATTCACATCAATGACGTACGACTTGGCTTCGTTCGTTGCGGAGAGCATGTTAAACACAGTATCCACCGAAAGAATCGGAAACTTGGAGAATACAGCCGTTCCAAAGATATTTCCCGGGTGCGGAGTGAAATCGTAATGGCTCAATCCTGTTTTTTCCGAGAAGTCTTTGGCCACCGAAGCTACATCAGGCCAGGTGTAGTACAATCCGAACTCTTGGAGGCATAAGATATCCGGGTCGTGCCTCTTGATTTCCTCAATCGTGCTCTGCACGTCTATGGTATCGTTGTTAAACTGTCCGACATTCAAGCATAGAACGCTGATTTCATTTGCCGAAATAGCGTCAAAAGCGGGCATGGTACCGTAACCGCGCCAAACCAAAAGGGCCGTGGCTAAAATGAATGTAAACGCTGGCAACACGGGATTCCGCCATTTCAAACTCGCCAAGATCAACAGCGCCAACGCAGCCATCCAAAAAACCACGTCAAACGAGGGTAAAATCTGGAAGTAAGGGAAAAAAGACGAATGGGTGTAAGGCACAATGGCAGAAGCGAGGATGAGCAATACCAAACCCCATAGAAATACCGTTATTAGTGCCTTCAATCTTAAATTCAAACTAAGCAAATATGTCTTTCTTCACACAAACGAGCACCATACTAATGTTGACTCTTTGGACCTTATCCATAGCAGCGCAGGATTTTCCTTCCATTTCAACAGAGTCGCCGGATGAGAGTTTGGTGAACCTACCCTCCGAACTCACAGGAAAGAAAAGCATCATTTTCTTGGCTTTTACGCAAGACGCGGAAGAAATGTTGGACAATTGGTATGCGCCCGTTTATACCATGTTCCTCGACAAAAGTGGGTTCAACGCTATGGCGTACGATTGCCACGTCAAGTTGGTTATGATGTTTACCGGCCTCGGCCAATCCATGGCCAATGGCATCATGGAAAAAATCCGATCCAACGTGGACGACTCGATGAACGATTACCTGCTTTTTTACCACGGTGATTTCAGCGGCCAGATGAGTGACCTCGGATTGAAGAAAAAAAACGATGCGTACGTATTTGTCCTGGACGAAGAAGGCAAGATCATCTTTCAGGACTCTGGACAGTACTCAGAATCGAAGCTCGAAAAAATTGCGGATTTGGTGGAACTCTAAACAGCTTCGCGCACTCCAAAAATGGAACTTCCGACACGAATCATCGTACTCCCCTCCTCGATTGCCATCTTAAAGTCACCGCTCATACCCATTGAGAGAACCTCGGGTTGCCATCGGTCATTGCTTTCAAACGATTGTTTGAGTCGTTCGAACAAGGTGCGTAAGTTGGCAAACTCTCGCCTTACCTGATCTTTATTGTCGGTGAATGTTGCCATTCCCATCAAGCCTCTTACCCTCACATTTTCCATGGATGTAAACCTGGGATTGGCAAGCAAGCTTCCTACTTCCTCTTCATCCAACCCGAATTTGGAATCCTCCTCTGCAATGTGCACTTGCAATAGGCAATCCACTATCCTGCCCGCCGTGGCAGCACGCTTGTTAATCTCAACCAAAAGTTTGAGGCTATCGACGGAGTGAATCAAGTGGACAAACTCGATGATGTATTTGACCTTATTTCGCTGCAGGTGGCCGATCAAATGCCAACGCACATCCGATGGCATCTCAGGCGCCTTGGACGTCAATTCCTGCACCTTGTTCTCTCCAAAATCTCGATGGCCCTCCACGTACGCCTTCATGATGTGCTCCACGGAGTGGGTTTTTGAGACTGCGACCAACGTTACGCTGGAAGGTATTTGTGATGTGATGTTCTCTAATTGCCTTGCTACCGTCATGCCACAAATATCTTGATTCAACTAGGAAAAGCATTGCCCATGTGTCGTTCATTTCAATCATTTCTTCGATTCAACAAAATCGCGTTAACAAATGCACGAACCTTGAATCCTTTGCTGAAGAGAGGGGCGTAAATTGCCCCTGTTTTAATACACATGGCATCAGCATACGGAATTTGTAACCTAAGCGTCGTACCTGGAAGGGCGGAACCTGCTGATGCGGCGGAACAGGTAAGCCAATTGCTTTTTGGGGAACACTACGAGGTAAAGGAAAACCGTAAAAAATGGATCCGAATCTCTTGTGCTCTCGACGGATACGAGTGCTGGATCGACCGCAAACAGCACACCCCCATTGAGGAGAAGTTCTTCGATCGCCTCCAAAAACAAAAATTCATTGCTACTAGCTTGGAAATGGCTGGAATCGCCGTGCGCGACTCCGATCAGGTCATGATCCCGATACTTCAAGGCAGTTCGCTCCCGTTCTTCAAAGAAGGAAAGTTTAAACTCGGGAAAGAGCAATACAGCTTTGACGGGCAGGTGCAAGAGAAGGCGGACAAGAAGAACGTCGATCTATTGGTTCAAAATGCGATGGTCTACCTACAAGCGCCTTACTTATGGGGTGGGCGACATCCGTTCGGAATCGATTGTTCAGGACTCGTTCAAGTATGCTACAAATCCATTGGACATCGTGTGCCGAGAGACGCGTATCAACAAGCGAGTCTTGGACATGGTCTGAGCTTTATCGAAGAGTCGCGGCCTGGTGATTTGGCCTTCTTTGACAACCAAGACGGACGCATCATCCACGTTGGAATATTGCTGCAGGACAATTACATCATCCACGCCTCAGGGCATGTTCGCATAGATCGCATCGATCACCAAGGCATCTACAATGATGATCACCACGATTATTCGCATCGGCTCCGCATCATTAAGCGCTTGATCGATTGATCACCCAGGTTCACGCTCTCGTTCATCCTTCATTGAGATGAGCTAAATACTTTTTTACAATTACGCGTCTGCCGTATGTGTTCATTTCCTTCGCTTCTCTAACTTTGGTAGCTACCGATTCCCATTCCTATGAAAAAGCTCATCTTCCTCTCCCTGTTGGCCATAACAAGCATTCAAGTCCAAACACGTGCCCAGTGTAACAATGTTCTGACCAACGGAGATGCCACAGCAGGCCTCACCGGCTGGGTCTTTTCATCTGGATCGGGCAGCACTTGGACTACGCAAAATGGTACGTACGGTCCCGCTTTCGTAGCTTCCTACAACTGGACAACCATGAACCAAACGGTAGACCTCTGGGCAAATGGGTACAGCGCCTATTATTTGGACAATCAGCAACCAGAAATTTCTTACATGCAGATGTACCGTGGACACGCGAGCAACTATGCAGACAAGTTTTACTACAAGATCGAATTACGCAATGCTTCCAACCAAGTGATCAGCACCTATAGTCTCGGCTCTCAAAGTTCGCCGATTACCACTACCACGGCATGGGACACGGTGGCAGGCAGCTTTACAAACTACGGTTCTGGGGTTCGTTATGTGCGCGTAGAATACGGGGGCGACGACGCTGAATTCTGGGCCGGGAACTACGGTACAATTGTAGACAATGGCATCGTGAGCGTTGCCAACATCATCAATGCCAATGTGTGCTCTGGAGGCTATTTTTTCAACGGACAAAACCTCACGACCACTGGACAGTACACTGGCAATTTCACTGGTCAATACGGTTGTGATTCAAACGTAATCCTCAACCTGCAAGTGGGTCCTTATAACATCAACGACACCTTCGATCTTTGCGATGGCGATACTTTCTTTTTCGATGGATCCGCTTATACGAGCACTTCCACCCTATCTGGGAACTTCTCCTCAGGCGCCGGATGCGATTCCAATGTGAGTTACCAGGTCAACTTCCGCGACAGCTACAATGACTCCATCCAGGCAGGAATCTGCCCGGGAGAAGGCTATAATTTCGATGGGCAAATGCTGTACACCCCCGGCAATTATTCAGGTGCCTTCACCAGTCAATACGGGTGCGATTCCTTGGTGGAATTGACGCTCGTATTTAACCCGGTCGATTTCGAACAAATCACGGATTATATCTGTCCGGGCGAAACCTATGATTTCGGTGGAACTCCATTGACCTCTGCCGGTACCTATTCGGGACAATTCACCAATGCCACCGGATGTGATTCCACCGTTCAGCTCACCTTGATTGAAGATCAAGTCTACAGCATCGAAGAACTAATCGTCCTTTGCGACGGCGAAAGCATCACGCTAGGTAGTCAAACGATAACTGAAGCAGGTACTTACTCGGAAACCTTTGTCACCGTCGGTGGTGGCTGCGATTCCACAGTGACGCTAGAGGTTTCAGTCACTGAAATCAATACCGGCGTCACCGTCGGCGAAACGAAATTGACTTCGAAAGACACCCAAGTAGGGAGCACCTACCGCTGGCTGAATTGCAATCAAGAAATGATACCCATAGCTGGGGCCACCGCCATTTCTTACTCGCCGCCCCTCGGTGGTTCTTTCGCCGTTGAAGTTACCAATGGCTCGTGCGTGGACACCTCAGCTTGCAAGCAATTTTCGCCCGTCGGCATCGCTGAGCAATCCAATGGCTCCATCTCGGTGTTTCCCATTCCGGCCCAAGAGCAATTGCACATTTCCTTCGGTCCAAACGTTCGCATGGAATCCGTCCGACTTTTCGACCTTCAAGGCCGCGAAGTCAAGTCGATCTCACCACGGCACATGGAAGGCCGAGTAAGCATCGATCTCCGAGGAATTACGGCTGGCGCATACGTCCTATGTGTAGTACAAAGCAACGGATCCTCTTATCAGCAAGTAATCAGCATCCTCTAGTAAGCGGGGTAAAAATCCACCTCACCACATTCAGTCGCTTGCAAGTTGTACGTACATTCGCAATTGACTTATCAAGAAAGACCGAGGGATCAGGCCCGCTGACGTCTTAGCAACCCCCGATTGATTCGGAATGGTGCTAAATCCGACTCCACTCACTGTGGGGAAAGATGAGTTTAGAATAGCCCCTCTATTTCTTGACAGGACAGAGACACATGAGCATGACACTATTTGACCTGGCACAACAAAAAATCCTCATCCTCGATGGAGCGATGGGCACGATGATCCAACGGCACGCCTTGGCGGAGGCTGATTTCCGCAATGCGGCTCTTAAAGACCATCGGAAATCGCTCAAGGGCAACAATGATCTGCTTTCCCTTACCCGTCCCGAAATCATCTTGGACATTCATCGTGCGTACTTTGAAGCGGGTTGCGACATCGTAGAAACGAATACCTTCAGCAGCACGACCATCGCTCAAGCCGATTATGGTTTGGAACACCTGGCCTACGATCTGAATGTCGCATCTGCACGGTTGGCAAAGCAAGCTGCCGACGAGTTCAGCACACCCGAGCGTCCTCGTTTCGTTGCGGGCTCCATCGGGCCGACAAATCGTACGGCTTCGCTGAGTCCTGATGTAAACCGTCCAGGCTTTCGCGCGATTACATTTGACCAACTGGCCGAGGCCTACGCCGAACAAACGCGGGGCCTCATGGATGGCGGAGCGGATGCCTTACTCGTAGAAACCGTCTTCGACACGCTCAATGCCAAAGCTGCGGTCTATGCCATTCAATCCGTATTCGACGAACGATCGACGAAAATCCCCATCATGGTATCGGGAACGATTACCGACGCCAGTGGTCGTACCCTGAGCGGACAAACGGCGCATGCCTTTCTGATTTCGCTATCTCATGTCCCTCTGTTTTCCATCGGCCTCAATTGTGCCCTCGGGGCTGATCAGTTGATGCCCTATATCGACGTATTGAGTCGACACGCGGAAGTATTGATCTCTGCGCATCCGAATGCTGGACTCCCCAATGCAATGGGATCGTATGACCAGGCACCCGACGAATTCGCAGCCTTGTTGAAGGAGTACTTCGATCGCAACCTGATCAACATTGCCGGTGGGTGTTGCGGCACAACGCCTGATCACATCAAGATCTTGGCGGAAGTCGCGGCGAATTATGCTCCTAGACCTACGTTAACACCTCTGCAGACGTGAGCATAAGGCAAGACATAACGCTCGAACTCTCAGGGCTCGAACCCTTGGTTGTGCGCAAGGATTCAAACTTCATCAACGTAGGTGAGCGTACCAACGTAGCGGGTTCCAAGAAATTTCTTCGCTTGATCAAAGAAGGTGAATTCGAAGAGGAACTTTCCATCGCACGGCATCAGGTGGAAGGGGGTGCCCAAATCCTAGATGTAAACATGGACGATGGACTCATCGACGGAAAGGCAGCGATGGTCAACTTCCTGAACATGATCGCCGCCGAGCCTGACATAGCCCGAATCCCTATCATGATCGACTCTTCTAAATGGGAGATCATCGAAGCGGGCCTGCAGGTGGTGCAGGGAAAGTCCGTAGTGAATAGCATCAGTTTAAAGGAAGGTGAAGAGCGCTTTATAGAACAAGCAATATCCGTCCAACGATACGGTGCGGCCGTCATCGTAATGGCATTTGACGAAGAAGGTCAAGCCGACACCTACGAACGCAGAATTGCGATTTGCGAGCGCGCCTATCAACTGCTGGTCAACGGCGTTGGTTTCAACCCGAAAGACATCATCTTCGACCCAAATATTTTTCCGGTCGCTACCGGTATGGATGAGCACCGTCGAAACGCCATTGATTTCTTCCGTGCCACCCAATGGATCAAAGAAAACCTTCCCCATGCCCACGTCAGCGGGGGTGTGAGCAATGTGTCGTTCTCGTTTCGAGGGAACGACAAAGTGAGGGAGGCAATGCATTCCTCTTTCCTCTACCACGGCATCAAAGCTGGCATGGACATGGGCATCGTCAACCCCACCATGTTAGAGGTATACGATGACATTCCCAAAGAACTACTGGAATTGGTGGAGGACGTGCTGTTTGACCGGAGGGAAGATGCAACCGAACGACTCATGGATTTCGCCGAGCATGTGAAGCAAGACGAAAAAGTTGCATCTGGGCCTCCCGCTTGGAGGTCTTGGGACGTCGATAAGCGCATCCAACACGCATTGGTAAAAGGCATTGCCGACTTCATCGAAGAAGATACGGAAGAGGCCCGAGAAGCAATGGACAAGCCGCTGCACGTCATCGAAGGACCGCTAATGGATGGCATGAACGTGGTCGGAGATCTGTTTGGCTCTGGAAAAATGTTCCTGCCTCAGGTTGTCAAGAGCGCCCGTGTGATGAAAAAAGCAGTTGCCTACCTCACGCCTTACCTCGAGGCAGAAAAGTCAGGCGGGGCCAAAACTGCCGGGAGTATCCTCTTGGCAACGGTAAAGGGAGACGTGCATGACATCGGAAAAAACATCGTTGGGGTAGTGCTGGCGTGTAACAACTACGAAGTCATCGACATGGGGGTCATGGTACCTGCAGATAAAATTCTGGATGAAGCCGTGGCTTGTGAGGTGGACATCATCGGACTTAGCGGATTGATTACGCCGTCGCTCGACGAGATGATCCATGTTGCGGAGGAAATGACGCGCCGTGGGATGACCCTCCCTTTACTGATCGGCGGTGCTACCACATCTCGCGTACATACCGCCATCAAAATCGAGCAGGCCTATCCGCATGGGGTTGTGCATGTGAACGATGCCTCGCGCGCCGTTCCCGTTGCGAGCAAGTTGAACTCGACTGAACGGAGCAACTTCTTGCAGTCGATCAAAGAAGAATACGTCGGTGTGCGTGAACATTATGCGCGCTCACAAAGCCGAAAAACCTACCTACCTCTGGCCGAGGCAAGGAAGAAAAAAGAGCGCATTGACTGGACCAACTATGCGCCTCCCGTGCCGAAAGAATTGGGGGTACACGCAGTACAAGCCAGCGTGGAAGATCTTCGTCCGTTCATCGATTGGACGCCCTTTTTTCACACCTGGGAGATCAAAGGAAAGTATCCAGAAGTATTCGATCGGCCTAGAATCGGAGAACAAGCCCGCTCGATCTACGACGACGCCAACGCATTGCTCGATGGTTTAGAAGCGGATGAATATGCTGGAATCAAGGGAGTATTTGGACTCTTCCCTGCCAACGGCGTTGAGGACGACATCGTGGTTTATTCAGACGCTGAGCGAACCGACGTTTTGACCATCTTCAGAAACCTTCGCCAACAACAAAAAAAGGCGGCCAGTGAGCCCAATCTAGCGCTCGCTGATTTTGTAGGTCCGGTTGGGGTCGAAGACTACGTAGGCGCCTTTGCGGTTACGGCTGGACTGGAGATCGCCCCGTTGATTGCCGAGCGTGAAGCGGATCACGACGATTATGGGTCCATCATGATCAAAGCGGTTGCCGATCGATTGGCGGAAGCCTTTGCGGAATTCCTGCACCAACGTGTTCGCCGAGACTTTTGGGGCTATGCCGCCGACGAATTGCTTGCCAACGAAGATCTGATCAAGGAAAAGTACCAAGGCATTCGGCCCGCGCCTGGCTATCCCGGCTGCCCCGATCATTTAGAGAAGAAAACCATTTGGAAATTATTGGAAGTAGATCGACACACCGGAATGACCTTGACGGAGTCGCTCGCGATGCAGCCTGCGGCTTCTGTTTGTGGTTATTACCTCGCTCATCCGCAAGCGCGCTACTTCGGGTTGGGAAAAATACTGAACGACCAAGTCGAAGATTTAGCTAGACGAAAAG
This sequence comes from Cryomorphaceae bacterium, assembly GCA_040221375.1. GTDB lineage: Bacteria > Bacteroidota > Bacteroidia > Flavobacteriales_G > Salibacteraceae > SHAN690. Next base: position 87,161 of record JAVKEP010000044.1, read on the forward strand.
AAATGGAGGTAGAAGACTTAAAGAAATGGCTGAGGCCCGTACTAGCCGAATGACGATAAAATGAAAGTAACCGAACACATTGAAAAGGCTACCAAGACCTTGTTTTCCATAGAAGTATTGCCGCCGTTGAAGGGACAGACCATCCATTCTATTTACGCGACCATGGACAAACTGATGCCTTTCGATCCGGCCTTTGTGGACGTAACCTACCACAGGCAAGAAGTCGTTTATCGAGAAGTGGAAAAGGGACTTATGAAACGACATGCCGTGCGAAAGCGGCCCGGAACAGTAGGCATCTGTGCCTCGTTGATGAATAAGTACGACATCGATACGGTGCCTCACATCATTTGTGGCGGATTTTCAAAGGACGAAACGGAAGACGCGTTGATCGACCTCAACTTTCTAGGTATCGAAAACGTGCTCGTTTTGCGCGGCGACCCCGTAAAGTCAGAAGGTATTTTCAAACCTGAACCGGATGGCCATGCCTATGCGAGCGATCTACTGCAGCAGGTGGTGCAGATGAACGAGGGAAAGTACTTGGACGAGGAATTGCGAAACAGCTCCAAGACCAACTTCTGTATTGGCGTAGCAGGGTATCCAGAAAAGCATTATGAAGCGCCCAATTTCAAGAGTGATATGAAATTTCTAAAGAAGAAAGTCGAGCTCGGGGCAGAGTATATTGTTACCCAATTGTTTTACGACAACGCAATGTATTTCGACTTTGTAAAGAAGTGTAGGGCAGCAGGAATCGAGGTTCCAATCATCCCGGGGCTCAAACCCATCACATCCAAAAAACAGCTCAACATCGTACCCCACTTTTTTCATGTGAACCTACCTGAGGCGCTGGTAGATGCTATTGAAGATGCAAAGACGGACGAACAAGTACGCAAAGAAGGGGTGAAATGGTGCATCCAGCAATCCGAAGAGCTGATCGATGCAGGAGTGCCGGTAATGCATTACTATACGATGGGAAAGGCGAAAAGTGTCCAAGAAGTAGCTCAAGCTGTGTTCGGCCAATAAGTGCCGATTATACCCAGTACGTCAAACTCGTCGTCCCCATCCGTGGGTCATCAGTCTTAGGTCAATGTCCGGCCAATGGTGAACCGAAAACACCTACGGCTAATTCTGCCCAGACCAGCAACAAGACCACCAAAATGGCTAGGGAGTACATCAGCCGCTGGCCGGTTGCTTTTACGCGACGGAGGACGAAATCCAACCCGAATCCTGCACCGAGTAAGAGCGCGGCCGCGACGATAAAATCGAAAATGGACCAGTCTACTTCACGGGAAAATTGCATGGCAATCAATGGGATGAGAAGGATGGATGCGACAATGCCAACGATGATCTTAGGTCTGTTGTTCTTCATGGTTTCTACGCTTTTCATGGGTTTGACTTCACTAACGTCGGTCAGGCATTTCAATTATTCAAGCATTATGAATACGACCAATTTAACGCCTAAAAATCCTTAATGCAATTCTGAAGTTGAGATTCTTAAAAAATCAGAGGGCTTAACCTCAAGTTCAATTCTCAAGTCCAAGGATCCCAAACCCCAGATGCGCCAGTGATGGTTCCCCCATGACCAGCAACACTGCGTCTGCCTCTGCAATTGCTGATCTTCTAAGTTCGTCGGTCAGGGGTATTCGCTGCTTGGGTTCGTCCTGTACGAGGGTTCGGTTGTAGTAGAAAAATTTGCTTTCCGGATCGAAGAGCCCTTGATGGATACCTAAGTAATAATACGTCCAGTAATAGCTGTCGCCAATCACCACCACGTTGGGCTTGTCGCCTCCTGGAAAAGCCATGCGCGGATAGGCCAAGGTTTCGTCGTCGGGTCCGAACATAATGTTGAGCAAGTCGTGCAGGTCCTTGTCGGTATACCGAGGTTGGTCGGTCACTTCTAAGCTGTCAATACGCACTTTGGGCAAGTTCAAACCTTCCTCGGCGAAGGCAAAGCGTAGGTAGTCAGCGGAGAGGGCAGCACCAAATACGCTCCAATGGGTGCCTTGTCTGCTGTGCAAAGGATAGGTGGGTCCCTGCTCTTGGTCGTACCGAAATTGATCGATGGCGTCGCAAATCGCGTATCCTCTATTGCGCAAGGGTTGAATAAACGACTCGTAGTTTGTCGGTTTGTTTTTACAATTGACTTCCACTTTGTTGGAGAGCGTGCGCCACTTGTTGGGCGCTATCAATAGCACGAGCTTTTTGCCTTGAGCTAGCAGGTCATTTCTAAACTTGTCCAAGGAATCAAGGGTGCGTTCTATTTCTGCATCGCCAATGTAATCTTCACCGCATATACTAGCGCGGTACGCGGTTTCAAACAAGGTTCCATCCGAACCGTAGGTAATGTAATCGTTGTGCTCATCGAAGAGTGAGTAGCGCAGTTGATTGACACATCGAACGAGCGCAGGCCTGAATCCGAAGTTTTTTCTACTCCGCTGTTCAGCATTCTCTTGCCATTCTCCACTGGACCACGCTTGCCAGCTCAAGGACTCCGCTGGAGGAACATACTCGGCGCCGGCCAGAGGGGTTTGCGGGATAAAATGAAAGGCCGACTGAAGGCATAAGAGCACCAGAAACGCCACAGCGAGTGAGTAAAGCCGTCGGTCAGAATTCTTTTTTTCGATTGCGAATTTGTTTGGTAAAAAAGTAACCGATTTTCAGGTCAATACCAAAACTATTCATCCGAGCCGAAAATGGATCTCCCGAACTGAAGGATCCATAAAAATCTCTGGCATTGTTGACTTGCCATTTATACATCGGTTGCACTACCAAGACAATACGACTTTTCAGATAGGCCGAAATGCCGACCCCAATATGGGCCCCGACGTAGTAGTCTACGAAAAGGTTCACGCTTGCCGCCCCGGGAGATGTATCCAAAAACCCTTGTTGAGGGGTTTCTTCTCCTGAGTAATAATTATTACGCACGCGCTCTGCGAACAACCAACCGCCTGCAATGCCTGCAGTGTAGATCATTTCTACCTTTCTGCGCAATCGGTGATGGGCGTTGATGTAAAATGGAATCGCCGCGATGTGCATGCTGGCCAGTGTAACGCCAATTTGGGGTTCGTCGCTATTCGGATTGGTGGTAGGATCTTCGAGGATTTCGTTTCGAAAGCCTTTGTTCATGTACATCAACCCGGTGCTTATGCTAAGAGAGGGGTCGAAGAACCGCTTGTATTCGAAACCGAAGTTGTAGCTCAGCTTTGATCCCCAAAGTTGATTGTAAAGCGGCGCATTGATGCTCTGGCCAAACCTCACCCACTCTACTGTAGGAGAGAGCAGTAACGTCAATTGAAATTTTTCGTCCCCTGCCTTGAGCTTCGGGAGAAGAGACATGCACAAGCAAACCAGAGCAATTGCCTTGCGCATCAGGAATACAATTCAGGATATTTCTCCGGATCCACCTCGTGCATAATGGCGTACACCTTTTCAAAGATGTCTTCGTTGGAAGGTTTTGAAAAATAGTCCCCGTCGGAAGCATAGGCTGGACGGTGTGCATTGGCCGTAAGGGTTCCCGGTGCTGAGTCGAGGTACTGGTAACCACCTTGCTCTTCAAGCACTTGCTGTAGCATAAACGCTGAAGCTCCTCCAGGTACATCTTCGTCGACAAAGAGTACCCGATTGGTATTTTTAAGGCTCGACAGAATGTCACCATTCAAATCAAATGGAAGCAAGGTCTGTACATCGATTACTTCTGCTGAAATGCCCACTTCTCTCAGTTGCTTGGCTACTTCCACACACATTCTCACCATCGAACCGTAGGTAACAACGGTGATGTCTTCGCCTTCTATCATGGTCTCTACCTTGCCCAGTTCCAATTGGAATGCGCCCAAATTCGTGGGGAGTTTTTCTTTTAAACGGTAGCCATTGAGCGACTCAATTACCAACGCTGGGTCGTCGCCTGCGAGCAGTGTGTTGTACATTCCGGCGGCCTGGGTCATGTTGCGTGGCACACAGATATGCATTCCTCTCAAGGCGTGAATGATCATGCCCATGGGCGATCCGCTGTGCCAAATTCCTTCCAATCGGTGGCCACGTGTACGAATGATGACCGGCGCTTTCTGCCCTCCTTTTGTTCGGTACTGTATCGTCGCCAAGTCATCGCTCATGATTTGCAAGGCGTACATGAGGTAATCGAGGTATTGGATTTCTGCGATGGGGCGCAAACCGCGCATCGCCATTCCAATCCCTTGGCCGAGTATCGTGCATTCTCGGATGCCTGTATCGAATACGCGGTGTTCGCCGAACTTGGCTTGGAGGCCTTCGAGTCCTTGGTTCACCCCCCCGATTCTTCCAGCATCTTCACCGAAGATGATCAACTCAGGATGTTTTGCTAGCAAGGCCTCAAAATTATCGCGCAAGATTTCGCGTCCGTCTACCATCTGGTCGCCGTCGTAATCAGCTGCAATGGGCTGGATGCTGAGTGGTGAGTCGGGCGATTCTGAATGGAGGTGAGAAGAATAGCGATCTGCGTTTTCTTTCATCTTCGCATTCATCCAATTGATCAAAGCAGTTTTGCTCGCCAATTGCTCGTTTCGCGCGTAGCGCAATGCCTTGCGCGCTGTTTCGTAAATCTCTTTTCGGAATGGATCAGTGGCAGCCGACAATTCGTCTTTTAGCTTGTTAATGAATACGGCATTCTTGCTTTCAGACCCGAGTTTGGTCAGCAACCCTACGACTTGCTTGTGTTCTTCCTTGATCGGTTCTAAAAATGCCTTCCACGCATTGTTTTTCGCATTACGCGCATCGGTTTTAGCCTCCTTCTCAATCGCTTCGAGTTCCTCTTCTTGTGCAATTCCTTTGCTCAATATCCACTCTTTCATTTTAAAGATAGGATCGAAATCCTTTTCCCATTGAAGCCTTTCTTTTGACTTATACCGCTCGTGTGAGCCGCTGGTAGAATGACCTTGCGGTTGGGTGACCTCTTCTACGTGCACCAATACAGGCACATGCTCTTCGCGCGCGATCCTCGCTGCTTTTTCATAGGTTAAGACCAAGTGCGGGTAATCCCAGCCTTTCGTCTTCAAAATTTCGAATCCCTTTTTATCAGCTGTGCGCTGGAAACCTGAAAGCGCTTCAGAAATGCTTTGCTTGATCGTTTGTAGATCCTTAGGGACGGAGATTCCGTGACCGTCGTCCCAAACAGACATCACGATCGGGACTTGAAGTACGCCCGCTGCATTCATGGCTTCCCAAAACATGCCTTCGCTGGTAGAGGCATCTCCAATGGTTCCAAAGGCTATTTCGTTGCCGTTGTTGCTGAAGTCTTTGTGGTTCTGAAGCTCAGGATTGTTTCGGTAAAACTTGCTCGCCAACCCCAGTCCTAATAGCCGCGGCATTTGACCAGCCGTGGGTGATATATCCGCGGAAGAATTGATTTGTTCAGAAAGCTTCAGCCAATTGCCATTGTCATCGAGCGAACGCGTAGCGTAGTGTCCGTTCATCATTCGTCCCGCCGATGCCGGCTCTCGTTCTACGTCTGCATCTGCATACAATTGAGCGAAAAACTGCTCGCCCGTCAATAAACCAGCGGCCATCATCATGGTCTGGTCACGGTAATATCCCGATCTCCAATCGCCCGGATGCCACTGCTTGGCGAGTGCGATTTGCGCTACCTCTTTGCCGTCGCCGAGGATTCCAAACTTGGCTTTCCCGGTGAGCACTTCTCTCCGTCCCATCAAGCTGATCTCTCGGCTGAAGTTCGCCAAGCGAAAATCATTCAGCACCTCTTGCTTGAGTTCGTCCTTGGTTATCTCTTTTTCTGATGCGGTTGTGGTTTCTGACATGCGGTCGTATTTACATCGAAAACGGGCGGTTTTCGGGCTTGCAAAGGTAAGAAATGAAGGTCGGAATGTCCATCACAAAAAAGTCCCAGCGCGTGGCTGGGACTTGAACCTAACTAAACAGAGAAGAGAAAAGAACGATCTTAGTTTTCGGATAGATTGATGTCGACCTTCAGCTCGCCGTCCTCACTGACACCTTCAAACTTGAGGCTAGACTTGGGTTTGGTCTCTTCGCAATCGAGGCATGTGAGGCCTTCTTCAGACATCATCCAATAGTGGTTGACCATTCTCGGGTCGTAGATATTTTGCACGTTGTCAATGTCATCGATGATGCGTTTCATGTCGTTGGACAGGTAGATGGTTTTGCCAACGGGCAGGCGCAGTACCAATTCCACGTCTTGTCCACGTAACATTTGGGACTCTGGATACGTGAAATATGGACTGAAGGTCACAATGTTCGAGTCGACGGTGAAGGAATACTTAATCGAGTCGGCCCGGACGCTGGCTTCTTCGTAGCTATCGGCACTCGCGGTACGGTTCACTTCTATGAGCACTTCGCTCGTTTTCGAAGCGCGTACGTCGAAGTCAATGTTCCCGACCATAATGCGTCCATCTACGATGCGCATCATGAAATCGTTGTTGGCGTAGTAAGCACGTTTTTCCGAGATGTTGAAGGGGTCGTCTCCTACTTCCAAAATCAAGGTATCGGAAACTAAGCCTAAATCATCCAGCGTGATCCGGTCGGTCATGGTTTCCTCTTTGGAATACTCCCCAGCCGTATTCAACACTACCGTTATGCCAGCGAAGAATCCCAGGAACCACAACCCCATCAAGCTTGCTCCTAAGTATGGAACACGCACCGTCGGAAAGAGCAGCACCAAGCCACCATAGGCCAATCCAAGAAACGGGATGCCTACGAACAAGAACAACCCCAAAACTGCCAGGTAAAACCATTCGCTGGAGTTGAATATCAAGTCTCCGATTTCGTAAATAGAATAGCTCGAATCCCATCCGTGGGATCCGAGGTGCACGATGTCAGCAATACCAATGACCCCGGTAAGGAGCACGACGATCGTTACGACGCCGATCAGGATGAAGGCTACACCCAGTACCTTACCGAGTACGGTAAAAAAACCGCGAAAGAGTTCTGCCATAAAGTTGAAAAACTTGTCAATGCCACGCTCGATTTTTCGACCCGTGCCATCGGTGAAGTTTTGTCCTCCTTTGGAGAAACGTGCACCGATGTTGTTAAGCTCTTCTTCCACCGTCTTGCCGATGCTATCGATGTTGACTGGTTTTCCTCGCATGCTCAACTTATCCGCGCTGGTCTTCGCAACGGGAATGATCATCCAGAGGATAATGTAGAACAATACGCCGGTTCCAAAGAAGATGAGAGCAACGGCAAACGACAATCGAATCCAAATTGGATCGACTCCAAAGTAGTAGGCAATTCCTGAACAGACACCACCGATCAGCGGATTGTCTGGATCGCGGAACAGTCTTTTCTGTCCTTCATAGCTACGCGATGAATAGCTCGGTTCATCTACTTCGATCTCTTCGTCTTCAAAATCTTCGGGATTTCCCATGATTTCGATGACGGCTTGTACGTCGGTAGTAGAAACAACGGCCTTCACATCACCTTTTCGTTCGAGCAGCAGCTCAGCGATGCGTAGTTCGATATCGGAGAGGATCTCATCCTTTCCTGCGCTTCGTTCATAAAGTCTGCCTATCCTTTTCAGATAGCCCGACAGTAAGTCGTAAGCATCTTCGTCAAGCGTGAAAACCTGACCACTTAAATTGACTTGAACGGTCTTTTTCATTTTTCCTTAGGGGGTTTAGTGTCCTGAATTACTTTGTCTACGGCGTCCCTGAGTTCCTCCCAGGAGGTCGCCAACTCTTTATAAAAAGTTTTTCCTTGTTCTGTCAAACTGTAGTACTTACGGGGCGGACCAGACTTGGACTCTTCCCATCGGTACGTCAGCAGACCCGCGTTCTTAAGCCGACTAAGCAGCGGGTACAACGTACCTTCTACCACAATCAACTCAACTTCCTTCAGCGATCCAAGCACATCGGATGGATAGGCTTCTTCCTTCTGAAGCAAGGCGAGTACACAGAACTCGAGGATTCCTTTGCGTAATTGAGCTTTTGAGTTTTCAATATTCATGATCTGTTATTGCATTACAAATATATAGGTATAAGACTTTACTATGCAATACATAGTACTATATAAATTTCCACCGGCCAACCTAACGTGCTGTATATCAGCGCGATTAATTTTTGATCCTCCAGCAGACTAATCCTTCAAAGCTTTCACTATTTAACTCAATTTTTCAATTCATCGTCCGATATTTGCCGCCCAAAGCAATTTACCATGAAGCACATTTTCATCCTACTCACCACAGCCTTGGTCATCACGAGCTGTGTTCCTCAAAAGAAATTTGCCGCCCTTCAAGCAGAAAATGCCCGGCTGATTGCTATGGCTCCTGCCGCTGAAGCAAAGGCCAAGCTCGAAGCTTCAGAAGTGCTCAAGCAGCAAGAAGAAATCCAGCAATTGAAGGCTCAAGTTCAGGCTTTAGCCGAAGCAGAAAAGCAGTACCGAAGCATGATGGAAGCAGGCGAAATGCCGCAACCCACCCCGGAACAAATGAGGATGCAAGAGTTGAAATACGCCGAATCGATGAACAAGCCAATCGATCCGGAAAACGGCCCCATGGAGCACGAACGTTCTGAATTGCAACGTCAGTATGAGCAAGCTGAATTTCAGCAACGAATGGTCATACAGGCCATGCGAGCTACGCTTTCTGATTACAAAGCCACCCAAGTGAGCTACGACATCGGAGGTGGAAGGTCAGTGGTCTGCATCAGCGCAAAAGAATTGTTCGAGCCAGGAAAAGCCGAACTCAGTGAAATGGGTAAAGGACTCGTATCCAGAATCGCCATCGCACTTGAAGGGAGCGCACCACTGCACTACACCATCAATGCCATCACGGAAGGCGACATGAACAAAGCGGCTGACCAAGCAGGAGCCGTCTACGCACAACTCGCCAAGGAAAAAGGAAACGTTCGGATGCCCAAATCCATCGGAGCCGTACCATGCGACAAAGCCGCCGGCATTACGAAAATCTCGTGCGACCGCATCGAACTATCATTGGAACAGGATTACGAATTGATCATGGGCCAGGTCAATACTGCACTTAGGTAAGGCCGCATTCTGGCGCAAAGGCAATCGGAAGAGCAACTAACTTTTTGCCCTTCGCTTCAGAGAAGGCCTAGCGGTCCTTAAACGCCTGCATCATCTCCACTACGGATGCGTGGGGACGTCCCGCAGCGACCTCATAATGTGAGGGAACGTCATTAACCCCCTCGCGGATTCCGTCGTAGATGCCCGCGATGACCGTTCCGATAAAATCCCCTAGTTCGGCTCTTCGCTCCTTTAAATACGCATCGAATGGGATATGATTGAAGGAAAGCTTGGTTCCAAACACTTGGTTCATAAATTCGGCCAATTGCGCCTGGGAAATGGATTCACCGAGCAGTGAATACGTCTGACCATTGTGCACATCTCCAAGCAGCATTTGCGTATAAGCGAAACCCAATTCTTCTCTAGAGGTATATCCGCACTTCCCCTCTCCCGCACAGTTTCGTATCTCCCCTTCTCGAACGTAGTGGTCGATGTACGCCAAGTCAGGTTCAATGTAAATTCCATTTCTCCCAATCGCCCATAACAGACCTGAGTCTTTGACATCCTTTTCGGTTTGGCGGTTGCTACTCACAATTGGACTGAACGCATTCTTCTCTTCATCGCCGATAATGCTTGTATAAACTATCTTCCGAACCCCGTTTTGTCGGGCGGCTTCGATGACGTTACGGTGTTGTTGAATCCTTTTTTGAGGTTCGTCCATTCCGGAAATAAGCACCACAGAATCAACGCCCTGCAGTGCCAAGTCAAAGGCTTCGCGGTTATTGTAATCGCCTGCACGGATTTCAATACCAAGGTGGGATGCTTTTTTAGGCGTACGAACGATGCCAATTACATTCTCCGCGCCTATCGCGTTTTTTAGCTCTTGCACGATGGACGTGCCCAATTGACCATTGGCCGCTGTGACGGCTATTTTCATTGTATGCAGTTTTTGTTTTCCACTACCTCACTAACGTAAAACTCCCCCGTGTGTAAAAGCGATCGGAGTTCACGACTACGAAGTCTTTCGATTCCACCGTAAAGTAATAGGTTCCGGCGGTAGCCTGCTCGCCATTGACGTATCCGTCCCAACCGTAGGCTACGTTATCGCTTTCGTGAAGCAGTTGGCCCCAACGGTTGTATATCGACATGGAGAATCTGAACAAGTCGCAGTCTGATTCGATTCGAAAACGGTCGTTCCAGCCGTCGCCATTGGGCGTAAAGACGTTTCCGTACCGTAATGTGCAATCGATGTCCGGACAAGCCGTATCGTTGGACACTACCTCACGCGATTCGATCAATTGGCAATCTTTCAGCGTGATCGTGACGATGTAATTCTTACTCTCCCCTACCGGAGTCACAATGGTATCCGTAGTATCCCCAGTATTCCACAGGTAAGCGGCCAATGAATCCGTTCCGAAAAGCTGGATGCTGTCTTCGTCACAAATGACCGTATCTTCTCCCAATTCCGTTTTGATCTCTCCATTAAAGACCGCCGTAAACGTGTCGATGTTGACGCCGCATTCGTTGAAGGCAGCCAACCAAATCGTCATCGTCGTGTCGATCTCGAAGAAAGGGCCGTCGCTCGAATCGCTCCATACATAGGTAATGGTGTCGTTGAGCGGCCGAGGGAGGAAGATTGTGTTGTCGAAGCAATTGAGCGTATCGGGTGGCAACAACGCTGTATCCGGCAGCGGTGTGATGAACACTTCTACGGTATCGGAGACGGTTCCACAGACGTTTTCAGCTACCAATATGTATTGCCCTGATTGAGTCACGTGCAGCAAGTCCGTAGAGTCTACCGTATCACCGGTATTCCAATACGCCAATGCACCTACGTTCAATCCCGGGTTTAAGACGATGCTATTGGGCTCGCAGAAGGTAGTATCCGGTCCGAGATTAAAGACGGCTAGGGTATCAAACGCCACCCGAATCGTATCGCTGAGCGTGTCGCACACGCCAAACAAGGTGACGTAGACGGTTGAATCCCTGAAGATTGCAAAGGTGTCGGCAACGCTGCTGTCGCTCCAGAGGTAGGAGGAGAAAAGATCAGCGATGTCGAGGGCCAAAGTATCGCCAAAGCAGAGGGTGGTATCCGGGCCTAGGTCGAGCGATTGACGTGGATAGATGTAAATCGTCGTTTGCAGCGTATCGAAAATGGTATCTGATTGGGCGATAAGCACGATCGTATAACTGCCTGTATCTGCGTAAAAATGGCTCGGAAACAAGACGCTGGACTCATTCAGTGCGCCTGAGCTAGGGTCGCCGAAATTCCACCAAACCGAGTCTACTCCTGCCGTATCAGGAATGAACAAGACGGTATCGCCGAAACACAGGTTTTCTGCCTCGAATGTGACGTTGAAAATCGATGAAAGGAAGGGAGGTAATCCCATGGTAGCCCTCCGTCCCGCTAGGTGCACAGCGTTGAGTTCCCAGTCGCAAGCAGCCCCGAGTAAATTGGGCTCATTGATGCGGTGTAGAAAGGAATCCAACCCCGGCGTACTGAACAGCCTACTGGTCAGGTAAATCCGCTCATCCGGCCCCAATTGAATCTGCCCAAACGCTACGGAATCTACCACTAAATATTCAGAGGTGACGATCGATAAGGAGTCAAAATTGGAGATGTCGTATTGCACGACGGCGTTCAATTGTGCACCCCAGCCATCTGAAATGTATAAGACGTCGTTGTTGGGGCTGAACTCAACGCCGTAAGGACCGGTCACGAACGGACTCGACCACATAATGTTGTCTTCCACCGCACCGGTGTTGTTGTTGAATTTCATCAATGAAATGCGACCCGAAGGAAAGGAGAAACCAAAGGTCTGCTTGGCCAAGCCGATGTACTTGGAGTTCGGCGAAGCTTTGATGCACCCTACGAAAGCTTCGATGCTATCACCCGTTGTAGACACGACGGGTGATGTGTTTACGCCGCTTCCACTTATTTCAAACGCCTTAACTGTATCCGAGTAGCGAATGTGCGTTGCTACCCAATACCCGTTGCCATTTCCATGCGCCAAAGCACACACGTTTTCTCCAGCATTCAACGTTAAAAGAATGTTTTTCTCGGTGGTATCTACGTCGCCTAATCCTGCCTCGAGTGTAAGGTCGACCAAGGTGTAACGCATACCGGTTGGACCACTTACGGGTACGGTTATAATGTAATAGTCAGTTGGTACGCCAGGCCGAGGAACGATGATCGCAGATTGGCTCGAAGAGGCATTTCCCAGCAACCCAGTTCCGTTGGGCATTACTTGATGGAGTCTGTTCCATACCGTAGATCCGTCCGTATAAAAGAGTAAGTCTCCTGCCGCGTCCGAAATGCTCGCGCAGCCTTCGAAGGTGTAAATCTGTCCATTGGTGTCGGCAACTGGGCCGGTGCTCTCAAAATGCACGCCTGCGCCTTGGCCAAAATACCACCAATCCGCAGCCGATTGCGCCATCGATTGCGTTCCAACAAGTAAAAAAAGCCCAATCAGTATCCGTATCACCAAACAAAAGTAACCACTAACGCAATAAAGAGAACGTTCCCTGGGTGACAAACCGGTCAGAACTTACCACCACGTAATCTCGGTAAGCAACGGTAAAGAAGTAAGTTCCAGACGAAGCGGGTTCGCCATTCACGTACCCATCCCAGCCATAGGCTATGTTATCGCTTTCGTGCACCAATTGACCCCAACGGTTGTAAATCGACATGGAAAACTGCACCAGTTCGCAATCCGATTCGATTTGGAAGCGATCGTTCCAGCCGTCGCCGTTGGGTGTGAAGACGTTTCCATAGCGCAAGGCACAATCGATGTCTGGACAGGCTGTATCGGTGGAAGTGACTTCTCTCGATTCTACCAACTGGCATTGGCGCAGGGTAATGGTGACGATGTAGTTCTTGCTCTGCCCTACTGGGGTCACGATGGTATCTGTAGAATCTCCTGTATTCCATACGTACGTAGCGAGTGAGTCCGTTCCAAATAGCCGAATGCTGTCTTCATCGCAAATCACCGTATCCTCCCCCAACTCTGTCTTGATCTCGCCGTTAAAAATGATCCGCATGGTATCGACGCTGAATCCGCATACGTTGAATGCCGCCAACCAAACAGTCATCGTGGTATCGACTAAAAAGCGTTCGGCTGTACTCGAATCCGACCAAACAAAGCTGATGCTATCGTTGTCGGGGCGTGACAAGTAGAAGGCTTCATCGAAGCACTGTATAGAATCGGGTGGAAGGAGCGTGCTATCCCCTGGGAGTGGGATCACCTCAATGTAAATACTATCCTTAAAATCACCGCAGGCATTGCTCGCTGAAAACACGAATTGTCCTGTCTGAGAAACGACAAGTACAAGGCTCGTATCGCCCGTATTCCAAGCCCACGTCGCATTGACCGTTAAGGCTGGATCCAGCACAGTGGTATTGCCTGCACAGAAGCTAGTATCGGCCCCAAGGTCAATCGGAATGGGCGATTCAAAATCAAATACTACGGTATCGGAAAGGGTATCACACACACCGCTCAACGTCACCCATACGGTAGTGTCACCATATAACACGAACGTATCAGCGATAGATCCATCGCTCCATAAATAAGATGAAAACGCTTGGCTCACATCCAATGTGATCGTATCGGGCCCGCACAGCACGCTATCCGGCCCAAGGTCCAAGGTCTGCCGCGGATAGATATAAATCGCGTTGATCGCAGTATCACTTAAGGTATCAGAATAGGCGATCAGTGTTACGCTATAATTTCCCGTGTCCGTAAATACGTGGTACGGATTAAAGCCAGTAGCCGAGTTGAGACCACCCGATGAAGGATCCCCAAAATTCCAATGTGCCGAATCCACGCCGAGGGTATCCATGGTAAAGAAGACCGTATCCCCGAAGCAAGCGTTATCGGCATTAAAATCGGCCGAAAAGAATGAGGAGATGAAGGTGGGCAATCCTACGGTACACAACTTCCCATCCAAGTACACGGCAGAATCATTGAAGGAACATCCAAGCCCTAACACATTGGGAAGTTCAATGGCTGCCAAGTATTGTTTGTAGTGCTGGGCCACGTAGATCTTCCCATCCACTCCGCGCTGCAAGGCACCCATTACGGTCGATTGTCCGGTTCCGATCTGCGTCTCGGTTCCAGCTATGGTAGTGGCATTGCCAGAGGATATGTCGTATTGCATGACCGATGCACTGTACCAACCCGCAGCGTAAATCAAGGATTCATCCGGAGAAAATTCAACGCAATAAGGCGAAATCGTAGTCGAAATCTGAAGGGCATTGCTCACTTCGCCGGTAGCAGCGTTAAAATCGAAGAGCTCAAAATTGTTTTGTGTGTGGTTGGCCGCAGCCAGCTTGTCTCCGGAAGGTGAAAACCGGAGGTAGCCCAAGGTAGCAATGATCGAAGCGAACGGAACGATGTTGCCGACATTTGAGACCACAGCCGTGGTATTGATGCCAGAAGGCGTAACCAAAAAGGCGTGAAACGCATCGTTTCCAAACTCGTGCGTGACGATCCAAATGTCTTGACCGTTCGCGTGCAGCACGCCGGCCACTTTCTCACACGTTGGACTCAACAACGGGACATTCTTCTGGGTGGTATCTACATCTCCTAAACCGCCCTCTAGGGTCATATCTACCAACGTATAGCGCATCCCTTCTACGTAACCTAGCTCTTGAACGGATATGATGTAGTACTTGGAATTGTCATTGGGTTTTGGGACGATGATCCCCGATTGGGTGGAGGATCCATTCCCCATGAGACCAAAGCCATTGGGCATTTGCTGGTGCTGGCTGTTGTACACACTGATTCCATCGGTATAGAACAGCAGGTCTCCCGAATTATTCGAAATGGTAGCAACACCTTCGGAAGTATTCAATACGCCGTTGGTATCAGCAACGGGACCGGAAGCTTCAAAGTGAACGCCGGCTCCATTTCCAAAGTACCACCAATCGGCAGGGGATTGGGCTTGCACTGCGGCGCAAAGGATGAGGAGTAGTACAACGAGTAGCGGCTTCACGTTGTAAAGTTAGGTGTTAACGCAAAAGCGTGAAAGACCCCTGGGTCACAAAGCGATCAAAATCTACAATGACAAAATCTTTGTAAGCCACTGTGAAATAATACGTTCCGGCACTTGCCGGTTCGCCATTGACGTATCCATCCCAACCGTATGCAACGTTGCTGCTCTCGTGAATGAGCTGCCCCCAACGATTGTAGATCGACATAGAAAACTTGAACATATCGCAATCCGACTCGATTCGGAAGCGATCATTCCACCCGTCGCCGTTGGGCGTGAAGACATTTCCATAGCGCAAGGCGCAATCGATGTCTGGACATGCTGTATCGGTGGAAGTTACCTCCCTTGACTCTATCAACTGGCATTGGCGCAAGGTGATTGTGACGATGTAGTTCTTGCTCTGCCCTACTGGCGTGACGATGGTATCGGTGGAATCTCCTGTATTCCATACGTACGTAGCGAGTGAGTCCGTTCCAAATAGCCGAATGCTGTCTTCATCGCAAATCACCGTATCCTCTCCCAACTCTGTCTTGATCTCACCGTTAAAAATGATCCGCATGGTATCGCTGCTGAATCCGCACTGGTTAAACGCGGCCAGCCACACCGTCATGGTAGTGTCTACAAAAAACAATTCATCTGAGGTTGAGTCCGACCACACAAACGTCACGGTATCGTTGATCGGGCGTTGAATGAAGAAGCCTTGATCGAAGCAATGAAGAGAATCTCCGGGCAACAGGTTAGTATCTGCATCGGGAAGCGGAATCACCTCGATTTCAACGGTATCTGCGTACGTCCCACATACGTTGACGGCCTCAAAAATGTAGGTTCCCGTTTGTGCAGCGAAGATTGTCAAAGTAGAGTCGCCCGTATTCCAGGTCCAATCCGCCTCTACATTCAAGCCAGCGTTAAGTGGGAGTGAAAGACCTTCGCAGAATGTACTGTCTGGACCGAGGCTCAAGTTGGGTGGAAACTGAAACCGTATGGAGACAGTATCTCGCAAGGTGTCGCAAAATCCATTGAGCTGAACCCAAACGGTGCTGTCTTCATAAATGATGAAGGAATCAGCCGTTGTACTGTCGCTCCACAAAAAGGTAGAGAATGCCTCGCTTGCATCCAAAACCAAGGTATCGGGCCCACACAAGACCGTATCCGGACCTAAATCGAGGTTTTGTCTTGGGTACACAAAAAGCGAGGAATAAGCCGTATCGATCAAGGTATCTGATTTCGCAATCAGCATTACCGTGTACGTGCCGGTATCCGTATACGTATGTGAGGGAAAATAGGCATAAGAAGAGTCATTGCTGCCCGAAGCCGGGTCTCCGAAATTCCAGAATATGGAGTCAATTCCAGCTGTGTCTATGACAAACTGGAAGCTTTCACCAAAGCAGTGATCGTCTGCACTAAAGGAAACGTTGAAGAAGGCCTGGAGAAAAGTCGGCAGCCCGATCTGCGACGACCGCCCCAAAAGGCTCACCGCAGTGTCTTCCCAATTGCAGAGCAGTCCCGGTTGTTCGGGGTCGTTGATCCGCGACAAGAAGCCCTGATTCCACCGCGCGTTATAAATCTTATTGTCAGGCCCCAACTGGACCGTTCCTCCTCCCGTTCCACCAGAACTAATCAAGGTTTCCGATGCGCTGATGGCCGCCGCGGTGCCCAGCGTTAGGTCGTACTGGACCGTATTGGCAGTGCTGTAACTCGATGCGTAGAGGTAATTTCCGCTAGGAGAAAACTCTACGCCGTAGCCTGAGGTGATGCTCGTAGTCAACTGCATCGCATTCGACACAACGCCCGTAGTCGCGTCAAAATCGTATAAGAAAACACCCGGAATCTGGTAATGAATGGCGGCCAATCGGTCTCCTTGCAAACTCGGCTTCAGGTATCCGAGAAAATTGCCGGTACCCAAGGTAAATCCAGCATTGCTCGTCACGGGAGTTAGGTTCACCCCTGCGTTTGTTACTTCAAATGCGTAGGCAGTATCTCCAGGAAGCTTGAGGGTCAACACCCAGAATCCATTGGATTTAGGCACCGCAGATATTTTCTCGGCCGTCGGAGTGACCATAGGAACGTTCTTTTCTCCGATGTCCACATCGCCCATTCCCGCGTTGAGGGTCATGTCTACCCTTGTGTATTGCATTCCTTGTGGCAACGCGTTGTTCTGAACCGTAAAGATGTAGTAGTCGGTCGTGCTCCCTGGGCGTTTTAAGATGATCGCCGATTGGGTAGACGAACTGTTTCCTGTAAGTCCGGTGCCGTTAGGCATAACGTCATGGTTGGCATCCCAAACGGTGCTGCCATCTGTGTAGAACAGCAGGTCGCCGTCAGAATCCGATATGGTCGCTACGCCTTCGAGCGTACTCAGCTGGCCGTTGGTGTCTCCCACCGGGCCCGTTGGCGTGAAATGGATCCCTGCAGTCTGTCCAAAATACCACCAATCCGCAGGCGTTTGAGCCAGCAGTTGGAAAGGTAAAAGGAGGATCGCAAGTAGAATTTTCTTCACTGCACTAAGGTATTAATCCCGCATCAACGTGAAGCTGCCCTGAAGAAGGAACCGGTCAGCGTCGATTACGACGTAGTCTTTGTACTGCACGGTGAAGTAATAAGTCCCTGAGGATGCGGCTTCGCCATTGACGAATCCATCCCATCCATAGGCGATGTTATCGCTTTCGTGCACCAACTGGCCCCATCGATTGAAGATCGACATTGAGAATTGGTAAAATATGCTTTGAATATCGCCGTATTTGCCGCCGTACTTACCAAAACCGACCTCATCGCCGAGGAAAATTCTGAATCGATCGTTGACACCGTCACCGTTGGGAGTAAAGAAATTGGGGTAGTGAAGCGTGAATTCGATGCTTGGACAAGCCGTATCCGAAGCAAAGACCCGCCTCGATTCGACAATCTCACAAGCTCCGAGTCGGATCGTCACGATGTAATTCTCCGTTTCCCCTGGAATGGACCAAATCGAATCGGTCGTGTCTCCAGTGTTCCATAAATAAGTTGCCATGGAATCCGTGCCAAAGAGGCGAATGCTGTCTTGGTCGCAAATGATGGTGTCTTCGCCCAATTCCGTTTTGATTTCGCCGTTAAAGATTGCGTGGAAGGTGTCGACCAAGACGCCACACTGATTGAAGGCGGCCAACCAAACCGTCATGGTGGTATCTACTTCGAAGACTTCGACATCCGAACTGTCTGACCACACCCATTGGATGGTATCGTTCAGCGGTCGTGTGAGGTAGATCGGTGCGTCGAAGCAGTTCAGGGTATCGGGGGGTAATAAGGCACTGTCCGGTCGCGGAATCACCGTGACATCAATGCTGTCGATTACAGGGCCGCAGCCGTTGACGGCGGTCATCACATAAAGGCCGGTCTGGCTCACCGTGATGGCATCTACACTGTCACCTGTGTTCCAAAAAACGTCGGCCGTCACCTGCACGTTCGCATCCAACAAGAGCGAACCTCCATCGCAAAAGGTAGTATCCTCGGGTAGACTGAACACAGCCAGCGTATCGAAATGGACAAACATGGTATCAGTCAAGGTATCGCAAACCCCGAAAAGCGTCACGTACACCAACGAATCTCTGTACACATTAAACGAATCGGCGGTACTGCTGTCTTGCCATAAGTACGTAGAAAAGGCCTCGGTCGCGTAGAGTGTAATTGTATCTCCAAAGCACATTCCTGTATCGGCCGGACCGATGTTGAGGCTTTGTCGAGGGTAGACGAAAATTGTGGACGTTGCCGTATCAACGAGCGTATCGCCCCACGCGATGAGCGTGATTGTGTACGTTCCGGTGTCTGAGAAGGTATGCGTAGGGAAGAAAGCAGTTGAAGTATCGTTGCTTCCAGAACCTGGATCACCAAAATTCCAGAGCAGTGAATCCACGCCTAAGGTGTCCAAGCTAAAAGAAAAGGGATCACCGAAACAATGGTCTCCTGCAGCAAAACCCACCGTGAAAAAAGATTGAATGAAGGTAGGAAGTCCCCACCGACAGTTGGCGGTAAGTACCACCGCCGAATCCTCCCAATTGCACGCAGTACCTACCACGTCGGGATCATTGATCCTGGAAATTCGACTTGTTAGGTTCCTGGCACAATATATTTTTCCATCTGGACCCGTCTGCAGTTGTCCTCCTCCCGAAGTTGCCAATCCAATCACCGTTTCACTCGCCGAAATAGCGGCTACGGAACCGAGCGACAAATCGAATTGGCGCACATCACCTTGACTGTAGGATTGCATATAGAGAATCTCACCACTCAGCGAAAACTCAAGTCCGTACATCAACCCAGCGCTCATTGTAGTGCCAATCTTGTAATTCGCGGTGACCGCACCAGTTCCTGCATCGAAATCGTATAGATGAATGCTATCCGTACTGAAATAGACCGATGCTATTTGTTGTCCATCCGAAGACGCCGTTATCCCATACCCAAAACCGGACGTAGGCCAAGTCGTATTAGAAATCACCGGGGTAGTATTTACACCCGAGGTAGTAATTTCATAGGAGTGATAGATGGTGGTAGACGCCAGGTGTGTAATGACCCAGTATCCGTTGGATTTTTTCACCGCCGCAATTTTCTCGCTGGTGTCGTCTACCAAAAAAACGTTCTTTTCTGTGGATACCACGTCGCCGTTACCGGAATTCAACGTCAAGTCTACTTTCGAATAATGCATGCCCACTCCCCCAGCTCCAGCTGCGTCAACTGTGAATATGTAGTACTCGTTTTGATTTCCAGGCCTTGGGATGATCACCCCCGAATGCGTCGATGAGGGATCTCCTAGCAAGCCCGTGCCGTTCGGCATAACGTTGTGATTTTTATCGTACACGGTGAGTCCATCGGTGTAAAACAATAGATTGCCTGCTTGATCAGAGATCGAAGCGCATCCTTCGGAGGTGCTCAGTTGTCCGTTGCTCACGGCAGTCGGTCCCGTGGTAGTGAAATGAACCCCAGCATTGGCGCCAAAATACCACCAATCGGCTTGGCCCTGTCCCAAAACAAGGAGTGGGAACATGAAACAGGTTAGTAGTAGAATGCGAAGCATATAACAAAAGACGTTGGAAATTGGAAATAGTCGCCTGTGGTACACGACGATCTTTCAAGAGTGGTACGGGGATAACTATCGGTCGAGCAATTGAGAAAGTGCGCTGAACTCTTCTCCGGTTTTTTCCCAGCGTTTCATAAACTCATCCAGGTGTCGTTGCAACTCAGCGTGTTGAAAGAAGATCTCTTGCCCCTCTTTAGCCGCAGATGGGTCGGCCATCTTCTCTTCGAGCTTCTGAATTTCTAGCTCTTGCTGCTCGATCTTTTGTTCCAAGGTCGAAAGCTGATTTTTCATTCTCTTCCACTCCTTTTCTTTCTCCCGGCGCTGTTGATTGCTCAAACCGTTTTGCGGTTTCGGCTTCGCTTCAGTCTCAAGCTTTTTTGGCTCAGCGGCCTTGGCCTTCGTCTTCGGTTTTGCCCCTTCAAATTCTCTGAAATTCTGAACTTGATAGTTGGAAAGGAAGTCGTCGATCGTGCCTAAATGCTCCTTCACTTTGCCGTCTTTGAACTCAAAGGTTCGGTCCGTCAAGCCTTGCAAAAATTCGCGGTCGTGACTCACCAAAATCAAGGTGCCTTTGTAATCTTGGAGCGCCTCTTTTAGCACTTCTTTCGCGCTGAGGTCCAGGTGATTAGTAGGCTCATCTAAAATCAATAGATTAGATTGTTTCAAAAGAAGCTTCGCTAGGGCCAATCGGGATTTTTCACCCCCGGATAGTACCCGTACTTTTTTACCGTAGTCATCCGCGCCAAACAAGAAGGCCCCGAGCAATCCCCTCACCCGGTGAATTTTCGCATCGTCGCCGGTAGCCTCGTGCTGAATGATCTCTTCGATGGTGGCATTTTGATCGAGCGTCTTCTCTTGAATTTGCGCATAGTACCCCACCTCGACGTTGTGTCCGAGCTTCAATTCGCCGATGCCATTCTCATCGCCCACGATGAGCTTTACCAACGTAGATTTTCCTTGACCATTTCTACCGACGAATGCTACACGCTCGCCTCGGAAGATGTCGAACGACGCGTCTGAAAACACCGTGTGATCACCATAGGTTTTGGATAGGTCCCGCGCCTTTAAAACCACGTCACCCGAGCGTGGTGCCGGAGGAAAATGAAAGCGGATCCGCGAATCATCGGTTTCGTCGATGTGCACACGGTCGAGTTTGTCGAGCTGCTTCATCTTACTCTGCGCCTGTTTGGCCTTGGTATTCTTGGCTTTAAAGCGTTCGATGAATCGTTCTTGCTGGGCAATGTATTTCTGCTGGTTGTCGTACGCAGCTTTCTGCTGGTCGATGCGCTCTTGGCGGAGCATGAAGAATTTCGAATAGCTTACCGAGTAATCATAGATCTTCCCTTTGATGATCTCAACCGTGCGATTGGTAATGTTGTCCAAGAACATCCTGTCGTGCGAAATCATCATGATGGCCCCGGCATACTCCTGAAAAAACTGCTCCAACCAAAGGATGGAATCGATGTCGAGGTGGTTCGTAGGTTCGTCAAGGAGCAACAAATCAGGCTGCATCAGGATGAGCTTTGACAACTCCACCCGCATTTGCCAGCCGCCACTAAATTCAGACATCTTGCGTTGAAAATCGGAACGCAAGAATCCCAATCCAAGCAACACTTGCTCCGTCTTTTGTTCGGACTTTCCATCATCGATTAATTCTAATCGCATATGGATGTTACCCAGCTCATCGATGATTTTTTGGTAGGAATCGCTCTCGTAGTCGGTGCGCTCGGTCAATTCCTGTTGGATCTCGAGATCGCGTTTCTTCAGTTCATTGAGTTCCGAAAATGCCTTGAGTGTCTCGGTCCAAACCGTCTCCTTGCCCTCAAAATGCATTTCTTGCGGCAGGTAGCCGATGGTTCTCCCGTCAGGGATGACCACGTTGCCGCCATCGGGTTGTTGCCAGCCCAAGATGATCTTTAAGAGGGTACTCTTCCCAACGCCGTTCTTGCCGACCAGCCCAATGCGGTCGCGCTCGTTGATGACGAGGGATACCTCCTTAAACAGGTCGTTTCCACTGAACGAGACGGATATATTATTGATGCTGATCATTTCGGGCGTGCAAAGGTAGAAGCTTAAATCACCTGTAGCGGGTTGATCTTACTCTTTCTGCATTCAACGCAGCAAACGGTCACCAACGGGTATGGAGACAGCTTTAATTCAAGCGAATCTTACGACTTGCAGGATTTTATTGCTTCACGAACTTTTCGGTGAAGTGAATGCCTTCAACGCTTTTCACTTGTACTACGTAAGTACCGGCTGCAAGAGAGGCCACGTCAAAACCAAGTCGGTTGGCTCCTGATTGGATTCGGCCCTTTCCGAGGGCTGCAACATACCGTCCTTGGAGGTCACGGATTTCGATCGAAGCTTCTACCGTTGCGTCCAAGTGGAATTGAAACTGCACCCATTCCATAGTCGGATTGGGATAAATCACCATTTTTTCTCTTGGTGAATCTTCTTCAATGGCGGTAGGTCCGTGCTTTGGGCTGTGGATCTGACTGATGTAAATTCCTGGACGCTCATTTCCGTGGCCCCAATAGCCTGCTGCCCATAC
This sequence comes from Cryomorphaceae bacterium, assembly GCA_040221375.1. Taxonomy (GTDB): domain Bacteria; phylum Bacteroidota; class Bacteroidia; order Flavobacteriales_G; family Salibacteraceae; genus SHAN690. Next base: position 109,705 of record JAVKEP010000044.1, read on the forward strand.
TTCGGCGGTTTCGTTGAACTTGCGCTGCAAACCGGTATAATCTCCCCATCGCTCATCCGCCCAAGGTAGTCCGTCCACGTACGTTTCGCCCTTGGCAATGGTTTGTACCGGACCATATCCTCCGTCGTGATCAATGTAAATCGCAGAATTTCCAGGATGAATGCCTTCTCCGGTATGGTTGGCAAAAATCACGATGTCGCGATCAGTTGACGTGACTCCGATGAAATCGACGTTAGGAAAACCCAGTTCTTTTTCGTCATCCTCGATGATGCTGCCAGTTACATGCGGCGCGTCCAAGTCATCGATGATTCCATGGTAAATGGTGGCTTGCCCAGTGTTGAAATTGATCGTGTTGCCTGAAAAATGGACTTCCTTGCCCATCCGTACTGCACCGAGTATCCGAGCGTCGTTCGTCCAAAATTCTTGGTTACCTCCCGATTGTTTGGCATACGGAGGATGGCCGTATCCGAGTCCGCCCGCGGCCATTTTGATGTCCACCGCGTTGCTCGTATTGTCCGCATCTCCCTCTACCCGAACCACGAAAAAAGTGTCGTTGGATTCCACAAACGGACGATTGGCGATGAGGTACATGGAATCCCCTTGCGGTCCCATGTGGGTTTTCACTGGGTGCAAATAGCGGATGTTCTTTCCTTCGAAGGTAAAGCCTGTCCAGAGCTTCGTGGTCACCGAATCGGCTCCGGCGTAAGCCTCTTCGAGGTCCATTTGCCATAGAACGGTTTCCGCAAAGCCTTCCACCCATCCCGAATCGGGATAGAGTTGGTTCAAGGTCAAATAGAAGCTGTTCTCATTGATCGCGATTTGTGGATAATCGCTCCACGTCTCATAGTTCAGCGGATTACCCGAGAGTCGGTAAGCGTGCCAAAGGTCCTTCGGGTCGGTGGTAGTGGAAAAACAAACGATGGTGCCGCTATTATGCGGTTCCCTGCCGGTCATGAAGAGCATGATAAACCGCTGATTGATCGGGTCGAAGAGCAGTTTTGGGTCGAAAGGAAAGGAGAGGTCGAAAACGGTATCGTTGTAGATGTTTAAGAACTGGTAAAAGCTTGGGTGCATGTTTGGATAGGCAAACAAGTACGTATCGGCAACGATATCGTAAGCCCACAGCTGGGTGTTCCACGAGGTAATCAACTTGCCGTCGTCTGAAATGGCTAGGGTATTGTCGTTCGGGGTTCCTCCATTCATCGGCACCTGGTTCAAAAAGAAATCTGCTGGGAAACTTTGCCCTACCGTTAGCGTATCGGATGACCGTCCGTCTCGTTCAACGCTCGTCACCTCTTTTCTCGGATACAACTCATTCATCCTGCGTTTCAACGCACGCATCTCTTCTCGGTCGAGGTCGCCACCGGGCAGCGGCGGTTCGATGTTTTTCAACTCAACGCTAAAATCCTCCGTGAAATTTCTCGGATCTACGGTCCAATGATCCGTCACTTTGATGTTTTTCACCGTTACGTTTCCTTGTTGCGCTAGACCGATCAACGGCAGCAGAGAAAGTAGGAGTATCAATCGTTTCATAATGTTGTCTTTACGTCCATCAGTAGATCAAAAACCAAATGCTGAACAAGGTAAGCAAGGTGATGGATACGATATTAAAGCCTTTCATCCAAATGGAGGGCAGGGCATCTGCAGGAATATCTGGATGGTACATGGCCTTGAAATTCAAGAACGCAAACACCGGGGCAATCACAAATGACAAGGTGGTAGCCAAATCGACCATGGCACGCATATCTCTGAAATAAAAAAGCAAAATGACCGAGGTCCCTACGGCAGTAAAAATCAGCCAAAACCAATACAATCCGTCGTGAAATTTTCGGTCTTCGAAGCGCTCCATCAGGAGCTTAGTCGACCTCCTCAGCGTACGAGGAAAAGCATCCAAGCACGTAAGTAGCGTGCTGAACATGGTCGTGAATGCCGCCAAAGCGATGAACGGATAAGCCCACTGGCCCAAATTGGCCGTGTACATGCTGATGAGCTGTTCGGCGAAGTCGACGCTCCCCGTGGCGGGCGAAGCGGGCGTTCCATACATGATGATCGCACCCAATGAAAGAAAGCAACACGCCAAGAAGGTGGTGCCCCAATAGCCGACCTTGAAATCAACCAAGGCTTGTTTGAGTGGAATGCGCCTGCCTTGTTCTTTGTTCTTCGAAACCGACCATACCGAATGCCAAATTGAAATGTCGATCGGTGCCGGCATCCAACCAATAAGCGCTACCAGGAACAAGACGTCACCCCGACTTGCGAAATCGAAGATGCGCATGTACTCTTCGGAGCGCACGGTGGGTTCGATCCACGAAAAGGAAAGCGCGAGGACGGTAGAAAGGGTGAGCACGACGATGATGAATTTCATCACCCGATCCAAGGTAGAGTAATGCCCCCAGCCGAGGATGAACACAGACAGCGTCAATAAAAATATGGCGATGAAGGGTGCTTCCACTTCTATCCCTGTCAGTTGGGCAAACAATCCGGCAGAAACGATGGAAATCGCTGCCATGACGATGAACACCATCAAGATACTGATGGCGACATACATCCAAACCGCCCAATTTCCGATGCGCTGATACCCGTCGAGCAAGGACTTTCCCGTAGCTGCAGCATAGCGTGGACCCGATTCGAAAATGGGGTACTTGATGATGTTTACCAAGATCACCACGGCGATGAGTTGCAAGCCAAATTCTGCTCCGGCACGTGTGCTTTGAACCAAGTGCGACACGCCCACAGCCGCTCCAGCGTAGAGCAACCCTGGTCCAAACTGAGCCATTCGATCACCCAGCATCATCTGATCCTAGGCGTTGCCCTTTTCATAGTCGGCCAAAAACTTGGCGAGGCCGGCGTCGGTCAGTGGATGGTTGAGTAGTTGTAGGATGGGCTTCAACGGACAAGTAGCCACGTCGGCGCCTATTTTCGCGCATTCAATGATGTGGATTGGATGGCGAATCGACGCCGCCAATATTTCGGTTGTGAAGCCGTAGTTGTCATAAATGATCCTGATTTCTTCAATCAAATTGAGTCCGTCGCTGCTGATGTCGTCCAATCTCCCTAAAAATGGAGATACGTACGAGGCACCTGCCTTAGCGGCCAAGAGTGCCTGTCCAGCCGAAAAGATCAACGTACAATTGGTTCGAATTCCCTTGTCGCTGAAGTACTTGAGTGCCTTCACTCCCTCCTTGATCATCGGAACCTTCACTACAATGTTTTTGTGAAGCTTGGCTAAGGCCTCGCCTTCACGGACGATTCCTTCGAAATCGGTTGAGATCACCTCGGCGCTCACGTCGCCATCTACAATTTCGCAGATCTTCACGTAGTGCTGTGTGATGTTTGCGGCACCAGTTATGCCTTCCTTGGCCATCAAGCTCGGGTTGGTGGTGACGCCGTCCAGCACGCCCAGGTCGTTTGCCTCTCTGATTTCGTCGAGGTTAGCTGTATCGATAAAGAATTTCATAGGTTCAGATTAGTGTTTCAAAGAAAGGGAAATTCAAGCGTCGGAAAAACCTGTTATCATGCAGCCGCTTCGAATATATCTAGTTGGGCCTGAAGCCCATTTGGCTATGCAAAATCCGTGAACCTCTCATTCTCCTCTCTCTGCTTACATTCGCCGCATGAAATTGGCCTGCTCAATAGCGGCAGCGGTCATCTGCCTTACGGCTTGTCAACCGCAAGAAAAAAAGAGAACGGAAATGAACACCCTCCCCATCGCACGAAAAACAGCGTTCGAGATCACCACACATGGCGATACGCGCATCGATCACTACCATTGGATGCGCGACATGGAGCGAAAGGATCCTGAGATCCTGGCCCATTTGGAAGCTGAGAATGCGTATACCAAAGCCACCATGGCTCCGACGGATGACATGCAAGAAGCACTGTATGATGAGCTCAAGGGTCGGGTGAAACAGGACGACAGTTCCGTTCCTTATTTCTACGACGGCTTCTATTATTACACGCGCTTTGAAACCGGCAAGGAATATCCCATCCACTGCCGTAAAGAAGGGTCATTGGAAGGAAAAGAAGCCATCCTCCTCGATGTGAATGAGCTGGCTGAAGGAGAGTCCTACTACCAGGTGGTAGGCAATTCAATCAGCACAAACAACCAGCTCATGGCTTTTGGCGAAGACACCCTGAGCCGACGTATCTATACCCTCCGATTCAAAGACTTGGGAACAGGTGAATTTTTAGAAGACCGCATTGAAGGAACAACCGGCGGCTGCACGTGGGCCAATGACAACAAGACCGTTTTCTACGCCAAGAAAGACCCAGTTACCTTGCGCTCGTATAAGGTTTTCAAGCATGTACTCGGCACGCCTTCCGCTTCCGACGAGGAAGTCTACCACGAAACGGACGAAACGTTCAACGTGGGTGTGGGAAAATTCAAATCAAAGCGATTCATCTACATCCACAGCAGCGCCACCGTTTCGGACGAATACCGTTTTTTGGACGCAGACAAACCAGAAGGAGCGTGGCAAATGCTCCAAGAACGTCAGCGTGACCTCGAATACGGTGTTTCGCATTTCGACGGACATTTTTACATCCTTACCAACAAGGACGGGGCGACCAACTTCAAACTCATGAAGGCCTCGGAACAATCGCCTGGCAAAGAGCATTGGACGGAAGTCATTTCGCACCGAACCGACGTGCTTCTCGATGATTTCGATGTGTTTAACGACTTCCTCGTGCTGACGGAGAAGGCCAATGCGGAAAGTTCGCTGCGGATCATGTCTTGGGACGGATCTTCTGACCATTACATCGCGTTTGACGAAGAGGCGTATACGGTCTACAGCGGAGTAAATCCACAATTCAACACCTCTAAACTTCGATTTGGGTACACCAGCATGACAACACCTGGGTCGGTCTTTGAGTACGACATGAACGACCGGTCGCGCAACTTGCTCAAGCAACAAGAGGTGCTTGGTGGATTCGATAAAGGAGACTACGTAGCAAAACGCGTGTGGGTAACGGCTAGAGACGGCGCCAAGGTACCCATGTCTATGGTCATGCACAAGGACACCAAACCCAGTGCCGACACCCCTCTTCTATTGTACGGATACGGATCTTATGGCATCACCATCGAACCCTCGTTCAGCCCTTCTCGTTTGAGTTTACTCAACCGCGGCTTCATCTTTTGCATTGCGCACATTCGTGGAAGCCAAATGTTGGGAAGACAGTGGTACGAAGACGGCAAGATGCTCAAGAAGATGAACACCTTCAACGATTTTATCGACTGCGGTCGCTATTTGTCAGAAGAGGGATTCACCTCACCAAAACACCTCTACGCGATGGGCGGAAGCGCAGGAGGATTGCTGATGGGGGCAGTAATGAACATGGCGCCAGAACTTTGGAACGGAATCATCGCCGCAGTGCCTTTCGTTGATGTTGTGACGACTATGCTCGACGAAAGCATTCCTCTCACAACAGGCGAATTTGATGAGTGGGGAAACCCAAAAGACGAGGCGTATTACCACTACATAAAGTCCTATTCGCCATATGACAACATCGAAGCCAAGGATTACCCGAATGTGCTGGTTACTACCGGACTGCACGACTCACAGGTGCAGTATTGGGAACCGATGAAGTGGGTAGCAAAGCTGCGTGATATGAAGACCGACGACAATCGATTGCTCTTCCATGTCAATATGGAATTCGGCCACGGCGGAGCCAGTGGAAGGTTTGAAGTGTACAAGGAAATCGCCTTGGAATACGCTTTCTTACTGGAATTGGAAGGCAGGATAGAAAATAAGGGCGTTGCCTCAGCAGCGAAGGGGAAAAGCTCCTAGGCACACGCCCATCTCAACCTACTCATCCTACGTCTAGTGCGATCATTGTTTTATTAAGCGAATCTGATCTGTCGTATCTTCTTGCATTACTTGCACCACGAACACACCGGATGGCAACGCTGAAAGATCTATTACTGCCCTTCCTGCACTCAGCTTTCCCGAAGCGACCGTTGCACCTTTCATGTCGATGATGAGGTAGCTCGCTTGGGTAGCAAGGCCTGTTACGGTCGCAAATGCACCGGCAGGATTTGGGTACAACGCGAGCTGACTGGATGCCGCATCTTCCACTCCCACTGTGAGTCCCGGATCGAATGGACCACACTCCGTAATCTGTGTATCAAACAGCTCTTGGATATGATCCGAAGCTGCCTTCATCTTTGTCACAGCACCCAGCCGATCGTACGGTTTTTGTGCAAATACATACGCAATGGTGAAATCCACCTCTTCGCCTGCCGAGAGATCAAAAGGCCCCATACTTCCTACTCCCCTTCTGTCTCCTGGAGTATTACCTGCAGCAGCCTCTGTCCAAATAGGTCCACCGCTTGGTACCGTACCATAGGTGTTGTAATGCACGCTATCGCCTGAATCGGCAAACATGCACCTAGCTCGAATTACGGTGCTATCATTCGGATCGTAGCCCGTTCCGCCATAGGTGATAGGGGTTCCATCTTTCCAATATCCGTTCATGAATCTATCGTATTCAGTAGCATTGCTCGGATCACCTGTTGGACCGGCTGAATTATTATGCATCGTAAAATGAGCTAACCCCAATCGCTCGTTATCAATGATTCCATCGTCCATTCCAAAGCCGTAGTAGTTCCCAAGGGTGTCGACAGAAGGCTGATTATCTAGATCATCATCATCCATTTGAATCCCGCTCAATATCCGGACTCCTTGTGCAGGTAGGTTAAAGTGATATCCTGTCTTGCCGTTCGCATCTTGGTCTTCGTCGTCGCCGTTGTACACATAGAACAAATTGCGCGTCACATCTGAAGCGATGTAATCATCCTGGGCATTACCCAAATCAAAGTCGTTCCATAAACCCACTGCGCAATCGAAGTAATCCATGTCAGATCGATTGGTGATGTGGTATTCCATGAAAAGGGTGTTGTGCAATGCTTCGTCTTCAGGGCAATTGAAACCATAGGCCATTCCCCAGATTTCTACGCCCAATTGTTGGCCACCTGATTCGGTGTGTAATAGTCCATCATCGTTAAAGAGAAAGAGGACGGTTTGGTCGCCTTTGAAGGCCGGGTAGTCAAAATCATTGACCGGATCGTAATTGCCATCGCCGTTCATGTCGACAAAGGGAACCAAGTTGGAAGCCTGTCCCAAGCTCGCATCGCCGTGGGCTGGCCAGTCCAATACGGATTGAGGCACAGGATTAGAAAAGGGGTTGTCCAGCCAATCTTCCACCTCTTGCTTGTTGATCACCCAAACGCGATCCCATGGCGAAGTCGTTGTGAAATGATAGTCGTCGGTGGAACTGTAGGGTCCAGGCAGGTAATCTTTGCCCGATTGGCGGAACCGCTCTGCCGCCAAGTGCAATAGTCCAGTTGAATCCACGCCACCTATCCAAAGGGTTGAAGTAAAAATGCTGGTGGTACCGCTATCTTTCGGTATAAAATAATGGTTATCGCTGTAGTCCCAAAAGTGATTGGCAACCGGAGATATGATTGCTTCAATGTTGTTGGCGTCAAAGTAGTCCCAACCTGTTTGCGGGAACGCTGCGCTGCCAATTGCAAGGGAAATGGATGCAGTAAGTAGGATTCGAATCATGGTGTAGTGGTTTTTAGATAGACCTAACCTACCATTTTACCATGCATCGTGCAGCCCACTGTGAGAATACGGAAGGCTTGATGTAGAATTGGGATGAATGGGGGGGTTAATCCTTGATCATCGTCAATACCATCTTAAATTTCTCTACAGCCTTAACCGCATGAGGAATTCCGGCAGGCATAACGATGCTTTGTCCGGCTGAGAGAACGGAAGAAACGCCATCGATGATGATTTCGGCTTGACCATCTACAACACATACTACCGCGTCAAATGGCGTTGTATGCTCACTTAATCCCTCGCCTTTGTCAAAGGCAAACAAGCTGATGTTTCCTGTATCCTTCTTGAGCACGTGCTTGCTCACCACCGCTTCATTGGCATATTCGATGCTGCCTGCGTAAGAGAATGTTGTCGCCTTTTCAAATTCGTTCGTCGCCATGGTGCTTCTAATTTGTGAAGGTAATACTAGGCTTAAGTTCAGATCGAATCAAGTAAACTGATGAGAATCATGTAATGGTTCTCGATGCTATAACGCTTTCTCGCTCGGGGTGTTTCGTTTTAAATGGCTTTCTTTTCACTCAACATGTTTTAGGGATCTTTCCAAGGCCGGTCTGTTTTTCCTAGGCGAGACGTTTTTTATAATTGAGGGTAACCGGAAGCTGACAGCCTACCAAAAAACCCTAGCCCCTAGTTCCTAGCGCCTAGCTCCTCCTAATCCTACTTATCCACCTTGACATTAAACGAAGGCGCTTGGTAATCTGGTGGGAGGTAACTGGGCGGAATCGTCACTTGGTTGCCGTCTCTGGCAGCGCGGTAGTGCGGAGAGAGTATCTCTACGCCGGCTTCGTTGAAGGCGTCCTGGATGTTGCTGTGCAACTGCGAATAAATCTTTGCGGCAGAAGCTGCTTGTTCTGTGTAGGCGTTGATTTGGTAGCTCACATAAAAATCGTCCAGGCTGGTTTGGAGGACGAAGGGTTGCGGCTTGTCTTTGATGTGGTCCGCTTTCAACGCTGCGTTGATCAAGAGTTCGTGTACCTTTCTCCACGGCACGTCGTAGCCGATGGTGATGGTTGTGTTCAAAATGAGACCCAACGTTTGTGCACTCGTACTGTAATTGACCGTGCTGCCACTCATGATGGCGCTGTTTGGAATTGTGACGTCTTCGTTCTTAATCGTCCTCAAGCGTGTAACCAGCATGGTTTTTTCGATAACGTCGCCTGTGACGTCAGAAATTTTCACGCGATCGCCGATTTTGAATGCCCGCATGTAGGTAATGACCAACCCCGCGATGATGTTGCTGATGGCAGAGGACGAACCCAATGAAATCAGGACGCCCAAGAAGACGCTTACCCCTTGAAAAACCGGCGAGTCGCTTCCCGGTAAGTAGGGAAAGATAACGATGAACGAAAAGGCATAAATGATGATGCGCAGGATATTGAACGTCGGCGTAGCCCAATCTGGATAAAAACCGGGCAGGTTCAATTTACCCGTCTCTACTTCCATCGAAAGGAATTTGAGGAACCGGACGAAATACCGCGTCACCAAAACGATGACGATGATGGCGATTAGCTCCGGAATGTATCCGATCAATGCCGATCCAAATCCCACCAACGGATTCAAGACATAACCAAACAAAGTAGTCGCCAAGCCCTTGGTTGCTGGAAAGATGCTGAATACAATGGGAAGGGCTAAATAGACGACAAAGGCAATCGATATCCACTTCAGGGTGCGGAGCATGAAAACGACCGCTTGTTCCTCGCGCTCTTTTGAAAGAAATTCGTAGTTCTTGAATTTGACGCCGTGCATGAATTGCTCGCCCTTTTTGAGCAGCCATTTGTTGAACCAAGTGAATCCTTTGTTCATGTACTTAATGCCAAAGAAGAAAAGCGCCAATACCAAGAGCAACAGCCCAAGCCGCTTAAGCATGGCGAACAAGCCCGTTCGTTCGTGATAATCCGCCACGCAGGTTTTCAACGCTGCCGCGTATAGGTCTGCCACTACTTTTCGATCCTTATCCAGCCAAAAGGCATCGCGGTCGGTAATGCTCAGTAAGATCATCTCGCCGTGCATCAGATCGTGGCTTTCTTCGCTCTCTACTACGGTCAATTGCTCGGGGTCGAAGAGGTCGTCGTCGACCAATTCCTCAACTTTCTTGGCGATGCTCCCCGCCCGTTCGCTCGCGCTGAATGGACCCAATTTGGAATAGATGAAGAATACGGTGTCGCCAAAAATGATCACCGGCCTTCCTGGGCTACTTGCCCGCAGTGAATCGACTTGTCGTTTGATCCGTTGGGCTTTTGCCTCTTGCGCTTGGCGTAAGGAATCCAGACGCAATTGCAACTTTGCTTTTTCTTGCTCGTCGCCCGATTTGAGGTCGTTGATCTGTGCCAGCAATGCAGCCTGTTCAATGCTGTCTGCGATGTGCACCGAGTCGGCTTGGCTTCGGAGCAAGGCTTCGCGTTGTTGCTTGGCCTTTTGGGCGCTGTCGTTTGCAGTACTGTCTTGGGCCTGGACGGCAAGCCCGGTCATCATGCACAAGACCAGGGCTACGATACGTATGCCGAAATTCAGGCTTCTTTTCATGTGTTCTTTTCTCTTTTATTGAATCGCATTCTCCAACTCACTCCGCCAGCGACGAACCATTCTGTGTCAAGGCGGTTGAGACCGCCATATCCTCCGCTCACATCCAATTGCAGGTCGCTGTTGATCAAATACCCCATACCACCGTCGAATCCTCCTTCCCACTCCCCCTCTCTGACCGAGGCGAAGTGTTCTACAAATACCCGAATGGTGTTGGTAGCCAAGTAGTCGGCGAAAAAGGTATAAAAAGCGCTTGGTTCGGGCGTGTTTCCATCCCATCCCAGACTCCAGTTACTGCGTATTCCAAAACGCTCTCCCAATCGCTGTCCGGTCATGAGGATAATGCGCGGCGCCACGTGCTCAGCGCGATAGTCTTCACTCACAATAGGAAAGGCGAGGTTTACTTGCAATCCAACGGTCGGAACGAGACCTTCCCCTACATGGAGGCAACTGCGCATACGCACGCTCATCGCGCTCAGACCGTTACGGCTTGTTTCGTAGCCGGCGATGTCGAGTACATCCGACTGATAGGCCGCCCCAACGCCAACTTCAAATCGCTCGGTCAGGCCGAAACGAACCACGTTCACTTGGTTGAAGGCCTGGCGGCTCGCGATAAAATTTTCGCGGGTGGTGAACTGTACGCCCGATTGCACTTGCAATACCCGCGCACCTACCGTAAATGGTCCTACGGAAATTCCTGGGCGCGCCGTACGGATCACTTCGCCGTATTGTGCGAAACCCTGGGATACTTGGAGGGCAGTGATTACGAACACAAGGACGACTTTGAACACAAAACGCGTCGGCGATTGAAAAAGAGAAGACTTGAAGAAAATTCGTTTCGCTAAAAGAGAAACACTTCTACACATATTCAGCTGCTTTGGGTGCGCAAAATTATAAGAAGTAGCACGGCAGCACGACGTCGCCAAAAATAACTTCAGCCCTGTGCCAAACGTCCTTCCGAGGGGTTATCATGCCTGTAAACACCAGCACGGCGGCTATTGTTTACTTCTCGAGTGTAAAAATAAATCGGCTTCCAGTGTCTGGAGTGGACTCAACGCGGATTGTGCCTCCGCTGTTTTCGATTACTTTTCGTACGGTTGCCAATCCAATGCCATGGCCCGCTTTGCCAAACTTGTCTTTGGCCTTGAGCACTTTGAACATATCAAAAATCACGTCTTGGTTCTTCTCCAAAATCCCCGGGCCGTTGTCTTGAACGTAAAATTCGTAGTGCGACAGCGTTACGGAGACGCCGACCTCGATTTCAACGCCTTCATTTTTTCCGTATTTGATCGCATTGGCCACCAAGTTGATCAGTACTTGCTCAAGTACCGCACGGTTGGTGATAATGCGCTCTATCGATGTATTCAGCCGCAACGTCAAGTCCGTTTCGTGAGAGAAAAGTTCTTCTATTCCTTTCATGAGATTCGATAAAACAATCTCAGATTTCGGCTCGTCCAAGAGGCGGTCGCTCTTGCTGTAATCCAGAATGCCATCGATCAGGCTTTGGAGCTTGACGGATGAGCGGGAAGTCATTTTGAGCATTTCTATGCCTTCTTTATTCACTTGATCTGCATGATCGATTATGAACAATCGCAGCATCTCGCTGATTCCAATGAGCGGTGATTTGAGGTCGTGCGCCGCGATGAAGGCAAATCGTTCAAGGTCCTTCGACTTGATTTCCAAATCCTTCAACGTTTTTTCAAGGCGCATTTTGGTCTTACGAAGGTTCAACAAGTTCATTGTCTGTCTCCCCAAGGCCCGCAAGGATTCTTCTTGCGCCTGAGTTATTTTCATGGGCTCGTGATTGATGACGCACAAGGTGCCCAGCGGATTACCATTGTCACTCATCAGGGGTACGCCGGCATAAAAAATCACGTAGGGATCGGCGGTGACCAAGGGATTGTCGTGAAACCGCTCATCATTTCGTGCATCCTCAATGATAAACACCTTTTCTTCATCGTGAATGGCGTGGGCGCAGAACGCGTATTCCTTTGGCGTCTCGGAAGCCCCCAATCCGTGGTGTGATTTGAACCATTGTCGCTTATCGTCGACCAAACTGATCAAAGAGATTGAAGTTCCACAAATCGCCGCGGCGATGGATGTGATGTCGTCGTAATCCTTCTCCGTAATCGTATCTAAAATGGCATAAGACGCAAGGTCTTTCAGTCGTTCAGCTTCGTTCTTGTGCTCCTTGGGTGCTTCCATAGCATTGATTCTAGCGCAAGGGCCCGATCGCGAACCCTTTCAGCTAGAAGTAAGGTCTGAACGTGGCCAATGCTGCGTCCAAACTTAAAAACAATCCACGACACGCTGCGGGGTTGGGGTGTTTTACTTTTTTTGATGGTCTGGATGGTCGGCGAGCTTCGCTGGGTAGGTCGGGCTCTGAATAGGATTTAGTTGGTTTGATGAAGTGGTTCCCGAACTTGGTTCGGGGTCTGTTGGGGTTCTCGATACATCCACCCCTTTGGCGTGGCCACTCGAACTGACATGGGGTTTGGGAGTTGCATCCTCCAAAGCTGTCACTTTGAGTGATCGCTTCTGACGCACCCAAGATTGCAAAAACCTCGTGCGATCGTATCGAGAAGCGTTGATTTGCGGCTTTACCAAATGTTAATTCAGCGCCAGAACTAGTCGGTTCTCGATACATCCACGCCTTTGGCGTGGGCAGTGAACGTTAACCCCGAACTTGGTTCGGGGTCTGTTCAGGTTCTCGTTATCGACATTGCTGGTCCTTTTTAACTTCCTCCTTATTCAGGGATTATCTCTTTGATTAGCTTACTTTCCACTTTGTCTTGATACAAAGTGGAGTAAAACCGAGCGCAGCGAGCTCACGAACACTCGCAAAAAACAACAGCCATGTGAGTAAATCAAGGCTGTGGAAAGCTTCCGCAACCTGCTCTTCCCGAAGCCTAAGTTCCGCCGGGTGATCTCTTCCGCTTACGCTCCAGAGCTTCCCGGTGTCACTAAGGCTTCGCTTTGATCAGAACACGGAATCTTTCCAAGGCCTGTCGGGCATCTTTGTCAATTGGATTTTCTTCGATTATCGCTTGCCAAAAGCATACAGCTTTCCCATATACCCTAGCCCCTAGTTCCTAGCGCCTAGCCCCTAGTTCCGAGTTCCGAGTTCCTAGCGCCTACCAAAAAAAGAACATGCCCAAACACCGCCGCGGGCATGAGGAACCCTGCGACCAGCACGTATGGATACGTAACGGCTGCCGCTGGTAGGAGCACGGTGTCGCTGCCGAAGAGTTGGGGGTTGAACAGGCAGGACATGAATACGAAAATGATCGAAGCGATTACTGCCAAGCCGAGGTAGTTCCACAGCCTGAGTAAACGGACCGACAACCACTTGCGGTAGGCCATGTACCCGACGATGGGCGCGGTGAAGGCGAAAACCATGTCGTAGTTGTAGCCCTCAATGCTTACTTCAGGATTCAAGATTCCTTGGGCCACCGATGCGACGAACAGAAACTCCACGAGGATGCGGAACGATTGGAAAAAGATGAGCCAATGGGCTGGGATGCTCCTCAGCCAAGCGGCGTTGCGGTGGCGGTAGGCGAAGATGCCTGTGAAGACAAACAGCGGCAAAATGAGCAGTAAAAAGAAGCGCGGCGGAAATTCAAAGTTGTTGAGCACCCCTGAAAAAGTGACCAGGTAGACATAGGCTTGCCACAGCACCAAGCCCGCGATGAGGAGCGTTCGTTTTCTTGCTGCTGTCGCCTGGTCCGTTGTCGTGGCATTGAAGGCCTTGCTTCCGCCGTACCATAAGAGCAGGATCACGGCCCACGTAAGGGAGAGGTATGCGATTTTCAGGGCGAGTAGGCTCATGTCAATAGTTTAGCGCTTAAGGTTCCGAGGGCCTGCAAGCCGTCGCTTTCAAGTTTGGCTTCGATTTCAATCATGGCCTTGCGCCACTCAGGGATGACGTCGTTAACCAACGTCTTCCCCGCTTCGGTGATCATGATGATTGGGAATTCTGCCTTGGACACGTACCCCGCATCCACCAGCCGCGTGAGGTTTCGGTTGAGCGACGACTTTTCCAAGACGGCAATCTCAGAAAGCTGCTTTTGGTTGAGACCATCGCGCTTGGATAAGATGAACAACAAGGTAAGCTGGCTATTGGTAACCCCAAACGGACTCAAGTGCTTCCGGAAAATGCTTGCCGTGACGCGGCTCATGCGCATCATTTTGCCCGAGATGCAGGTGCTGGGGTCGAAGGTGGCGAGGTTATCTAGCTTCACATTGCGAAACTAAGGAAGTTGGTTGTATGTACAACTTTTACGAACAAACATTAGTAATTCCGCAACGACGAAAGATGTGAGATAAGGCTATCTACTCCTCATCGCGCGGAAGCGACCATTATTTCCTCCTTGCACCACCCCGAGATCCCGAAGAACTGCCTTTTGAACTTCCGTTCGAAGTTCTCGGTGGATTATTGCTTCTTCCTCCACCGGACCTATTTCCAGTCGTGCTTGGAGCATTTTTCATTCCGCTTGACTTTGTCATGTGTTGGGTGATTTTTTCTGGTATTTCTTAACGGTTTGGCTATGAGTAGTACTGTCCAGCAAGGCATTGCGTATAGGTTTTGTTGTGCCCCGTTTTTTTATTTCTTTTTCATCCGTGGGATAGCGTGAAAGCTCTTTGCAACTGCAGGAACAGCCTGTCCCGCCTTAGCGGGAAGGATTGCAATGTGCTTGAACTTGCGTGGGCTTCATGTATTAAATTTTGTGCCATTAGGCCGCTTTCTGATTGTATAGATGTTCCTGAAATTCTACAAACAGTCTGCTGATGTTTGATACATCTCCCAATATTTCTTTTGCATCTTCCAATGATTGATATTTATTGGTCAGCAAGATTGGGAGTTTCTCCTGGTCGAGTTCGTCAACGCCTGTGTCAACGTACTTGCTCAGTACGAATGCGATAAATTCTCTTTGTTTGTCGTTGAGCAAAGCAAAAATGGTCGCTTCGGCTGCTTTGGCTCTGGCCTCTCGGGTCATTGCGATATAGTCGCCATTGAAAACGTACTCCAAAACATCATATAAGTCGCTTTTTTCCATATCGACCAACTTCTGCAATGTCAGTAAGTCGTCTTTTGGAAAGCCTGCTGCATCTAAGTTTTCAAGCAAAGTTTTTCGAGTCAGTGGATTGCTCCACAGTTTCCGCAATTCTTCTTCGTCTTTGAATAGTTTGGGAAGTTCGCCAAACAGATTATTCAAAAATTCTTCTGCCGAAATAGGTTTACCATCTGCACTCCAAAAGGAAGTTTGAACAGTGTGTTGAATCGTTCGTTCTTTACCATCTCGAAGTTTAACCTTAGCTTTCTTCTTTTTAGGTCTTGGCTCGTCAGGTTCTGAAGCTGTTGGCGGTTCTTTTGGTTCTACAGGTGGATAAGGTTTCGGTTCTCTCGGTTCTGGTTCTAATGGTTCTCCATCCCATTCAGGGTCTGAGAAATGTTTGTACGCATCCACAAAGTCGTAAATGGTGAAGAACTCTTTGCCGTCAAATAATCTTGTGCCACGACCAACAATCTGTTTAAACTCAATCATAGAATCAACAGGACGAAGCAAAACGATATTTCGAATGTTACGTGCATCAACTCCCGTTGAGAGTTTCTGTGAAGTAGTCAGAATGGTTGGCAAGATCTTTTCATTATCCTGAAATTCCCGCAACAGTCTTTCGCCTTCTTCACCGTCATTGGCGGTTACTCGAACGCAATAAAAAGGGTCTTTACTCTTCGCATATTGATTAACCAAATCTCGGAGGAGTGCAGCATGACCTTGATTCGCTCCAAAAATGATAGCCTTTTCATTTTGATTGGCTTCATCTAAAAAGATGTTTACCCGCTTAGCTTCTCGTTCTACAATTTCAATGCTTCGATTAAAGTCCTTTTCTTCATAAAGTTTCCCTTCCTCAATTTCGCCTTCCACAACGGTATCGTCCGAAGTGTATCGGTAATCATCCAAGGTAGTTTTGATGCGTTTCACCTTGAAGGGCGTTAAGAAACCATCATTGATGCCTTCTTTCAGCGAATAGATGTAAACCGGTTCGCCAAAGTATTTGTAGGTATCCACATTGTCATCTCGCTTGGGTGTAGCGGTTAAACCCAATTGCACTGCGGGACTGAAATATTCCAAAATGCCCCGCCAATTGCTTTCGTCATTTGCCCCGCCACGGTGGCACTCGTCAATGATGATGAAATCGAAATAGTCTTTTGGATATTCGCCAAAATAGGGTGCAGGTTTTCCTTCTTCATCTGTGCCACTCATGAAGGTTTGGAAAATGGTAAAGAAAATACTACCGTTGGTTGGTACTCTTCCTTTCTTTCTGATCTCACTAGGTTTAATGCGAACTAATGCATCATCTGGAAATGCAGAAAAAGAATTGAAAGCCTGATTGGCTAAAATGTTTCTGTCGGCTAAAAACAAGATTCTCGGTCTGCGACTGCCGTCTCGTTGTAAGTTCCAACGGGTTTGAAATAATTTCCAAGCGATTTGAAAAGCAATGGCCGTTTTTCCTGTTCCTGTCGCAAGAGTGAGTAATAATTTGTCTTTGCCGCTTGCTATGACTTCAAGAGCACGCTGAACAGCTATTTCTTGATAATAACGCAATTGCCAAGTCCCGCTCTTATCTTCAAATGGAACATTGGCAAATTTCTCTCTCCATTCGTTTTGCTCTGCAAAGGTCTTGTTCCAAAGTTCTTCGGGGCTTAGATAGTCTGCTACCAAACCTTCTGCACCTGTTTTCATGCAGATTTGGTAAATGGCGTTCCCGTTGGTGCTGTAAGTAGTTTCTAATTGCAGTTTCTCGGCATATTGCTTGGCTTGCATCACACCTTCGCCCACTTCCAATTCATCACTTTTGGCTTCCACTACTGCCAACTTGATGCCTTTATGCACCAAGATATAATCTGCAATAATCTTTCTACCACGGGCACCACCTGACTGGATTTTGCCTTCTGTAATACGGTATTCACGCAGTACTTTAGAACCTTCTGCCACGCCCCAACCACAAGCCTTAAGCTTAGGGTCAATTAGTTCTGCTCGTGTTTCTGCTTCGTTCATTTTAAATATTTAGCTACCAAGCCATGTAATAATGGGTTTCACAAATTCTGGAATAGGAATTTCTTCTTCTTGTGCCATAAGTCTAGCACGTAGCGTTTTATTTCGACCAGAGCTCATGCAATATTCTTGGTATGTTTTCTCTGAGTAATACTTTTTGCACTCGTCTTCGTAGTTCCTTTCAAATACAAAAATTTGCACTCCTTTATCTCTGTATGAATTCAACAAGGCATTGTATTCTTCTTCTGCTTCTCTTTCTGCCTTTCCAAAATCTGAACTATCGGTATCGTAAACTACCCCAACAGGAATATCGAATGACAAAGCCAACTCCATAAAATCGATAAGATTTCTCTTGCCCCCCACTTCAATGATTGTGCTACCTGCACTATCGAAGTCTATATTCATTCTTTTGGCAAATTCGGGGAATGCCATTTTTTCTGTATCACCTTCAACTATCAATAGTTTTTTGGCGAAAAACATTTCATTTCTTTCTGGATCAAGTTCCTTTCTGAATTTGTTCTTTAGACCTTCATCAGCTTCCACAGTTGATTTACGGATATGAGTGCCGTCTTTATTTTTAGAAACAAGTACAATTTCGTTGAACTCTGGAATTGTCACAAAGTGTGGTGAATGGGTAATGTAGATTACTTGATTTGATTCTCCAATTTGACGGATTGTTTTATAAAGAGACCTTTGCATCTGCGGATGCAAGTACATTTCGGGTTCTTCGATTAAGAACAACGCACCTTGCTTTTTCCTGTCTTCAAATGCTTTTAGAATGGCAAGAACAATAGCGTTTTGAAAACCTGCTCCTAATTCTGTTGCATTGACATTATAGTCATGTTCATTTACGAAAATTTCAAGTGATTTATAAAACTCAAGTGAGCTGAGCGGATTAAAATACAAATCGAGCTTGTCACCTTCGGTTTCAGGATTAAAACCAAGCTGTTTTAGAGCATTTTCTTTAATGGCCTTTTCAAGTGCATTAAATTCTTCAGTCTTTAAAGTTCGTATGGCTTCATCAATCGCTTGTTTGAATCTTTCAAGCCTTGGAATCATTTTACCACTTCCTGGCTTACCGACTTCAATAAGATTATCAGGATTTTCAAAATCTGCATTGATATCTTTCATCAATGTACCAAGGATAGAATTCCTGCTTCCTGGCAATTGATTTCTCAAATTTCTGTCTGTCCCTATGAAAATAACGGGAAACGATTCTTGTAACTCCTGTGGAATTGTTGTTAACGGAATCATCTGAGGTTGAGCACCTTTTTTTGGCCGAGTTTTGAAACCAAATACGGGATTGTCATCTAATTTCAAACATTGCTTCTCGAGCCTTCTTTGACCTGCATTTTCACCAACCTTGTATCTAGTGTATGTGAAGCGAATTTTTGGGATATCTATGAATATACCCTTGTACTGTTCGTACTTAAAAGGTTCATCAAATTCAAAGTCAATAATTATATCGGTGTCGAAATCTTCATTGTGGACATCATTTTCGAAAAAGCTATTTTTTGTCACCCAATCTCTGCCAAGTACACGGTAAATTGCACTAAGAATATTGCTTTTACCGCAGTTATTTGCTCCAATTAAAGCATTCACTTGTTCAAGATGAAGTTCCATTGGTTCTTTGATAGAACGAAAGCCTTGTATGTTGACAGTCTTTATTTTCATAAGGCTAGCTCTTTTTCGATTTCCAATTCTCCTGCAAAAGCCTTCTCCAAAATAGATTTCTTCAGTTCTTCTAAATCATTCATTTTCTTTTGATATACCGCTTCCAACTTTTGCGTTTCGGCCAAGAGAGAGTCAAAAGTTTGGACAAGCTTCATTTGCTCAGAATATGATGGTAAAGGGATTTGAAGGTTTTGAATCATTCCTAATTTGAGGAACCTTGTATTAGCACCAATTGCAATTCGCTTGAATTCTTTTAAGCCCTTTTGAAGTTGATAGTACAAGTATTTATTAGACACCATTTCGTCATTTTTCGCAGCTATAACGTATGTCCTTTGATAAGCGTTAAATTTTCCCTTATAATGCTTTACGTTAAAATCTCCACTTGCATTGTTACCTGCTAGTAAAACGGCTTCCTGGTCAAAAGCATAATTATCTATATTAAACACTTCTCTCGAGCATGTAAAAAACGGATAGTCCCCATCTTCTTTCGCAGAATTGGCATTTAGCTTACCTGTTTTTATTGTAACTATACTTCCCAATTTAACTTTATCTGCAGGTATAGTATCTGAAAAACTCTCAAATAGCTCTTTAGCATTTTGGAGGTTTTGTTCTGCATTGGCTTTAGCCTTGTCTATGTCGGCAAAGGCTTTATCTAAAATGGAAACAATGCGTTGTTGTTCGGGGAGGGGGGGAATCGGGATTTGGATAGCTCCTATGTCTGATATCTTCAAAGAAGGATAAGCAATATCTTGCATCAAGTCTTTAGCATCAATAGTGACAAGGAAATATAATAGGTACCTATCCAATGCAAATGACTCTTTCGCTTTTATAGTTGCTAAATGACTGGATACATATCCATCAATTTCCATCATTACTCGATGATTCAAAAAAGTGGATGCACCGCTTTTAGGAAATAGAATTGTTCCTTTCTTTTTTAGCTTTAATCTTCTAATGCCTTCTTCATTCAAATTATCCGCACTTGAATTAATGAACCCTGTCCTAATTTGACCGACATCTGATGTTCGTATAAAAGGATAAGTACCATTTACAAAAAGTTCTTTTTTCTGAGGTGCTGAGTTACCTGCTCCTACTTCGGCAATTTCATTTAGGATCTTGATTTCCCAACCCTTCGGCAGGCTCAGTGTGGCACCTTCCTTCATATCAATTCCGAAATTGAGTTAAGGATTCCCTCCACCGATTTGGCTTCCATTTTTGAAAAGGCGAACCATTTTTTGCCCAAATCTTTCAGCGAAGCTCCTAAATGATAGACTTCTTTGCCGTCAATGATCAAAAAGCGGTCGTGGCTTTGAGTGAAGGCGTTTACTTCAAAGTCACCATATTGCGCATCGGCTTTTTGAACGTCTAATTTGATTTGCTTTCCTAAACTCTTGGTAAGTAAAGACACTTGCACGCCATTTTTCTTCTTGGCTAAATGGGTCAGGGTAGTTTCATTCACATAGTTATCAATCAATACAATGCTTGATTTCGCTGAACGGATGATTTTGGAAGCCAATTCGTAGGCATCAAACACTTGTCCTTCAAAAAATACACCTTGGGAGGGAATGTTGTCTTTGCGCTCTAAGGCTTTAAATACTTGCTCAAATTTTTGGTCGGTTTCAACCAATTTTCGTTCTACGTAATCCATGCGTTGTAAAAGTCCGCTATGGTTGGCGATAAGCTTTCGCATTTCTACAAAAGCATTGATGATTTGGATACTTACTTTAATAGCCGTTTCACTGCGTAAAACTGCAGAAAGCATAGCCACTCCTTGCTCGGTAAACGCAAATGGGTTATTGGACGAATGTTTCAAGGATTCAAACCGGTCACAATTTGTGACCAGTTCAATTTTCTCATCGTCAGTCAATTGAAACCTGAAAAGCTCCGGGAAGCGTTCAATATTTCTCTTCACAGCTTGATTCAGCACCTTAGTTTCCACCTGATACATTTCTGCCAAATCACGATCTATCATTACCTGGTTTCCGCGAATAGTAAAAATTCGATTCTCGATTTGGTCTTTAGAAATGGTAATTCCCTTACTCATACCAAATCCGAAATTGAGTTAAGGATTTCTGCGCTTTCATCATCCAAGGCTTTTATTGCCGATAAAATTTCCTGCGGTTGACGAAGTGGGGGAGCTTCCGGAGTGTTTGGGTTTTTGACACTCAAATCAAAAGTGCTATGGTCAACATCCTTCATGTTCACCGTCCAAGAGTTTTCGCTATCAGCAAAGGTTTTCTGCAATTCAACAAACTCTTCCAAATCCTTTTCATTGAGAGGGTTGGTCTTGCCTAAATTGCGATCAAGGTTCAACTGGTAAAACCAAACCTTTTGGGTAGGCTTGCCTTTCTCAAAAAAAAGCACAACGGTTTTTACGCCTGCACCTGTGAATGTTCCGCCTGGTAAATCCAAGACGGTTTGCAGATTGCAGTTTTGCAAGAGTTCTTTCCGCAAGGCAATGCTGGCGTTATCGGTATTGCTCAAAAAGGTGTTCTTAATCACCACACCTGCTTTGCCGCCTGCTTTCAATATTTTGATGAAGTGCTGCAAAAAGAGGGAAGCCGTTTCGCCCGTTTTAATGGGGAAGTTTTGTTGCACTTCGGCACGTTCCTTTCCGCCAAAAGGCGGGTTGGCCAACACCACATTATAACGGTCTTTTTCCTGTATGTCGGCCAAGTTTTCGGCAAGCGTGTTGGTATGGATGATGTTCGGCGCTTCCACACCGTGCAAAATCATGTTCATGATGCCAATGATGTAGGCCAATGATTTTTTCTCCTTGCCGTAGAATGTTCTTTTTTGTAGAGTTTCCCATTCCTTGGTGCTTAGTTCCTTTCCTGATTTCAGATAATCAAACGCCTCGCACAAGAATCCCGCAGAACCCACCGCACCATCGTAGATTTTGTCTCCAATCTTCGGGTCAACCACTTTTACGATGGTGGTAATGAGCGGTCGGGGCGTGTAGTATTCACCACCGTTTCGCCCTGCATTGCCCATGTTCTTGATTTTGTCTTCATACAGATGGCTCATTTCATGCTTCTCTGCATGGGTACGGAAACGCAACTCGTCAATGCGGTTGATCACTTCACGCAAATTGTAGCCGCTTTGGATGCGGTTTTTCAGTTCGCTAAAAATCTCGCCAATTTTGTATTCAATGGTGTCGGCATTCTCGGCAGACAGTTTGAATTTTTTGAGGTAGGGAAAGAGCTGGCCGTTTACATAGTCCAAAAGGTCGTCACCTGTTAGGGCATTGTGGTCAATCTTGCCGTCCGCTAATTTGGGAACTGCCCAAACACCCCATTGGTATTCTTTGTCAATAATGGGCGTGTAGCTTTTGCCTGTAAGTTCAGCAGAAGTAGCACGGTCGCGCTCCAAGTCGTCCAAATATTTCAGGAACAACACCCAAGAGGTCTGTTCGACATAATCCAATTCACTTCCGCAACCTGCGTCTTTGTGGAGTATGTCGTCTATATTTTTAAAAGTCTGTTCAAACATTCGTTTTCTTTATTTCAATTCGTTCGTTTTCTCGTCAGCGCCTGCCTGCCGGCAAAGGCAGGTTGGCAAAAAAAGCAATGTGTGCGTTAGCACTCTTTGCTTGTGTGTTGGCTTTTTCTTTTAATGGGGCAGAACTTCGGTATAACACCAAAAAAGATTACTCTTAACCCACAAAACAAGCTATTCAAGCTCGTCTCTGCTGTTATCTAACAAGACAAAAAGCCACACATCCAAGCGCACCGTCCGCCAAGTTACCCAATAATATAAAGGCTTGCCAAAACGAGCACTAGCGGTTTTCCGCCATTTTTTCTTGTCGGTTGTTTATTGGGAGTTGCTGCTGGTTTGCCTTCAGCATGTTTTCTGAAAGTCTTGATGGTAGCCGTGAGATGATGGGTGTTCTCGATACACTCACGCCTATGGCGTGACCACTCGAACTGACATAAATGAGGTGGCCTTTGCGTGATTGATCATCGACTCTCCCTTAAACAATCATCTTTAATCTTCCTAATTAACACTAGCCCCTAGTTCCTAGCGCCTAGCGCCTTTCCCTCATTCCCCTGGGACTGGAAAGCCTCTGTCCCTCATCAAGGCGTCTATCTTGGCATCGCGGCCTCGGAAGAGGCGGTAGGCCTCAGCTGGGTCAATGGCGTTTCTTGGGGCGAAAAGGTACTTGACGGCCTTGTCTGCCAATGCCTTGTCGTAGAAGCCGTCGGGGGCTTCGGCGAAGGCTTCGGAGGCGTCGGAGGTCAGGACGTCGGCCCACATGTAGCCGTAGTAGGCTGTGGCGTATCCTTCGCCTGAGAATACGTGGCTGAAATGCGGCGTTCGGTGACGCATGGGTAATTCCTTTGGCATCTTCAGCGCCGTGAGCGTCTCGCGCTCGAAGGCGTCTACGTCAATGTCGGTCGGGTCGGCCATGTGCAGCTTCATGTCCATGATGGCCGAAGCCAGGTATTCGGTGGTGGAGAAGCCTTGGTTGAATGTGGAGGCTTTTTTGATCTTGGCCACGAGTTCTGCCGGCATCGGTTCGCCCGTTTCGCTGTGCATCAAGAAGTTCTCGATCACGGCGTCGGTAGACAGCCATCGCTCCAATAATTGGGATTGGAATTCGGTGTAGTCACGGACGCCCCCGTCCAGCGTGGGGTACTTTACGTTGGAAGCAAAAAAATGCAAGGCGTGCCCAAACTCATGGAAAAAGGTGGTTGCATCATCCCACGATACGAGCAACGCTTCGCCCTGTGCTGGTTCAATGAAGTTGGAATTGTTGGATGCCAACACGTTCTTCTTTCCGTCAAACGTAGAATAGCTGCGGTAAGTGTTGGCCCACGCGCCTGATCGCTTTCCAGGACGCGCGTACGGATCGAGGTACCATAACCCGATGTTTTCACCGCTTAACTTGTGGGTCACCTCCCACACGCGTACGTCTTCGTGAAAGACCGGAACGGTTCCTTCCGGCAGTGGTGTGAACTTATAATCAAACAATCGACTCGCAACATAATGCATCGCATCCGTCAAGTTGTCGAGCTGCAAGTACTTCTTTACTTCTTCTGAATTCAGGTCGTATTTTTCCGCCCTTACCTTCTCCGCATAATAGCGGTAATCCCACGGCTCAATGGTGATGCCCGCTCCCTCGGCGTTGGCGAGTGCCTGCATGTCTGCTACTTCTTCAGCGACCCGCGCGGTGGATGCTTTCCATACGGCTTCCATTAAATTCATGGCGTTTTCTGGGGTCTTAGCCATCCGGTTTTGCAGCCTCCATTCTG
This sequence comes from Cryomorphaceae bacterium, assembly GCA_040221375.1. Lineage (GTDB taxonomy): Bacteria > Bacteroidota > Bacteroidia > Flavobacteriales_G > Salibacteraceae > SHAN690. Next base: position 133,831 of record JAVKEP010000044.1, read on the forward strand.
CGTAGTTGGCATAGCCCATCAAGGCAACCCGCTCTTTTCGCAAGCGGAGAATCTCTGCGATGATGGCGTTGTTGTCGTACGTATCGCCGTTGTCGCCCCGCGAATAGAAATGGGTCCACACCTGCTTTCGCAACGCCCGTTCGGTTGAATATGTCAAAAAGGGATCCATGGAAGAACGCGTATTGGTGATCGCGTACATTCCTTCCTTACCGTTGTCGGCCGCCATTTTTGCGGCGGATTTGACGAAGTCTTCAGACAAGCCATTCAATTGGTCCTTTGTCAAATAGGTGATGTAGTTCTCCTCATCGTGCAATACGTTGTTCGAAAAATCCGTGTACAAGCTTGAAAGCTCCTTGTTGATCTCCGCGTACCGCTTTTTCTTTTCCGCGTCCAACTCCGCGCCGTTCATCTCAAAGTTCTTGTAGATCAATTCCACCACGCGCTGCTGATCAGCTGGCAAGGGCTGCACCTTTGAAGCGTCGTAAACGGCTTTGATGCGCTGGAAAAGCTTTTCGTTCTGGGTGATCTTAGAGCGGTAGTCTGACATCAATGGAGCCAATTCGCTCTCCACTTCCCTGAATTCAGGACTCGACATGTTGCCGCTGAAAATTCCGTAGTAGGTAAATGCGCGGTTCAATGCGGCCCCCGAGCGCTCCATCTCTACGATGGTGTTCTCAAACGTAGGCGCCTCGGGATTGTTGGCGATGGCATCGATCTCTTCGAGCTTCCACTTCATTCCCGTAATCACCGCATCCTTGACGTCGGTTACGTTCATTTTGTCAAAGGCCGGCACACCGCCGTAAGGTCCACTCCACTCTTGGAGCAATGGATTGTCTGTCATGGAAGGATCTTGTGTCGTTTCTTTCACTTCCTGGCTGCAGGAAGATGCCGTGATGACCAGCACCAAACAGGCCGCGGTCGGAAGTAGGATTCGTTTCATAGACCGTGAAAGTAATGCTTGGCAGCGGCATGGCATGTCGCGTAGGGGTGGATCGCTCAAAATGCCGTTGATGGCATTGCCTGTTCAACCCTTTCCTTTATGGACCTTGCCGAAGTAATGCAATGATCAGTAGAATGCTACGAGGTGTGCATCAGCCTACAATTCTTCCCTGACGCTTCCGCATCGCAGCATTTTGTCTCCGAAGTACGGATTATTGATTTCTTTTTCGGCGCTCAACCAATAGGCTCCTGCGTTATCAAATGCCATGGGGCAATATTGTCTATAGAGCTTTGATTGATTGGCCTCTGTATTCTTCACCCATTGGTAAAAATTATCAGATAATGCGTTGAATTGTACCCGCTGCTCATCGGTGTCATCAGTATCTATTATCTGCTGAGCTTGCAAGCGAAGGTTGTTTAACAACTCACTTTGGCCTACTGGAATCTGGCTTACTAAGCGCTCTGCAGCTCTTCTGGCCGCTTCGCTGTCTGATTGGACCAGTGCATCTTTTAGTTGAAGGTAGCTGCTTAGCATATCGGGCTCCTGCGCTGGCTGAATGCTTGTATTCTCAGGTTTATCCGACTTATCTGTGCTTTCCATGTTCCCACATGAAGTGGTGACAACAGCCAATCCTATGGACAAGGCGAAGTGTGAAATCTTTATTCTCATCGTACTTATTTTGATTATTGTATGGTATTTCGAACTTCTCCGCAGGTCAACATAGACGCTCCGAAGTAGGGGTTTCGAATTTCTTCTTCACGGCTCAGCCAGTCCGCTCCATTATTGGAGTCGGCCATAGGACAATGCTGAACATATATCGGCAAGGATAGCGGGCTGAAGGCCTCTGCCATGGCAACCATTGCATTTGAGATCTCTATGAATTTGGTTCGTACTGCCTGTATGTTTGAAAGGTGCGCTACGTGTAGTGTACTCTGTTCGAGGATGGACGAATGCTTCATCCACGTGGCGTGAAAATCGCCCTGAAACAGCTTCATGTCCACCTCATTTACATCACGGTTGATTTCGTTCCCGGCTTCCTTCGCATTCTCAAAATCATCGTTTACCAAGGCAGTTTTCATTTTAAAGTAAGCATCGAAAATAGGTTGAAGGGCCTTTTTAGCTTCGTTCGACAGCGTCAAGTTTGTTCGCTGTACCGGGTTATTTTTTGCTTGGTTCGATTCATTTCCATCGTGATCGTGACCCACCATTGACTTCCTACCTTCTCGATTCATCATGCTAGGCTTACCAGCCAACTGGGCTGCGGCATCAATACTAAATGTGCCGTGTATAACAATTTCATCACCAGGCTGTAACCCACTTTCAATCACAAAGCTTTCGCCCAATTCTGGTCCCAACGTCACTTCTCGCATTTGGAAACTAACACCTTGATCAGATGTTCGCATCACGTAGACTACTGAGCGTTTGCCCGTCCACATAACGGCAGTTTTGGGCACGGTTAAGGATGCATTATCGCGATTGCTTCTTGACACAATCATTCCAGCGACGAACATCTCAGGTTTGAGAAATAGCCCATGGTTCGTAGCTTCCACCCTT
>JAVKEP010000045.1:0-15474 GCA_040221375.1 Cryomorphaceae bacterium
GTCAACGTCTTGCTCTTCACCGTTCTGGGTGTTCCTGCGAGAAGTAAACAACATAAAGGACTCTTTCTTGTCCAACACCGGATTATAATCCGAATAGCCAGAGTTGATGTTCGGACCTAGGTTGAAGACCTTGACATCCACCCCAAAAACAGGGTAATCCTGATCGCGGCATTCCACTACTGGAGAAGTCAACGACCTAGCCTTGAGGAAGTCTACCATCAGCGTACTGGGCACGGGATCCTTGGTGGGTGGATCCGAAGCTCGCGTCAATGGAATAGAAGCAATCAACAGTACGACGCAAAGCGCCAACGACTTGAAGGAACGATTCCCAGGAATATGATAGGCACGTAGTGTACGGCTCAAACTGATGGTTCTTTGAAGGTATAAAAATCGTCACATTCATACCCTCTATAATCAAGTATTCAACAGTTAATCAACAATGGATACTTAAAAAGCCCACCTCGACCAACCCCTTATCAATTCAACACTTAACACAATCGTTGATTCGCTGCTATCGCATCGTAGAAGCTCAACACGAAATGGATGCGCTGACCCGTCATTTACCGACGTCTCATGAGCTACAAACCGAGTCTAACCAACCTGATTTAAATGACTAATAATTAGGTGTATAGATTCCAAATGAAGCTCATGGCCACCTTCAAACCGTAGTAAGGTAGGAGCGATGCCTTTCTTCCTCATCCATCCCATTTTAGTCGCAATTGTTTTTTCGCTTGCAAATGGATCGTTGCTGCCAAACACGGCATAGGATGGAATGCGAGTAAACCGGTTTTTCTGGGTTTCAAAATCAAAATCATTTGGAAACACCGTAGAATGGAGGATCAAAGAGGAGATTGGAACGCCCGAAGCCGCCATCCATCTGCACGCCGTGGGTCCGCCCTGACTGAACCCCAATAGATGCAATGGTTTATCCCCTAAACCGATGGATTGGTACACCTGGTTTAGGTAAGCAATGTAATCTTCGATGTCAGCTAACCGAGCTTCCTTGGTCATCCAGCTGGCACCTACTCTCCCGTCGTATCCTTCAATGTAAAAACGATGCAGTCCCTCGGGAGCGATTACGCGAACGCCCATTTCCGCAAGTGAATCAAATCGAGCGATAAAATACTTGCCCAACTGTCGATAGCCGTGTATCACCAGCATATCCGCTACATGTGTTCCTCTCGGTTCTAGGACGTAATACCTTGCCGTTTTCTGAACTTGGATCGTATGTTCAGTCGCGCTAATTGTCATTCATTAGATGGCTGTAGCTGTCTTTTACTTTACCCGATATCGGAATCGCATCGCCGTGCTCATCGATCCTGACAAATGTAAAATTGGTCGTGCAGACCACGGTTTCCTCACCACTGTACACGTTGTGTTTTCTGGCTTCAACTTCAAGGGTTAACGAAGAGTTCCCCATTCCAACCACCTGGCCGTATATTTTCAAATGGAATCCGATTTTAACCGGCTTTTTGAAAATCACTTCGTCGATTTTTAAGGTTACCATGTTGGGTGAGTGACAAACTTCATAGGCCATGGTCGCCGCGGCTTCATCTAGCCAAGAAAGCATGATGCCCCCAAAGAGGTTACCATGTATTCCTAGGTCCTTTTCCATGCATAGCCGTTGTGAAATCAATTGCATCTTCAATGTGTTTTGGTGAGCCTTGTAGGTGTGACTAAGATGATGTCGCCCAGCTGGGACCATTCTTGATTGAATGCCAGTGCATCCGCTTCAACAGCCGAAATTACAAGGATATTTAATTCGGGTTTTAAAGACTGCAAGTATCCGACAATTCCCGCACGGTATTGCGAGTGAAAGGAGCCATTGAAATGCAAGAAAACACCATTCTCAGGCATATGCCTTACAATATTGCTGGCCATGGTGTAGTCCTTTAACGCCTGCGCTTCGATAAACAAGTCCATGCTCATTCCGTGCGAATGTGCACCCATCATTGCTTTCATCTCAACGTATCCCCTATCCGTGGCCGCGACTTCGAACGGAAGTGTAGGAAGGAATTGGGCTGCACCTTCTAATTCTAATAGGCGGGCTTGACCTTCACGTGACACAAGAGATGCATACCTTCTAGGAACGTTTGTTGCCACGAAAGGAATGCCTTCGGTCTTTGCCAACTCAACCAACGGTGCATAATCCGTGTCGTAGTTAGGCCAAAGTTTTGCTTCCTTTTTTAGGTGCTCCAATTTGATCTGGTCTCGCAAGTATTCGTTCAGGACAATCTGGTCATCGACTTCAAACATTTCGCCACCTACTGCCAGGTTCTCATCAGCTACCAGCGCCCGCATCAACTCTAATTGCAGCCAGTGATTGATGGGATTGTTGTGCAGCTCTCCAAATAAAACCAAGTCTTGATCTTTTGCAGTTTTGACCAAGTCACTGAATACTAGTGATTCACCTTGGTCATTATACAGCCGATATGCAGGCATCTCCACTTGTGCCAGGCTTGAAAGCGCTAGGGTTGCAAGGAAAAGGACAATGAGGGACGATCGTTTCTGAATCATGATGAAGATAGGTTCACGGTTTTGAACTTGAAATGCTTAGTTGATGATCCACTGAACGAAGATTGATTAACAAGTGTGAGTATGGATTGCATTCAGCAGACAACAATGCACAAAGATTACACATGTCACCAAGTTAGAACTCCTAAGAGATGAATTCAGCAGAACATTCGTAAAAAGCAATAGAAAAAAAAGAAAAACGGGCTAAGAATCTAAGAAGTCCTAGAAATTATCGCCGTCAAGAAGGTCGCCCAATCCGCCTAGGACGCTGCCTTCGCCTTTTCTTTTACCGCCCATTTTTGGGGCTGAACTGATAATCTTATCTGCCAATCGAGAGAAGGGAAGGGATTGAATCCAAACCTTGCCAGGACCACGCAAGGCTCCAAAAAATAAGCCCTCACCTCCAAAGAATGTATTGCGTATGCCACCTACGAATTGAATATCGTAGTCGATGTCCTTGGTAAATGCTACGATGCAGCCGGTATCCACCTTCAGCAATTCACCCGGCGCTAAATCTCGCTCGATGATGGTTCCACCTGCATGAACGAACGCTAAGCCATCGCCTTCGAGTTTTTGCATGATAAATCCTTCGCCTCCGAACAACCCTACGCCAATTCGCTTTTGAAATTCAACTCCAATCGTGGTCCCTTTAGCTGCACACAAGAACGCATCTTTTTGACAAACCACTTTACCTCCCAAGGACGCGACATCGAGCGCAATCACTTTTCCAGGATAGGGCGCCGCAAAGGAGACGAAGCGTTTCCCAGAACCAACATTGGTATACGCCGTCATAAAGAGACTTTCTCCGGTAAGCACCCGCTTGCCTGCGGAGAACAGTTTGCCTACGAAGCTTTGGCTGGATTGAGACCCATCACCAAAGAGGGTTGCCATCTCAACGCCATCATCCATCATCATCAGGCTTCCTGCTTCAGCTATGACAGATTCCTGGGGATCCAGTTCAATTTCGACGCATTGCATTTCTTCGCCGATGATGTTATAGTCAATCTCGTGGGTATTTTTCATGGGGGTTACTTTCCTTCAAAGTTGAACCAAAGCCACGGATCGACTCAATAAATATGATCGAAAAGCTAGAAAATGGATGATTGGAAAAATAACTTGATGAGCCGCTAAGCAATCAAGGAATCACGACCTTTTGGCTGGAACTTTCTGTCCCGTTGTTTAACCGAATCAGGTATATTCCGGATGGAATGTTCATCATCGACGAATGGTATTGCCTGATCTTCTTAGTAAGAACCAAGGAACCATCCATCGAGTAAATGTTCAAACCCGTTGGCTTAAAGGAGACGTCATTGAAGGGGATTATCGATCCATTCACGTTCAATGCAATCGTCGATGATGATGACTCTTTCCTTCTGTCAACGAAGACAGACTCAAAAATTTCATATTCGCCATTTATGTCTACCTGCTTTAGGCGATAATAAGCGATGCCTTGAAGTGGGTAATCGTCTACAAAAGCATAGGTAGTTTCAATGTTTTTATCTGCATCGCCAGCTTGAACAATACCCAACGCAGTAAAAAGCCCATCTTCTCCTGCCCGCTCAATGATGAAGTGAGAGTTATTGGATTCTGTTGCAGTTGCCCAATTCACCTGAACACCAAGGTCATCCAATTCGGCATTGAAATAAAGGAGCTCAATTGGTAGTACAAAAGCAGAGTACCAGACGGTCATCCGAATGTGATCTATTTTGGACAAGGTTACTTGCGCTCCACCACCTGAACGCTGGACCGAAATCGCAAAGCCAAAGTCCGGGTCATTTATTTCGTACGGGACCCACGTTCTTCCCCATTTATCTGAGCTACTGCCATACGATGTATAGGTATCTGTAGCTGTCCAAGCTGCGGTCTTAGCACGGTCAGTTGTCAGAATATTTCCAGACGCTCCAACCATTCTAACAATGTTATCCTTCGAAAGGCCGTTTCCATCGCTGCGCTCCACATCGACCATTATGCCATCGATCTTGACGCCTAGAGGCACTGAAAAATTAAAATCGCTGACAACTAAAAAATCACTGTAACTACCGTTAGTTGAAAGATTAGCCGTGAGGCTGGCTCGCTCATTGTCGGACGTATAAATGCTATCTATATTCTGCCAAGAAGCTAAGGAGCCACCGACATTGGAAACATAGGCATTCGACGGACTCAGCGGACCTTGGGAAAACTGAGCATAGCCCACGACGTTAAGACCTAAGAAAATCATCAGTATACTAAGACAGTTCCGCATTCTGCGTAAATATACGGCTTTAGATTTTGCAGGTTACAACACGGCAATGGCCGCCTCGTAATCGGGTTCCTGACCTATCGTTGGAACCTGCTCAGTGTGAATGATCGTTCCGTCAGTGTTAATTACCACTACGGCGCGGCTAAACAAACCCGCCATGCGTCCTTCGATCATGGTAACGCGATAGTTGTCCGAAAAAAGTGTGCTTTTGAACTCTGATCCATTCAATACGTTCTCCAAGCCTTCCGCAGCACAAAACCTTTTCTGAGCGTAAGGCAAATCTTTGCTCACGTTGAGCACCACCGTATTGTCCAAGCCCGAAGCCTCTTGATTAAATCGCCTCGCACTTGCCGCACAAACTCCTGTGTCTATGCTAGGAAATATATTCAATACGAGTCTTTTCCCGCTAAAATCCGAACGCTTTATCTCCCCCAAATCTGTTCCTGTCAAAACAAAGTCTGGTGCTTGGGATCCAACGCTTGGAAGTTCTCCTGCAGTCCGTATCGGGTGATCGCCTAAATGAATGGAAGCCATAAGTTCTAATGTATTGTTCCTTCCAAAGTTAAACACAGGCACCCATCTTAGCAATCTGTTCGCCGTTCGAACCGCTTATTACCATCCCTCCCATAACCGTTCGTCAACCCCGTTTGTCGGTGGCAAGTATGCTCTGCTATATTTGCCAGACCTACTCAATCTTAGCATGAAAAAATTACTCGTTTTTACCTTCGCGCTTGCCGTCGGAAGCAGCCTATCCGCACAGTCAAAAAAAGGCACAGAATCGGACAGCGAAAAGAAGGCCTCCTTGAGCGGAATGGCATTTCGCACCCTCGGACCTGCACTGGTTTCAGGACGTATAATTGATCTGGCAGTACATCCCGAAAATCATGATCAATTTTACGTAGCAGCAGCTTCGGGTGGCGTGTGGAAGACAAGCAATCATGGAAACACCTTCTCGCCCATTTTCGACGGTCAGGGTTCCTACTCCATAGGCTGCGTTACCATCGATCCAAATAACCCGCATACGGTTTGGGTGGGAACAGGAGAAAACAACAACCAGCGTAGTGTGGCTTATGGAGATGGAATTTACCGGTCACTGGACGATGGGAAGACTTGGGAAAATATGGGTTTAAAAACCTCAGAGCACATTGCGAAAATTGTGGTCCACCCCGAAAACTCAAATGTAGTATACGCCGCTGCATATGGCCCCCTTTGGTCGGCTGGCGGTGACAGGGGAATCTACAAAAGCACCGACCGTGGAGCGAGTTGGGAACGGATTCTCCACGTGAGCGAAAACACCGGCTTTTCAGACCTGTGGATGGATCCGCGAAATCCGAATGTTATGTATGCCTCAGCGCATCAACGACGCAGGCACGTTTGGACATACCTGAGCGGTGGGCCTGAATCTGCTATCTACAAAACCGAAGATGGTGGAGCGAATTGGAGAAAGGTCATGAAGGGCTTGCCCAAGGCAGATCTCGGTAGAATTGCACTTGCCATTTCACCCGCCAATCCAGACGTTGTCTATGCCATGGTAGAAGGGTTTGACAAGGAGCACGGCGGGTTTTATCGCTCTGATAATCGGGGTGAAAATTGGACGAGACAAAGTGACTATTTCACGAGTGGCAACTATTACGTTGAGTTGGTACCCGACCCCTTGAATGTTGACAAAGTCTATTCGATGGACACGTGGTTGCACCACACCGAAGACGGAGGAAAAAGCTTCAAACAAACCGGTGAAAAAAGCAAACACGTCGACAACCATGCCATGTGGGTCGACCCCACGAACACCGACCACTGGTTGGTCGGTTGCGACGGTGGATTGTACGAAACGTGGGATGGAGCTGAGAATTGGAAGTTCTTTACCAACTTAAACTTGACCCAGTTTTACCGCGTAGCCGTCGATTATGATGAGCCTTTTTACAATGTATACGGTGGCACCCAAGACAACAATACATTGGGTGGACCATCTCGTACGACAAACGTGCACGGAATCAGCAATTTTGATTGGCGAGTCACGCGGGGTGGAGATGGATTTGAACCCGCTGTAGACCCAACTGACCCAGATGTCGTGTACAGCCAAGCCCAATACGGCTGGTTGGTACGCTATAACAGAAAGACTGGCGAACGCGTGAACATTAAACCGATCGAACGCAAGGGGGAAGACCCGTATCGATGGAATTGGGATGCACCACTTTTGATCAGCCCACACAATCACAAACGACTCTACTTTGCAGCCAATAAGGTCTTTAGAAGCGATGATCGAGGAAACAGTTGGGAGGTGATTTCCGATGACCTTTCTCAAAAGATCGATCGCAATAAGCTCAAGGTGATGGAAACGACTTGGGGTCCAGATGCCGTAGCGCTCCACAAAAGCACTTCTATTTACGGAAATCTTGTGGCCATGGATGAATCCTCTGTTCAGGAAGGGCTGCTCTTTGTAGGGTCCGATGATGGCGTCATCCACCGAACCGAAGACAACGGACAATCCTGGACGAAAATGTCAACGTTCACTGGCGTTCCTAGCGGAACCTATGTCAACGAAATCATGTGCGATCTGCACGATGCCAATAAGGTGTATGCCGCCTTTAACAACCACAAGAATGGCGACTTCAAACCTTATATTCTCATGAGCAGCGACAAAGGAAAAACATGGTCTTCCATCGCTGGAGATCTTCCTCAAAGGGGCTCTGTCTATACGCTAGGACAAGACCATGAAATGAAAGAATTGTTGTTTGCAGGAACCGAATTTGGCGTTTATTTCTCACGGGATGCAGGGAAAAAATGGATAAAAATTGGCGGCGGACTCCCGACCATCGGAATCCGCGACCTCGAAATTCAACGCAGGGAAAATGACCTGGTGCTCGCTTCATTTGGCCGTGGGTTTTATGTGCTGGATGACTATTCTCCCTTGCGTTCACTTGGTGACACCACAGGAAAAGACGCACTAATCTTCCCGATCAAAGACGCCTTGTCATTCATCGAATCCAATCCGCTCGGGACCAAAGGAAATGCCTCACAGGGAGAGTCATTCCATACCACGCCGAATCCGCCTGTTGGCGCAGTGTTCCGTTTTTTCATCGGAAGCAAAGCCATGACCAAAACGGAACAGCGCAGGGCAAAAGAAAAGAAGCAGCGAAAAGAAGGTGGCGCCATTTCTTATCCAGGTATAGACGCATTACGCGCCGAAGACTTGGAAGAAAAGCCATTCCTAGTATTCGAGATAAAGGACGACGCAGGATCGGTCATTTCAAGGTACAAGGAAGAAAAATTTGAAAAAGGAATCAATCAAAGCGTATGGGATTTTAGGATGGAAGCGACCAGTCCGGTTCGGCTCAAAGAAAGTGATGGCGGTCGGTACGGATCTCCCGATTACGGTCCTCTGGCATTACCTGGAAACTATACCGTGTCCATCCATCTCGTCCATGACGGAATTGTATCACAGATTGCGGGGCCAGAGCCCTTTGAGGTCAAGGCCCTCCACCACGACCAGATTTCACCCCCTGACCGCGTTTCACTCGAAAAATTCATTGCCGAGGTCAACGAAATACGCAGGTCCATGCGATCGAAAGCCGAGGAAGTCAAGGAGTTGAAAAATCGGCTTTCATTCATGCAAGAAGCGATCATGAAAACACCTCAGGCCAATCCCGAATGGATTGGGACTATGGACGCGCTGCGTAAAGAGATTATTGCGGTTGAATACGCCTTTTGGGGTGACCGAAGCCGCTCGAGCCGAGAAATGGAGGCCTATCCAGGAATGATCGACCGAGTGGAAGGGATCGCGTACAATATCAAGGCACACACCGAGGCTCCTACGCAAAGCGAAAAACGCAGCTTGGAGGCGGCAAAGGAAGAATTTACGGCCATCTTGCCACAAGTCGCGACCATCGAGAAAAAGGCAGAGGAATTGAGCAGCAAACTAAAAGCGGCTGGTGCTCCTTTCTTTGAGCGGTAAACCTCGTAGCTTCAATTGGCAAGTGAAAGCGTTAACCAAGCATGATACGCGTGCCCGGCTTCTGCCGCGATTCATAGATCATTATTTACGAAGCGATGGCCTTTGGAAGGCCATTCAGCTGAGTAGACAAGAAACCGAGAATAGTCGCTTATATGCTTCTGGCTCCTGTTGAGGGCATTGAACTGGCCCAAGGTGCGCGTTTATAAACTTTTCTTTTTGATGCAGCTTCTCTGCTTTTCATAATGTAATAGTCCTTGTCTCGGAGCCTGCTGCGATAACCCAATAGGTGAAAAAATTGCTTCGTAAAAAACCGTGCAATCTTACGGTTAACCAGCAACGAATCCCTTGACTCAGAAGTCCACTTCACACCAGGAAGTAAGGCGAGTATTCGGTCAACCTTGAGCGTTCTAAGAAAGGCAGAAAGTCGTAGGAAGAGCACCGGTACTGATCGAATTGCAAAGAAGCCTTCCTCGCCTTGCGACTGATACAATGGCATGAACACCCTCGCATTTATGGTTGCATAGATTGGTTTTCCATCGCTCATTGCTAGTCGCTGACCAACAGAAATGCGTTGAAAATTCAAGTAACCCGGATGCATCGAAAAGGATTCATTCTCTTTAATCTGATAGCGATAAAATATTTCATAAAAACTTCCGACTCCTTCGGATGCTTTCAACAATACTTCATGAGCAGTTTCCGCGGAAAATACACGAGGAGCAAATGATCCACAGAGGCCAATCGTCAATCGAGCAAAGGCCTTTTGGTAGATGACGGCATTGGGAGCATCGTGTTGTCCAGCTTCAAAACCAAAGGCTACATAACCCAATTCGTTGATATAACTGAGCAACGGCCCTTCTAAGTATTCCTCAATTCCAAGTACGATAGGTAAAGGATAGTTTTGAGTAAAGTTGCGATTCAACAAGCTGTCATTCATCACAATGAATGGGATGGTCTCACTTGACGTTGAGTGCAAGTCCATGAAATAGTAAGGCCCTCCTTCCTCAGCAATGATTGTGTCGATCAGTCTTAGCAATTCGACTTGTTCTCTTTCTTCGGGTACCACAGGAAGGAAGGTACCATCTCTTATTTCTTTTACACGCGTTGATGACCAAATGCGATTCAAATCAGAATGGAGGAAGCGTTTGGATGCATTCAAAGCACCGAGGTTGCCGCTTATTGCATGAATTGCTCCATGTAGGTGAGGCCTGAGAGCGGAGAGTTCCTCTCCTAGCTCTTTCAAAGCCTCCACCCCAGATGCCTCATTCCCATGCATTCCTGCAATGAATACGAGCGAAGGGCCAGCGTGATCGCCATGAATAGAAAATATGCTTCGCTCAAATCTCACGGCCTCAAAAACAAGTTCATCACTCATCCTATTCCCTGTCAAACGCCTTTACATCCTCGATGGTAACGATTCCGAGCAAATGATTTTCGTGCACCACAGGCAGACTGCCTATCTCATGTTTTTTCATTATCCGAATGGCCTCTTGAATTTCTGTATCAATTTGCGCTGTAATTACACTTCTGATCATCACATCTTTCACTAAGGCATCATCTACTCTACCACCCCTCAATTTAAATCGGTTCAAGTGAGTCGAGGTTAGAATACCTACGAGCCTTGATTGATCATCCTCAACGGGAATATGATGCACTTCATTCCAATCCATTACATTGATCGCAAGCTCAGCTGAATCATTTTCGTTCACGGAGAATAGGTCTGTACTCATTACATGCTCTACAGTAAATGCCGCGTCATGGGTGTTTACGTCGGCATCAACGGACAACCACTTTGAGACAGCCATGTCACTTCTCTGGTTGGTGTGAATCGCCTTGGTCAATGCTAACAAAGCATCGTCACGCTTCATGTTTTTTCGAAGGGTGCGATAGTTTTCAATGATCCACTGAGCCCCTGTCTTGCCATTTGCCCTGTGTTCGATTATACCCAAATACCGGCTTATATCATCTGCGCTGATTCCAACAGATTGCAATCCTTTTCGAGCAATAGGAATCAGTTGTTGAATGACCAAGTCACGCACAGACAGCTGTTCTCCCTTCCATCTCATTACACTTTCTTTTCCTGTACGAGATGCCTTGATAAAGTTTGATTTTGCATCTCTAAACTCCATGACTTTGTTCATATCATCGTACGCTGCCGGTCTTCCTTTCATCATCCCCACCCAGAAGGCAAAATTGGCAACTTCATCCATGGTGGTAGGTCCGGCTGGTAGGTATCTATTCTCAATCCTTAGGTGTGGTTTTCCATCGGTGATTCCATAGCAAGGACGATTCCATCGATATACCGTGCTGTTATGCAAGCTCAAGGCTTGAAGCTTAGGGATAAGGCCATTCTCAACATCAACCAATGCATCATGCTCGATTTCACGCGACATGATCACTTTAAATTTCGCTATCGAATTCTTAAAAATGTCTACAACGCTTCCATCTTCCCATTGATGACCGAAATTCACGCGAGGTATCTGATCCTTGACAGCAAATGTGGTCACCCTCGTGTCGATACTTTGCTGGAACAAGGCGATTCGCGTCTCACTCCAAAGTTCTCTGCCTAGTAATAATGGAGAGTTTGCACAGATTCCAAGCGTTGGACCAGAAATGGCTTGGGCCCAATTATAGCTCGGTATAAAGTCGTCAGGAGGGATTTGAAGGTGCATTTGAAAACTGGTGTTGCACGCTTCAAACAATACCGAAGGATGCCTTACAGAAAGCTCATCGATACCTTTGATGTGCAGCTCAAACTCAGCACCCCTTGCATTGCAAATTACCTCGTTAAGTGCCAAGTATCTGGGATTGGGTGTCATGTATTCTAACCCCAGCTCACTCTTTGAAATGGTCGGCAAGATACCCGTTAATACTACCTTGTCGTTCAACTTAGCTGCGATAGAGTCGGCCTTATTCAAATACCCATTCAAAGACGCCTCCACTTGACTGAAACATCTGTCAGCAAGAATCAAAGGATCCAAGTTCAGTTCGATGTTGTATCTCGCGAGCTCTGTAGTAAAATGCTCGTCGGCCAAACCCTCAAGTATTTCAGCGCTTTGAAGAGATGGTCTCCAGTTTGCATTGACTAAGCAAAACTCTTGTTCTGCCCCTATTCGAACCGTGTCTGCTTCGATCAGGTTCTTATCCAACATGTATTCGAGGGCTCGAACATCGTTGAGTAAATGCCTAATGAATTCTGCTCGTTTCCTTTGCCGAACGCTTTCGGTAAGTACAGGTTCGCTCATCAGTTTTTGGGTTGCCGACCCGGCCAGATCAGCCGAATGGAGAACCCGAAAGAAGGTTAAATGTTGACTAAGAAAAATGACAGGACTCCCACTTAAAAGTGAGAGATATCAGGGGCCTAGTTCCTTGGCCGATAAACCGTAAACACCCGACTTACGTTGAAGCCAAAATGGATATCACCTTTGAGCCAATCACCGGTTGTTTGCGTCATGAACGCGTTTTCTACCATCGCTGTAGAGTTGGTGAAATGCAGCTGGAAAACGTGACCACCGGTTTCAATGTCAAATCCGACAGAAAGTGAATTCTTGAATCCGGAAGCGAGCTGATCGGGAAGGACGTAATAATATTCAACGTTGAGGGCAATGCGCTTGTTGAGCTTCACCCTTCCTCCCACCCCGAGGACCATCACGGTATTAGCCTCTGCTGCTGTCAACACAAAATTTCGATGCACCACAGTCGGCATGAGTTGAAGCGAAATGGCATCGTTGAATTTTCTACCTACAATGAGTTGGTGGGTAAAGTTTAATCGATGCGTAAACAAGTATGGATCGATCGACATGTTTGTATTCCGTTGAGAAACTACAGCCATGTCAGAAACTACAAGGGCCGTAATCGGCACGTTCTTTTTTCCGCTTTGTTGACGAAGAATCTTAGCTTTTACAAAGCCGTCATAGGTCTTTAAAAAACTACTTCTACCGACACCCACATTCAACCAAGGCGTAACGCCATAATCTAGTCCTATGCGGATGGATGCTGCGTCCAGCCCAAACAGTTCGTACGCCCCTGTATTCAAGCGTCCAAAGCGATGTGAAATTTTAAAATCCAGCACGCCGTGGCTGTTCAGTTCAAACGAGTGCCCGTTGATAATGCGCGTGGTTTTGAAACCCGCGGTTGCATAGTCCACCGTAGGCTCATCGTCTGGCAAAAGGTCCAACATACTGCCTTCTTGTGCCTGAAGCAAGGAAAAACTGAGCAGCAGAACTGAGAGGGCAAGTAGGTGTCGCATGGATTACTTTTTCAAGGGAACAACCAACGCTGAAACCGTCACCGTGATCTCTTTTGCGATGTTGTCTCTGACCGTATTTGGAATTTCGATTCCGTAGTCGCTCGGCTGTACTTTGAAGCTAGATTTCAATTTGTAATTCGTGCCATCGGGCGTAACGGTAGCTGGCAAAATCACATCTTGCGTGACGCCGTGTATGGTCAATTTTCCGTGCGCAGCCATTTCAACGCCAGGAGGAAAATTAGAATTGCGAATTCCAACAAAATCTTCGATTTGGCCTACGAAGGTGGCTTTTGGAAACTTGTTCGATTCCATATAATTCTCGTTGAAATGCTCTTCCATCAACGCCTTTTCAAATTCAAATGACTTGATCAATACAGCAAATTCGAACTTTCCATCTTCAAAATCTACTACTGCCGTCATCTTTTCGTTTTTCGCTTCGATGTCTTCAATCGGTGTTTGCGAAAAGAACTCTACGTGGCCGTCACGAGAAAAATAACGGTTTTGGGCTGTGGTTACTTGAGCAACTCCTAGAGCGAGTAACGCGATGATGATTCCTTTTTTCATGTCTTAAGTGTTTTATTAAATTATTTAACGATGGTGGCTCGCTTCAATTCAACCGTGCCTCCAGGAAGCATGGACGTTGCATCACCATTGAACCCAGAGCACACGCCCTTTATGGTTACAGATTCGGCTTCAAGGCTTCCTGACTCCATTGGATTTTGAAAGGTACAATTCACAATGTTGAAATCGTCGTTTGATAGTTTTACTCCAGTGATCATGCCATTCTCTTTGTTGAGCTCCATGACCGGACCACTGACTTGTATGATTAAGTCGTTATACTTTTGATTGGCTGCCGCCTCATCATCCAAAAAAGCATTCACCGCCTCATCCACGGTCAGAGTAAAGGCAGCTTCTTGATCGGCGGTTTCGCTATGTCCGCAAGAGGATAGCAAGACGATTCCAAGGGCGAGGTAGAGAAAACTTTTCATGGGTTCTAGTTATTTGGGTAGTTCTGGTCAATCCAAGAGAGAATAGCTTGTTTGTCGCATGGGGCCAGATCACCAGATGGCGGCATGGATCCCTCGGCTACGCGTCGACGTAAATCGTTGTTATCAATGGCTGAAGATACTTTTTCATGACCGATCAGTGCCACGCGTCCACCCCCATTTCCGGCGGCGTGGCAACCGCTAATGGCGCAGTTGGTTTCAAAGACAGGCTGTACGTCCTCTGAAAAGTAGTAGGTCTGAGACGTCGGTTCAGCACATTGACCGTCAAGGCCGTAAAGGTCTTCTCCATTGTCTTTGTAACAAGACTGAAGCAGCACCCCTATCAGGGCCAGCATCAATAAATTTCGAATGGATGGAACGGTCATCATCAGTTTCTTCAGTTGTTCAATGAGCCCTCAGCAATCCAGGTCTCGATGGTTTGAATGGTACACGAATCCAATTTTGATCCTCCTTGTGGCATGGCTTGGTAGCTAGAGTCATGCGTGATTGCCCCCATCAGTTGGCCACTCGTTACAACTGCCATAACACCATCATAATTATTCAATATCACACTTCCTCCAGAATGACAGCCAACGCAACCATTTCCTTGTAGGATGGGAACAACATCATCTCCGTATGATATTCCTGTCCCCGCACAATCATTAGACACCGTATCGAAATCGCACGTGTTGTTCAATGATCCTTGTTCGATCCATTTTCTGATCAAGGCAATGTTCTCTGGTGAAAGCGGAGCTTGACCGTACGGCATTCGGTCCTCAGGGTCAGTATCTGTGATGAGCTCGTAAATCTCGGATTCTTCTGGGTCACCTGCCTCCGTTTCGGTAGTCGCCATTAGTCGCTCGTAAGATGTAAGCACTACGCCCTTTTGGGCAGTGGCTTCGTCGTGGCAACCGGTAGCGCAATAAGTGTTCAGAATAGGCTGAATGTCTCTTTGAAAATAAACTGTATCGGGATCACATTCGCCTTTCACTCGCTTTATAAATGGCTCGTGAACGCAGGCCTCAAGCATCAAAATGGCCAACAGCACTGCGGCTCCTACGTATACTAAGCTGGATTTCTGAATCATAGATTGCAGTCGAAAATATCGTTTTTGATTCAAATTGATGTACTTACATGTAAAAAGCCTGCTCAAATAATTCCATGGCTTTTCAATAACTGGATGGCATTGGGTGTTCTACAAACTCCTTGACGCAAAACATAATCGAAGCGAAGCTCACCCTCATGGAAGGTGGACTCGAAAAAATATGTCGAAAATAAACCAGGTGATTCCTGAGAAACTTCGGCAATCTCGATGTCGTGCGTCGCGATGACTCCCCTCACTTTTTTCTCCACCAACCCCATTAAAAATGCCCGTGTACCGTTCCGCTTATCTTCTGAATTGGTACCCCGTAATATTTCGTCGAACAAGACGAAACTTGCAGGTGCTTCCTTGATTTTATCCAAGATCATCCGCAATCGAAGCACCTCTTCCTTGAAGTATGAACGTTCATCGTTGACGGTATCTTGAGGTTTCATG